>JAAFJF010000003.1 GCA_013298815.1 Polaromonas sp. | reverse complement strand
CCTCTGGTGTATCGGTTGTCACGCCAGTGGCATTGCCGAGTAGCTAAGTGTGGAAGAGATAACCGCTGAAAGCATCTAAGCGGGAAACTCGTTTCAAGATGAGATCTGCCGGGGCCTTGAGCCCCCTAAAGAGTCGTTCAAGACCAGGACGTTGATAGGTCAGGTGTGGAAGCGCAGTAATGCGTTAAGCTAACTGATACTAATTGCTCGTGCGGCTTGACTCTATAACTTTGATTTGTTGTAAATAATGTTGAAATTGCAGAAATGTAAAGGCAGCAAAGTTCAATAAGTTCGAATGTTTGTTATGTTCAAGTTGTTTAGACGTGATCCAATAAATAATTATGTGCTACATGCACATGAGCTGATTAACTCTATGAATTCGTTGTGTTGACTTCTTAATTGAAAATCAACATGGCAACAAGTTATGCCTGATGACCATAGCAAGGTGGTACCACTCCTTCCCATCCCGAACAGGAAAGTGAAACGCCTTAGCGCCGATGATAGTGCGGATTCCCGTGTGAAAGTAGGACATTGTCAGGCTTCTATAATAGAAAAACCCTCAACCGATCGGTTGGGGGTTTTTTTTCGTCTGCAATAATCTGATGTTACACAGACTTTTGTATAGCCAATTAGGTTAAATTCGTTGTTCCACACAAAGTAATACGAACGAAAAAAAGAGCTGGACACGGTGCCAGCTCCTGTAGGTTAAACACAATCAGAGTCTATTTGCCAGCTCGTAACTCACGGCGTAATATCTTTCCGACATTGGTTTTAGGTAAATCGTCCCTGAAAACGATATATTTCGGCATTTTGTAGCCAGTTAAATTTTGCCTGCAATAAGTTTTGACATCTTCTTCACTTAGATTAGTGTCTTTTTTTATTATGAAAAGCTTGATGGCTTCACCAGCCTTTTCATCGGGTATCCCAATCACGGCACATTCAAGGACACCGGGACACAAAGAAACTATGTTTTCGAGTTCATTGGGGTAGACATTGAAGCCACTCACAATGATCATGTCTTTCAATCGGTCGACAATTTTCGTATAGCCACGCTCATCCATGATGCCAACATCGCCGGTTCTCATGAAACCATCGGTGGTGAAAGCTTTAGCATTTTCTTCGGGTTGATTGTAGTAACCTGCCATAACGTTCGGGCCTTTGATGCAAATCTCACCAGATTGACCTTGAGGAACATTGTTGCCAGCTTCGTCCTTGATCGCAATTTCAATACTCGGCAGCGGTAAACCGATAGTCCCTGTAAATTCTTTGTTATTGACGGGGTTATTAGTTCCAATGGCAACAGTCTCGCTCATGCCCCAACCCTCAATCATGGGGCAACCAGTTGTAGCAAGCCAATTTTTTGCAGTGCCTTCAGATGCTGCCATTCCACCAGCCTGCGTCACGCATAAATTTGTGAAATCAATACTCTTGAAATCAGGCTGAGACAGCAAAGCATTAAACAAAGTATTAACCGCCGGTAGCATATGAAAAGGTCTTTTCTTGAGCGTTTCTACGAAACCTGGAAAGTCTCTGGGATTAGGCACTAAAGTCATGTGTGCCCCCCAGCGCATAGTAAGCAAGCTCAAGTTCAGAGCGAAAATATGGTAAAGCGGCAAGGCAGCTATACCGTTGATGTTCCGTACATCGCCTACGCGTCCCATTGCCGGTGTAAACCAAGCTTCACCCTGCAGTACGGCTGCGATAATATTTCGATGCGTCAGCACTGCGCCTTTTGACAAACCTGTCGTGCCACCTGTGTACTGCAAAAATGCGATAGATTGCAAATTTGTATGGTGTGGCTTCAATGGCAGGCGACGGCCACGCGAAATAGCATCACTAAAAGCCGTCACTTGCAGAGCGTTTTCTATAGTGAATGTGTAAGGTGGCACTGCTTTTTTCAAATGCCGCACAGCAAAAGTGATCCATTTGCCAAAAATGGCACCCAGCAAATCTCCAACTCGCGTCAGTACAACCCGTTTAATAGGCGTCTTGCCAATCACCTCTAACAGCGTGGAAGCAAAGTTTTCTAAAATGATGATGGTTTCAGCGCCAGAGTCGTTCAATTGGTGCTCTAGTTCGCGCGGCGTGTATAGCGGGTTGATATTCACGCATGTGTAACCTGCACGTAATACGGCTGCCATCGTTACCGAAAACTGAGGTAGATTAGGCAGCATGATGGCAACGCGTGCACCAGGCTCTAGCCCTTGGCTCTGTAACCAAGCCGCCAAAGCCGTCGACAAGATATCTACCTCTCGATAGCTCATCCACTGCTCCATACAAACCGCGAAAGGTCTATTGGCATGCTTTTGAAATGCTTCGTCTAGCAAATGGGGTAATGACTCATACGTATCAGGATTAATTTCAGCAGGCACGCCCGGCGGATAACTTTTTAGCCAAATTTTGTCCATGAATACCTAATACTTTCCAACTGTGAGTGAATAAAACAAAGAATAAAACAAGATTTATTTGGCCAGTAAAGCTTCTTTAAGTTTGAAATCTGCAGGTACAGGCCCTAGCCAAATACGCAAAAGAGCCGTGAAAAACTCTTGCTCTTTGAATGGCTCCCCCTGCGGTCTACCCTTTACCGTCAAAATTCCACCTGTGCCAGGCACCCATTCAAATGTAAAACTATCGCCAGCTGCTAGCTTTTTTTGGTCACTAAAGATTTGACTCATGCGAATGAGGCCTGGGATTAGTTTCGACATCTCCGTCTTGGCCGCATTGTCCTCAACCCCGCGTGTGAACAACTTACCTAATTCATTGGAGTCAATATCACGCAGCATGGTGATGCTGATGCGCTTAGCCCCAGACATGGACAAAGCTTCCTCCGCCGAGCTTGTTTTCTTGGGTAAATAGAGGCCTGCTGAATATACTTTGAACACGGCTTTGTAACGTACGCCAGCACCATTCAGCACCAATTTGCTGCCACGCTGGTCAATGGTATCTTCAAATTTAACACCAGCAACATCTACAGTGGCTGCACAAACGCCAGTGGCACAAGCCATAGCTAAAATGAGAGCAACTAGTTTGGAAAATGATTTTTTGAACATGGTGACCTCTATAAATATAAACAACGTAAATAAGTATTTAATAATCGACAAATAAAAACGAACGACCGTGCTATTTTTGAGTGATTATTATCACGGATACGTTCAAAGCGACGCATCGGGTTTACGCTAGGTTACGCAAAATTGAACGTCAATTTGATGCCAAGAGTCGCGGAGTTTGCTACACTCTACTTATATGTTCAATCACAGCGTTGAAAACGCCTTTACTTTTGGTTCAAGCACCGGTCGCACTGACCGAGGAGCTTGGCTTTGGCGTACCTCACTTTAACGCTTACTTTTTCGTGCCTAAAACTGCTACAAACGGCAGTCTCTTGGCATCATTGTTTGAACCGCTTCTGCCACCAAGGCCTTGCCCCAGTGATTCGCAGAAGTAGCCACTAAAAATACACACAGCATCAATCGTATTTTTAGGGCACGCATATAAGGCTTTTATCGTGATCACCGAACAAGAATTTACCCAACGCAAATCGCAAGGCTTCAACCGCATCCCTTTGATGCTGCAAGCTTTTGCCGACCTTGAAACCCCCTTGTCGCTCTATTTAAAACTGACGCAAACTACGACGAGTAGTCATAAAAATAATAGCACTTTAGGCAATAAATACGCTGGCTACAATAGTTTTTTACTTGAATCCGTCGTTGGAGGCGAGCGTTTTGGCCGCTACAGCTTCATCGGCCTGCCAGCGCGTACTTTGCTGCGGTCTAGCGGCTTTGGCGCTGATGCGAAAACCGAAGTCGTTACCGACGGTAAGGTCGTTGAAACCAGCCGCATCAACCCGCTGGACTTTATCGCCCAGTACCAGCAGCGGTTCAAAGTTGCCCTGCAGCCCGGCATGCCGCGTTTTTGTGGTGGTTTAGCCGGTTACTTTGGCTACGATGCCGTGCGCTACATTGAGAAAAAGCTGGAGCAATCCTGCCCGCCCGACGAGTTGCATTGCCCCGACATTTTGCTCCTGCAGTGTGAAGAACTAGCGGTGATTGACAACCTCTCTGGCAAACTTTCCCTAATCGTCTACGCCGACCCCGCCCAGCCCGACGCTTATGCGGTGGCTAAAGCACGCTTGCATGCTTTGAAGGAAATGCTCAAGTCTTCGGTGAATGCGCCTGAAATCAACCCCTCGACGACGCACCCCGCTGTACGCGACTTCGCCAAGGCGGATTATTTAGCCGCCGTTTTACGCGCTAAAGAGCTGATTGCGGGCGGCGACTTCATGCAAGTTCAAGTCGGCCAGCGCATCAAAAAGCGCTACACCGAGTCGCCACTCAGCCTGTACCGCGCGCTGCGTTCGCTGAACCCATCGCCATACATGTACTTTTACGATTTCGGTGATTTCCAAGTTGTAGGCGCGAGTCCTGAGATTTTGGTTCGTCAAGAAATGGTGGAAATCGCTGGCAAAACTGAACAAAAAGTGACCATCCGACCGCTGGCTGGCACCCGCCCACGTGGCCCATCGACGGAGGCTGACAAAGCTGCCGAAGTCGAGCTCATCAACGACCCCAAAGAGCGCGCCGAACATGTCATGCTGATTGATTTGGCTCGTAACGACATTGGTCGCATCGCTCAAATTGGTTCGGTCAAAGTCACAGAATCGTTCGCCGTCGAGCGCTACAGCCACGTCATGCACATCGTCAGCAATGTTGAAGGCATTTTGAATGACGGTATGACAGCGATGGACGTCCTCAAAGCCACTTTCCCTGCCGGCACCTTGACCGGTGCGCCCAAAGTCCACGCGATGGAGCTGATTGACCAGCTGGAGCCGATCAAACGCGGCCTTTACGGTGGTGCCTGCGGCTACCTCAGCTTTGCCGGTGACATGGACGTGGCCATTGCCATCCGCACCGGCATCATCAAAAACGACACCTTGTATGTGCAGGCCGCCGCCGGCGTGGTGGCCGACAGCGTGCCTGAGCTGGAATGGGCGGAGACGGAGGCCAAGGCTAGGGCGTTGCTTCGCGCGAGCGAATTGGTTGAGGAGGGCTTGGTATGAAACTCTTGATGATCGACAACTACGATTCCTTCACCTACAACATCGTCCAGTATTTTGGCGAACTAGGCGCTGAAGTTGAGGTTTTCCGCAACGACGAAATCACTTTGGAAGGCATCGCTGCCCGCAAGCCCGACCGCCTGGTCATCTCCCCTGGCCCTTGTTCGCCAGCAGAGGCGGGAATTTCTGTGAAAGCGATCACTCACTTCGCAGGAAAGTTGCCGATTCTGGGGGTCTGCCTGGGGCACCAAGCCATAGGCGCGGCGCTGGGTGGCAATATCATACGCGCGCAGCAGCTCATGCATGGTAAAACCAGCGTCATCAGCACCACGCAAACGGGGGTGTTTGCCGGTCTGCCGCCGCAATTCACAGTCAACCGCTACCATTCGCTGGCGATCGAGCGAGCCAGCTGCCCGGCTGATCTGGAAATCACCGCTTGGACGGATGACGGCGAGATCATGGGCGTGCGCCACAAAACCTTGCCGTTTGCGGTGCGGATGGAAGGCGTGCAGTTCCACCCCGAATCCATCCTGACCGAGCATGGCCACGCGATGCTCAAAAACTTTCTGGATTGAATTTTTGAATTAAAAGCGAGTAGTCACTATATATTTAATAGCGTTATAGGTAATAAATACGCCGGCTAGAGTCGTATTTAAGGTCACCTAGGGCGCAAAACGAGGTTTCAGACAATATGACAAGCAAAATCACCCCCCAAGAAGCGCTTTTACGCACCGTAGAGCACCGCGAAATCTTCCACGACGAGATGTTGCACCTGATGCGCCTCATCATGAGTGGCGAGATGTCGCCCGTCATGATGGCCGCGCTGATCACTGGCTTGCGTGTCAAAAAAGAGACGATTGGTGAAATCACCGCCGCCGCACAGGTCATGCGCGAGTTTTCGACCAAGGTCGAGGTCGCCGACAAAACCCATCTGGTCGACATCGTCGGCACCGGTGGCGACGGGTCGCACACCTTCAATATCTCCACCTGCGCCATGTTTGTCGCCGCTGCTGCGGGTGCTAAAGTCAGCAAACACGGCGGCCGCAGCGTCAGCAGCAAGTCCGGCAGTGCAGATGTGCTGGAGGCGCTGGGCATCAACATCAACCTCTCCCCAGTCGCGATTGCCCAGTGCATCGCCGACGTGGGCCTCGGCTTCATGTTCGCACCGAATCACCACCCCGCCATGAAAAACGTCGCCCCCATCCGCAAAGAGCTGGGCATGAAGACGATTTTCAACATCTTAGGGCCCCTAACCAACCCTGCCGGCGCGCCGAATATTTTGATGGGCGTCTTCCACGCCGATCTGGTCGGCATCCAAGTCCGCGCCCTGCAGCGCTTGGGGGCTGAGCACGCCTTGGTCGTTTACGGCAAAGACGGCATGGACGAGGTCAGCACCGGCGCAGCCACTCTGGTAGGCGAGCTGAAAAACGGCGAAGTGACCGAATACGAAATCCACCCCGAAGACTTCGGCATCCAAATGGTCAGCAACCGCGCTTTGCGGGTCGAAACCGCTGAGGACTCCAAGACGATGCTCATGGGTGTTTTAGACAACCAAGCCGGCCCCGCCCGCGATATTGTGATGCTGAATGCAGGAGCTGCGCTTTACGCGGCCAATGTGTCAAATTCGATCCAAGGCGGTGTCTTGCTTGCTAAATCTGCTATTGAATCAGGAGCGGCTAAGGCGAAATTGACGCAACTTGCCACGATCACCAAACAATTGACGCCGAATTGACGTTATAGCGTCAAAACGTTATACTCGATTGATGCAAACTAATACCCTCAACACCAGCGCCGCCAAACGCGCAACCGTCTATTTTGATGGTGACATCCACCAAGCGTTGCGGCTAAAAGCCGCCGCTTCTGGGCAGTCTATGTCTGAATTGGTGAACCGCGCCGTCAGCTTGACTTTGCTAGAGGATGCTGAGGACATATCTGCTCACCGCGCTCGCTCGGCAGAGGAAAGCTTAGATTTTGCTGATGTGGTGGTGTCTTTGCAGCAGCGTGGCAAATTGTGAGTTTGTCAAAAGTACAACCTGTCTATCGCCTTGTTATCAAATCATCGGCAGCTAAAGAGCTCGACGCAGTCGGACAAAAGGCGGACAGAGCGCGGTTAGTCGCCAGTATTCAAGAATTGGCCGAACAACCCAAGCCCGTTGGGGCTGAAAAGTTATCAGGCCATATTGATTTGTATCGGATTCGCGTTGGAAATTACCGCGTGGTTTATGAAATCGACAATGGGCAAATCATCGTGACCGTGATCAAAGTAGGTCACCGTAAAGAAATTTATCGCAGCTTTTAAGAAAATACACCAAATGACCGCCACAAACACAAAAGTATCCGACAACATTCTCGACAAAATCAACGCTGTCAAACACCTAGAAGTTACGGCCGCCAAAAAGCGCAAATCGCTGGAAGCCGTGCGCGCCGATGCCGAGTCTCGCGTGTTGACCCGTGACTTTGTGGGCGCTATGCGTGCCAAAATCGCCGCCGGCCAGTCCGCCGTGATTGCCGAAATCAAAAAAGCCAGCCCATCCAAAGGCGTTTTGCGGGCGGATTTTGAGCCAGCGGACATCGCGCAAAGCTATACAGAATGCGGCGCAGCGTGTTTGTCAGTGCTCACTGACAAAGACTTTTTCCAAGGCAGTAGCGATTATTTACGCCAAGCCCGGGCGTCCTGCCCACTGCCGGTGCTGCGCAAAGACTTTATGGTTGACGCTTACCAAATCTACGAATCCCGTGCGATGGGCGCGGATGCGATTTTGCTGATCGCCGCTTCTCTGAGCGATGCGCAAATGGCCGAGTTCGAGCATATCGCCCGCAGTTTGGACATGGCGGTATTGGTCGAGGTGCACGATGCCGCCGAGTTGCAGCGCAGTTTGAAGCTCAAAACACCGCTGATCGGCATCAACAACCGCAACCTGAAGACCTTTGAGGTCACGCTGGACACGACGATTGCGCTGATGGCCGAGGTGCCGAAAGATCGAATTTTGGTCACCGAGTCCGGCATCACTACCCCTGCAGACGTGGTGCGAATGCGGGAAGCGGGCGTTCACGCCTTTCTCGTGGGCGAGGCGTTCATGCGGGCGGGCGACCCAGGTGAGGCTTTGGCGAAGTTGTTTTCGGTTTAAATTGTAAATCTCGGTATGTGGCAACTTTTGAAGCGAGCAATGTCGATGGTGTTCTGCATTGGCTTAACAATGACCACGGTTTTGCTGCTGATGCCGTCATACGTCGTGCCTAAAGCGTTCGATTTTTACGACAAAGCGCAGCATGGGCTGATGTTCGTCACGTTGACAATGGCGGGCCTGCTGGCTTACCCAAAGCACGTCAAAACGGTGGTTTGGGGGCTTGTTTTCTACGGTGGGTTGATGGAGGTGTTGCAAAGCTTGTTGACCACAACGCGGCATGGCGACTGGTTTGATTGGTTGGCAGACAGCGTGGGCGTTGCCATGGGATTGGGCACTTATTTGTTGAGTCAAAAGTTAGTTAATATTGCTATAAATAAAATAGCTGTTTAGGCAGTAAATACTTGGGCTAGAGTCATATTTACCACTATATTTCATGCAAAACGAGCTATTTCATGCATCTAAAGAGCCGAATCGCCTGACTAGCTGGCAACCCAGTGATTGGCCGGTCGCGAACGGTTGGGGTGATGCTGTGGCTGAATTTTTAAGCAGCGAAGCGGGGCAAGGCCTGAGGAAAGCTATTCAAAGTCGAATCGACGCCGGCGCGGTGATTTATCCGCCTACGCCTTTCAAAGCCTTGGAGTTAACTCCGCTACAGCAGGTTCGCGTGGTGATTTTGGGTCAAGACCCGTACCACGGCGCTGGGCAGGCGCAGGGGCTGGCGTTTTCGGTGGCATCTACGTGTAAAGTGCCGCCGTCGCTGCGTAATATATTCAAGGAAATTGGGCGAGAAACGGGTGATGTGACGATTCTAGGCATGAAAAATGGATCTCTAGTACCTTGGGCAGAGCAGGGTGTGCTGTTGCTGAACACGTGTTTAACAGTAGAAGACGGTCTGCCTGCCAGCCATGCCAAGCTGGGCTGGGTGGGGTTGACGGACGCGTTGATTTCGCTGGTTGCACAAGGCAACAAAAATGTTGTTTTTATGCTGTGGGGCGCGCATGCGCAAGCTAAGCAAGCATTGTTACAAACCCCAGTAAGCCTTGCAAATCAGCATTTGCTGTTGTGCGCCAACCACCCATCGCCGTTGTCTGCCATGCGCCCGCCAAAGCCGTTCATCGGTTGTGGGCATTTCCGGGCGGCAAATGTTTTTTTGCTAAAACAGGGTTTGCAACCGATTAACTGGTGAAATTACGTCTTGATCTGGACAAATTGGTCTTTTACGTGGCATAATTCGAGGTTCGACACGGGAGAGATGGCCGAGTGGTTAATGGCAGCAGACTGTAAATCTGCCCTCTTACGAGTACGCTGGTTCGAATCCAGCTCTCTCCACCACGTGTAATGATGAGTTTAGAAGAGAATTTAGAAAATTGAGCGGGATTAGTTTAATGGCAAAACCTCAGTTTTCCAAACTGATGTCGTCAGTTCGATTCTGACATTCCGCTCCAGCTAAGTTCTTGATATATAAAGAGATTAAGCCCGTTTGGCTCAGTGGTAGAGCACTCCCTTGGTAAGGGAGAGATCCCGGGTCCGATTCCCGGAACGGGCACCAGTTAAGTTGTTATTTGGTAATTTATTGTTTAGTAATTTTTTAGAGTATTTTTACTTATAGGATTCAAAATGGCAAAAGAGAAATTTGTACGCACCAAGCCCCACGTGAACGTCGGCACCATTGGTCACGTTGACCACGGTAAAACCACACTCACAGCGGCAATCACAACCGTGTTGGCAGCTAAATTCGGTGGACAAGCCAAAGCTTACGACCAAATCGACGCGGCACCAGAAGAAAAAGCACGCGGTATTACCATCAATACAGCGCACGTTGAATACGAAACAGAAACACGCCACTACGCGCACGTAGACTGCCCAGGCCACGCTGACTATGTTAAAAACATGATCACTGGTGCTGCACAGATGGACGGCGCCGTGTTGGTCTGCTCAGCAGCTGACGGCCCAATGCCTCAAACACGCGAGCACATCTTGTTGGCTCGCCAAGTTGGTGTTCCATACATCATCGTCTTCTTGAACAAATGCGACATGGTGGATGACGAGGAGCTCCTCGAGTTGGTCGAAATGGAAGTTCGCGAACTCTTGGACAAGTATGACTTCCCAGGCGACGACACCCCAATCATCCGTGGCTCAGCTAAGCTGGCCATGGAAGGCGACAAAGGCCCCATGGGCGAAGGCGCTATCTTCAAACTCGCAGATGCACTCGACAGCTACATCCCAACGCCAGAGCGCGCTGTGGACGGTGCCTTCTTGATGCCAGTCGAAGACGTGTTCTCCATCTCTGGTCGTGGAACTGTGGTTACAGGTCGTATCGAGCGCGGTATCGTTAAAGTCGGCGAAGAGATCGAAATCGTCGGTATCATCGATACAGTCAAAACAACTTGTACTGGCGTTGAAATGTTCCGCAAATTGCTGGACCAAGGCCAAGCAGGCGACAACGTCGGTATCTTGTTGCGCGGCACCAAGCGTGAAGACGTCCAGCGTGGTCAAGTGTTGGGTAAGCCAGGCTCTATCAAGCCGCACACCCACTTCACCTCAGAAATCTACGTCTTGTCAAAAGACGAAGGCGGCCGTCATACCCCATTCTTCAACAACTACCGCCCACAGTTCTACTTCCGTACAACGGACGTGACAGGTGCGATCGAGTTGCCAGAAGGCAAAGAAATGGTCATGCCAGGCGACAACGTGTCGATCACTGTGAAGTTGATCAACCCGATTGCGATGGAAGAAGGCTTGCGCTTCGCGATTCGTGAAGGCGGCAAGACCGTCGGTGCGGGTGTCGTGGCTAAGATTATTGCTTAATTTGCCATCGAGCAAATCGAAAGATTTGTAGGGGTATAGCTCAATTGGCAGAGCGTCGGTCTCCAAAACCGAAGGTTGTAAGTTCGATTCTTACTGCCCCTGCCACCTTAAAAAGGTGGCTAGTTGAGTAAAGTAAGTGAACCAAGAAAGCCCATTTAGATCAAATGGGCTTAGTCGTCTCAGGAAGTGAAGCATTTGCATCGTTTTTTGAGACTAAATATTGAAAAGATTGCTGAGTAAACATGGCTAGTCCACAAGTTGAAACCGTCGGAACCGGCGCTGAAAAAATGAAGCTCGCATTGGCTGCGGGTTTGGTGCTGGCTGCGATCGTTGCGTTTTATATGCTGGCAAAACAAGGCCAGTTGGTGCAATGGGGTGTTTTGTTGGTTTGCTTGGTTGCGGCGGGTGCGGTATTTTTCACGGCAGAAGCTGGTAAGCAGTTGGTAGCTTTTGGTCGCGATTCAGTGCGCGAAGTTAAGAAAGTTGCTTGGCCAACGCGTAAAGAGACGGTTCAAATGACGGCTTATGTGTTCGGCTTTGTGTTGATCATGGCTATTTTCTTATGGGCGACTGACAAAACACTTGAGTGGTTGATCTTCGATTTGATTTTGGGTTGGAAAAAATAATGATTGAAGAAACTATGGTCTCGGATAATGCGCCGGTGGTCGAAGCCTCGGCGGCACCTGCGGCTGCAACGGTCAATCCTGATTTGCGTTGGTACGTGGTACACGCTTATTCGGGTATGGAAAAAACGGTTGAGCGCAACATCATTGAGCGCATTGCGCAATCAGCAGCGCCTTCAAAATTTGGTCGTATTTTGGTGCCTACGGAAGAAGTGGTTGAAATCAAAAACGGTCAAAAGAAAACAACTGAGCGTAAATTTTTCCCGGGCTATGTCTTTGTCGAGATGGTCATGGATGATGACACTTGGCATTTGATCAAGCACACCAACAAGGTCACGGGTTTTATTGGTGGCGGTAAAAACCGTCCATCACCGATTTCTGAGTCTGAAGTTCAGAAAATCGTGAATCAAATGCAAACTGGCACTGATAAACCGCGTCACAAAGTTGAGTTTGAAGTGGGTGAATTTGTACGTGTCAAAGATGGCCCGTTCACCGACTTTAACGGCTCAGTCGAAGAGGTCAATTACGAAAAAAGCAAAGTGCGTGTGGCGGTTACTATTTTTGGTCGCTCAACACCTGTCGAACTGGAATTCAGCCAGATCGAGAAGACATAAACAGATTTTGAAATTTTGCGCTTTTTCAGCTCGGCGCGAAAAAATCGTAAAACTCATCTGATGAGTTTGGCGGTTTAAATGAGTTGTTAACCCCGGGAAGCTTCGGTTTTGTGCTGAGCGTTATGACCCGTAAGGAGTATAAAAATGGCGAAAAAAATCGTCGGTTTTATCAAGCTGCAAGTTCCAGCAGGTAAAGCCAATCCATCACCACCAATCGGCCCAGCATTGGGTCAACGTGGTTTGAACATCATGGAGTTCTGTAAGGCGTTTAACGCGCAGACTCAAGGCGTCGAGCCAGGTTTGCCATTGCCTGTGGTCATCACAGCATTTGCAGACAAGAGCTTCACCTTCATCATCAAAACACCGCCAGCGACTGTTTTGATCAAGAAGGCGATCAAGTTGGACAAAGGTTCAGCTCGTCCGCACACAGACAAAGTCGGCAAAATCACACGCGCACAGCTCGAAGAAATTGCTAAAACAAAAATGAAAGATATGACCGCTGCTGATTTAGACGCAGCCGTGCGTACCATCGCTGGTACTGCGCGTTCAATGGGTGTCAATACGGAGGGCGTGAAATGACCAAGCTCACCAAGAAACAAAAGACCCAAGTTGGCAAAATAGACGGCAACAAGCTGTACGCTTTGGCAGATGCTTTGGTGTTGGTTAAAGAGTTCGCTACTGCAAAGTTTGACGAGTCTATCGATGTTGCTGTGCAACTCGGCGTGGATTCTAAGAAGTCAGACCAAGTGGTTCGCGGCGCTGTTGTGTTGCCTAACGGCACAGGTAAAACAGTTCGCGTCGCGGTGTTCGCCCAAGGCGCTAAAGCTGAAGAAGCCAAAGCTGCTGGCGCTGACATCGTTGGCATGGATGATTTGGCTGCGATGGTTAAGGCTGGCGATATGCCGTTTGACATCGTGATTGCTGCTCCAGACGCTATGCGTGTGGTTGGTACACTTGGTCAAATTTTGGGTCCACGTGGTTTGATGCCAAACCCGAAAGTCGGTACAGTTACGCCTGACGTTGCTACAGCGGTTAAAAACGCTAAAGCTGGTCAAGTTCAGTTCCGTGTTGACAAAGGTGGCATCGTGCACTCCACCATCGGTCGTCGGTCGTTTGACAATGACAAGTTGCAAGGCAACTTGGCTGCGTTGGTTGAGGCTTTGCAAAAAGCCAAACCAGCTACCAGCAAAGGCGTGTATTTGAGAAAAATCGCCGTATCTTCCACCATGGGTGTGGGTGTACGTGTTGATTCACAAACTGTTTCTGCTGCTTAATCGCGCAGTAATAGTTTTGTAATGGTTTAAAAATTTGAGTCGCCCGTCAAAATTCCTTTAAGAAATTTGACGAGCAACTTGATGTGGTGGGCTGGTAGTTGACTTGTTCGGCTGCCGGGCCATCCAAGACCGTTGGTGTGTTTGGGTTTGAAAAGACGACAACACGTAAACATTTGCTGTTCAGTGAATGACCAACGCAGATGGCGATCCCGCTGCATAGGAATTATCCGAAACAGTTGGTCGCTGATTTTATGGCGTGCAAATGTATTATGCTGAATTAACAGCAAAACCAAATGCATATTAAGGAGTTAATCTTGAGTCTTAATCGCAGTGAGAAACAAGCCGTCATTGATGAAGTGAACGGCCTCGCAGCAAAAGCTCAAACGCTCGTGATCGCGGAATACCGTGGCATTACGGTCGCTGATATGACTAAATTGCGCTCTGCAGCGCGCAGCAATGGCGTTAGCCTGAGTGTGTTGAAAAACACCTTGGCTCGTCGTGCTGTCGCAGGTAGCGCTTTTGATGTTGTGGCTGACCAAATGACTGGTCCGTTGATTTATGGCTTTTCTGTTGACGCAGTAGCTGCCGCGAAAGTGGTTGCTGACTTTGCGAAAACCAATGATAAATTGGTGATTCGCGCTGGCGCGTTTGCGGGTAAAGCTTTGGACGTGAACGGCGTTAAACAATTGGCAAGCATTCCTTCGAAAGAAGTGTTGTTGGCTCAATTGCTGGGCTTGTTGCAATCCCCAATCTCTCGTACAGCACGTGTGCTGGCCGCAGTAGCTGGGACAAAAGGCGAAGCGGTCGCAGCTTAATCGTAAGATTAAGTGCTGACGAATTTGTAACCAATATAAATTTTGGGGCTGTTCACAGAGTGAACAATCACCCTGATAAAAGGAAATAAAAATGGCATTTGATAAAGACGCATTTTTGACCAGTCTCGATAGCATGACGGTCATGGAACTCAATGATTTGGTGAAAGCCATCGAAGAGAAATTTGGCGTGAGCGCTGCAGCTATGGCAGGTCCTGCTGCAGCTGCTGGTCCAGCAGCTGCAGCTGAAGAGCAAACAGAGTTCAACGTCATGCTTCTCGAAGCTGGCGCGAACAAAGTGTCTGTGATTAAAGCGGTTCGCGAAATCACGGGTCTGGGCTTGAAAGAAGCGAAAGACTTGGTTGACGGCGCTCCTAAGGCTGTTAAAGAAGGTGTTTCTAAAGCAGACGCCGATGCAGCTAAGAAGAAGCTTGAAGAAGCTGGAGCTAAGGCTGAGCTGAAATAAGCTTTGCTTTGCGTAAAGGCTGGAGTTCCTGAAAAAGGCCTCCAGCCTTTCCTGCTTAAGTAGTGTTCGAGAGCGCACTGAAAATCAAGTTAAATAGCTTGCTTTTCAGTGTCTTCTGACCCCGACTGCAGAAGATGCCTTGGTTCGGGTTGCGTGCAATGCGCAACCGTCCGCCAATGGTTGGTAGCGGCCAACCACCAAGCCCGTTGCATGTACATATCTTTTGTAGTTATGTCATGCGGCCGATCAGTTGCGTATGTCCAGGACAAACCGTCTTAAGCCCGGAGAGCACATGCCAAATACGACAAGTAATTTAACGTCAAGTTATTCATATACAGAACGCAAACGTATCCGTAAAAACTTTGGAAACCGCGAAAGCGTTTTAGAGATTCCGTACTTGCTGCAAATGCAAAAAGACGCGTACACAGCATTTTTGCAAGCTGGTATTCTGCCGCAAAATCGTACCAACGAAGGGCTGCAAGCTGCTTTTACAGGTGCGTTTCCAATTGTTTCGCACAACGGCTTTGTAGAGATGAAGTTCTTGGACTATAACCTTGCCAAACCTGGTTTTGACGTGCGTGAGTGCCAAACCCGTGGTTTGACATACGGTTCCGCTGTGCGTGCAAGGGTTCAGCTAATTATTTATGACCGTGAATCTTCTACAACGCATTCAAAAGTTGTGAAAGAGGTCAAAGAGCAAGAAGTCTACATGGGCGAAGTGCCCTTGATGACTGAAAAAGGCTCGTTTGTGATCAATGGTACCGAGCGCGTGATTGTGTCGCAGTTACACCGTTCGCCTGGTGTGTTTTTTGAGCATGACAAAGGCAAGACGCACAGCTCTGGTAAGTTGTTGTTCTCTGCTCGTATCATTCCATATCGTGGCTCATGGTTAGATTTTGAGTTTGATCCAAAAGACATTTTGTATTTCCGTGTTGACCGCCGTCGTAAGATGCCAGTCACGATTTTGCTCAAAGCCATTGGCCTGAATCCAGAGTCAATTTTGGCTAACTTCTTTGTGAATGACCAATTCCGTTTGATGGATAGTGGCGCACAAATGGAATTTGTGGCTGAGCGCATCCGTGGTGAAGTTGCTCGATTTGACATCACTGATAAATCTGGCAAGGTTATTGTCGCGAAAGACAAGCGTGTAACGGTTCGTCATACACGTGAACTTGAGCAATCTGGTACAACTCACATCAGCGTCCCAGAAGATTACTTGCTTGGCCGTGTGGTCGCTAAGTCAATTGTGGATGCGGAGACGGGTGAAATCATTGCAAAAGCCAATGACGAATTGACTGAAACGCTACTCAAAAAATTGCGTACTGCTGGTATTGAAGACTTACCATGTATTTACACCAATGAGTTAGACCAAGGCTCATACATTTCACAAACTTTGCGTACTGATGAAACGGTTGATGAATTTGCAGCACGTGTAGCGATTTATCGCATGATGCGCCCTGGTGAGCCGCCAACAGAAGATGCCGTCCAAGCACTGTTCCAGCGCTTGTTCTACAACCCAGACACCTACGATTTGTCACGTGTTGGTCGGATGAAGTTCAACGCTAAAATGGGACGTGCTGAATCGACTGGTCCTATGGTGATGACCAACGAAGACATTTTGTCTGTTGTTAAAATTCTGGTAGATTTGCGCAATGGACGCGGTGAAGTTGATGATATCGATCACTTGGGTAATCGTCGTGTTCGCTGCGTGGGTGAATTGGCGGAAAACCAGTACCGCACAGGTTTGGCGCGTATTGAAAAAGCGGTGAAAGAGCGGTTGGGTCAAGCCGAGCAAGAGCCGTTGATGCCACATGATTTGATCAACAGTAAGCCAATCTCTGCTGCATTGAAAGAATTCTTTGGCGCTTCTCAGCTTTCGCAATTTATGGATCAAACCAATCCATTGTCCGAGATCACGCACAAGCGTCGTATTTCTGCGCTTGGCCCCGGTGGTTTAACACGAGAGCGTGCTGGCTTTGAAGTTCGCGACGTGCATGTCACGCATTACGGCCGCGTGTGCCCGATTGAAACGCCAGAGGGTCCAAACATTGGTTTGATCAATTCGCTAGCCTTGTATGCGCGCCTAAACGAATACGGTTTTATTGAAACGCCGTATCGTCGCGTAATCGATGGTAAAGCTACGATGCAAATTGATTACCTTTCAGCGATTGAAGAGGGTAAGTATGTGATTGCTCAGGCCAATGCTGGTTTGGACAAAAATGGGGTGCTGACTGATGAGTTGGTTTCTGCCCGTGAAACTGGTGAGTCGATTTTTGTAGGAGCCGAGCGCGTTCAATATATGGACGTTTCACCTGGTCAGATAGTCTCTGTAGCTGCGTCTTTGGTGCCCTTCTTGGAGCATGACGATGCGAATCGTGCTTTGATGGGTGCGAATATGCAGCGTCAAGCCGTGCCTGTTTTGCGCCCCGAAAAAGCGTTTGTGGGAACAGGCATAGAGCGCGTTTCTGCGGTTGACTCGGGTACTGTGGTTACGGCTACACGTGGCGGCATTGTGGACTACATTGACGCAACTCGTATTGTGGTGCGAGTCAACGATGCTGAAGCCCAAGCGGGTGAAGTTGGCGTTGATATTTACAACTTGATTAAGTACCAGCGTTCTAACCAAAATACGAACATTCATCAACGTCCTATCGTCAAAAAAGGCGACAAATTGACGAAAGGTGATGTTATTGCTGATGGTGCATCTACTGATTTGGGCGAATTGGCATTGGGCCAAAACATGCTGATCGGCTTTATGCCGTGGAATGGTTATAACTTCGAAGATTCGATTTTGATCAGTGAGCGTGTAGTGGCGGAAGATCGCTATACATCCATTCATATCGAAGAATTGGTAGTGATGGCGCGTGACACGAAACTTGGCGCTGAAGAAATCACGCGTGATATTCCAAACTTATCTGAGCAGCAACTCAATCGCATGGACGATTCAGGCATCATTTATGTGGGTGCAGAAGTTGAGCCAGGCGATACTTTGGTTGGTAAAGTGACGCCAAAAGGTGAAACAACACTCACGCCAGAAGAAAAGCTGTTGCGTGCAATTTTCGGTGAAAAAGCCAGTGACGTAAAAGATACATCACTGCGCGTTAGCCAAGGCTCACGTGGTACGGTTATCGATGTACAAGTTTTCACTCGTGAAGGTATCGTGCGAGACAAACGGGCTCAACAAATTATTGACGACGAACTGAAGCGTTTCCGTCTTGATTTGAACGATCAATTACGTATTGTTGAGGCAGATTCTTTTTCACGTATTGAAAAACTATTGATTGGTAAAGTTGCTAATGGCGGACCGCAAAAGCTAGCTAAAGGCACCAAAATTGACAAAGCATACCTAGAGTCAGTTGAGAAGTTCCATTGGTTTGATATTCGTCCGGCGGATGATGAAGTTGCGA
Organism: Polaromonas sp.; assembly: GCA_013298815.1. GTDB lineage: Bacteria > Pseudomonadota > Gammaproteobacteria > Burkholderiales > Burkholderiaceae_C > Aalborgiella. Next base: position 161,876 of record JAAFJF010000003.1, on the reverse strand, counting down.
CGCAATTAGAAAGCATCAAAAACTCAACAGAACAAACGCGTCATAGTTTTGATTTGGCTTTTGAAGAAAAGCGTAAAAAATTGACCCAAGGCGATGAGTTGCCAGCTGGTGTTTTGAAAATGGTCAAGGTTTACTTGGCGGTGAAACGTCGCTTGCAGCCGGGTGACAAGATGGCGGGTCGTCACGGTAACAAAGGTGTCGTATCGAAAATCTTGCCTGTAGAAGATATGCCATTTATGGCCGATGGCACACCATGTGACATTGTTTTGAATCCATTGGGTGTTCCATCTCGCATGAACGTTGGACAGGTTTTAGAAGTGCACTTGGGCTGGGCTGCTAAAGGTATTGGCCAACGCATTGGCGACATGCTGCAAGCGGAAACCAAAGTGGCTGAAATGCGTCAATTCTTTGAAACGCTTTACAACACGTCAGGTCGTCAAGAAGACTTTAGCAAGTTGAACGATTTGCAAATCAATGAAATGGCGACCAATCTTTCTAGTGGTGTTACATTTGCAACACCCGTATTCGATGGCGCATCGGAAGACGAAATTCGCTCCATGTTGAAGCTGGCTTATCCTGATGATATTGCGAAGACCAAGGGTCTAACAGCAACTCGCACGCAAGCCCAGCTGTACGATGGCCGTACAGGTGATGCTTTTGATCGCACTACGACTGTAGGTTATATGCACTTCTTGAAACTTCATCATTTGGTGGATGACAAGATGCATGCACGTTCAACGGGCCCTTACAGCCTGGTGACGCAGCAGCCATTGGGTGGTAAAGCGCAGTTCGGTGGACAGCGTTTTGGTGAGATGGAGGTTTGGGCGCTGGAAGCTTATGGCGCTTCATATGTCTTGCAGGAAATGCTGACGGTGAAATCTGATGACGTGCAAGGTCGTACACGTGTGTACGAAAGCATTGTCAAGGGTGAGCACACTATCGAGGCTGGTATGCCTGAGTCGTTCAACGTGTTGGTTAAAGAGATTCGCTCTCTTGGCATCGACATGGAATTAGAGCGCGGATAAACGAACGACTTTAAGATGCATATTAGCTTCGCATAAATCACGGACAAGAATAAGGACTCACACATGAAATCATTACTCGATCTGTTTAAGCAGTTCACGCCAGACGAAAACTTCCATGCGATTAAGATCGGCATGGCTTCACCCGAAAAAATTCGGTCATGGTCTTTCGGTGAAGTAAAAAAACCTGAAACCATCAACTATCGGACATTTAAACCTGAGCGTGACGGTCTATTTTGCGCCAAAATTTTTGGTCCTATTAAAGACTACGAATGTTTGTGTGGCAAATACAAGCGTCTCAAACACCGTGGCGTCATTTGTGAAAAGTGTGGTGTTGAGGTTACGCAGACCAAAGTTCGACGTGAGCGAATGGGGCACATTGATTTATCTGCACCTTGCGCGCACATTTGGTTTTTGAAGTCATTGCCATCTCGCTTGGGCATGGTGTTAGATATGACTTTGCGTGATATTGAACGCGTCTTGTACTTTGAGGCATATGTTGTTACAGATCCAGGTATGACGCCGTTGAAAAAATACAGCATCATGTCTGAGGATGATCATGACGCCCAGCGTAATGAACACGGTGATGAATTTATCGCCAAGATGGGCGCCGAAGGTATTAAAGACTTGTTGAGTGATCTCGATATCGACATGATCATTGAGAAGCTACGCGGCGATTTGACGGGATCTGAAGTCAAGATCAAGAAAAATTCTAAGCGTCTTAAGTTGATGGAGGCTTTCAAAAAGTCTGGCATCAAGCCTGAGTGGATGGTGATGGATGTGTTGCCGGTATTGCCGCCAGATTTGCGTCCCTTGGTGCCGCTGGATGGTGGTCGTTTCGCGACATCGGATTTGAACGATTTATATCGTCGCGTGATTAACCGCAATAGCCGTTTGCGTCGTTTGCTAGAACTCAAAGCGCCTGAAATCATTGCCCGCAATGAAAAACGGATGTTGCAAGAGGCGGTTGATTCATTGTTGGACAACGGCCGTCGCGGCAAAGCGATGACTGGCGCTAACAAGCGAGCTCTCAAATCTTTGGCTGACATGATCAAAGGTAAGTCAGGTCGTTTCCGTCAAAATTTGTTGGGTAAGCGCGTTGACTATTCTGGTCGTTCGGTTATTACTGTTGGTCCAACACTCAAGTTGCATCAGTGCGGGCTGCCAAAATTAATGGCTCTTGAGCTGTTCAAACCTTTCATCTTTGCTCAATTGGAAGCGCGTGGCATTGCTACAACTATCAAGGCAGCGAAGAAAGAAGTTGAATCAGGCACGCCAGTTGTTTGGGACATCTTGGAAGAGGTGATCAAAGAACATCCAGTGATGCTGAACCGCGCACCTACTTTGCACCGCTTAGGTATTCAGGCATTTGAGCCCATTTTGATTGAGGGAAAAGCCATCCAGCTGCATCCTTTGGTTTGTTCGGCATTCAATGCTGACTTTGACGGTGACCAAATGGCGGTTCATGTGCCATTGTCTGTAGAGGCGCAAATGGAAGCGCGCACCTTGATGCTTGCATCGAACAACATTTTGTTCCCTGCTAGTGGTGAGCCATCTATTGTCCCATCACAAGACGTTGTCCTTGGCTTGTACTACACCACTCGCGACCGTACCAACGGCAAGGGCGAGGGCATGTTGTTTGCCAATACGACAGAAGTCCAGCGTGCGTTTGACGCTGGCGTGGTTGAGTTAACTGCACGTATCAATGTGCGTTTGACTGAATACACAAAAGACAAAGAAACTGGGGAGTTTGTGCCTTTCACGAAATTGTGGGAAACCACGGCCGGACGCGCATTGCTAAGTGAAATATTGCCAAAAGGTTTGCCTTTTGCGAACATCAACAAAGCGTTGAAGAAGAAAGAAATTTCCAAGCTTATCAACGTTTCTTTCCGTAAGTGTGGATTGAAAGAAACAGTAGTTTTTGCTGATAAGTTGTTGCAAAACGGCTTCCGTTTGGCGACAAAAGCCGGTATTTCTATCTGCGTGGATGACATGCTGGTTCCAAAAGAGAAGTATGAAATCATCAAGCGTTGCGAAACCGAAGTTAAAGAAATTGGCAACCAATACACTTCCGGTCTGGTAACAGCTGGTGAGCGCTATAACAAGGTGGTCGATATTTGGGGCAAAGCGGGTGACGAAATTTCTAAAGTCATGATGGCACAGTTGGCAGTGGAGAAAACCATTGACCGCCATGGCAAAGAAGTCAATCAAGAGTCCTTCAATTCCATTTACATGATGGCTGACTCAAGTGCGCGTGGCTCCGCTGCTCAGATTCGTCAGCTCGCAGGTATGCGCGGTTTGATGGCAAAGCCGGATGGTTCTATCATCGAAACGCCTATCACGGCCAACTTCCGTGAAGGTTTGAATGTGCTTCAGTACTTCATTTCCACACACGGTGCACGAAAGGGCTTGGCTGACACTGCTTTGAAGACAGCTAATTCTGGATATTTGACGCGTCGTTTGGTAGATGTAACGCAAGATCTGGTTGTGACAGAGCAAGACTGTGGCACGCATGATGGTTCTCTTATGCGCGCCATCGTTGAGGGTGGTGAGGTCATTGAGTCTTTGCGTGATCGTATCTTAGGGCGCACTGCTGCTGATGATATTCTTCACCCGGAAAATCGTTCCGTGCTGGCCACAGCCGGTACGATGCTAGAAGAAGACTTGATTGATGAGCTAGAAGCTGCTGGTGTCGACGAGATCAAAGTGCGTACAGCGTTGACGTGCGAAACTCGATTTGGTATTTGTGCGACTTGTTATGGTCGTGACTTGGGGCGTGGCGGTTTGATCAACGGTGGCGAGGCTGTTGGCGTGATTGCTGCGCAATCTATTGGCGAGCCAGGTACCCAGTTGACTATGCGTACCTTCCACATCGGTGGTGCGGCATCACGTGCAGCGATTGCGTCAAGTGTTGAAGCCAAGTCAAATGGTGTTGTCGGTTTTAACGCGACGATGCGCTATGTGACAAACAGCAAGAAGGAATTGGTGGTGATTTCTCGCTCTGGCGAAATTGTGATCCACGACGAGCACGGTCGTGAGCGTGAACGACACAAGGTGCCCTATGGTGCGACCTTGGCTGTAAAGGCGGACGACAAAATAAAATCAGGCGCTATCTTGGCCAATTGGGACCCACTGACACGTCCGATCATCACTGAATTTGCAGGCCAATCTAAGTTTGAAAACGTGGAAGAAGGTTTGACAGTTGCCAAGCAGCTCGATGAAGTAACCGGCTTGTCCACCATGGTGGTTATTGATCCAAAGCGCCGTGGTGCAGCTAAAGTAGTTCGTCCACAAGTGAAGTTGATTGATGCTACTGGCAACGAAGTGAAGATTCCTGGTACCGACCACTCAGTGACGATTGGCTTCCCAGTAGGTGCTTTGATACAAGTGCGCGATGGTCAAGATGTGGGCCCTGGAGAGGTTCTGGCTCGTATCCCAATTGAAGGTCAAAAAACTCGCGATATTACTGGTGGTTTGCCACGAGTTGCCGAGTTGTTCGAAGCACGCACACCCAAAGACAAGGGTACCTTGGCAGAAATGACTGGTACTGTGTCGTTTGGCAAGGAAACCAAAGGCAAAATCCGTATGCAAATCACGGATCCAGACGGTAAAGTTTGGGAAGATCTCGTGCCGAAAGAGAAAAATATTTTGGTGCATGAAGGCCAAGTGGTCAACAAAGGTGAAAGCATCGTGGACGGCCCAGCTGATCCGCAAGACATTTTGCGATTGTTAGGTAGCGAAGAGCTGGCGCGTTACATTGTTGACGAAGTTCAGGATGTTTATCGCTTGCAAGGCGTGAAAATCAATGACAAACACATTGAAGTGATCGTTCGTCAAATGCTGCGTCGCGTGGTTGTTGAAAACGCAGGTGATTCAAGCTACATCAATGGTGAGCAGGTCGAGCGTGCTGCGATGTTGAATACCAACGATGCATTGCGTGCAGAAGGCAAATTACCGGCTACATTCTCTAACTTGTTGCTGGGTATCACCAAGGCCTCGTTGTCTACAGACAGCTTCATCAGCGCTGCGTCGTTCCAAGAGACGACTCGTGTGTTGACGGAAGCCGCCATCATGGGCAAACGCGATCCTTTGCGTGGTTTGAAAGAAAATGTGATTGTTGGTCGTTTGATCCCTGCTGGTACAGGTTTGGCTTATCACCAAGCACGTAAAGCGAAAGAGCAGATGGACGATGTTGAACGCCAAGCTATCGCGCAAGCAGAAGCGGAAGACCGTGACGGAGCAACTGATAGTTCTAACGAAGAGGCTCCCGCTGAAGTTGAAAACACGGAAAACACGGCCACTGAGTAATATTTTCTGAAATATCAACTTCAGGTGTGATGCAAAACGCCCCATGATCGGCAAACGATTTTGGGGCGTTTTTATTGTGCCGTTGATGTTTGATCGCCATGACGGATTGGACTATGCTTAAAACTACGCTTTGGGTTAGTTTCTTTACTACTTGTATCTGCTGGGTCGTAGGCGCATATAACCGGATGGTTCGTATGCGAGCCTTGGCTACGAGTCAAGATGCCGGCGCACAGGCAGTTTCTGACTACAACCAAGCCATTAAACAATTCCCGGCATCATTGCTGGCAGCTGTATTCGCCTTTAAATCGGTCATACATAGTGATGACAAAACGACATGACCTTGCAAACATCCTCAGAAATAGTTAAAAAAGCACCGACTCAAATTCCTTTATGGCGGCAATTGCAAAGTACCGCAAACGTGCTTCAAGCTGTGCGTTCTGGAGAGTCGGGTACAAGTGCTTTAAAGCAGGTTGAGGCCAGTTTGCGGCCGGGGGTTCAAGCGCTCAGCTTTCATGTGTGGCGTTGGCTTGGAACTGCAGAAATCATCAAAAGCTATTTGGTTAAGCGTGTACCCCCAGCCCAAGCAGATGCCTTGTTATGTGTTGCATTGGCAATTTTGTGTGGTGAAAGTGCAGGCTTGCGCTACGAAGCTTTTACCTTGGTTGATCAGGCGGTTGAGGCTGCTAAACGCCACCCAAATACAAATGCATCCAGCAGCTTTATAAACGCTTGCTTACGTCGTTTTCTGCGCGAAAAAGACGCTATAACGCAAAAAGCGCTGACACATCCTGTTGGGCAATGGAATCATCCGCAGTGGTGGATAAAGCGGCTCAAAATTGACCACCCAAATGCTTGGCAACAGATATTAGAGTCTAATAATACGCATGCGCCGTTGTCTTTGCGTGTTAATGTGAAAAAATCTAGTGTAGCCAGCTATTTGTCTAGCGTTAATGCTATTGATGGTGTAGCAGTAAATGAAATAAAACAAGTTGGCAAATGTGGTGTGAGTTTCAGTAAAGCCATCCCTGTTCATGAGATTTTGGGCTTTGCCGATGGTACGGTTTCAGTTCAAGACGCCGCAGCTCAGCTTGCTGCGCCATTGCTATTGGACGGTATGAATTTAAACGCCCAGTCGCGCATTTTGGACGCTTGCGCTGCACCTGGTGGCAAAACGGCACATCTACTTGAAATGGTAGACTGTGAAGTCGTTGCGTTAGACATTGATGCCGCACGTTGTGACTTGATCCACCAGAATTTGAGTCGTATCGGGTTGCATGCAAAAGTTATCGTAGCTGATGCAGCCAAGCCTATCACTTGGTTTGACGATCAAAAGGACGCTCACTTTGATGCAGTATTGCTAGACGCACCATGCACTGCTTCGGGGATTGTCCGGCGTCATCCGGATATTCGTTGGTTGCGTCGCGAAACCGACATTGCTCAACTTGCAGAAATTCAAAGGCATCTATTGGATACGCTGTGGAAATTGGTCAAACCTGGTGGTAGATTGCTGTATTGCACATGTTCTGTCTTCAAGGCGGAAGGGCAGGATCAAGCTGCACTGTTCACTTCAAACAACAAAAATGCAAAGCTTCTTAACTCACCTGGCCATTTAACGCCAAAAAACAGTGCAAAAAATGGTGTCGTCACTCACAATCAACAAGGTAATGAACTGACTAACCATGATGGATTTTTTTACGCACTTTTTGAAAAGCAATCAATCTAAGCTGACAAAGATGCTGTTGCGTTGCTTGGTAGCGTTTGTTTTTTTCGTTATATTTGCAATGAATGTGGCACTTGCTGCGAACTCAGATGGATCGACACCTGCCAGCATCAGCACACTACAAGTTGAACGTGGTGATGGTGCAATTTTTTTAAATGCACAGCTTGCATTTGATTTGCCTGCGCCGATTGAAGATGTTTTGCTCAAAGGCATTCCGCTTTTTTTTGTTGCAGAAGCTGAAATTAGGCGAGATCGCTGGTATTGGTATGACAAAAAATTAGCCATAGCGACACGTCAAATTCGACTAGCCTACCAGCCATTAACGCGCCGTTGGCGTTTAAATGTCTCCAATACTTCGGGTAGCAATGGAAGTGGTCTGGGCGGTGGATTGCCACAATACTTTGACACCTTGCCTGAAGCCTTGTCAAAAGTACAACGAATCAGCCGTTGGCGAATTATTGACTTGGCAGAGTTGGATCCAGATGTACTACACACGGTTGAATTGAACTTCAAGTTAGATATTTCTCAACTTCCACGCCCCTTTCAAATTGGTTTGATTGGGCAAAACGATTGGAATATATCAGCTTCAAAAAGTATCCGATTCGCTTCTGAGGTTAGCAGGTGAGCAAATTACTCATGTTCATGGGTTTAGATCCGAACCTGTCAAAGTCGCGCCAACTCCGTTGGCTACTTGGTATCGGCGCATTAGTCATGATACTCATGGGCTTAGCCCTGCTTTTTCTGTTGACCATATCAACCAATAACCGAGCACAATACGAGGATACGTATGGGCAACTTTTGGTTGTCAATACGGTGGTTGCATCTGCGTTGTTATTGTTGATAATTGGACTGGCGATCCGTTTGGTTGCTCGGTTGCGGCAAGGCAAATTTGGTAGCCAACTGCTTGTCAAATTGGCTTTGATATTCGCTTTAGTAGGCTTTGCGCCAGGAGTTTTAATCTATGTTGTCTCCTATCAATTCGTTGCGCGTTCCATAGAGAGCTGGTTTGATGTCAAAGTAGAGGCAGCACTTGATGCTGGTTTGAATTTGGGCCGCGTTACGATTGATGTACTGTCTACAGAACTTAGCAACAACACTGTCGTAGCTGCTAGGCGACTTTCTGAGATGTCTGATATTGCGGCATCGTTAGAGTTGGATCGTATTCGAGAGCAACTGTCCGCGCAGGATATTTTCCTGTGGACGTCCACAGGGCAACTCTTGGGCAGTGCAGGAGCTTCGCGGTACCAAATAAACCCAGAGCGACCTACGCAGCAACAGCTACGCACTGCAAAACTGCAACGGCAAATTGTTAGCTTAGATGGTCTTGACGAGGCGGTTTCAGGCACAGGCGCAGCTCAAGCAGCTGTAAAAATTAAAGTGATTGCAGCCGTGCAAGCTGGTGGCTTGGGTATATCTGCTGAGCCACGCTATTTGCAGGTGACGCAACTGTTGTCCCCAACTTTAGTAGCAAACGCATTGACGGTGACCGAGGCCAATCGTGAGTATCAAAACAGAGCCTTAGCGCGCGGCGGTTTGAAGCGCATGTACATTGCCACGCTGACCCTGAGCTTGTTTCTGGCTGTGTTTACGGCTGTCTTATTGGCCGTGTTCTTGGGAGCGCAACTTGCTTCCCCGCTTCTCTTGCTGGCAGAGGGCGTGCGTCAGGTTGCTGCAGGTGATTTGACGCCCAAAGTGGTCTCTAAAAGCAAGGATGAGCTAGGTGGCTTAACGCGATCTTTTGCCGACATGACGCAACAGCTATTTGATGCGAGAGCTGCAGTTGACAGCAGTATGTTGCAAGTCAGTACTGCGCGCGAGAATTTGCAAGTCATCTTAGACAACTTAACTTCGGGTGTTGTTGTGTTGAATGTCAAAGGAGAGATTCAATCATTCAATCCAGGCGCAGCTCGTATTTTGCGATCGCCTTTGAGTCAGTACATAGGCGAACCTTTGTCAAAAATTGCGGGATTTGAGGCTTTTGCAGCTGGTATTCAATCGCAATTTGATGCTTACCTGAGTGAGCGCAAATTACACAATCTTGACCATTGGCAACAATCATACGTACTTAACCTGCAATCAACCAACGACAGTGCCACCGGGCAAAGTGCGACAGCGCTTTCGTCTCCTTACGCTACACACCACGTCATCAATTTAATTGCTCGTGGTGCAGAGCTGCCCGGTGAAAACTTTCATTTAAATGCCAGTGCAGGCAGTGCTAAAGAGCCACTTCGGTTGCTGGTATTTGACGACATATCTGAAATCGTATCGTCACAGCGTGCGCAAGCATGGGGCGATGTGGCGCGGCGATTGGCGCATGAAATTAAAAATCCGCTTACACCCATACAGCTCTCGGCACAACGTTTAGAAAAAAGATTAACGGGAAAACTAGAACAGCCTGAGCAAACTGTTGTTACCAAATCGGTCAAAACTATTGTTGATCAAGTTGATGCAATGAAGCGCTTGGTGAATGAGTTCAGAGACTACGCGCGGTTGCCTGCCGCAGAGCTAAAGCCAGTCGATTTAAACGCGCTGGCCAGCGATATTTTGCAACTGTATGGCGCTGAAGAAGGGCAATTTGGTAAAGCTAAACATGGTTTAGCAACAATAACGCCTATGTTTGATCTGCAATGCCCTGCTATCAAGGGAGATGCACAACAATTGCGTCAAGTGATTCATAATTTGTTACAAAATGCAGTAGACGCTACAGATTTGTCACCAAATAAACATGTCACCATTGCAACACAATGGAATTCTGAAACGCAACGTGTGCGGTTGGTTATTTCGGATACAGGCGCTGGTTTCCCTGATTACATCTTAAAACGAGCCTTTGAACCCTACGTAACGAGCAAGAGCCACGGCACTGGCTTAGGCTTAGCCGTTGTAAAAAAGATAGCAGATGAGCACAATGCGCGCATCGATATTTCAAATCGTGTTACAGATGGAGTCGCACAAGGGGCTCAAGTTTCGTTATCATTCACGGTAGACTCTGCTACAGCTGTAATAGCGAGCTAATTTTTACTTAAAAAATAACTGCACACAATAAAAATTCAAAAATGGCAAATATATTGGTGGTTGATGACGAGCTAGGCATTCGCGATTTGTTGTGGGAAATCCTCAACGACGAAGGCCATACCGTTGAACTCGCAGAAAACGCAAGCCAAGCGCGTTTAGCCCGTAATCGCAGCAAGCCTGACTTAGTACTGCTGGATATTTGGATGCCAGACACAGATGGCGTCACCCTGCTAAAAGAATGGGTAGGCGCAGGCCAACTCAACATGCCCGTCATCATGATGAGCGGGCACGCCACGGTTGAAACGGCCGTAGAAGCCACCAAAATTGGCGCTCAAGCTTTTCTAGAAAAACCCATCACGCTGCAAAAACTACTCAAAGCGGTTGAAAGCGGCTTAGCTCGTGAAACCAACAAACTGGCCAACGTCGCGGTTCGTCAGCATGTCGGTGAGTTGACCTTAGAAAACTCCATGACCGGTGGGCAAATGCTGGCGCGTGCCGTGGATACTGGCCCCGTCGCCAACCAATCATTCAACCTAGACAAACCCCTGCGAGACGCCAGAGACGAATTCGAAAAAGCCTATTTTGAATTCCACCTCGCCAAAGAAGGTGGCTCAATGACCCGAATAGCCGAAAAAACCGGCTTAGAACGCACCCATTTGTACAGAAAATTGAAACAACTTGGCGTTGATCTCACACGTAGCAAGCGCGGCGGCAATTAAACGCCTCTAAGACTGCTATAATCAAAGGCTCAGGCCCGGTAGCTCAGTTGGTAGAGCAGCGGATTGAAAATCCGCGTGTCACTGGTTCGATTCCAGTCCAGGCCACCAAAATATATTCGCCTCAGCATCCTTTTGGATTCTGAGGCGTTTTTTATGCTCAAATGATATGTATTCGATCTAAAGGGCGATTTCTTTGAAAATTTTGTCAATCGAGAGCCGAGACTTAAAGTTGCCGAGTAACTTTAATTTTGGCAATATCTATCCATTTATTGATGCGGCTATTGATGAAAATGGAGATGCTAAATACGGAAAAATCGTTGTGGATTTTACTGAGTTGAGGTTCATCGACCCTGTCGCAGTCGTCGTTTTGTGCAATTTATTGGAGTTCCTGTCGACGGGCGGTGTTTTTACAACTTTTAAGGGTATCAATGCACCGCCCGCAGGTGCCGTTTTCCTGGATAATGCCGGCTTTTTTAAGCATTACATGAGTTCGCCTCTGAGGTCTCACGCTATGCAGCCAGAGACAACTTTACCTTTGAGATTGGTTGAAAGTTCAAGGGCAACACCATATTTATATCAAGACATGATCCCGTGGTTGGCTCGTAGATTGATGACGACTTCAATCGCATTAAGTACAGTCAGAGTTTGTTTAGAAGAGATTTTTCACAACATCAAAGATCATTCTGGTGTTGGGATGGGGTGGGTTTTTGCGCAACATTTTCCAAAGTTAAAGGAAGTTCACATTGCAATTTCTGATTTTGGAAATGGAATTCCTGCAAATGTTCGTAAAGTTCGACCAATGGTTACTGGGGCAGAGGCGTTAAGTCTTGCAATACAAGAGGGTTTTACGACGAAATCAAATGTTCAAAACCGAGGTGCAGGTTTGGCTGTTCTTACTAGGTATGTGACACTAAGAAATGGCGGAGGGGTTTTCATTACATCGGGAAATGCGTATATTTCAGTTGTACCGCAAGGAGAGGTGATAAAAACTACTTCCCGAGAAAGATTAGTGACTTATCCTGGGACTTTGATCCATGTGATATTGAAAACAGACACGTTGGAAACACTTTATGAAGATATAGAGCCGGAGGAATTTTCATGGTAGTAAGAATATTAGATCATGTAGCGAACTGCTCGTCGTATGCTGATGGCGATACGATTTTTAACATTATTGGACCAGTTATTCAACGTGGTGAGGATGTGGTCTTGTCTTTTGAAGGTGTAGAAGCTGTACCATCTTCTTTTATAAATGCCTCAATCGTTCGATTAATTGAAATTGTTAGCTTAAAGGAAATAAAAACTCATCTGAAAGTGATCAAATCGACTAGGCAGATTAATGCTTTAATTAGAGGCCGTATTGATTTTCTTGCTCAGACTGCAACTATCAGCTAAATTATTTCATTCTTTAGTGTCATGAAAAAGCCCCGCAAACTGCAAAGTCTGCGGGGCTTTTAGTTGGTTTGCACTTAACCTAGGGCTGTCATGAGCCCGTCGAAGGGCTCAGTGCGAACGGCTTGGGTTTACATACCCATACCGCCCATGCCGCCCATACCACCCATATCGCCACCACCCATGCCGCCGCCGGCTGAGTCGTCTTTTGGTGCTTCGGCAACCATGCACTCTGTCGTCAACATCAAAGATGCCACAGACGCTGCGTTTTGCAGTGCGGTACGTGTCACTTTGGTTGGGTCCAAGATGCCCATGTCGATCATGTCGCCGTAGGTGCCGTTGGCAGCGTTGTAACCGTAGTTACCTTTGCCAGCCAACACGGCGGCCACCACCACAGATGCTTCTTCGCCTGCGTTGTAGACGATTTCGCGCAATGGGGCTTCGATAGCGCGCAAGATCAGCTTGATGCCAGCTTCTTGGTCAGCGTTGTCGCCTTTGATCTCGCCAGCCATTTGCTTGGCGCGGAGCAATGCAACGCCACCGCCAGCCACGATGCCTTCTTCCACAGCAGCGCGGGTAGCGTGCAATGCGTCTTCAACGCGGGCTTTCTTCTCTTTCATTTCGACTTCGGTGGCTGCGCCAACCTTGATCACGGCCACACCGCCGGCGAGTTTTGCAACGCGCTCTTGGAGTTTTTCGCGGTCGTAGTCAGATGTCGCTTCTTCGATTTGCACGCGAACTTGCTTCACGCGGGCTTCGATGTCAGCAGCAGCGCCAGCACCGTCGATGATGATGGTGTTTTCTTTGCCCACTTCAACGCGCTTGGCGGTGCCGAGGTCAGCCAAAGTCACTTTTTCGAGTGACAGTCCGATTTCTTCAGCAATCACCTTGCCGCCGGTCAAAATAGCGATGTCTTCCAACATGGCTTTGCGACGATCGCCAAAGCCAGGCGCTTTTACCGCGACGACTTTGAGAATACCGCGCAGAGTGTTCACCACCAAAGTTGCCAGGGCTTCGCCATCAACATCTTCAGCAATGATTAAGAGTGGTCGGCCAGCTTTGGCGACTTGTTCCAAAGTTGGAAGCAAATCACGGATGTTGCTGATTTTCTTGTCGTACAACAACACAAATGGGTTGTCTAACAAAGCGGCTTGCTTTTCTGGGTTGTTGATAAAGTACGGTGACAGGTAGCCACGGTCAAACTGCATACCTTCGACGACGTCGAGTTCGCTGTCCAAAGACTTGCCGTCTTCAACAGTGATCACGCCTTCTTTGCCCACTTTGTCCATCGCATCAGCGATGATTTTGCCGATGGTTTCATCAGAGTTAGCAGAGATTGAGCCAACTTGCGCGATTTCTTTGGAAGTGGTGGTGGCTTTTGAAGCCTTTTTCAGCTCAGCCACCAAAGCAGTCACTGCCTTGTCGATACCGCGCTTCAAATCCATCGGGTTCATGCCAGCGGCAACATACTTCATGCCTTCGCGGACAATGGCTTGTGCCAAAACTGTCGCTGTCGTTGTGCCGTCACCAGCGATGTCAGAAGTCTTAGAAGCAACTTCCTTGACCATCTGCGCACCCATGTTTTGCAGCTTGTCTTTGAGTTCGATTTCTTTGGCGACGGACACACCGTCTTTGGTTACGGTTGGCGCGCCGAATGAACGCTCCAAAACCACGTTACGACCCTTAGGGCCCAAAGTTACTTTAACTGCGTTGGCCAGGATGTTGACACCCTCAACCATGCGTGCGCGGGCTTCGCCGCCAAAAATTACGTCTTTTGCTGCCATGATAGGCTCCTAAAATATGTTAATTGGGTAAAAATACACTAAAAAATGGCTTTATCCGGCGTATTTACTGCCTGAGTAGCTATTAATTTAATAGTGAAATTAGGTTTAGATTGATTCTGAATTACTTCTCGACTTACTTTTCGACAACGGCGAAAAGGTCTTCTTCTTTCATGACCAGCAACTCATCGCCGTCAACTTTGACCGTTTGGCCGCTGTATTTGCCGAACAACACGCGGTCGCCGACTTTCACGCCCATGGCGACTACTTCGCCTTTGTCGTTCTTTTTGCCAGGACCGACAGCCAAGATTTCGCCTTGATCTGGTTTTTCAGCAGCGCTGTCAGGAATGACGATGCCAGAAGCTGTTTTTGTCTCGTTTTCAACGCGTTTAACAATCACGCGGTCGTGCAATGGACGAAGTTTCATTGTGTTTCCTTATATAAAACAATGGGTTAGAGAAATAGTCGAGCAAAAAGTGCTGAATCAAAGTTGATTTGTTAGCACTCAATTGCTTCGAGTGCTAATGATAAGGGTTTTTACAGCATTTTCAAGAGTCTTTTCTGCAGTGGGCGTAACAAATACTATTGAATGCAGATGCTCAGCCCCTGTACGACTTGGGCACTTTTGATCGGCTGATTTAAAGTTGCCAACTTTTGGATACTAAAAATGCCAAAAAGCGAGTTTTTTTGCCTGTACTATTAAGCATGCCAGCAAGCTTAAATTACAAACACCTCTACTATTTCTGGGTTGTCGCCAAAGAGGGGGGTATTTCACGCGCCGCAGAAAAGCTCGATATGGCGGTACAAACTGTGAGTGCACAAGTGCGTGAATTAGAGCGTAATTTGGGGTATGCGCTGCTCAAACCTGCAGGTCGCGGCTTGGTGCTTACCGACGCTGGCTTGGCAGCGATGCAGCAGGCAGACCAGATATTTCAGCTCGGAGAGGATTTACCTGTTTTGGTGCGTGATGCTGCCAGCACGCCTTCGGTGCGGTTAGCTGTAGGTATTTCTGATGGCTTACCCAAACTGGTTGTTAGGCGTTTGCTTGATTCTGTGGTGGCTGAGCCGAATTTACGTTTACTGTGCCATGAGGGTGAGTTTGACGAACTTTTGGGCGATTTAGCGCTGCATAAGCTAGACCTTGTGTTTTCTGATCGCCCCGCACCGCCCAATCCCAATATCAAGCTTTACAGTCATGCTCTGGGTTCATCTGCTGTGGCATGGTATGGAACGGCAGATTTGCTTAAGCGCGTAAAAAGTACTTCGTTTCCTCGGTGCATGGCCGACCTGCCCGTTTTGCTGCCAACGGTGCATACAGCAGTGAGAGTTCGCTTAGACCATTGGTTTGAGCAATTAGGCATTCGCCCGCACATCGTGGGAGAGTTTGAGGATAGCGCCTTGCTCAAAACTTTTGGCGCAAGCGGCATGGGTGTTTTTCCTGCTGTGCAGTGGGTGCACGAAGCGCTCTTGGCTAATTACGGAGTTATGCGTTTAGGAGCGTGTGACGGAGTTTCTGAAAACTTTTTTGCAATTGGTACAGAAAAGAAGGTCCAGCACCCGCTTGTGCAGCGACTACTGCAAAAAGCGGGTTGATACAGAAGCGTTTTTAGGGATACTTGTCGCTATTTATTTGCTCGCAGGTTTGGCATATCTCACGCTTAGCAACATGGTTAAAGCCAAAATACACACGACGACGGCTAAAGATACGCTGACTGGAACCTTGTAAATATCAATCAGGCACATTTTTGTACCTATAAATACCAGTATGACCGCTAAACCGTAGTTGAGTAAATGAAATTTGCTGGCAACCGCCGCCAGTAAAAAATACATAGCGCGCAAACCTAAAATAGCAAAGACATTGCTGGTCAGCACAATGAAGGGGTCACTGGTGATGGCGAAGATGGCCGGAATGGAATCCACCGCAAAAATAACATCGGTTAGCGCAATCAAGCAAATCACCATGAACAGTGGCGTGGCTATCTTTTTGCCGTTTTCTACAGTCCAAAAGTTCTCGCCGTCATAATTTTTGCTGACTGGCAACAGCTTTCGCAACAATTTGAGGGCAGGGTTGTCGTTTAAATCGGGTTCTTTGCCAGCGGCCCACCACATTTTGACGCCTGTGAGAATCAAAAACGCACCAAATACATACAACACCCAATGGAACTCAGCCAATAACCATCCGCCGACCAAAATCATCACCGTGCGCAAAACGATCGCGCCGATGATGCCAATCATCAGCACGCGTTTTTGAAATTGCGTGGGTACCGCGAAGTACGTAAAAATCATCAAGAAGACAAAAATATTGTCAACAGCCAGTGATTTTTCAATCAAATAGCCAGTTAAAAATTCAAGCGATTTTGTGTTGGCGGTTTCTATTGATCCCGTGGTATCCCGTATCGCCCACCAAAATAAACCGTTGAAGACAAAGCTTAAACCGATCCAAACTAAAGACCAGTTCAAGGCTTCTTTAACACCAATATCGTGCGAGCCTTGTTTTTTTAGCACGACAAAGTCGACAAACAACGAAACCAAAACGATGGCTATAAATGTGAACCATAGCCACATGGGCGCAATAGTTTGCATGATGAGAATTACCTTTCAATGTGCAGGTTAGATCCACTGCTAATGGTAAGTAATATACTGAACAAATAAATTTATTAGTTCGTAATAAAGGGAGTGTTTGGCTGATTTTTCCTGCTTCGATTGTTCCATGAATGCCCACAGAATCACTACCTTGCTGATGTCGTACGGTCAGTATCGATGAGCGCAAGATGTTATTAAAGGAAAGGGGCAAAAAGAAATGAAGCCATGGTTTGATCGAATGTCTAGCTTCTTGCCAAATCGCGAGGTGCTGGCAGCTCACGCATGGTTAGCACCCATTGCCAATAGAGTGCTCTTGCCAGAGCTTTGGCGATTTCAGCATGAGTCCGTCGCGCGTGGCGTCGCGATTGGTATTTTTTGGGCATTTGTCATACCTGCCGGGCAAATGCTAGCCGCTGCAGCACATTGCACTTTGTGGCGTGCCAATATACCTGTGGCGGCAGCGATGACCATGGTTACCAACCCCTTAACAATTGGGTTTTGGTTATGGTTTGCCTATAAATTTGGTGGGGTACTGCTAGGTGAGTCGGTTGCCGTGGATGCTGTGCAAACCAGCAGCATAGGAAGCTGGTTTGCGACTTATGGCTGGCCTACTGTTCTTGGTATGGGTGTTTTTGCTGTTGGTGGTGCAGTGATGGGCTACTTGTTGGTCAAGCTTGCTTGGCGGTTAAGAGTTTCGGTAAAACGTGCAGCACGTCAAAACAAGGGCAAATAAATAATTTTACATATGGTTTTTTGGGAATTAGATTAATAAAAATACTGCTTTTTCTGTGCCAATTACATGCATAAGATAACCATGCAAAAGTTTTTAATATGGTTCTATTGTGTTTCTTAAGGAGATTTTAATGAAAAAGATTTTTTCACTGCTCGCAGTCGTATTTACTTTAGCGCTGACTACAGTGGCTTTGGAGGCTGACGCTGCAAAGCGTATGGGTTCGGGTAAGTCTATGGGCACACAGCGCCAAGCCAGTGCTGACAAAACACCCGCAGCACCCGCACAAGCTGGTGCTGCCACCGCTGGCGCTGGCGCTGGCGCTGCTGCTGCGGCACCCACGAGGTCTTGGATGGGACCCATTGCCGGATTGGCCGCGGGTTTAGGCTTAGCTGCTTTGGCTTCTCATCTGGGTTTTGGGGCTGAATTAGCTTCAATGCTGATGTTTGGTTTATTGGCCGTAGCCGTGATGGCTGCCATTGGCTTTTTCATGCGAAAGCGTGCGGCTGCAAGCAAACAAGAAACGATGCAGTCGACTGGGGGCATGTCTTATGCGACAGTCAGCGGCCATACTTCTGAGCATTCCAGCGCAAATTACAAAGTCTCCATGCCAAGTGCAAGTGGCTTATCTGCTAATGCCGTCCCCAGCGCTGGCGGTTCAATGATTGGTTCATCCATAGGCGTTAACCAAAATGGTGTCGAACCCACATCAGCGAAATTACCAGCGAATTTTGATTCGGCTGCTTTTGAGCGCAATGCCAAAGTCAATTTCATCAGACTTCAAGCAGCTTATGATGCTGATAATTTAGATGATATTCGCCAGTTCACCAGCCCTGAGATGTTTGCAGAAATCAAAATAGATATGGCCGAACGAGGCAGAAGTATTCAAAAACACGAAGTTTTGAACATAGATGCTGCAGTGCTAGAGGTAGATGAAGCAAGCGATCGTTATGTTATCAGTGTCCGCTTTACAGGCATGATGCGCGACATCGTTGCTTTAACAGATGAGGCATTTGATGAAATTTGGCATTTGACAAAACCTAGCCAAGGTGGCTCGGGCTGGGTATTAGCAGGAATTCAGCAAGCAACCTAACTCAAAATTTTAGATTGAGCCTATGCGTTTATAAGCGCTTAGGTTTTTTTGCTTGCGTTCAGCAGGGCTTGGCGTAATGCATTCTCTCGATATTTATTAAATCACCCTAACCCGAATCACATGCTCCACGGCGGCAATGGCGGCGACCACGTCATCCGCCGGTTTGTTTTCCACGTCGATGATGTTGAAGGCCAGCTCGCCACGGCTTTTGTTCATCATGTCGATGACGTTGACTTTTTTATCGGCTAAGACCGACAACACATGCCCCAACACGCCAGAAACGTTGTCGTTGGAGAAGGTGATGCGGGTTGTGCCCGCGACACGTCCCATAGCCACAGCAGGGAAGTTGACCGAGTTGACGATGTTGCCGTTTTCCAAGTAATCCATCAACTGGTTGGCGGCCATGACGGCGCAGTTTTCTTCGGATTCTTCGGTGCTGGCACCGATGTGCGGCATGGCGATGACTTGGGGGTGGTTGAGCAAATCTGGCTCGGGGAAGTCGCAGACGTATTTTCCCAGTTTGCCGGCGTCCAAGCTGCGCTTGACCGCGGCGGAGTCCACAATCGTCTCCCGCGCAAAGTTCAGCAGCACGGCACCGGGTTTGGTCAGCGCCAGTGCTGCGTCGTTGATCAAGTGCTTGGTGGCATCCATTGCGGGCACATGCAGCGAAATATAGTCAGACCGCGCTAACAGCGCCTGCAAATTTTCCATGCGTGTAACTTCGCTGGACAAGCGCCAGGCGGCGTCTATCGACAGCGCGGGGTCAAACCCCACCACCTTCATGCCCATGGCCAGCGCCATGTCTGCGACCATAGAGCCAATCGCCCCCAGTCCAACGATGCCCAGCGTTTTGCCTTTGATCTCACCACCAGCAAAGCGGGCTTTTTCTTTCTCTAAATGGGCGGACATCTCGGCCGCATCCGTCATGGTGGTCAAGGTATTGACATACGCCATACCCGGCAAAATGCCGCGCGTTGCCAGCAGCATGCCGGCCATGACCAGCTCCTTGACCGCATTGGCGTTCGCGCCCGGCGTGTTGAAGACTACGACGCCCAGCTTGCTGTACTCGGCAATCGGCACGTTGTTGGTGCCAGCACCGGCGCGGGCGGCGGCCAGCAACGATTTGGGGACTCCGACACCCTGCAGCTTTTGGCTGCGCAGCAAAAACGCATCGGGTTGGCTGATGTCGCTGCCCACTTCGTACGATAGTCGCGGGAAGCGTTCCAGTCCTTTGACTGAGATCGCGTTGTAGGTTCTGACTTTGTACATGGCTATCTCTTTCAAAGGAGGGGACTAAATTAATTTATGCAGTCACTTGCTGGTAGGCCCAGGTCAGCCAAGGCATCAGCGCTTTCAAATCTGACGCCTCCACCGTCGCCCCGCACCAAATCCGAAGTCCAGCTGGCGCGTCTTTGTACGCCCCAATGTCGTAGGCCACGCCTTCGGTGTCCAGCAGTTTGACCATCTTTTTGACTTGGTCTTCAGTTGCAGTCAACGTCAGGCAGACGCTGGTGTTGGAGCGGGTGGCTTTGTCTTTGGCGAGGAAAGAAATCCAATCATTCGCAGCGACGAAGTCTTCTATGACTTTGAGGTTGGCTTCAGAGCGAGCTATCGTTCCCGTTGCGCCGTTAACTCCGCCAATGGATTCCACCCAGTTCAAAGCATCCAAATAATCCGACACACACAACATGGACGGTGTGTTGATGGTCTCGCCCTTGAATAAACCCTCAGTCAGCTTGCCGCCCGATTTCATGCGAAACACTTTGGGCATAGGCCACGGCGGGTTGTAGGCTTCGATGCGCTCGACCGCGCGTGGACTCAAAATCAGCATGCCGTGCGCGCCTTCGCCGCCCAGCACTTTTTGCCAGGAGTAGGTGATGACGTCCAGCTTGTCCCACGGCATCTCCATGGCAAACACAGCAGATGTCGCGTCGCACAGCGTGAGTCCGGCGCGGTCAGCGGGAATCCAGTCGCCATTCGGCACTTTCACGCCCGACGTTGTGCCGTTCCAGACAAACACCACGTCGTTGTCGAAATTGACCTTGCCCATGTCCGTCAAATCGCCATAGTCAGCGGTGATGACGTTGGTGTTCGGCAGTTTGAGCTGTTTGACGATATCCGTTGTCCAGCCCGCGCTGAAAGATTCCCACTCCAGCACATCCACCCCGCGCGCGCCCAGCATGGACCACATCGCCATTTCGATTGCACCGGTGTCAGAACCGGGCACCACAGCAACGCGGTAACCTTCAGGCAAACCCAAAATCCGCGCGGTTTCAGAACACGCCAAACCCAGCGCCTTTTTGCCCAAAGCTGAGCGGTGCGAGCGACCCAGCACATCCAGCTGCAGCTTGCTCACGTCATAGCCGGGGCGCTTGGCGCAGGGGCCGGATGAGAAATTGGGATTTTGTGGCTTGGCGTTAGGTTGTGCGGTTGGTTGCATGGCGTTCTCGGCGGCTCTCTAAAGTAATTACAAAATAGACTAAAAAATCATTGTAGCAAGTCAAATATAGCCGTCATTCCCGAACATACCCGTCATTCCCGCGAAGGCGGGAATCCACAAGCGCCTGGATTCCCGCCTTCGCGGGAATGACGAAGCTCGTATGGCGTTAAACCAAGCCCCTATACCAAACCTAATTCCATCATCGAAGCCGCCTGCCCTTGGCTCACAATGATGTGGTCCAGCACCCGTACATCGACCAATGCCAGCGCGGCCTTCAGGGTTTTTGTCAGCGACTCATCGGCTTTGGACGGCTGCACGCCACCGCTGGGGTGGTTGTGGCTCAGGACGACCGAGGTTGCGTTGTGGTGCAGGGCACGCAAAACAATCTCACGCGGGTAAACGCTGGTTTGCGACACGCTGCCGCGAAACAGCTCTTCCATCGCCAGCATGCGGTTTTGGATGTCCAAAAACAGCACGGCAAACACCTCGTAAGGCTTTTGCGCCAAATGCAGCTGCAAAAAGTCTTTGACGGCGTTGGGGGATTCAAACACCGTGCGTTCTTTCAGCTGCTGTGCCAGCGCTCGGCGTGCAAGTTCTAAAACCGCGACCAATTCCGCCCGTTTCGCAGGCCCTAAACCTTTGATGCGCTTCAAATCTTCGGCGGTGGTGTGCAAAAGTCCTGAAATGCCGCCAAAACCCAGTTTGTCGTCTAGCAGCTCTTGCGCCATCTGCAGCACGCCTTTGCCCACAATGCCGGTGCGCAGCAAAATTGCCAGCAGCTCGGCATCGCTCAGCGCCCCCGGGCCACGGGCAAGGAGCTTTTCGCGGGGGCGCGAGTCGGCGGGGGTGTTTTTCATGGACATGGGTGAGATTATCTCTAAACTAGCAGCTACCCCGTCGCTACGCGCCACCCCTTCAAATGAAGGGGAATTTTCTGCCTCTGGTATTCGTTCCCCTTCTTCAGAAGGGGTGGCGCGTAGCGACGGGGTAGTTGTCTTCTGGACTTCATACAATAGAGGCAGTTTACAAAAGCATATATGACTACCTCAACTGCCACCGCCCCCATCGTCCAAGCCGACTCCTTCCTGACCCTGCATTACCGCCTATCTGGTGCGTCCGGCGATGTCATCAACACCTTTGCCGGTAAACCTGCCACGCTGTCTTTGGGCACAGGCGAACTCGCTCCCGCTGTCGAAGCCAAATTATTGGGGCTGGCAGAGGGCACGCACACCAGTTTTGAGCTGCCTGCTGGTGCAGCCTTTGGTGACCGTAACCCCGGCATGATCCAGTGGCTGGCGCGCAAAGAATTGACGGTGATGGGCGACCCGCAAGAAAGCTACGCGATTGGCGATGTGGTGCAGTTCCCCACGCCAGACGGCACCGGCCAGTTTGCCGGCGTGGTGCAAGACTTCAAAGGTGATGGCCTGAACGCGGCGGTGCAGTTCGACTTCAACCACCCGCTGGCAGGGCAGCCGGTGACATTTGAAGTGCAATTGATCGGTATTCTTTAAACTATTTTTGAATAAATAAGTCATAAATACACTATGAATAATATAGCTGCTCAGGCAACAAATATGCTGGCTAGGGCCGAAAATACCCTTAAAAATGGCGAAATTCTGCTAGCCGAGCCACGTGGCTTCTGTGCTGGCGTAGATAGAGCCATCGATATCGTCGAAGCCGCGTTGCAAAAGTTCGGCGCACCCATCTATGTACGCCACGAAATCGTCCACAACACCTACGTCGTGAACGATTTAAAAACGCGCGGCGCGATTTTTATTGAAGAATTAAGCGATGTGCCACCCGGCGCAACGTTGGTGTTCTCAGCCCACGGCGTCAGCAAAGCCGTGCAAAACGAGGCGAGAATGCGTGGTTTTCAGATTTTTGATGCAACGTGTCCGCTGGTCACCAAAGTCCACGTCGAAGTCGCCAAACTGCATGCCGAAGGCTTCGAATTCATCATGATCGGCCACCAAGGCCACCCCGAGGTTGAGGGCACGATGGGCCAGCTCAGCAGCGGCATCCACTTGGTCGACAGCGTGGCGGATGTGGCCAAAGTAGAGCCGTCGCAGTCTGAAAAGCTCGCCTTGGTCACCCAAACCACACTGAGCGTGGACGACGCCGCTGAGATCGCCGCCGCCGTCAAAGCCCGCTTTCCGCTGGTGCGCGTGCCCAAAATGCAAGACATCTGCTACGCCACCCAAAACCGCCAAGACGCCGTCAAAATCATGAGCCCGCAGGTGGATATGGTCATCGTCGTCGGTAGCCCGACCAGCTCCAACAGCAACCGCTTGGCCGAACTAGCCTCCCGCCTAGGCACGACTAGCCACATGGTCGACAACGCCGACGAGCTGCAAGACGCCTGGTTCGAAGGCAAAACCACCATCGGCCTGACCGCAGGCGCATCCGCCCCCGAGATTTTGGTGAACCAAGTCATCAAACGCATCAAAGAGTTGGGCGCAGTGTCCGTGCGCAAGATGGACGGGATTCAAGAGACGATGAAGTTTCCGTTGCCGAAGGGGTTGAAAATATAACGAAGGTGCTGAAGCTTTAAGGCTTTAAATCCCCCCCCCTTGCCCCCCATTTTTCAAAGTGGGGTAACAAGTCAAAAGAAGTGATGTTTGCGCTAGTCTTCCCACTTTGAAAAAGGGGGATTGAGGGGGATTTATCTCTGGCAGACATACAAAATATCCGCAAAAAATAGGACTGCTGCATGGTTCTGAGCGGACTTTGAAGCCGTTTTCGGCGAACTTGGGTGTCTCAGCCTGAAACGAATTAAACGGGTATAAATGGGTATTTAATTGGATAAATTCCCTATAAATGGGTGTAATCGGGTATATTTATGGGTATGTTCAAGCTAAGTTCCATTTCTGTAGATGCCGACATTCTTGCGTTGGTTGCAAAAATCGACGAATTCAAGGGGGCTTGGCGTGCGCTGGGAACGCTCGCGCCAGAGCGCTTGTTCAGCTTGCGGCGTATTGCCACGATTGAAAGCATTGGGTCTTCAACGCGGATTGAGGGTAGCAAGCTGTCCAATCAAGAGGTTGAAGCCTTGCTGCCGCGCTTGGAAATCAAGAAGTTTGACACGCGTGACGAGCAAGAAGTCGCAGGCTACGCACAGGTGATGGAAACGGTGTTCAGCGCTTGGGAGCACATCAGCTTTACAGAAAACCATATCCAGCAGCTGCACAGAGATCTTTTACTGCACAGCACCAAAGACGAACGCCACCGTGGTCACTACAAAACCACATTCAATCATGTCGGTGCTTTTAATGAGTTGGGCGAGCAAATTGCTGTGGTTTTTGAAACCGCCACGCCGTTTGACACACCGCGCTTGATGACGGAGCTGGTCGATTGGTACAACAAAGAACGGGTTGAAAAAAACATTCACCCGCTCTTTGCCATCGCCATTTTCACCGTCGTATTTTTAGAAATTCACCCCTTCAAAGATGGCAACGGCAGATTGTCACGCGTCATCACCACTTTGCTGTTATTGCAAGCTGGCTATGCTTATGTGCCCTACAGCTCACTAGAAGCGGTGGTTGAGCAAAACAAGTCAGCCTATTACCTGTGTCTTAGGCAAACGCAGGGCACGATACGTACAGCCAGCCCAAACTGGCAACCGTGGATTTTGTTTTTCTTGCGAGCGATGTCATCGCAAGTCATTCGGTTGGAAGAAAAAATCAACCACGAAAAATTGGTTTTATCTGCATTGCCCGCACTGTCACTAGAGATTTTGGAACTGATCCAACGACAAGGCCGCGCGACAGTGCAAGAGATTGTGCTTACAAGTGGCGCAAACAGAAATACCGTGAAAGTTCACCTGCGAAAACTGGTGCTGACGGGGAAAATCAAACAAAATGGCTCAGGCCGAGGCGTTTGGTATGCGTTTAGTTAATTCGCACGCATTCGTTATTTCTCACAAACATACAAAATATCCGCAAAAATCGGGCTGCTGCACGGTTCTGAGCGGACTTTGAAGCCGTGTTCGGCAAACTTGGCTTCCCAGCCAGATTGGCTTTTGAAACTCAGGTTTTCTTTGGCTTTGATGGTGTTGGATTGGGTGAAACCCGTCAAAGTCGCCATTTTTTCGTAAAACTGATTCAGTTTTGAAATCAAACCGCCTTGCTGGTTCACCTCCCGCGCCAGCAGCCAGCCGCCTGGTTGTAGGTTGGTAAATGCCCTGGCAATCATGGCATCTTGTTGCTCAGGGCTGAAGTAATGCAGGAAGTCGATCATCATGATGGCGTCGAAGGTGCCGTCCGCCACGGGGCTACCAGTGCTGACTTCGAACTTTAAATTCGTGATGCCTTTGCCTGATTGAGCTGCCTGAGTTGCGAGTGAGATTCGCGCCACGTCGTGATCTGTCGCTAAGACGGTGCGGTTTGGCTCAGAAAGCGCCATTTCCATGGCTAAAAGGCCGTGACCGCAGCCAACATCCAGCACTTTGCCAGCCTTTGGCACGTAGGCCGCCATGCGCTCGTAAGGCGTGAGCCACCAGCGCAGGTGCAAGAAAAGCTTGGTTCCTAGGCTGATGCCGGGGATGGCGTTGTATCGGCTGGCTAAGTTCATGGTTTGTGATTTGGCGCTAAATGGATAAAACGCCAAGTTTATCAACTAAGGCAAGCCAGTCCTTTAAAATCATCCCTATGCTAGATATCAACAACCTCCGAAAAGACCTCGCCGGCGTGATCGCCCGTTTAGAGGCACGCAAGTCTCCGCAAACGTTTTTGAACGTGGACGCGTTCACCGCGCTGGAAACTGAGCGTAAAACCATACAAATACGCACCGAAGAGCTGCAAGCCAAACGTAACGCGCTGTCTAAGCAAATCGGCCAACTCAAAGCCAAAGGCGCAGCGGGGCAGGCTGAGGCCGACGCGGTGATGGCGCAAGTGGGTGAGTACAAAGTGGAGCTGGAAAGCTCTGCCGCACGACTAGAGGTGCTGCAGGTTGAGTTGCAAAACCTGCTGCTCGCGCTACCAAACTTGCCGCACGAGTCCGTCCCGGCGGGTTCTGATGAATCTGGCAATCTAGAGGTCAAAAAATGGTCAGTAGCCGGCGTAAATACTGCCTCAGCAGCTCTTAATTTTATAGCAAAAGACCACGTCGATATCGGTGAAAAATTGGGGCTGGATTTTGACGCAGGTGCCAAAATCGCTGGTTCACGCTTCGCCGTCATGCGCGGCCCGTTGGCTAAATTGCACCGCGCTTTGGCTCAGTTCATGCTCGATGTGCAAACGTCTGAACACGGCTACACCGAGTGCTATGTGCCCTACATCGTCAATGCCGATTCGCTCTACGGCACCGGCCAGTTGCCCAAGTTTGAGGGCGATTTGTTTGCCGCTAAAAAGGGTGGGCAAGACGGTGAAGCCGTGCCCGACAACGCTGCGCTGTATTTGATTCCGACCTCTGAAGTGCCGCTGACCAACCTGGTGCGCGACCAAATCATTCAAGAGTCTGAGCTGCCCATCAAAGTCACCGCTCACACGCCGTGCTTCCGCTCCGAAGCCGGTAGCTATGGCCGCGACACCCGTGGCATGATCCGTCAGCACCAGTTTGACAAGGTGGAAATGGTGCAAATCGTGCACCCCGAGCGCAGCTACGAGGCGCTGGACGAGATGGTGAAACATGCTGAGGCGATCTTGCAGAAGTTAGGGCTTGCTTACCGTGTAGTCAGCTTGTGTACGGGTGATATGGGTTTTGGTGCAGCGAAAACTTTTGATTTGGAAGTGTGGCTGCCCTCGCAAAACACTTATCGAGAGATCAGCTCGGTCTCCAACTGCGAATCCTTCCAAGCCCGCCGCCTGCAAGCCCGCTTTAAAAACGCGCAGGGCAAGATGGAATTTGTGCATACGCTGAACGGCTCGGGGCTGGCAGTTGGCCGCACCTTGGTCGCCCTGCTGGAAAACTATCAAAACGAAGACGGCTCGGTGACGATTCCTGAAGTTTTGCGTCCTTACATGGGCGGCTTGGAAAAGCTGACGCCAGCTTAAACATGGCTGCTATGCAACGCGCTCCAAAACCTAATCCAGCGACTTCAACTGACAAACCGCGAGACACACCGCGAGTTAGGCCACCCAGAACCACACTGGCAGACCGCCAAGGTTTGCCGCGTGGCAGCCGCCCGCCTGTGAAAACGGTGGCGGAAAATCGCTCAGAACGTCAGAACGAGCGTCAAACCGAACGCCCAAATGATCGAACAGGTGATCGCCCAAAGCAAGCTAACATCGCCGAACAAAAAGTCGGCGACCGCCTAGCCAAGCGCCTTGCTGCGCAAGCCAACTGCTCGCGCAGCCAAGCCGAGCAATACATAGAAGGCGGCTGGGTGCGGGTGGATGGCCAAGTTATCGAATCTGTAGGTGCTCGGGTTTTAGCGCACCAAACCATTGAGCTGGACAAAAACGCCAGCCTAGAAGCGCTGGAAGAAGTCACGATTTTGATGCACAAACCCGTGGGTTTTGACTCTGGCGAAGGTGGTAACCCTGCCTTGCTGTTGCTCGACCCCGCCAAGCAGTCGATTGACCCGAATCTTGCTGGAGGTGCATCTGCATCTACCCGCTTTTTGCAGCGTCATTTCACCAATTTGACACCAACCACGCCGTTGCCGAACGAGGCCAGCGGCTTGATCGTTTTCACGCAAGATTTCCGCATCGCCAGAAAATTGAACGACGACGCAGACCGCGTGGAGCAAGAGTGCATGGTGCAAGTCGATGCGAAACGAGCGCTCCATGGTCCGACAACTGTCCCCTTAACAGAAGATGTCATCTACCAAGCGCTAGACCGCTTGTGTCACGGCCTCAGCTTCAACGGCATCCCGCTGCCCCCCATCAAAGTCAGCATCGCCCAACATACCGACAAAGAGCTATGGCTGCGCTTCGCCTTCAAAGGTATACGCCCAGGCCAAATCCCGCAAATGATAGAGCGCGTCGGTCTACGCCTGCTAGCTATCAAACGAATCCGCATTGGGCGTATCCCGATGGGTGATTTGGCAGAGGGTGAGTGGCGGTATTTGCCGGTTTATAAGCGGTTTTAATCGCTTTTCTGCGAGCTCTCAGCTCATCCAATAGGAAGCCAAAATGGATTTCAATCAAAACACGCCTTTGGTTTTTCATTGGAAAAATAAAGAACTCGATAGAGTTTTACGACTGGCATTGTTTTTTAGCGGGCTTTTAATTGGCTTGATTCCAATCATCATTTGGCTATCATTTCCGAGTGAGTTTTTGTCTCAAATAGATTGGCCAGCTGTCTGGCAAAAATTATTAGATAAACCGTTGCAACTGACGCAAGTGGCTTTAGCTATAGTTGCTGCACCTATAAGCATTTGGGCACAATCCCAGCACAATAAAAACGCTCGTTTGATGTTGGATGACAAGTCACTGCAATATTCAAGCAACTTGCCTTTACTTAGCCGTTGGTTCGATTGGCAGTTGGACTTAGAGGATGTGCGATCTGGCAAGCGGAAACTTAATTTGAACGGTCGAAAATACGGCAAACAACCTTTAGCCTTGTACCGCTTCTCTTGGGGCGTTAGCGGACTTCGGCAGTTTCGTCCCGCAGCTTGGGTTCTACCCAATCAAACAGCGTTGCCTTTAAAATAGCCGACTTCATTTATGGGCTACGTGAGTTGGAAAAACCCTGAAAATGCGGCATTGCTGGAAGAGCAGTTTAGTCAACTACCTTTAATAAAAGCATTGACGCAAAGAGGTATCGACATACCTAAAATAGCAGCTACAACAGAGGCTACGGGCTTAGATTTAATGGCTCATCCCCGCATGAAAGTTGCAGTCATCAGCTTCTTTGTGACATTGGTTGGCGCTTTTGTGTTGTTTCATCTGATGCGTCATCAGCATTATTTCTCAGCGCCTCCCATTAGTTATCAGCTGATAGCTGGCACCTTTGCTGGGTTACTCATGTTTGCTTGGCTTTGGGGAGAAAAGCCAAATGCAGGAAATACGGCTGAACAGGCTGGTTTTAGAGGCACGCAGGTGCTACTAGCTTGTTTGTTTGCCGTGTCGGCTGGTTTGTGCGCACCGTCAGTGCCGTTGTTGTTTGCAAGTATGCTGCAGACATCGCAGGAACAGTCATTTGAGTTACAAAAGTCTCCGTTACTGCTGAAATCGTCTTTGCCGACAAGCATGCCCGCTATTCAACCTACACAAGCCTTGGAGTACTGGCAAAGTCTGAAAGATGGCGAAGTTATTAACTTGCCCATTAGCCGAGGGTTCGCGGGTTTATGGTGGCAATATGACAGCAGCGTGTTGCAAGACAAAGTTGAGGCGTTTTATAGCTCGCAACCCATGTCGACAATTAATAAACGACGCTAAAGCTAGCCCTGCAACACCCCACCCACCAGCCGCAACTGCCGATCACACCGCGCCGCCAGTGCTTCGTCATGGGTGACAACCACAAACGCTGTGCCTTGGGTTTTGGCGAGGTTCAGCATCAAATCAAACACGCCGTTAGCGGTGTTGCGGTCTAAGTTGCCAGTCGGCTCATCCGCCAGCACGCAAGCCGGTTGCGTGACCAAGGCGCGGGCGATGGCGACGCGCTGGCGTTCGCCGCCTGATAGCTCTGCGGGGCGGTGGTGGATGCGATCTTTTAAACCTACTCCTGCTAATATTTTGATAGCAGTATTGGCAGATAATTCGCCGGCTACACGCCTAATCCATAACGGCATAGCGACGTTGTCCTGTGCGCTGAATTCAGCCAGCAAATGGTGAAACTGGTAGACAAAACCCAAATGCTGGTTGCGTAAATCGCCAATTTCAGCTTCGTTCAAACTGGCCAGTTCGTGCCCTTTGAGCTTGACCGAACCGGTCGTCGGTGAATCTAATCCGCCTAGCAGGTGCAAGAGCGTGCTCTTGCCTGAGCCAGACGCCCCCACAATCGCCAAAATCTCGCCTGCATGGACTTGCAAGTCCACGCCTTGCAGCACGGTCACGTCCAGTGGGCCTTCGACGAAGCGTTTGCCTAGGTTGGTGGCGGACAGCACCACTTCTTTGTCTAAATTATTCATATCTGAGCGCCTCCGCCGGGTTGATGCGGCTAGCGCGCCAGCTGGGGTACAGCGTGGCGGCAAAGGCCAAAATGAGGGAAATGATGGCAATCGGCATGATGTCGGCCATTTGCGGCTCGCTGGGCATGCCGCTCAGTAGGTAGATGTCTTTCGGCAAAAAGCTGGCGTTGAACAGCCGCTCGATGAAGGGCACGATCACGTCGATATTGAAGGCGATGCCCAAGCCCAGCAGCAGACCGGACAGCGTGCCAATCACCCCCACCGTCGCGCCCTGCACCACAAAAATGCCCATGATGCTCTTCGGGCTCGCACCCAGCGTGCGCAAAATGGCGATGTCGGCGCGCTTGTCGGTCACTGTCATCACCAGCGTGGACACCAAATTGAAGGCGGCCACCGCTACGATCAGCGTCAAAATGATGAACATCATGCGTTTTTCGACCTGCACGGCGGCAAACCAGGTTTTGTTTTGCCGCGTCCAGTCGCGCACAATCAGATCGCCGGTCAAGCTCAGGCTGAGCTGTTTCGCCACGTCGCGGGCTTGGTGCAGGTCTTTGAGTTTCAGGCGTATG
The DNA here is from genome assembly GCA_013298815.1 of Polaromonas sp. Lineage (GTDB taxonomy): Bacteria > Pseudomonadota > Gammaproteobacteria > Burkholderiales > Burkholderiaceae_C > Aalborgiella. Next base: position 131,497 of record JAAFJF010000003.1, on the reverse strand, counting down.
CCCGTTGGTCCTTCCAGCCGGAACATCTTGGCCGCATCCTCCATGTGCATCATCGCCAGCGTGGCGTCGTACTCAAAATGACCCGAATCAAAGGTGCCGACCACCGTCAACTGCTTCATGCGCGGCACCACGCCAGCGGGTGTGACTTGGCCGCTGGGGGCGATCAGCGTCACGCGGTCGCCTTTGCCGACACCCAGTTGCCGCGCCAATTCGTAGCCCAGCACCACGCCAAACTCACCCGGTGCCAGCGCCTTGATGGCGTCCAGGTTCTGGCTGCTGGCGGCTAAATCAGTCACTTGGGCTTCGGTGGCAGGGTCAATGCCACGAATAATCGCGCCTTTCATGTCCTCACCCCGCGCTAACAGTGCCTGAGTAGCTATAAAACTTGAAGCGCCGATCACTTGGGAGTTTGCTTTAGCCTCAGCCAGTGTTTTAGACACATCCGGCAGTGCTGCACCGCCGGGGCTGAAAATCTCGATGTGCGACACCACGCCCAGCATCCGGTCGCGCACCTCTTTTTGAAAACCATTCATCACCGACAGCACAATGATGAGCGCCGCCACCCCGAGTGCGATGCCCAGCATCGACACGCCCGAGATAAACGAGATAAAGCCATTGCGTCGCGTGGCACGACCCGCGCGGGTGTAGCGCCAGCCGAGTTTGAGTTCGTAGGGGAATTGCATAAGTGGTCGTTATAGTAACAGCGAAGACTGCACAAGGAGCTAGCAGCGACAATAGGGCATGTCTCAAAATGCCCCCCACCAGTTGATTGCCTTTGCGTCTGTAAGTTCAGAAGCTGCCACCAAATATGTGCAAGACTTGAATCTGCCTAATTTACGGCAAATCTTGAGTGTTTTAACATTGGTAGACAGCGACATCAGCGCCGAAGACACCTTTTCTCCCCCGCACGAACGCGCTTTGGCAAGGGCGCAGGGCTTGCCCATCGTCGATGGTTATATTCCCTGGGCAGCCCAGCGGGCAGCGGCTTTGGGCCTCGAAAACGCGCAAAACCTGACTTGGAGCTTCGTCACCCTTTGCCACAGCGTGGTCGGCATGGGCAGCATGACGATGGAGGACCCGGTGCATTTGAACGTTTCTGAGGCTGAATCGCGCCAATTATTCGCTGACATGATGCCCTATTTTGCGGAAGACGGTTTGACGCTTCATTATCTCGAGCCCAAGCGCTGGCTGTGCAGCGGCGAGCCACTGCACGCTATTCGTACCGCCTCGTTTGACCGCGTGATTGGCAAGAATTTGAGCGATTGGCAGCCTGTAGACGGGCAACCCACTGCCGAGCCGCTTCAAGGTGGGTTAGCCCCCTCGGGGGGCAGCGCAGAACACGCAGTGGCGAGCGTAGGGGCGCAAAAACTGCGCCGTCTGCAAAACGAGATGCAAATGTTGCTGTATACTCATACAGTTAATGATGCCAGAAGTCGCTCAAATACAAGCGTCATCAACTCGGTTTATTTTCACGGGAATGGTCAGAACGAAACGCTCAAATCGCAAGTGAGTACAAACATCACGCCATCAATCAACATGACAAGAACCCTTGCAGACGCCGCTTTGAAAGAGGATTGGCCAGCTTGGGTGAAAGCTTGGGAACAGTTGGATGCGACCGTGTGTGCAGATTTACTGAAGCGCGTTACAACTGGTGAGGCGGTGGTTTTGACTCTGTGCGGTGAGCGCAGTGCTTTGCGGTACGAATTGCGGCAAAAAACTGTTTTTGAACGAATAAAAGGCGGTTTTAGAGGCGTTTTTGGCATCCAGCCGGCGTATTTACTGCCTAAGCAGCTATAAAAAAGATAGTGAAATTGGATAATTTGAAGCCATGAAAATCACCGTTCGCGACGTTCCACCCCGCGCTGCTTGGATGTTAGAGCAGGTGGGCGTGCACCCGCTGCTAGCGCGGCTGTACGCTGCACGAGGTGTAGGCACGAAAGAACAGTTGGATGACAGTTTGAATAAGTTGTTGATTCCGCCTGACCTCAAAGGCGCTGTGCAAGCTGCCAGGTTGCTTGCGCACGCGATGGTGCAAGACCAGCATTTGTGTATCGTGGCGGATTACGACTGCGACGGCGCAACTGCCTGCGCCGTTGCCGTGCGTGGCTTGCGCTTGCTGGGTGCCAAGCACGTCAGCTACATCGTGCCCGACCGCGTGGTGGATGGCTACGGTTTGACCGCGCCCATCGCCCAGCGCGTTAAAGACAGCGGGGCGGACGTGCTCATCACGGTGGACAACGGTATTGCCAGCTTTGAAGGCGTGGCCAAAGCCAAGGCGCTGGGGCTGACGGTACTGGTGACCGACCACCACTTGCCCGCGCTGGTGGATGGCGTGGTTAAACTGCCCGATGCGGACGTGATCGTTAACCCCAACCAGCCGGGCTGCAAGTTTGAGAGCAAATCCATCGCCGGCGTGGGCGTGATGTTTTATGTGCTGCTGGCGCTGCGTGCCGACATGCGTACGACTGGGCACTTCACAGCGCAAAACCAGCCTAAATTGGACAACCTGTTACCACTGGTCGCACTGGGCACTGTGGCGGATGTTGTGAAGCTAGATGCCAACAACCGCCGTCTTGTTTCTCAAGGGTTGAAACGCATTCGAGCCGGCGTTCTATATGCTGGATTAGCTAGTCTTTTTGTAGCATCAGGGCGAAAATCAGCGGTTGCTACCAGTTTTGATTTTGGCTTTGCGCTTGGCCCTCGCATCAACGCTGCGGGTCGTCTGTCTGACATGACGCTGGGCATTGAGTGCTTGCTGACCGACGATGCTGGCCGTGCTGATGAGTTAGCGCGTACGCTAGACGGCATCAACCGGCAGCGCCGCGATTTGGAGGGCGGCATGCGGGAGCAGGCGTTTGTGATGGCTGAGTCACTGTTTCAAGAAAACGAAGATCCGCCGCCAGCGATTTGCGTGTTTGACCCGGAGTTTCACGAAGGCGTGGTGGGCATCGTTGCCTCGCGCCTCAAAGATAAGTTGAATCGCCCTAGCTTTGTGTTCGCCAGAAGCGGTGCGGTGGGAAAAGAGTCGGAATTAAAAGGGTCTGGTCGGTCTATTGTGGGGTTTCATCTGCGCGACGCGTTAGATTTGGTCGCCAAACGCCATCCCGGCGTGCTGCTGCGCTTCGGCGGTCACGCCATGGCGGCGGGTTGCACGATTTTGGAAGAGCGCTTTGACGAGTTTGAAGCCGCCTTGAGCCAAGTCGCCGCTGAATGGTTGGACGACGAAGCTTTGACGCGAACGATTGCCACCGACGGCCCAGTTGATCCTAACTATTTGCGAGTTGATTTGATCGACATGCTGGACCGCGAGGTTTGGGGGCAGGGCTTTGCTGCGCCTACGTTTAGCGAAGAGGTCGAGGTGCTGTCGCAGCGGATTGTTGGGCAAAACCATTTGGCGCTGAAGTTGAAGCATCAAGGTAACCCGATTGATGGCATGTGGTTTGGCCATACCGAACAGCTGCCGCCCCGCGTGAAGTTGGCGTTTCGGCTGGATGCGGCAGAGTGGAATGGGCGGCGGACGATCAAGTTTTTGGTGGAAGGTGTGGAGGGCGTTTAGACGCTGTTGAGTTGTAAGCATGGATGCAACTAGATGGGTTTGCTTACATTGGCGTGAAGTTAGGTAAAGCTTAGCAAAGCCCTGTGAAGTCGGCAAAATGCGGGTGTTTCGTTTTTAGAATTGAACCAACAACAGTGAACAGTTCATAAGACTGTGCTGGTGTTTTTTCATTTTCAAAAAGGATTTTTCATGAACTCAAACTCTCAATTAACTCTCAAAACAACGTTAAAAGGTCTGGCCGTTGGCGTTTTGACCGTCGCCGCTATGGCCAGTGCACAAGCGCAGTCAACATCTGCCGCACCAGCTTTGACTGGCGTATATGTTGGTGGCAGCGTTGGCAGCACTGCCATCACTGATCTGAGCTCAAAAGTCGGTTATGGCGGTTATGTAGGTCTCAAACTGAATGAAAACTTCGCCATTGAAGCGGGAGCGCAAAGCTTGGGTAAATTCAGCGTTGCAGGCACAGATGTCAGCGCATCTGCGTACAACGTCTCCGTCTTGGCTGGCGTGCCAATTGATCCAAAAATCTCCATCTATGGTCGTTTAGGCTACGGCAGTTTGACAGCAACCGCTGGTGGCACAACGGCTGACACCAATTCCGCCCTGTACGGTGTTGGCGCACGTTACAACATCAACCAAAATCTAGCTGTACGTGCTGAATACACCCGTTTGGCTTCTGATACGGGTACCTTTGGCGTAGGTTTGCAATACAGCTTCTAATATCAGGTAACCCAGTTAAAGCCTCGTAAAACACGGTTTTACGAGGCTTTTTGGCCTCTAGCCAGCGTGTTTGTTGCCTAATGCGCTATAAAAAGCATAGTTGTTTTGAAAAGCCTAAAATACGAGAGTGCAAAACGACTTAAAAGCCTACTTAAACGCTGATTTACATTGCCATTCCGTCGTGTCTGACGGCACTTTGACCCCTGAGGAGCTTGCCTTGCGCGCAAAAACCAACGGCGTGGAGCTGTGGGCTCTGACTGACCATGACGAAATCGGAGGACAGGCTCGTGCGGCTGCTGCTGCTGCTGCCAATGGCATGGCGTACCTGACGGGGGTTGAAATTTCCGTTACTTTTGCCAATGAAACGGTGCATATCGTCGGCCTTGGATTCGATGCTACCAACCCCGTCATCGTCAACGGCTTGGCTAAAACTCGTGGTGGACGTGGTGAGCGGGCGAAGGAAATGTCGGATGGACTGGCCAAAGTCGGCATCAAAGGCGCTTACGACGGCGCTTTGAAGTTTGTTGGCAACCCAGAATTGATTTCTCGCACCCATTTCGCCCGGTTTTTGGTTGAAAGCGGCGTGTGTAAAGACACATACGAGGTGTTTCGCAAGTATTTAACCGAAGGCAAACCCGGCTACGTGCCGCACGCTTGGGCGAAATTAGGTGATGCCGTGAGTTGGATTACGCAGAGCGGTGGCGTGGCGGTGATTGCTCACCCAGGGCGCTACAAATTCACGGCGAATGAAGAGTTTGCGCTGTTCAGCGAATTCAAAACCCACGGCGGGCAGGGTGTAGAGGTCGTCACGGGCAGCCACACCACGGCAGAATATGTGGAATATGCTGGCGTGGCGAAAGAGTTCGGCATGGTGGCATCGCGTGGCAGTGATTTTCACAGCCCAGATGAAAGTCGCATTGACTTGGGCACATTGCCATTTTTGCCAGGCGATTTGACGCCAGTTTGGGAGTTGCTGAAGGACAAGATTCAGTGAGCTCAGAGAATCTCGCCAAACCAGCCATATTGGGCAAAACACTAGAGGGTATCGCTTGGGCCGTGGTGGCGGTAGCCTTTTTTGCAACGGCTGACACGATTGCCAAGTTTGTGACCAGCTCCTTGTCTGTGCTGGTGGCACTGTGGTTTCGCTACGCGATCCAGTCTGTGGTCATGACGGCGCTGATGCTGCCCAAGCGCGGCATGCAAGCCTTCAAAACCGCCCACCCTAAATTTCAAATTTTGCGTGGTTTGCTGTTGGTGGCAACGACGCTGTTGGCGTTTTCTAGCTTGCAATTCATGCCTGTGGGCGAGTTCACAGCCATTGTGCTGATCACGCCTTTGGTCATCACGCTGTTGGCGGGGCGCTTGTTGGGAGAAGTAGTGTCGCCATTGCGCTGGGTGTTGGTGGTTGGCGGTTTTGTGGGGGCGATGGTCATCATCCGGCCTGGCGACGAAGCCTTCCATTGGACGGCGTTGTTGCCCTTGGCCTTAGTCGGTACCAATGCTTGGTTTCAGGTGTTGACCAGCAAATTGGCCAGAACCGAAGACCCCATGACCATGCAGCTGTACAGCGGCTGGACGGGTGCGATAGTCGCCACAGTGGCGCTGCCCTTTGTTTGGACAACGCTGCCGTCTTTGAAACTGCTTGTTTTGCTGGTGGTGATGGCTTGTTTGGTGACGGCGGGGCATTTCATGTTGACGCTGGCATACCAGCGCGCGCCAGCAACCACGTTAACGCCGTATTTTTACTTGCAAATTTGTTTTGCGATGCTGGGTGGCTGGGTTGTTTTTGCGCATGTGCCAGACATTTGGGTGATTTCAGGCATGGTATTGATTGGTATTTGCGGCGTAGCAGGTGGTTGGTTAACCGTTCAGGAAGACCGCAAAACGGGACAAAAAAACCAAGTCATTATCGAACCCATCGAATAAATAAAAAGAATATAAGAATAAACACACAGCGCCATGGCACAGTTTTTTGAAGTACACCCCGATAACCCGCAGCCACGTTTGCTCAAGCAAGCAGTTGCACTGCTCGCCAAAGGCGGCATCTTAGCTGTCCCTACCGATTCCAGCTATGCCTTGGTTTGCCATTTGGACGACAAAGCCGCGGCAGATAAGTTGCGCCAAATTCGCCAAGTGGACGATAAACATCACTTAACTTTGTTGTGCCGTGATTTGTCTGAACTAGCCAGCTTTGCGCGGGTGGACAACAAACAGTTTCGCCTACTCAAAGCGGCGACCCCAGGCCCCTATACTTTTATATTAGAAGCCAGCAAAGAAGTGCCACGCCGCTTGAGTCATCCGTCACGCAAAACCATCGGTTTGCGGGTGCCTGAGCATGCTGTCCTGAGCGAGTTACTGGCACTGCATGGTTCGGCTTTGTTGGCAACAACGCTGATTGCGCCTGGTGAAACCGACTCAATCAACGATGCGCATGAGATTCGTAACCGCTTTGAACACCAACTCGCCGCCATCATCGATGCTGGCGCGTGCGCGTCAGAGCCGACCACAGTGATTGATTTGACGCCTATGGATGCGGGCGATGAGCCTATCGTAGTGCGCCAGGGTTTGGGCAGTTTGGCGAAGTTGGGGTTGTAAAGTTCAGAGCGTATTTCCTGAGACAATGCAGGTATGGATTACACAAACCTCATTCAAAACGTCCTTATTTATGCCTTGCCAGTGCTGTTGGCTATCACCGTGCACGAAGCAGCGCATGGCTACGCAGCGCGCCATTTTGGCGACAATACGGCCTACGCGTTGGGACGCATTACTTTAAATCCGCTCAAGCACATCGATCCCATTGGCACGATTTTGATGCCGCTGGTGTTGATTTTTTCAGGAAGTCCGTTTCTTTTCGGTTATGCCAAGCCTGTGCCCGTGCGCTTTGGCAATTTGAACAACCCTAAGCGCGACATGGTGTGGGTCGCATTGGCGGGTCCAGCGTCTAACTTGATCATGGCTCTGATTTGGGGTGTCGCTGCTTATATATTGAAAGGGGCGGGTGTGGATGAGCCGTTTTTCAACAAAATGGCGCAAGGCGGTATTGTGGTGAATGCTGTGATGTTTGCCTTCAATCTGTTTCCGCTGCCTCCGTTGGACGGCGGTCGTATCCTGGTCGGGCTGTTGCCATACAAGTACGCAGAATTGGTGTCGCGCGTGGAGCCTTGGGGCTTCTTTATTGTGTTGGGTTTGGTGATTGCTGGCATCATCAACACTATCTGGATGGCTCCCATGATGAGTGTGACATTTGGTTTGCTAAAGCTAGTGCTGTCGCCGCTGGCGATGTTGGTCAATTGATAGTTGAAGTGAAAAGTTGATGAATAAGCAAGCTTTTAAACCTGTAACCCGTGTGTTGACTGGTATCACCACATCAGGTACGCCGCATTTGGGTAACTATGTTGGCTCGATTCGCCCGTCTGTGCGTGCGTCGCTGGCGGATGATGTGCAGAGTTTTTACTTTTTAGCGGACTATCACGCGTTGATCAAAATTGGTGACCCCGCTCGGGTGCAACGCTCTACCTTAGAAATTGCCGCATCCTGGTTGGCAGCAGGGGTCGACCCTGAGCGGGTGACGTTTTATCGCCAATCGGATATTCCGGAAATTCCAGAGTTGACGTGGTTGCTCACTTGCGTGACTGGCAAAGGTATGCTCAACCGTGCCCATGCTTACAAAGCCGCAGTTGATAAAAACAATGCTGCGGGGGCTGACCCAGATGCAGATGTGACAGCTGGTTTGTTCATGTACCCTGTGTTGATGGCCGCTGACATTTTGATGTTCAATGCCCACAAAGTGCCAGTAGGTCGCGATCAAATTCAACACATTGAAATGGCGCGAGACATAGCGCAAAGTTTCAACCACCGCTACAAAACGGGTGACAAAGATCATTTCACGCTACCAGAGGCTGAAATCGAGGCATCAGTTGCCACGTTGCCTGGCTTGGACGGTCGCAAAATGAGTAAAAGCTACGACAACACCATCCCCTTGTTCGCACCCCGTGTTGAGTTAAAGAGACTGATAGCTGGCATCGTTACAGATTCACGCCTGCCTGGCGAGCCCAAGGATATACAAGGCTCTGCTCTCTATCAAATTTACCAGGCCTTCGCTAGCGTTGAGGAGACTAAAGCGATGCAAGAAGCTTATGAAAAAGGTATCGCATGGGGTGATGCGAAGCAGATGTTGTTCGAACGTGTCGATCAAGAGATTGCGCCTATGCGCGAGAAGTATGAATATTTGATGAACGATTCAACCCAAATCGAAGCAATTTTGTTGAACGGAGCAGACAAGGCGCGTCAAGTTGGGGTACCGTTTATGCAATCTTTGCGGCAAGCTGTTGGGTTGCGGGGCTTAGGTGGTCTGCAAAGTGTTGTTAAGGTGAAAGATAAGTCTGTTAAATCAACCCTTGCAAGCTTCAAGCAATACCGCGAAAAAGATGGTTTGTTTTATTTTAAGTTGGTAGATTCAAGCTCTAATATTTTGCTTCAAAGCCGCGGATTTGTAACACCCAAAGAAGCTGGCGCGGCGATTGCAAAAATCAAAAATCACGGAATCCAGCAAGATGACCAAGCGCCTGTATACCTTGGTACTCTTAATGTGAATGAGTTAAATGTGATTAATACCGCTTTGCAACAATTTGTAGAAAATTGATATTTTTTTGACAAAAAAATTGTTGATATGTATGAATTTGTGACAATAATGATACCTAGTTGATTTAATTATTTAGTTAACTAGATAAACTAATCAGAACGGTATGTGAGATTAATCACTGACTTTATATAACAACTTTACACAAAGAGGTAAAACGTGAGCATCTACGTAATTGACGATCACCCCTTGATGCGCGAAGCAGTTGGAATGCTGTTGCGCCGCTTGCGCCCAACCATGGAAGTGATTGAGTTGGAGCGATTGGGTTTGCTGAATGCTGCTATCTTGGAGCACGGTGAGCCTGTCATGTTTTCACTAGACTTGAAGCTGCCAGATACCACGGGTGTGTCTGGTGTACGCCAGTTGAAAAACATGTACCCTTTGATTCCGCTGGCCGTGCTATCAGCATCTCCATCCGGTGATTGGGAGGCGCACTGCCTTGAGGCTGGGGCGGACATTTACATTGAAAAATCTGCTGGCGCAACAGAAATTGGCGCTGCCCTCAAGGGCTTGCTGATGGCGGACGACAGCTTTGAAGAAACGCAAGTGCCTGGACAAAAGCTATCGAAACGCCAAAACCAATTGTTGCTATTGCTCAACAAGGGTTTGAGTAACAAAGATATTGCCGAAGACTTGGGTATCAATGAGCACACAGTTAAGGTGCATTTGTGGCGTTTGTTCCGTCGCATTGATGTTAAAAGCCGTACTCAGGCAATCTTCTATGCGCGCCAGCAGGGTTTGTTGCCGCCGTAATTATGGCAACAGCTTCATGGCAGCGTAGGGATTTCAATACAAAATACGCTGCCACGACCAACAACTGATCGCATTGAAAATTTGAATTCCAGAGGTTCACACAAACGAGCGACTATAGACAAACCCAAGCCAAAGCCATCGCTCGTGCCTGAGTGGCTGGGTGACTTGTAAAACTCTCTAAAAACCGCTTCCTGTTGGTCATCTGCTATGCCAACGCCGGTGTCCCATATCTCAAAGCGAAGGCCTTGCTTTGTTTGACGGCATGCCACAAGAACGCCGCCCTTATCTGTAAACTTGATGGCATTCATCACCAAGTTGCCCAAAATCCGTTTCAGCAACTGATGGTCTGTGTAAATATCTAATCTCTTGCTGCGTAGGCGCAAGCTTAGACTTCTTGCTTGCGCGGCAGGGCGATATTGCAAATCAAGTTCACGAAAAAGCTCGGGTATGTGAACATTGGTCTTGTTGACAACAATTTGACTTGACTCAATACGTGCCAAATCAAACAAACTGTCAAACATATTCAGCACAGACTTTGTTGCTAAACAAACTTTATCAGAGAGCTGAGCCACATTGTCAGGTTCAGATTTAAGCATGCTGGCATACATTTCAAGCGCCAGCACAGGCTGACGAATGTCATGAGCCGCACTAGCAAGTAGCCGGTTTTTGGTCGCAACAGCTTGGTTGGCGCGTGCCGTTTGTGCTTTGAGTGAGACTATCAGCTTTTCATTACCTTTGAGCAGCTTCAAACCATGCATGTGGGCGTTATGCATCTTTGTGCCTGCTGTCGTAATCAAACGCCAAAAAAGCAACAAAAGCGGTATGGCAACATAGACCATTGACGCCAATGCCGCTTGAGTGTTGATTACATAGCGCACCAACATACCCAATAGGAGGGTAAGAATCATGGTGTTAATAAACAGCCTCATTGTTTTTAAATGCGGAGAATAGCTTGTTGTACTGTGCAAGCCGATGCCCGCCAAAATGAGCCAGCAAATTACTTGGTCACCCATGGAAGCTTGGCTAAAGAACAGCCAATCAAGCAAGCTCCACAACAAAGCAGACATAGACCACGTCCATGAGTGCTTATCTCTGAACTTAAGCTGCGCCGCATCACCAGCCTTGAACACATGTTGCATGTACTGCGAAGAAAGCCACCATCTGTAAAAAATGAATACAACTGAAACAATTGTCCAGGCAAATAGCCCGGGCAAGTAAACGCTGTCTCGAAGTAAGAAAAAAATCAGAGGAATAACAAAGAGCGTGATGATTTGTGTCTGCCGTTGCATGGGCATAAACGTGCGTATGCTCTCGGCTTCAAACCACAATGTATCCGCCGTTGCAACAGCTGCAAGTGCTGGCGAGCCCGCGTCTTGGGAATGATCCGTACCGTGTTGTTGCGTGGCAGTAATTTCTGGTTGCATCTTTACAGTCTACCAAGTTACTACCCTTTCCAACGATGCGATTGTGTATAAAGCGACGCTTATGGATAAATAATGTTGCATCTTTTGCTTTAGTTGAAACTTTAGTATCAGCGACTATGGCCTGACTGAACAAGAATTGAATGCCAGCATGTTTGAATTTGTAAACAATTGTTTATAAAGCCTGAAAATGCTTTTAACTCGTGCACTAACTGGCATTTGGCTAAGTGGCTTGCCTTGCAAAAGGACTTGATTGATGTGATTATTTATTTACATTCATCAACTACTTGGACTTAACCATGTCAACCGTGAGCCACTTAAACCCCAGTTCTTCATCGATTCAAATCAACCCTCACATCTCACAGTCTGCTTCAGAAAATCGCAATAAACATATTTCTAACGCTGTCGGCTTAGCCTTCCCCTGGCTAACGGGGCTTTTGCTGATTGCGTTTACACCCGCCGAAATCATTCCCACTTGGTTTGCTTGGAATCTAGAGATGCTCTTTGTCACGCTCAGTTCCATAGGGTTGGGGATTGGCTTTCACCGCCATTACACACACCACGCTTTCAAAACATCCCAAGCCGGCAAAATGGTGCTCGGTATCATGGGCACATGGACTATGCAAGGCTCCATCACCAGTTGGGTGGCAGACCATAGACGCCACCATCGTTTTGCCGATCAGCAGTTTGATCCACATTCACCATGGGCTGACGACAATGGCCCCATCACCAGCCGTTTAGCTGGCTGGTGGCATGCGCATGTAGGATGGAAATTCAAAGGCGCGGTGTCTGATGAAAAGCGCTATGTCCCCGATTTGTTGAAAGACCCCGTTGCTATGTTTTTGACCCGCTACTACTGGCTAGTCGCCATTTCTGGTTACTTGCTACCAGGAGCATTGGGTTGGATGTATGGCGGCTGGCAAGAGTGTGCAACTTGCTTATTGTGGGCGGGCTGCTTCCGCGCTATAGTATTGCAGCAGTTTGAAGGCATTGCTAATTCGCTGACGCATTTGTTCGGCTCAAAAGTTGAAGGCAGCCAAGACGAAAGCCGTAACAATATGGTGATAACGTTTGTCCTGTTGGGCGAGGGTTTACACAGTTACCACCATCAAAACGCCACTGTAGCCGTGAACCAACCATCCAAATTTGATGCTTTTGGCCACATGATTGTGTTTTGTGAGCGCTTGGGACTGGTTTGGGATCTTAGAAAAGGCAAACCTGCAACCATCGCCGCAACGCCAGCTTCGCAAGCTCGTTTGACTGGGGCTGTTACAATTTAACTGGTCCAAGCTACATACAAATAAAGCAAACACAGGAGAAGTGGCAGAGTGGCCGAATGTACCTGACTCGAAATCAGGCGTACCGCAAGGTACCGTGGGTTCGAATCCCACCTTCTCCTCCACATTTCTTGCCTTCTGAAATTTAAGATTACTTCTCACGCACATTAAGATGCTTTGGATTGATACACATTGCCATCTCGATGCAGCAGAATTTAGCCATTCTGCAGAGCAAAGTTTTTCAGTAGTAAGCGGATTACGCACCTCATTACGCGATTTCGCAGCTACTCAAAATGTAGCAAAGTGCATATATCCAGCTGTCCACCCGTTAAACTTCCATGCGGTGCGCGAGCTGGCTCAGGCGTACGGTGACGGTTACGCTTTGGGTATTCATCCGCTGTATGTGAAAGACGCGTCTGAGGCTGATTTGGCGCTGTTAGATGCCGAACTGGCGCTGCGCGTTGCTGACGCCAGACTCGTCGCAGTCGGGGAAATCGGTCTGGATTTCTTCGTGCCCGAACTCAAAATCGGCCCCTTGCGTGCGAAGCAGACGCACTTCTACCGCGAGCAGCTCAAATTAGCGAAAAAGTACGATTTGCCTGTCGTTGTCCATGTGCGGCAATCGGCTGACTTGCTGTTGAAGGGCTTGCGAGATATTGCTGCTCAAAATTACAGTTGGCGCGGCATCATTCATGCGTTCAATGGCAGCGAAGCCCAAGCGGCAGCTTTTATCAAGCTGGGTTTTAAACTTGGATTTGGTGGCGCTATGACGTTTGAGCGGGCACTGCAGCTGCGCCATTTGGCAGTGACTTTGCCGTTGGATGCAATCGTTTTAGAAACCGATGCCCCCGATATGCCGCCTCATTGGCTGTATAAAACTGCAGCACAACGCGAGGCTGGCGAGCCCCAAGGCCGTAACGAGCCCGCACAATTGCCGCGTATCGCACAGGTGCTTGCCGACTTGCGCGGCATCAGCACAGAGGCTTTGTCGCAGGCTGTTTGGGCCAATTCACTAGCAGCCTTACCTAAAATAAAGCCATTGCTTTAGATGTATAAAACCTGTTTATTACTAATTTGCTGCAATTTATAAGCTAAAAGTGACTTTATCCAGCGTATTTGCTGCCTAAACTGCTATTAAAAAAATAGCAAAATAAAGTGTTGCGTCAACGGCCAGTTAAATCAAATCGATATGAAAAAAAACACCAAAACAACAGAATTACCCGAGGTTAACTTTAGCGACTATGGCGATGTGCGCTGCTTGCATTTAGGTACCGAGTGGATACAGGGCAGCATGTTGATTGACTCGCCGTTTGAGATTGAGCTGGAATATGTGCAGCGCATGATGGCTTGGCTGCTATTTGTTGACGCCGCCAGTGTACCCAAGCGTCGCGCCATGCAACTGGGGCTGGGTGCTGCCACCTGCACCAAATTTTGCTTCAAAAAGCTGCGCATGCAAACGACGGCTATTGAAATCAACCCGCAAGTCATCACCGCATGTCGGTTGTGGTTCAAGCTGCCGCCTGACGACGCCAAGCTGGAGGTGGTTTTAGCCGATGCAGCGCTGGAGATTGAAAAGCCGCACTGGCATGGTCAAATTGATGCTTTGCAAGTCGATTTGTACGATCACGAAGCGGCAGCTCCTGTGCTGGACAGCGCCGAGTTTTACGCTAATTGCAGGCGCTTGCTGACGGATGACGGCATCATGACGGTGAATTTGTTTGGTCGCTCCTCTAGTTATCAAGACAGCTTGGACAAAATATTGGGGGTTTTTGGGGCTCACGCAGTTTGGGCTTTTAAGCCCACTCGCGAAGGAAACACCATCGTTTTAGCGCAACGCACAGCAAGTGCGCCCAAGCGTGAGGCTTTGATGGCACGGGCTGAAGCGATTCAAACCAAATGGGGTCTACCAGCAACAAAGTGGTTACGGGTGTTTAAACAAATTTGAATAAGCAAGAAGGTGCAATTTTTCATATTACAAAACGTTTTTTTGTGCTTTAAAAGATAAAAGAACAAAAAATTCGGGGAAACCCTAGGTTTTTTGTAGGATGACACCAAACTTACTAGGGGATAATTAGAGTGTCGAAACTAATCCGAGGCATAAACATGGCAATCAAGAGCCAAAAAGACTTTTTTTCAGGGTTGTTGTTCACCGCGGTAGGCGTTGCCTTCGCTTGGGGGGCTACCAATTACAGCGTGGGTACAGGTGCTCGGATGGGCCCAGGCTACTTTCCGCTCATTTTGGGCATTTGCATGGCAGTTTTGGGTGCCATCATTACATTTAAGGCGTTAGTCGTTGAACCCGCAGACGGTGAAGGTGACAAGATAGGCTCATGGGCTTGGAAACCTCTGTTTTTTATCATTGCCGCTAACTTGATTTTTGGTTTGCTGCTTGGTGGGTTGCCAAGTATCAAGTTCCCAGCTTTTGGTTTGATTGCGGCTATTTTTGCGTTGACTTTTGTTGCCAGTTTGGCGGGCGAAGAGTTCAATTTCAAAGAGGTGACGATCTTGGCAATTGTGCTCAGCATCATGAGCTATGCAGCGTTTATTTTGCTGTTGAAGCTGCAGTTCCCAGTTTGGCCTACGTTTTTGACCAACTAAATCCACACCAAGAACGATAACTAAAAATATTGACAATATATTGGGAATAAAAAATGGATTTAATTAATAACTTAGCACTTGGTTTTGGTGTTGCTTTTACACCCATCAATTTGATGTACGCCTTCATTGGTTGCCTATTGGGAACATTGATAGGTGTTTTGCCAGGCATCGGCCCTTTGGCAACCATTGCCATGTTGCTGCCAGCGACTTATGCTTTGCCACCTGTTTCAGCCTTGATCATGCTGGCTGGTATTTACTATGGTGCGCAATATGGCGGCTCTACAACGGCTATTTTGGTGAACTTGCCAGGGGAGTCGTCCTCGGTGGTCACCGTGATTGACGGTTACCAAATGGCACGACAGGGGCGAGCGGGTCCTGCGCTGGCGGCTGCAGGTTTGGGTTCGTTCTTTGCCGGCTGTGTGGGAACATTGGTATTGGCTGCGTTTGCAGTGCCTTTGACTGAAGTTGCCTTCAAATTCGGCCCTGCGGAATACTTTTCACTCATGATTTTGGGCTTGGTTGGTGCGGTGGTGTTGGCATCTGGCTCGTTGCTCAAAGCGGTTGGCATGATTTTGCTGGGCTTGTTGCTGGGTTTGGTCGGTACCGACGTGAACTCTGGCGTGGCGCGTTTCAGCTTTGACATTCCTGAGCTGACCGATGGCATCGGCTTCATCGTGATTGCGATGGGTGTGTTTGGCTACGGCGAGATCATCACCAATTTGGGCAAGCATGAAAGTGAACGTGAGGTATTTACCGCTGACGTTAAAGGCTTGATGCCAACCAAAGAGGATTTCAAGCGCATGACGCCGGCTGTGCTCCGCGGTACAGCTTTGGGAGCTGTTTTGGGTATTCTGCCCGGTGGTGGTGCCGTGATGGCGGCTTTCGCAGCTTATACTTTAGAGAAAAAAACCAAGCTGCAACCTGGCGAGGCTGCTTTCGGTAAAGGTAACATTCGCGGCGTAGCCGCACCCGAAGCAGCTAACAATGCAGCCTCGCAAACATCTTTTATCCCATTATTGACCCTGGGTATTCCGCCTAACGCCGTGATGGCTTTGATGGTCGGCGCGATGACGATTCACAACATCCAACCTGGTCCACAGGTGATGACCAGCAACCCAGAGCTGTTTTGGGGTTTGATTGCGTCGATGTGGATCGGCAATGCGATGTTGATTGTGTTGAACTTGCCTTTGATTGGCATCTGGATTAAATTGCTCAGTGTGCCATACCGTTGGTTGTTCCCTGCGATTGTGCTGTTTTGCGCGATTGGTGTTTATTCGACTAACAACAACACGTTTGACATTTGGATGGTTGGCGCATTCGGCGTGATTGGTTATTTGTTCATCAAGCTAGGTATGGAGCCTGCGCCATTGCTGCTCGGTTTTATTCTGGGGCCTATGATGGAGGAAAACTTACGACGCGCTTTGCTCCTGTCACGCGGTGATTGGAGTGTGTTTGTGACGCGTGGATTGTCTGCTAGTTTATTGGCCGTCGCGGCACTGTTGCTCATCGTCGTGTTGCTGCCCTCGGTCAGTAAAAAGCGTGAAGAGGCATTCGTCGAAGATTAAACAGACTCATTTCTTGTTTTGATTTTTAAAAATGGCGCCTTCGGGTGCCATTTTTGTTTATTGCGGCACAATAGTTGCTAAACAACATTTATGCGAACACATCTTCATATTCCACAGCACGTCTCGCGCGTTGCCCTGCACAACGAAATTCATGCCCGCCCGCCCGAGGCGATGACAGCGCCTGTTGCCATCTCACATGTGGTAATGGTATGCGATGCTGCCCAGCGCCAAGCCAGCCGTGAACATGTAGCCACTTTGCTACGCGACCACCATTTGCCGCCGCCTGACGGTACGTCTACCCATATCCGTGTTGATTTAGGTGGGTTTAGATTGCGCTGGGAGCTACACACCGAATTTGTCACCTACACCTTCACAAGGTCACTAGAGGGCGATGCCTTGAACGAGCGTGAGCCGCAAACCGCCATTGATGTTGTGCCACAAGATTGGTTGGAAAAGCTGCCTGGTGAAGCGCTCACCAGTTTGCACGTGTGGGGCTTACCCGCCAATGTGTTTGGCAGTACCACCATCATCAAGCATGTTCTCAACGAAGAAACCTTGGTCGGTTCTGCTGTGGCTGACGGTGCTGCAGAAGTTCAAACTGATTTTGCTATCCATGCCGATGGTTTTTCGCGCATGGTATTGCTGGTTGGCAACATGACGCAGCGCCGTCTGGGGCGTTTGGTGCAGCGTTTGCTGGAAATTGAAACCTACCGCATGGCTGCTTTGCTGGGGCTGCCAGCTGCGCGGGACGCTGGCAGCGCCTTGGCCTATGCCGAGCGAGAGTTGGCCGAGTTGGCGGAAGCCATCCGCAGTGCCAGCCGGAATGACGAGCCTTTGCTGCTGGATCGTTTGACCAAACTGGCCGGTCAGGTTGAAAGCCAATATGCAGCGACGCATTCGCGGTTTTCCGCCAGTTCGGCTTATTTTGAGCTGGTTGATGACCGGATTGAAGACATCAACGAGTCGCGTTTGGCTGGGCTGCAAACCATTCGCGAGTTCATGGATCGCCGTTTGACACCCGCCCGCAGCACCTGCGAATGGGCAACGCGTCGGCAAGATGCGCTGTCGCAACGTGTCTCTCGCATCAGTAATTTGCTGCGCACTCGGGTGGAGATTGAACAACAGCAAAGCAGCCAAGCACTGTTGGTAACGATGAACGATAGGCAAGACTTGCAGCTTAAATTGCAATCTACCGTCGAGGGCTTATCCGTCGCCGCCATCACCTACTACACCGTCGGTTTGATCAGCTACATGGCCAAAGGCGCACAAAAGCTGGGTTGGCCGCTGAGTGGTGAAGTCACCGCTGCCATCGCCATTCCGTTTGTCGCTTTTGCCGTTTGGTGGTCGCTACGCAGGTTGCATCAAAAAATCGCAGGACACCATTAAACTGGCTAAGACTATAAGACTATTGAATCCTATGAATCACAAACACGCTCCCACCAACCCCTACGCTTCAAACCGCTTGCCTGTCTACGCGCGCAATGTCGTCTCCACCTCGCATCCGCTTGCCGCGCAAGCCGGCCTGCGTATGCTGCAAAACGGGGGCAATGCTGTGGACGCCGCCATCGCCACCGCTGCGGTGATGACCATCGTTGAGCCCGTCAGCAACGGCTTGGGCAGCGATTCGTTTTGTATCATTTGGGATGGCAAAGAGCTTCACGGCCTCAATGCCTCAGGCCGTGCGCCACAAGCTTGGACGCCAGCATATTTCAAGCAAAAATACGGCGCAGACACGGTAAATCCGCCCAAGCGCGGCATGGATTCCGTCACCATCCCAGGCGCGGTGGCCAGCTGGGTGGCCATGAGCGAGCGTTTTGGTAAATTACCCTTTGCCGACTTGATGCAACCCGCGGCTGACATCGCCGAGCGCGGCTATCTCGTACCTTTTGTCGTGCAAGGCAAATGGGCAGCGCCTGTGGAAGAATTGCGTGGACAACCCGGTTTTGCCGACAACTTTTTACCCAAAGGCCGCGCACCAGAGGTGGGCGAGTTGTTCCAATTCAAAGCTGCTGCGAAAGCGCTGCGCCTGATTGGGCAAACCAAAGGCAAAGCTTTTTACGAGGGCGAGATTGCAGAGGCGTTGGTGAAGTTCTCTGCTGCGCAGGGTGGCGCTATCACGGCGCAAGATTTGGCGTCCTACCAGTCTGAGTGGGTCAAACCCATCGCCCAAGACTACCGTGGCTACAGCCTGCATGAAATCCCGCCCAACGGTCAAGGCATCGCGGCTTTGATTGCTTTGGGCATTTTGGCAAAATTTGATTTGTCCAAGATGGACGTGGACGCCGCATCTACGCAGCACCTGCAAATCGAAGCCATGAAGCTCGCCTTTGCTGATGTGTACCGCTTCGTGGCTGAGCCCAGTGCGATGAAAGTGACCGTGGAACAAATGCTGGATGATGCGTATTTGACCGCGCGCGCCAAGCTGATCGACCCCAATAAAGCGCAAGACTTCAAAGCGGGCAACCCCGTCAAAGGTGGCACGATTTACCTGACGGCGGCTGACGAGTCAGGCATGATGGTCAGCATGATTCAAAGCAACTACATGGGCTTTGGCTCAGGTTGTGTGGAGCCTACTTTTGGCATCAGCCTGCAAAACCGGGGGCACGGTTTCAGCCTACAACCCGGCCCCAACCAAGTCGCACCAGGCAAGCGCCCGTTTCATACCATCATTCCTGCATTTTTGACCAAAGACGGCCAGCCGGTGATGAGTTTCGGCGTGATGGGCGCGAACATGCAACCCCAAGGCCACATGCAAACGCTGGTGCGGATGCTGGATTTTGGTCAAAACCCGCAGGCCGCCTGTGACGCACCACGCTGGCGCTACAACGCTGGGCTGGATATCAACGTTGAAGCACACATGCACCCCGCCACCGTGCAGGGCTTGCTGGACAGAGGCCACCAGGTCAGCGTGATTCAAGACTCGTACCAAGACTTTGGCGCGGGCCAGTTCATTTGGCGCATGGGCGACCCTGCGGTGGAAGGCTACATGGCCGCCAGCGACCCACGGCGGGATGGGCAAGCTGCTGGGTATTGACAGTGCGGACAGCAGCTCTTTGGGTATGCTTTGGCTTGTTTTTAAGCAGTAGCGCAGTTTGGGCGAAAGGTTGCCCGCAAGCCGATGGCGTTAGCCGCGTTGATGGGCAGCTTGAATGCTTGGTGATTCAGACAACAAAGCCCGCAAATATTCAAAAAGTCCGCAATTTACTGGTTTATCTGCACGGTGACAGCAGCCGTGGCGGCTTGTTTGATCGCCATTTCAAGCATTTCAAACCGTTTGCGAATCAAGACACCGTGTTCGTCGGCATGATTCGCCCAGGCTACGCCGATGCTAAGAAAAATGCCTCATCTGGCGACACAATGGGTGGTGGCGATAACTACACCGCGCACAATATCGACGCCGTGGCCAACGCGCTGCAAGCGCTGAAAACCAAATACAGCGCTCGGCGTTTGGTGGTGGTGGGTTATTCGGGCGGCGCAGCCACAGCGGGCGTGATTTTGGGCCGACACCCTGAGTTGATAGACAACGCCGTGCTCATCGCCTGCCCATGCGACCTAGATATTCGCCGCCAAGGCTGGGCAAACAACATCGTCAGGCGTAGCATTTCCCCGCATGAGGTGGCTGACAAGGTGTTCAAAACAGTCCAAGTCACGGCTATCACCGGCGATGCAGACATCAACACCACACCCGCACAAGTAACGGGCTATATCGCCAACCTGAAAGCACGCGGTGCGAGCGCACGCTACTTAGGAGTGCCCAAAGCCACGCACGATGCAGGCATACTGGGCACAAAGCTGCTGCAAGATGTGGTTGCCAGCTACCTGCTTAAAAAATAGGCAAAATAACGTCTAAATTGGCATTTAGCCAGCGTATTTACTGCCTAAGTAGCTATCAAAATTATAGTAATAAATTGTATTAAGTGAGATGACTGAACAGTTCAAAAAATCAGCGCAACAGCGCTTCGCAACGGGTCTTTTACTCGCCATCGTCGGCTCCATCGCCTTTAGCGGCAAAGCCATCATCGTCAAACTGGCTTACCGTTATGGGGTCGATGCCGTCACCCTCATCATGTACCGCATGCTGTTTGCGTTGCCCATTTTTGCGGTCATGGCGTGGTGGGCTAGCCAAGGCAAAGCCGCGTTGACCCGCAACGACTGGCTGGGCATTCTGGGTCTGGGTTTTACGGGCTACTACTTGGCCAGCTATCTGGATTTTGCAGGTTTGGCCTACATCAGCGCAGCTTTGGAGCGGCTGATTTTGTACCTCAACCCGACGCTGGTGTTGATTTTGGGCTGGTTACTGTACAAAAAGAAGATGTCGTCCAAGCAAATTGGCGCGATGGCGCTCAGTTATGCGGGTATTTTGCTGGTGTTTGGGCATGAACTCAGCGTCCAAAGCGTCAGCACAATCGCTAACAGCAACACGGTTTGGGGCGCGCTGCTGGTTTTTGGCAGCGCGGTGAGCTACGCGATTTACCTCAGCTACAGCGGTGAAATGGTCAAACGGCTGGGTTCGCTGCGCTTGGTGGGTTTGGCGACCACGGTGGCGTGCTTGTTGTGCATTGGTCAATTTGCGGTGCTGCGCCCCTTAAGCGCCATGGCCGTCGCACCCCAGGTAATTTGGCTGTCACTGTTGAACGCCGCACTGTGCACCGCCCTGCCCGTCCTTGCTGTCATGATGGCTATTGAGCGCATAGGCGCACCGCTGGCAGCGCAAACTGGCATGATTGGTCCGATGTCCACCATTTTGATGGGGGTATTCATCTTGGGAGAGCCGCTCAACACTTGGATCATTGCAGGTACAGTGTTGGTACTTGGCGGGGTTTATTGGGTGTCTAGAAAAAATTAAAAATTTAAAATTAGGGGATAAGTCATGGATTTAGGCATTGCAGGCAAATGGGCGCTGGTGTGTGGCGCTAGCAAAGGGCTGGGTTTGGGTTGTGCGCAAGCGCTGCACGCCGAGGGGGTCAACGTTGTGTTGGTCGCACGTGGTTTAGATGTGTTACAACAATCTGCTACTAATTTAATAGCTGCTCAGGCAGTAAATACCTTGGCTATTGGCCAAAATGAAGGTGTAAACCCTCAAAATCAGCCCAAAATGCACTCAAAAGTGTTGTTTGTAGCGGCAGATATCACTACCGAAGCAGGTCGCCAAGCGGCTTTCTCGGTCGCTGGTGGGCCTGGCAAGGACTTCGACATTGTCGTCACCAATGCAGGCGGGCCGCCGCCAGGCGACTTTCGCAACTGGGAACGCGAAGACTGGCTCAAAGCGGTTGATGCGAATATGTTGACGCCGATCGAACTGATCAAAGCCACCATCGACGGCATGGCGGCGCGTGGCTTTGGCCGGGTGGTGAACATCACATCCAGCTCCGTCAAAGCGCCTATAGAGATTTTGGGGCTGAGTAACGGTGCGCGCAGCGGTTTGACGGGCTTTGTCGCCGGCATAGCGCGCAACAGTAATTTGGTTGCCAATAACGTCACGATCAATAACCTGCTGCCAGGGACATTTGACACCGACCGCATCAAAACCACCTTGCAAGGCCAGGCCACAAAAACGGGGCAAAGCTTAGAAGAGATCCGTGAAACACGCCGCAAAACCATTCCAGCCAAGCGTTTTGGCAATCCTGCGGAATTCGGTGCAACGTGTGCTTTTTTGTGCAGCCAGCAGGCCAGCTACATCACCGGACAAAATATTTTGACGGATGGCGGCGCGTATTCTGGTACGTATTGAGCCGGAACTTATTGATTTTTATACCTATTTCGACTTATTTCAGGAGACAAAACCATGAGCACCATCCTTTCCAAAACCATCCGCATCGACAAAAACGGCGGCCCTGAAGAGCTCAAACTCGTCGAACTTGAAGTCGGCGAACCTGGCCCGGGTCAAATTCGCATCAAACACCACGCGATTGGTTTGAACTTTATTGACGTTTACCAGCGCAGTGGCACTTATGCATTGCCTATGCCATTGACCATGGGAATGGAAGGCGCTGGCGTCGTGGAAGCCGTGGGCGAGGGCGTGACCCACCTCAAGGTCGGCGACCGCGCTGCCTATGCGGGCAACCCACCGGGCAGCTACTGCGAGCGCCGCGTCATGCCGGCGATGACAGTCTGCAAATTGCCCGATGCCATCAGTTTTGAAACCGGTGCCGCGATGATGCTCAAAGGCTTGACCGCGCAGTATTTGCTGCGCCGCACATTGCCCCAAGGCGGTTTGCAAGCGGGTGATTTTGTGTTGTTCCACGCCGCAGCGGGCGGTGTGGGGTTGATTGCTTGCCAGTGGGCGAAGGCGCTGGGGCTGCAGTTGATTGGTACGGCAGGGTCGGACGCCAAATGCGCGTTAGCCAAAGAGCACGGTGCGGCGTATGTTATCAACTACAACACCGAAGACTTTGCCGCGCGGGTCAAAGAAATCACCACAGCTCCCAACGCCGCCAAAGGCTTGAAGCCCGGCGTGAAAGTGGTTTATGACTCTGTGGGTAAAGACACGTGGGACCAATCACTGGATTGCCTGCTTCCATTCGGTTTGATGGCCAGTTTCGGCAACGCTTCAGGCGTCGTTCCGCCTTTTGCGCCAGGTTCATTGGGAGCGAAAGGCTCGATTTACGTGACGCGTCAAACCTTGTTCAGCCACATGAGCAGCCGTGAGGCGACTCAGGCGATGGCAGATGAATTGTTTGCCGTGGTTGAAAGTGGCGCTGTCAAAATCCTCATCGACCAGCGCTACCCGCTGGCCGATGTGCAACAAGCGCATATTGATCTAGAAGCCCGAAAAACGACAGGCTGTACGATCATTACGCTGTAAAAAGCGGTTTAATTTTTAAAAGTCTGCTGCCAAAACTGTCGCAACGGTCACGGCAGCAGCCAAGCCTGCTAATTTTTTGTTGCCAGCCGGTTGCTCACTAGTAACTGGCTGCAAATCGTGACCAAATTTGGGTCTGCGAGCATCAATCACTTTAGCGCCTATATGCAACCTCAGCAGTTCGCTGGTTTGGTCGATCAAGCTGGTCTTCGCATTAGCAAGCTGTGTCGACACTGTATTGCCTGTTGCACTTATCAAGGGTCTGATCTGTTCAAACAAGGCAAGTGCCCAATCGTCGCGCCACAGATCTTTAGCCTCTGGGCTAACCCATTTGGCTACATCGTTCGTTACGCTTGGTGCGCACGCCACAACAATCCAATGGCTTGCTTCTTTGGTGTTTTGACCAGGGTGCGTAGCTAAGAGTGGCGTCAATGTTTTTCGTGCATAGTCTGCGTCATCTACATAAACAATCATTGTTTCCATAAAAATCTCCTTGAGGTAGTTATTACAGTAAAAAGCGAAACTTTGTTCAGTGGGAAGTTATCTCCTGTTTGGTTGCTGAGGATCGATGTGTAGCCCACCAGCCCGCGCCTAGAACGCCGGCTATTGAGACTGCATAAGTGAGGTACTTCACAACTTCTTGGCTGAAGAAGCTACCCAAAAACGGTTCTTTTACAATCATGCTTGCCGCAGTAAATGCCAATACTGCAGCACCAACATTAATGATGATGGGGAAGCGCTCGACAAGCTTGAGCACCATCGTGCTTCCAAAAACCACAATGGGTACGCTAATTAGCAAGCCAATAATCACCAAATCGAAAGAACCATGTGCTGCTCCGGCGACGCCTAAGACGTTGTCAACGCCCATCAAAGCATCTGCAACCACGATGGTTTTCATAGCACCCCAGAACGTGCTGGCTACGGGGCCGTCGTGTTCCTTGTTGCCTTGGTCTGCGAGCAGTTTGTAAGCAATCCATAGCAAACCAAGTCCGCCAACCAGCATCAAACCAGGGATTTTTAGCAACCAAACAACACCTACCGTCATCACAGAACGTACCGCAATAGCGCCAAAAGTACCCCAAGCTATGGCTTTTTTCTGCAAATGTGCGGGTAAATTGCGCGCTGCTAAAGCAATGACGATGGCATTGTCACCCGCTAAAACCAGGTCAATCAAAATAATAGCTAGCAGTGCAGACCACCAAGGTGTTGAAAATAATTCCATGTAAAACTCCAAATTTCCATTCAATCTCAATAACGAATTGGGAGTCTGGCTATCTGTGAAACAGGCAAGCAGACGTCCGGCTTATGAAACTAAACGAATTTGGAGTTGCGATGTTAGGATACGCTTCGACCAAACCCGTTAGGTTTCAATCGAAGGTCTGGCTCATCATGCAAAGGCTGCATGACCAACAAACCGGAAGTTCTACTGTGACATAAAACTTCGAAATGACGACTTGTTGTAGCGTTTTGAAGGGTAAATCTAGATGCTAGTTTATCCTTCAAAATTAGGGAGTTACTCCCCTTCTTGTATAAATTATGACGAAAATAAATCGAGACGTCAATTTTTTATTTTTTATTGACGCGGCGCAGTTCATCCCAAATCAAACATACCGCACCTATGCTGATTGCGCTGTCCGCCACGTTGAACGCTGGGAAATGCCAACCACCGTAGTAAAAATCTAAAAAATCCACGACATAGCCGTACATCACACGGTCAATCACATTGCCAATCGCGCCACCCAAGATGCATGCCATAGCGAATGCAAAAAGCTTTTGACCCGCATGTTGACGAAGCAACCAAGTGATAAATAGCGCCGCCGCCACGCCAATTCCCGTGAAAAACCAGCGCTGCCAGCCGCCGGCTTTAGCTAAAAAAGAAAAGGCCGCACCCGTGTTGTGTGCTCGTACCAAGTTGAAAAAGCTAGTTAAGGGCGTGCTGTCTCCCAATTGGTAGTAGCCAACAACCAATGTTTTTGTGAACTGGTCAGCCAATAAAATAATGAGCGCCAAGCCCAGCCATGTCCACCAACGGGCATGGCTATTGCTGTTTGCGTAAACTTTTTTTAGCGATGATTTTGCCATTTATGCCACCGTCCTGACTTCGCCCGACCCGTACAAATTGCTGCTGCAGCGGCCGCAAATGGTCGGATGTGTCGCGTCACTACCTACGTCGGCGCTGTAATGCCAGCATCGCTCACATTTAACATCATTTGAGGCTGTAGCCAGCGTATTTGT
Source organism: Polaromonas sp. (assembly GCA_013298815.1). Lineage (GTDB taxonomy): Bacteria > Pseudomonadota > Gammaproteobacteria > Burkholderiales > Burkholderiaceae_C > Aalborgiella. Next base: position 105,931 of record JAAFJF010000003.1, on the reverse strand, counting down.
TGCCTGAGCAGCTACTAAATTTATAACGGAAGTGATGAATACAAACTTCAAATCAGCACCTAGACTGCTCAGCAAGGCGTGGTCTTCAGTGTTTACTTCCAAGGTTAAGTTGGTTTGCAGTGATGAGCCGACGGTACCTGCAGCGCGCAAGGTTTCAATCTCTTTGTTGGCTATGTCACGAATTTCACGGATCCGACTCCACTTGGCCAGCAACGCCTCGTCTGGTGCGTCAAACATGGCATAGGTTTCCATGAAGATGGATTCCGAGTTGCCCACCACTTGCCAGGCTTCTTCCGCCGTAAAGCTCAAAAACGGTGCTATCAATCGCAGCAAAGCTTGGCTAATCTGGTGCAAAGCCGTTTGCGCACTGCGCCGCGCTTTAGATTTTGACGCGGTTGTGTAGAGTCGGTCTTTCAAAATATCGAGGTAGAACGAGCCTAAGTCATCGCTGCAGTAGACCTGTAATTTGGCTACCACGGGGTGGAATTCATACATTTGGTAGTGCGCCAAAACCTCAGCTTGCAGCTGCGCAAAGCGGCTTATGGCGTAACGGTCGATTTCTAGCATCTCAGCCAGCGGCACAGCGTCCACCGCAGGGTCAAAGTCGCTGGTGTTGGCCAGTAAAAACTTCAAGGTGTTGCGAATACGGCGGTAGATGTCCACCACGCGGGCCAAAATTTTGTCGTCAATGCTCAGGTCGCCCGAATAATCGGTCGCGGCGCACCACAGGCGGATGATTTCCGCACCCATTTTGTCGCTCACGGCTTGCGGTGCGACCACATTGCCTTCGCTCTTGCTCATCTTGCGGCCTTTGCCGTCCACGGTGAAGCCGTGCGTCAGCAAGCCTTTGTACGGCGCGTGGTCGTACATCGCGCAGGCTGTGAGCAGAGACGTGTGAAACCATCCACGGTGCTGGTCATGCCCCTCTAAATACAAATCAGCCTGAGGTGTTGATTGTGCAGCGTGACTGTTTTGCAACACGTGAAAATGGGTGGTGCCTGAGTCAAACCAGACATCGAGTGTGTCGTTGACTTTGATGTAATTTGCCGCGTCTGCACCTATTAATTCTGCTGCAGTGGCTTTGCTCCAAGCTTCTACGCCGCCTGCTTCCACCATGCTGGCAGCAGTGTCCATCAGTTCCATGGTGCGTGGGTGTAATTCACCCGTGGCAGTGTGGATGAAAAACGGCAGCGGCACGCCCCAGTTGCGCTGGCGGCTGATGCACCAGTCAGGTCGGCCCGCAATCATGGTATACAAGCGTGACTTGCCATTTTTGGGGTAAAAATCGGTTGCTTCAATGGCTTCAAGAGCCAATTGACGTAAAGATTTCGTAGCAGCGTTAGTAGTAAATACGCCGGTTGTGGCCTTATTTGCCTCATCCATGCGAATAAACCATTGTGCAGACGCGCGATAAATAACAGGCGTTTTATGTCGCCAGCAATGCGGGTAGCTGTGGTTGATGTTCTCGGATGCCATCAAACGATTTGACTCAGCCAGCACCTCAATCACTCGCGTGCAGGCTTTCCAGATGTTCAAGCCACCAAACAAGGGCAAATCATCGACATATCTGCCGTTGCCTTGCACAGGGTTCAAGATATCGTCTTTGGTGATACCGTTGGCCATGCAGCTGTTAAAGTCTTCCACCCCATAAGCTGGGGCTGAATGAACAATACCCGTGCCATCCTCTGCGGTGGCGTAATCAGCCAAAAATACGGGGCTTAAGCGTTGGTAACCTGCATCTACGTCATAAAGTGGGTGCTTGAAATTCAGCAAAGCGAGGTTTTTACCCAGTGTTGTCGCTAACACTGAGCCTTCAAGCTTGTAGCGTGCTAGACACTTTTCAACCAGCACAGCCGCCAAAACCAGCAATCCGCGCTCAGTGTGGACCAAAGCGTATTCCAGTTCAGGGTTCAGATTCAACGCTTGGTTGGCAGGAATCGTCCAAGCAGTGGTTGTCCAAATCACGGCAAAAGCGTCTTTGTTGAGCTTGTCTAAGCCGAATGCTGCTGCCAGCTTTTCAGGCTCAGCGCATTGAAACGCAACATCCAAGGTTTGAGATTTTTTCTCGGCGTATTCCACTTCGGCTTCAGCCAACGAGCTGCCGCAGTCAAAACACCAGTTCACAGGCTTTAAGCCGCGATAGACGAATCCGCGTTCAATGATCTTTTTCAAAGCCCGAATTTCATTACCCTCATTGGCGAAATTCATGGTCTTGTAGGGGTTGTCCCACTCGCCCAAAACGCCCAAGCGTTTGAAATCCAGCATTTGACCCACGATTTGCTCGGATGCGAAAGCGCGGCTTTTGGCCTGCACTTCGTCGCGTGGCAAGTTGCGGCCGTACAGTTTTTCGATGGCGTTTTCAATCGGCAGGCCGTGACAGTCCCAGCCTGGTACATACGTGGCATCAAAACCTTCTAATTGACGCGATTTGACAATCATGTCCTTCAAAATTTTGTTGGCAGCATGCCCAATATGGATAGGTCCATTGGCAAAAGGAGGTCCGTCGTGCAAAACAAACTTAGGCTTGCCCACGCGTACATCACGCAGCTTTTTGTAAATGCCCTTGTCTTCCCAATCTTTGACCCAACCGGACTCGCGCTTGGGCAGATCGCCGCGCATGGGGAAGGGCGTGTCAGGCAGGTTGAGTGTGCTGCGGTAATCAGTATTAGCGGTGCTGGCGGTGTCTGTCATTTGAATTTCAGGGCAGAAGAGTTGTTACGTCGAAAGAGTAGGTACGTCTAAAAGTACGGAAAAATAATTAGATAGATTTGAAAAAAGTGCGTGCATCAACACAGTCTTTGGCGATGCCAGTTTTTAATGCTTCTAAGCTGTCGTATTTAAGCTCATCGTGCAGTTTGTGCAGCAACTCTACGCGAATAATTTTACCGTAGCCACCTTCATCACCCAAAGAATTTGGCCAGTCCAAGCAGTGGGTTTCAAGCAAAACTCGTCCACCATTGACATCATTAGGGTCTAAAGAAGGTCGAATACCTAAGTTAGCAACACCCTCCAAAGCATTGTCAGTCAACCCAAACACTCGCACCGCAAAAATGCCACTAGCTGCAGGCTTCCAGTGTGAAAAACGCAAATTGAGCGTTGGACAGTCTAGTTCACGCCCCAACTTGCGCCCGTGCACAACGTGACCACTGATGCTGTACGGTCGTCCCAGCAGTTTGGCAACATCGTTCATTTGGCCTTGGCTCAAAGCTTCACGTACCTCCGAGCTTGAAACCCGCAGTCCATGTACCTCATAGCTGTTCATACGAGCAACTTCAAAGCCTTTAGCCGTTCCAGCAGCATCAAGCATGGCGTAATCACCAGCGCGCTTATTGCCAAAACGAAAATCATCTCCCACCAATATGTACTTGGCACCAAGACTGCCAACTAGAACATCGTCTATGAAGCTCTTAGGCGATTGAGCAGCAAACGCGGCGTTAAAGGGTAAAACAACGCATTGGTCTATGCCGCAGCGGGCTAACTCTGTAAGTTTGTCACGCAAGGTGGCGATTCTGGCTGGAGCGAGTGATGGTTTTTGAGCCATCTTTGCGAAATAATCACGAGGGTGCGGTTCAAAAGTCATCACACAGCTAGGGATGTTTCTGTGCGATGCTTCATTTTTTAGTAAAGCCAGCATAGCTTGATGGCCTCTGTGCACGCCATCGAAGTTGCCAATTGTCAAAGCACAGCCTGCATGAAAATTTGATATATCTAATTTAGAATTAGCATATAATTTATTGATCTGATATTGGCGATGCAGAATTTTCACAGTATGAATGCTTAAAAAATCGTTTTTTGGTAAAAAGTCGGAAATTACTCGAGTGTAAAGATTGGTAAGGCCAAGACGAATACAATAAGGAGTTTAGTGCAAACGCATCTGTGCGTGTGGTTTGCAACTTTTGGGTATGTAAATTCATTGACATACGTATTTCTGTGGGGCGAAGAGACGTGAAAAGTGGCGAACATGTTAAACACATTAATTTCTAATAAATTGACTAATCTTTTGCAAAAAGCTGGCGTTATCGCGGGATCTTTTGTGGCAACTGCTGCATCTGCTTTGACCGATTTGCCTGGTGGACCGGGGGTCAATCAGCTTAACTTGACTACTGGCGTGACTAAAATTTCGCAAGAGCAAAGCTGGTTGCATTGGTACATGCTGATCATATGTACTGTCGTTTTTATTTTGGTTTTCGGTGTGATGTTCTATTCAATCTTGAAGCACCGCAAATCCGTAGGTCATAAGCCGGCTAACTTTCATGAATCCGTGACCGTTGAGGTTGTTTGGACCGTCATTCCATTTATCATCGTTATATTGATGGCATTGCCTGCAACCAAAGTTGTTGTCGCTATGAAAGATACAACCAATGCCGACTTGACAGTTAAGGCAACTGGTATGCAGTGGAAATGGGGTTACAACTACATCAAGGGCGAGGGTGAGGGTATTGGTTTTGTATCAACTTTAGATGCCACACACCGCGAAATGTCCGAAAACGGCGGCCCCAAAGCCGGTCAAACTGTAGATAACTACCTACTCAAAGTTGACAATCCATTGGTGGTACCTGTTGATAAAAAGATTCGTGTTATCACTACAGCGAATGATGTGATTCATGCTTTTGCTGTGCCTGCGTTCGGTATCATGCAAGACGCTATTCCAGGTTTTGTTCGAGACACTTGGTTTCGTGCCGAAAAGATAGGTGATTACTATGGTCAGTGTGCAAAGCTGTGCGGCAAAGAGCACTCTTACATGCCGATTCACGTCAAAGTCGTTTCAGCAGAGGATTACACAAAATGGGTGGCTGGTGAGCAAAAGAAGCTGGCTGCCAAAGCTGATGATCCAAGCAAAGTTTGGACTATGGACGATATTTTGAAGCGCGGCGAAAAGGTTTACGCAGCAAATTGTGCAGCTTGTCATCAAGCGAGCGGCAAGGGCGCTGGCGCTATCAAGCCACTTGACGGTGCTGCGGTTGTCTTGGATGCTGACAAAACAAAACAAATCATGGTTCTGTTAAACGGTCAAAACAATGGTGCTATGCCTGCATGGAAGCAGTTAAGCGATACTGATTTGGCTGCTGTGATCACTTACACAAAAAATACTTGGTCAAATAAAACAGGTCAGCTAGTGCAGCCAGCTGAAGTTTTAGCAGCCCGCAAATAACATTAGTTTAGAAATTTTGAATCAAATTAGTTTCGAGAAGGTATCAAAATGAGTGCAGTACTAGACCATACTTCTCATGCGCATGTTTCGCATGATGATCATCACGACCACGGTGCGCCGGCTGGCTGGAGGCGCTGGGTCTTCGCGACTAACCACAAAGACATCGGTACTTTGTATTTGTTATTCAGCTTCACCATGTTCATGGTTGGCGGCATCTTGGCGTTGCTCATTCGCGCTGAGCTGTTTCAGCCAGGTTTGCAAATGATTAATCCTGAGTTGTTCAACCAGCTCACCACCATGCACGGCATTATCATGGTCTTTGGTGCCATCATGCCTGGTTTTGTGGGCTTTGCAAACTGGATGATTCCTTTACAAATCGGTGCAGGTGACATGGCTTTTGCACGCATGAATAACTTCAGCTTTTGGTTGATGATTCCTGCCGCATTGATGGTCGTAAGTTCCTTTTTTGTACCCGGTGGTGCGCCTGCAACGGGTTGGACTTTGTATGCGCCGTTGACGCTACAAATGGGGCCATCCATGGATACAAGCATTTTTGCTTTGCATTTGTTGGGTGCCAGCTCGATCATGGGTTCTATCAACATTATTGTCACTGTGCTGAACATGCGTGCTCCTGGCATGACTTTGATGAAAATGCCAATGTTCTGCTGGACATGGTTAATTACCGCTTATCTGCTGATTGCCGTAATGCCTGTTTTGGCTGGCGCAATCACCATGACGTTGACTGATCGTCACTTTGGTACCAGCTTCTTTAACCCAGCTGGCGGCGGCGACCCTGTGATGTATCAGCACATCTTCTGGTTCTTCGGGCACCCAGAGGTTTACATCATGATCTTGCCAGCTTTTGGCATTATCAGTCACATTGTTCCTGCCTTCTCTCGTAAAAAGTTGTTTGGTTACGCCTCTATGGTTTATGCGACATCAAGCATTGCTATTTTGAGCTTCATTGTTTGGGCGCATCACATGTTTACGGTTGGTATGCCAGTAACGGGGCAGTTGTTTTTTATGTATGCGACGATGCTGATTGCGGTTCCAACTGCGGTGAAAATTTTCAACTGGATTGCAACCATGTGGCGTGGATCTATGACTTTTGAAACGCCTATGTTGTTTGCGGTTGGTTTCATCTTTGTGTTTACCATCGGCGGTTTTTCGGGTCTGATTTTGGCGATGGCACCTATAGATATTCAGTTGCATGACACTTACTATGTCGTTGCCCACTTCCACTATGTGTTGGTTGCTGGCTCTTTGTATGCCATGTTTGCTGGCTTCTACTACTGGTGCCCTAAGTGGACAGGTGTGATGTACAACGAAACACGCGGAAAAATTCATTTTTGGTTGTCATTGATCACATTTAATATCACCTTTTTCCCAATGCACTTCTTAGGCTTGGCTGGTATGCCGCGTCGTTATGCTGACTATCCGATGCAGTTTGCTGACTTTAATTGGATAGCATCGGTCGGCGCTTTTGCCTTTGGCTTGACACAGGTGTATTTCTTCTTCTTTGTTGTGCTGCCAGCTATGATGGGCAAGGGCGTTAAGGCTTCCAGCAATCCATGGGAAGACAAAAACTCAGACAATATTGTTAAAGGCGCAGAAGGCTTGGAGTGGGAAGTTGACTCGCCGGCACCATTTCACACTTTTGAGACACCGCCCAAGTTGAACGCAGCTGCGACAAAGATTATTGCTTAATTGCAATGTCAAAGTAATACTTGTTAAGGTTTGAAATTAAAAATGGCTACATCCGAGCAAAAGAAAAATAACCGCAAAATGGCATTGGTATTGGCATCAATTGCCGTAGTTTTTTTTCTTGGATTCATGGCAAAAATGTATATTTTGAGCCACTAGTCTTTCACAAGACTTTTTATGATTCGCAAACAAGAAAATATCAATATGGTGGGTAAATTAGCCATCATTGTGCTGGCTATGTTTGCGTTCGGTTATGCGTTGGTACCTTTGTATAAAGCCATTTGCGAAATGACTGGAATCAATATTCTGGCGCTTGGTGAAAAAAATATTGCTGGTGCGACTTCTCAAGCACCAGCAAATACACAGGTTGATAAAACACGTTTAATTACTGTTGAATTTGATGCAAATGCCAGGGGTCCATGGGATTTCAAACCAGCGATGCGATCTCTTCAGGTACATCCAGGTGAATTGGCTACAGTGATGTATGAGTTTCAAAATGTGCAAAACCGTAAAATGGCTGCTCAGGCTATTCCCAGTTATGCGCCATCACAAGCAGCTGCTCATTTCAATAAATTAGAGTGTTTTTGTTTTCAGCAATATACGTTAGATGCTGGCGAGAAAAAGCAGTGGCCAGTGGCTTTTGTGATTGATCCAAAGTTGTCCAAAGATGTGACGACGATCACTCTTTCGTATACGTTTTTTGAAGTTGGTGGTAAAACACCAGCAGCTCCAGTGGCTTCAATGAAATCTACATCTAAAGAAGCAGTCAAGGAAGGCGCATGAATGCTTTTCTTGATTCTTTGAAGGCGGTTTCTTGGTCGTTTCTGGGTATTCGGAAAAATAGTGAGTATCAAAAAGATTTACAAAAACTGAATCCGGTTCACATAGTTATCACAGCTATTGTTCTGGTGATATTCATGATTGGTGGCTTAATTGGTCTTGTAAATTTTGTTGTTTCTAAATAGATTTAGATTTAGATTTGGATATAAGTTTCGGTTTTATATAAATGTAGAGAGAGTTAGGAGTTCAGATGAGTTCACACGCAAACGGAAATTCACACGGTTTAGCACCGCACTATTTCATTCCAAATCCTTCGCGACACCCAGTGCTTGCTGCGTTTGGGTTGTTATTTGTCATTTTGGGTGCTGGCCAATGGATTAATGGTGCCGATTGGGGTAAGTATTCACTACTAGCTGGCATGGTGATATGGCTGACTGTGCTATTTCAATGGTTTAGCGAAGCCGTTTCCGAAAGCGAAGGTGGACAGTACGGTCACAAAATCGATCTGTCTTTCCGCTGGAGCATGAGCTGGTTTATTTTCTCTGAAGTTATGTTTTTTGGTGCTTTTTTCACAGCATTATGGTGGGCTCGTGCTCACTCCGTACCAGAGCTAGGCAGCTTAGACCAGCAACTGTTATGGCCTGACTTTAAAGCAGTCTGGCCAAGTGCAGTCGCTGGTGCTACTGCATCTCCTGCGGGTATTGTTGAACCCTTCACAACCATGACACCTTTCTGGCTGCCAACCATCAACACTGCGTTGTTGTTGTCATCTGGTGTGACTCTGACCATTGCTCACCACGCTTTGGTGGCTGGTCAGCGTAGCAAAACAATACTTTTCATGTGGATGACAGTGTTGCTCGGGGTTGTCTTCTTATTTGTTCAAGGCTATGAGTACTACCACGCTTACCATGAAATGAATTTGACTTTGGCTTCCGGTGTCTACGGTTCAACATTCTTTATGTTGACTGGATTTCATGGATTTCATGTGTTTATCGGTATGTTGATGTTGTTGTTCATCACTTTGCGTTTGCAAAAAGGGCACTTCACGCCAGTACGGCATTTTGGATTTGAAGGTGCTGCTTGGTACTGGCACTTTGTAGACGTGGTTTGGCTAGGCTTATACATTCTTATTTACTGGTTATAAATTGCAGTCACAAATTAGCTAAGTTTGGGTGGAAAAAAGGCGCTTTGAAGCGCCTTTTTTGTGTTTCATGTGTCATACATAGGAACGATTAATGCCCAGCTGGTATCCCAGTAGGATGAATATAGCCAAAGCGCCAAGCGATCAAAACGCAAATGAAAAGTAGAATCGAAAACCCCACTCGAAAAGCCAAAGCACGCGCCATATTGTTTGATTTTGATTTGCGGTCTTGCTTGTCTTTTTCAGTACTTTTGAGCATGAAAAACATAGCCGCACCAAGGCTACCCAAAATCGCGATAAATCCAATAATTGCAATATATGTCATGAATGAGATTATCGCGTGAGTTTAAAGACCTTGAACAGCCGTTTTTTTCTCATCACGGCGGCTGCCTTTGTGTCGATAGCTGTCACGGTTAAGCTTGGTTTTTGGCAGTTGAGTCGTGCCCAAGAAAAGCTAGCGCTACAAGCATCAATTCAGACACAAGCGGCGCTTCCCAGCTTAGATGCCGCAGCGCTGATACGGTTCATAGCAACAGCACCGCAGGGTGCGAATAACCCAAGCATCTTGCATCGAGCAACAAAGCTAACTGGGCACTGGCTACCGCAATACACCTTGTTTTTAGACAATCGGCAAATGGATAGCAAACCTGGTTTGTTTGTTTTGACGCCATTCGAGTTCTCTGACCATCTTAGCGCTACTAAAAAAACAATCTTGGTTCAACGAGGCTGGCTTCCGAGGAATTTCTTAGATCGCAGTTCTCTACCTGAAGTCCCGACAGATTTAGCCGAGACGATGATTGTTGGCCGCATTGCCCTGTCACCTTCAAAGCTATTTGAGTTCAAGGGTGCAGATACCGGCTCTTTGCGGCAAAATATTGAAATAGAAGCGTTGGCAAAAGAGTTCAAATTGGAATTGTTGCCCTTTTCATTGCTCCAGCTAGATGCCGCAAATACAAAGCCTGATAGCATGCCGGACAAACTAGTACGACATTGGGCGCAGCCCAATTACGGCCCTGAAAAAAATTACGGGTACATGGTGCAATGGTGGGCACTGAGCACGTTGATAACGATACTGTATGTATGGTTTCAATTTATTCGTCCCAACATAAAATCAAAGAATAGAAGCAGTAATGATCAGCATGAATAACGATAACAAACCGTCACCACACCCGCTAGAGATGACCGTGCACAGCATGCCGCAAAGCAACTCATCGACGAGCAACGACGCTATGGTGCAGCGCACTAAAACTGGTCGCTGGAAAATGTTTATAGTGCTGATCCTGTGTGCGTCGCCAGTCATCGCCTCATACATCACCTACTACTTTATTCGGCCTGAGGGCAGACGTAATTTTGGTGAACTGATTAACCCTCAGAGAATCGTTCCAAATTTGAATGCAGCTAGTTTGGATGGCAAAAATATCAACTTGCAAACTCTTACTGGGCAATGGATGCTAGTCAGCGTGGCAAGTGGCGCGTGCGATGCCAGTTGTCAAAAGCATTTGTACTTGCAGCGCCAATTGCGTGAATCATTAGGTAAAGAGAAAGACCGGCTTGACTGGGTTTGGCTAGTGTCAGACACAGTAGCCGTGCCGGATGTACTTATGCCTGCGCTGAAAGACGCAACCGTCTTACGCTTGCCAGCTGAGCAGATTACCACTTGGATGCAGCCGGCGCAGGGTCAACAACTGTCTGACCACTTGTACCTGATCGACCCCATGGGTAATTGGATGATGCGTTTCCCGCCCGGTTTCGACGCCGCCGCTGCGAAGAAAGCCAAAAGCGATATCGACCGAGTTATGCGTGCGTCGGCATCCTGGGACAAAGCTGGCCGTTAAACAAACCTGACAGTTAAAGCATAGACACGCATGGAAACGACCTCTTTGATCAACCTCACGCCCATTTTAAAAGTAATGCTGCTCGGACTAACCGTCGCCTGCGGTCCGTTAGCTTGGTGGTGGCTGCAGCATAAAAGTGCCAATAATCAAGGGCAACGCATCAAACGGCTGAAGGCTCTAACCGCTTTTACCCTGTTTTTAACCTTCGATTTGGTCATTTTTGGCGCTTTCACACGGTTGACTGACTCTGGCTTAGGCTGCCCAGATTGGCCGGGCTGCTATGGCAGCGCCACGCCGTTTGGTGCCAAAGCGCACGTGGATGCCGCGCAAGCTGCGATACCGACTGGTGCTGTGACGACAACGAAAGCATGGATTGAAATGCTGCATCGCTACCTCGCCACGAGCGTCGGCGTGCTGATTTTGACCTTGACTTTACACAGCTGGTGGACACGCTTCACCGCACGCAAGCAGGCGCAGACAAAAGTGCATCAACTAGCGCAATACCAGTTGAATACCAGCCAGCAGATCAGTCCTTGGTGGCCAACAGCTAGTTTGGCATGGGTTTGTGTGGTGGGCACGTTCGGTGCGCTTACGGTTACATTGAAGCTATTTCCGGCCATCGTCACCTTGCATTTGTTGGGTGCCTTGTTGTTGTTGGCATTGTTGACTCGCCAAGCTAAGCATTACGATTTAGTGACTTCTGAAACCACTGCCGTGACAGTTCCCAAGCGTTTACGCACCGCACTCATCGCTACGTTTGCGTTGGTCTGGCTGCAAATCGCACTGGGTGGTTGGGTCAGCACCAACTATGCTGTGCTGGCTTGCGATACTTTTCCCGCTTGCCAAAAAAGCTGGTGGCCACAGATGGATTTTACGAACGGCTTTAGCCTGTGGCGAGAGTTGGGACTTACTTCGTTAGGTGAAAGCATACCGTTTTCAGCACTCACCGCCATCCATTACACGCATCGCTTATCGGCTTACGTGGTGTTTGTGGCATTGGGTTATAGCGCTTGGCTGTTGTCTAAAGCCGCCCTAAGCCGTCCGACAACCAGCTTTAAACGCTATTCAAATTGGCTCATTGCATTGGCTCTGTGGCAGTTTTTCAGTGGGGTGACCAACGCGGTGATGGGTTGGCCGCTCTTTGCCGCACTCGCGCACACGGCAGGCGCAGCCGGCTTAGTGATGGCGCTGACGTGGATGTTGAGCAAAAGCGATGCAGGCAACATGGGTAGCTCAAGCGGTACACAGGCAGCCCGCAAAGCACCGCTAAGCTTCAAGCTGCAGCATCGTCAATAGCTACAGTCCTAAGCCTACAATCCATCCATGACTTCTTCCTCGACAGTTTTTCAGCAGTTTTACGCCCTCACCAAACCGCGTGTGGTGCAGCTCATTGTTTTTTGCGCTTTGATTGGTATGGTTTTAGCTGTACCGGGCATGCCGTCAGCAGACGAATTTAAAGTTGGCTTGCTCGCCTGCTTTGGTATTTGGCTGGTCGCAGGCGCCGCCGCCGCTTTCAACTGCATTGTTGAGAAAGGCATTGATGCCAAAATGAAACGCACTTCTTGGCGACCTACAGCCAAAGGTGAGCTGAGCGATACCCAAACCCTCATCTTCTCCGCCGTGTTGTGCGCCATTGGTTCTGCGATTTTGTATGTTTGGGTCAATCCGCTCACCATGTGGCTCACCTTCGCCACCTTCATTGGCTATGCCGTCATCTACACCGTGATTTTGAAGCCACTCACCCCGCAAAATATTGTGATTGGCGGTGCTTCGGGAGCGATGCCGCCTGTGCTGGGCTGGGCGGCCATGACCAACAGCGTCGGACCTGAGGCTTTGATCCTGTTTTTGATCATCTTTTTATGGACACCACCGCACTTCTGGGCGCTGGCACTGTACCGTGTTGAAGACTACCGTAAGTCGGGCCTGCCTATGTTGCCCGTTACCCACGGCAACGAGTTCACCCGTTTACAAGTGTTTTTGTACACCTTGGTGCTGCTTCCGGCATGCTTGATGCCTTTTGTGTTCGGCATGAGCTCATGGCCGTATTTGGTCGTTGCAACTGTTTTAAGCTTGGGTTTCATCGGTTATGCCTTCGCTTTGTGGCGCAATTACTCTGACGAATTGGCGCGTAAAACCTTCCGCTTTTCTTTGGTTCATCTCAGCGCACTGTTTGCCGCGTTGCTGATCGATCACTACATTTTTTAAATTCAAAAGAACCTTAAAAATCATCATGAACAAACGTTCTTTTTTGCAAAATGCTATCAAATCAATAGCTATATTGGCAGTAATTACATCGGTCACAGCCTTATTTGCAGCTTGTACAGAGCAAAAAATAGCATTCAAATCAGTTGATATCACTGGTGCAGACTATGCCAAAGACTTCACCGCTAGTGGCACCATGGTGGACCACAACGGACAAGCCCGCAGCGTCAAAGATTTTGCTGGTAAAGTCGTCGTGTTGTTCTTCGGCTTCACCCAATGCCCAGACGTCTGCCCCACCTCGATGGCGGAGCTGGCAGAAGCCAAAAAGATCCTTGAAAAAAATAACAAGGGCGATGGCGACAAAATACAAGGCCTTTTCATCACCATAGACCCTGAACGCGACACCCTGCCGGTGCTGAAAGCTTACATGGGCAATTTTGACCCCACGTTTCTAGCTATGCGCACCGCGCCAGACAAGCTGGTCGCCGTCGCCAAAGACTTCAAAACCTATTACAAAAAAATCCCTGGCAAGACCGATACCAGCTACAGCATGGACCACTCCGCTGGCAGCTTTGTGTACGACACCAAAGGCAATGTACGCTTGTACACCCGCTACGGCAGCGGCGCTGACGCATTGGCGTCAGACTTGAAATTACTCTTGAAATAAGTGGCACAATCCATTGCACATGGATGACATAAACAAAATACGTGACAACACGCAAGTCACGCTAAAAGATCTCAACGACCGCTACGCCATCCCTTTCAAACTGCGGTTTGTTGCCCTAGACGCTAGTCAAGATGCTAGCCTTATCAGCGCAGATATTACCAACCCCCACGCCACTGCTAGCATTTGTTTGCAGGGCGGTCACGTGCTGAATTGGCAACCTGCCTCAAGCTCAGAACCTGTGATTTGGATGTCCACAGACGCTCAGTTTGCCGTGGGTAAATCTATCCGCGGCGGCATACCTGTTTGCTGGCCTTGGTTTGGTGCACATGCCTCGGACGGTAAATCACCAGAAAACGCGTTGCCTGCTCATGGCTTTGCCCGTACCCAGCCGTGGCAAGTCAAAGGCAGTCGCAGTTTGAGCGATGGCTCCACTGAAATCAGCCTAACCATGCCTCTGACGCAGACCCTGCAGGCTATGTGGCCGCATCAGACCCAGCTGGACATGCTAATCAACGTAGGTAAAACTCTCAAAATCGCCTTAATTACACGCAACTTGGGTGCCACAGATTTTGTTATCACCGAAGCGTTGCACACTTACTTCGCTGTCAGTAGTGTTGAGCAAATCGAGGTCAATGGCCTGCATGGCAGCCACTTTCACGACAAAGCCGCTGGCTGGACCGAGGGTGATCAAGCTGGCGCGATCCTGTTCGGCCAAGAAGTCGACCGCGTCTACATCAACACCCCCGACCGCTGCACCATCGTCGACACAGGCTTCAAACGCAACATCCATATTGCCAAACTCGGCAGCCAAAGCACTGTCGTCTGGAACCCTTGGGCCGTTCGAGCGGCGCAAATGGGCGATTTAGGCCAAGGTGACAACAACGATGGTTGGAAACGCTTCGTTTGCGTTGAAAGCGCCAATGCTTTAGGTAACGCCGTTACCGTCCCAGCTGGCAAATCACACACCTTGGCGGTGGAATATCGAGTTGAAATGTTATGATTTTGCTATATATTTAATAGCTGTTTAGGCAGTAAATATAATGGCTAGAGTAATAAATTGCTTGAATTTAAGCAAATACAGCTCATAGCTTACCCCAAGCTTGGGTGAGCCCCAGCAAGTGCACCATGCCAAACCCTAGGCAAATTGACGAACTGACCACAATAAACCGTTTGGAGTAAGGCGACTTCACGGCCAGCATCGCAAACCCGCCCACGCCACGCAGCAGGTAAACACCCGTTATCAAGCAAAGCACGGTTTTAAGAAAAGGCAAGCTCACCAACCACCCCGCGCCCGACAGCGCATAGGCCGACCACGCAGCCAGCACCGCCGCAATACCAAAAGTCACCACCGCAGGGTAAATCTTGCCCTGCTCAGATGCCACCGCAAACTGCTCCCCCGCCCCAAAAAATCGATACCAAGCAGCGCCACCGATAATGATGCCGATATGTGCCGCTGCAGCAAGAGCGCTAAGAAGTGCGCCCAAGGTCAGGAAGAAGTTAATTTGTGTTGTCATACAATATTTCTGACTTTAACCCTGTGGAAACCGCACAGCCTCCGTACCCGCATTTTTACTGCGCACCACCACCGTGCCGGCAATCTTGTCGTGCCACCCCTGCTTTTTGCTGTCAAAACCCACCCAAATCAAGCCTAGGCAAAACGGAATGGCCGACACAAAATACCCCACATATCGCACCAAGCTCTGCGCAACGCTCAAACTCCCCCCCGTTTTAGCATCCACCACCCGCAGAGACAGCAACATTTTGCCCGGCGTGGCTTGTTTGGCGACCCAAAACCAAATAACTGCGACCACTGGCAATATCCAAGTTAGCAAAATATCCACAAAACCAACCGAAGGCTGACCGCTTATGTAATCCAACCCCACCCAGCCGTATATGGCGTAAAGAATTGGGTAGGTAATCACCATCACTAAAACCGAGTCAATGACCGAAGCCAAAAGCGTATCCAAAAGCCAGCGTATTCGACGGTATCGGGGTTTAGATCGGTCATTTGGGTTCCTTCGGAAAGATGCTTTTCAAATATGGATGAGTTTAACTGACCGTAACAAAAAAGAGGCAGTCAAAATTCCCCTTCATTTGAAGGGGTGGCGCGAAGCGACGGGGTAGTTGCTACGAGGGAAAGGGACTACCCCGTCGTTGGGCACCCCTTCGCCGCGAAGGGGAATTCAGGACATGGTTTTTAAACATTATTTGCTATAAATAACATAGCTGCTCAGGCAGTAAATACGCCGGATTAAGCCAAAAATAGGCATTAAAAAAGGCTCTTCACATCACGTGAGAGCCTTTTTAGTTGGGTTTAACGAGTCTGATTTACTATTTCAGGCAAATTCAGCCAGCGTCTTCTTCATTTTCTTCATCGCCGCCACCTCAATTTGGCGAATCCGCTCGGCGCTGACGCCGTAGACGGCTGCTAGGTCGTGCAGGGTCATGCCGCCTGAGCTGTCGTCATTCACTTTCAACCAGCGCTCTTCCACGATTTTGCGGCTGCGTTCGTCTAAGCTGTTCAGGGCTGCGGTGATGCCGTCACTGGCCAAGATGTCACGCTGGTGCGCTTCTATCATGTTGGTCGGTTCGTGGTGGGTGTCGGACAGGTACGAAATCGGGCCGAAGGCTTCTTCGCCGTCGTCGCTCGGCGTTGGGTCCAGCAGCACGTCTCCGCCTGAGAGGCGCATTTCCATCTCTTGCACTTCCTCGGGCTTCACGTTCAAGGTCTTGGCCATCAAATTGACTTCGGACTCGCTCATCGTCGCGCTGTGGGTTTCATCGCCCAAGGCGGCAGCGTCAGCTTTGTAGCCCTGCTTCATGGAGCGCAGGTTGAAAAACAACTTGCGTTGCGCTTTGGTAGTCGCCATTTTGACCATGCGCCAGTTTTTAAGCACATATTCGTGAATTTCAGCCTTGATCCAATGCATGGCATAACTCACCAAGCGCACGCCCTGGTCAGGGTCAAAGCGTTTCACGGCTTTCATCAGGCCAATATTGCCTTCTTGAATCAAGTCGCCATGCGGCAGGCCATAGCCCAAATACTTGCGGGAGACAGAGACAACCAAGCGCAGGTGCGACAAGACGAGCTTTTCAGCGGCGTCTAAGTCATTGTTATCACGCAGGTTTTTGGCAAAGCGCTGCTCTTCTTCCAGCGTCAGCATGGGCATGCGGTTCGCGCTGGAGATGTAGGCGTCTAAATTGCCGAGTGAAGGCACCACACCCCATGTAGCGGCGGCGAGTGTTGTGTTAACTGGTTGCAAAGCGTTCATAGTCAGTGACATCGTTAAAACTCCTTGGATAAAACAATGTATTGGTTCATTATATTAGCACTCGCTTTGAGGGAGTGCTAAGGCTGGAGTTCAATATCCTACAAAAAATAGGTTAATAACCCATTGGTTAGTAACTAGCATTCATCGAATTGTAGAGCCTCCACTCGTCTCGGTGTACGCTGCTGTGCAAAGGCTGTGTAAAGAATGTAGCCAACCGATAAAATAGCGACTATGAGTTCCCAAGATACACCTAACTATTTAACCGCTGCTTTTTATAAATTTGTTGAACTCTCGAATTTTCAAGAGATGAAAGAGCCGTTGTTCGCGTTTTGTGAGTCGCAAGATGTGAAAGGCACGATTTTGTTGGCGAATGAGGGCATCAACAGCACCATCGCGGGGCCAGAGGCGGGCGTTCGCGCAGTGTTGGCGTATTTGAGGAACGATCCGCGCTTGGCGACCCTGGAACACAAAGAGTCTTGGTCCACCAAGCCGCCGTTTTACCGAATGAAGGTGAAGCTGAAAAAAGAGATCGTCACTATGGGCGTGCCGACAGTGAACCCCAACGAGACGGTAGGCAAATACGTCAAACCGCAAGACTGGAATGCGCTGATTTCAGATCCAGACGTGTTGGTCATCGACACCCGCAACACCTACGAAGTGGATATTGGCACCTTCAAAGGCGCGGTTGACCCACGTTTGAAGAGCTTTTCGCTGTTTCCTGAGTGGTTGATGGCTCAACCCAAAATTGCCGAATCTGAAGCCAAAAAAGCCGAAAGAGTTGATGGGATCGACAAAAAAACCAAAGTCGCCATGTTTTGCACGGGTGGTATTCGATGTGAGAAATCGACAGCTTTTTTGAAAGCCCAAGGTTTTGACGAGGTTTACCACCTTGAGGGCGGTATTTTGAAGTATTTGGAAACCGTGCCGGAGGAAGAAAGTCTTTGGCAGGGCGAATGCTTTGTGTTTGACGAGCGTGTGACTGTAGGGCAGGGTTTGAAGCCAGGCGACTACGGCTTGTGCCGCGCTTGTCGCGAGCCCATCAGCCAAGCCGACAAAGAATCGCCATTGTTTGTGCTGGGCTTGAGTTGCCCACACTGCCATGGCAGCAAAACGGAAGAAGAGTTGGCTAGATTTAAGGAGCGCCAGCGGCAGATTAACTTAGCAAAGTTGCGGGAAGAACCGTACCTTGGCGTCAAAATGGCACGGAAAGAAAAGGTTGAAAAAACCGCTGAGGAGTGATTGGGTTTGACGCTGCCCATTCTCTACTCCTTCCGCCGCTGCCCCTACGCCATGCGGGCGCGGCTGGCTTTGCTGGCGAGTGGTATCGAGTACGAACACCGCGAAGTTGTTTTGCGCGACAAACCAGCCGATATGCTGGTAGCGTCACCCAAAGGCACCGTTCCCGTGCTGGTTTTGCCAAACGGGCAGGTGATTGACCAAAGTCTGGACATCATGCTCTGGGCGTTGCGGCGAAACAATCCTAATGGCTGGCTAGAGAATGAAGAAGATGCCTTGAACATGATCGTCCAATGCGATGGTGACTTCAAGTTTCACTTAGATCGTTACAAATACCCGAATCGCTACGACGGTGCAAATGTGGTTGAGCACCGCGCTAAAGCCGCTGTTTTTGCCGATGTAGTGAATGTTAAGTTGCAAAATACGCCTCAAAATTACTATACATTTAATAGCTGCTTAGGCATATATTACGCCGGCTATATGCCTTTTTTGAGGCAATTTTCGAATACTGACAAAGTATGGTTTGCAGCGCAACCGTGGCCAGATTTGCAGGCGCAATTGGCAACTTTCGAAGCCTCGAAAGCGTTCACAACCATCATGCAAACCTATGCACCGTGGCAAGCTGGGGCTGAAGCGGTCATTGTGAATTCAGCTAAATACAGTTTTTTCCCCATTTTTTGAATTTCTTTGAATCCAACGCAGCAACACCCTGCGTATAAGTTGTTCAACAACTTTGGAGTTCTTATGAAAATCACATCTCGCACACTCATCGCAACATCTTCCGTTTTGGCTGTTTCCGTACTCACCGCTTGCGGCAGCATGTCGCCCATGAAGCCTATGAGTGCGCCTATGTACTCACAAGCCAGCCTGCCTGTAGCCGTGCAAGTGCCAGCAGGCCACAAAGTCGCCCTAGAAACCGTGGGTGCTGGCGACATCACTTACCAATGCAATCCGAAAAAAGACATGGCTGGACAGTTTGAATGGGTGTTTGTTGGGCCAGATGCTAAGTTGAACGACCGCAGCGGCAAGCAAGTGGGCAAATACTACGGCCCACCAGCGACTTGGGAAAGTATGGACGGCTCAAAAATCACGGGCATGCAAGTGGCAGTAGCGCCTAGCAGTGCGGGCAATATTCCGTTGCAATTGGTCAAAGCTAACCCAGCCATGGGCGCGGGCGCGATGACGGGGGTAACTTACATTCAGCGCGTAGCGACATCAGGCGGCGTTGCGCCAGCTACGGTATGTGATGCAGGCAGCTCTGGAAGCAAACAAATCGTTCGCTACCAGGCTGATTACATTTTTTACAAGGCTGTTTAAGCTGCAGAAGCCAGTGCGGCATTAAACGTCGCACTTGGGCGCATGATGGCGTTTAGCTTTGCGGTATCCGGCATGAAATAGCCGCCAATATCCACAGCTTTGCCTTGCACGACTTTAAGCTCTTCGACAATTTTGGCTTCGTTTTCTGTCAAAACTTTGGCCAAGGGTGCAAAGTGCGCTGCCAAGTCAGCATCTTCCGTTTGCTCTGACAAGGCTTGCGCCCAGTACATCGCAAGGTAAAAGTGGCTGCCACGGTTGTCCAATTCGCCTGTTTTGGTTTTTGGCCCTTTGTTGGTGTCCAGCAACTCGCCAGTGGCTTTGTCCAAGGCATCGGCCAAAACTTTGGCTTTTTTGTTGCCGGTTTTCAGACCTAAATCTTCTAAAGACACAGCCAAAGCTAAGAATTCGCCCAGTGAATCCCAGCGCAGGTGGTTTTCTTCCACCAATTGCTGCACATGTTTAGGCGCAGAGCCGCCAGCACCTGTTTCATACATGCCGCCACCTGCCATCAACGGCACGATGGATAGCATTTTGGCGCTGGTGCCGAGTTCCAAAATAGGGAACAAATCGGTCAAATAATCGCGCAAGATGTTGCCCGTAGCGCTGATGGTGTCCAAACCGCGCTGCACACGCTCTAGGGTGTAGCGCATCGCACGCACTTGGCTCATGATCTGGATGTCCAGGCCAGCGGTGTTGTGCTCATGCAAATACATTTTGACTTTGGTGATCAATTGCGCTTCATGCGGGCGGTATTGGTCCAGCCAGAACACCACGGGCATGCCAGAGTTGCGCGCGCGGTTGACGGCGAGTTTCACCCAGTCACGCACTGGGGCGTCTTTCACTTGGCACATGCGCCAGATGTCGCCTTCTTCTACGTTTTCAGACAGCAACACTTCGCCGGTAGCGATGTCGACGATATTTGCAACACCAGCTTCTGAAATTTCAAAGGTTTTGTCGTGCGAACCGTATTCCTCAGCTTGCTGCGCCATCAAACCGACGTTTGGCACCGTGCCCATGGTTTTCGGGTCAAACGCGCCATGCCATTTGCAGAAGTTGATGATCTCTTGATAAATACGTGCAAAGGTGGACTCTGGCATCACAGCCTTGACTTCTTTCAACCGGCCATTGGCGTCCCACATCATGCCGCCATTGCGGATCATGGCTGGCATGGAAGCGTCCACAATGATGTCGTTAGGTGAGTGGAAGTTGGTGATGCCTTTGGCGGAATCGACCATGGCCAGTGCAGGACGACCTTCGTGGCAAGCGTGGATGTCGCGCTTGATTTCGTCTTGTTTGGACTGTGGAAGCGTGGCGATTTTGGCGTACAAATCTGCCATGCCGTTGTTCACGTTCACGCCGAGTTCGTCAAATAATTTGCCGTGCTTGGCAAAAGCGTCTTTGTAGAAGATCTTCACGCAGTGGCCGAAAACAATCGGGTGTGACACCTTCATCATCGTCGCTTTGACGTGCAGGGAGAACATCACGCCAGTTTTGTACGCGTCGTCGATTTCCTTTTCATAAAACTCGCACAGCGCTTTTTTGCTCATGTACATGCTGTCTATGATTTCACGGTCTAGCAAAGACACTTTCTCTTTCAGCACAATGGTTTTGCCAGTGCTGGTGATCAGCTCCATGCGCACGTCGCGGGCTTTGTCCAAGGTCATTGACTTTTCGCCGTGGTAGAAATCACCAGCGTGCATGTGTGACACGTGCGAGCGCGAAGCTTGGCTCCACTCCGCCATCGAGTGTGGATTTTTACGAGCGTATTCTTTGACAGCTTTTGGTGCGCGGCGGTCAGAGTTACCTTCGCGCAAAACTGGGTTTACTGCGCTGCCCGTGCATTTGTTGTAGCGCGCGCGCAGGGCTTTGTCTTCGGCAGTTTTTGCATCAGCAGGATAATCAGGAATGTTATAGCCTTTGGCTTGCAGTTCTTCGATGCAAGCAATCAACTGGCCCACAGACGCGCTGATGTTAGGCAGCTTGATGATGTTGGTGTCTGGCAGCAGCGTTAGCTTGCCCAGCTCTGAGAGCGTGTTGGGAACTTTTTGCGCTTCGGTCAGGTTTTCTGGAAACTCAGCCAACACGCGGGCTGCGACAGAGATATCGCTCAGCGTCACGTCGATATTTGCAGGCGCTGCAAAGGCTCTCACCACTGGCAAAAAAGAGTGCGTTGCCAACATAGGCGCTTCGTCTGTCAATGTGTAAATAATTTTTGATGTCTTGTTTGCCATGTTACTCACCTTACTGTCTTGTTATCACAATATGAAATGCTGGTTTGGTGCTTGAAAAAGCAATCTTATTTTAGGTCAATCTCTCTACAGATACTGGCGTGAGACTGACATAAATAAAAGCCTTAAAAAGTTAAAAAAAGAATCGGATAGAAACTATCAATTAGTTAGTCAAAATCAATTGGCATTAACTATTAAATAAACCTATCATTACTTCTGCATCGATTAATAACCCCTATTAAACAGGAGCTCAGCATGACAACCGCTATCAAAACCGTACCCGAGATCAAAACCATTGCCAATTTGGAATCCGCCTTTGCTGGCGAGTCCATGGCGCATATTAAATACCGCTATTTCGCCAAATTAGCCCGCGAAGCTGGCGATATTGAAACGGCAGAAGCTTTTGAGGCCACGGCAGACCAAGAAGTGATGCACGCCTTTGGCCACTTAGACTTGCTCTACCCCAAAACAACGATGACACCCGCTAAAGCCCTGCAAATCGCGATCGACGGCGAAACTTACGAGTACACCGAGATGTACCCTGGTTTCCGCAAAACCGCTGAATTAGAAGGCAACGCTGCCGCTGTGGCTGAAATGGATGAGCAGATTGAGGAAAGCAAAGTCCACGCCGCGCAGTTCAAAGTGATGTTGGACAAAGCGCAAAAGCGTTTTGCAGCGCTCGCCAATGTTGAAAAACGCCATGCAGCGCACTATCAAGCGCGCCTGGATGCCGTGAATGCTGCTGCTTGATTGAACTGTAAGACAATCGCACCAGAAATCGACTCAACGACATACTTTTACCCAATCAAATAATTAGGAAATCACCATGAAAACATATATTTGCATCGTTTGCGGCTTTGTGTACGACGAAGCGGCCGGTCGCCCAGAAGACGGCATTGCAGCCGGTACTTTGTGGAAAGACGTGCCTGCCAGCTGGGAGTGCCCAGACTGTGGAGTGGCTAAAGCTGATTTTGAGCCTGTGGAGATTTAAGCGTTCATGAACCCAATAATCATCATTGGCGCAGGTCTGGCGGGCTGGACGACAGCGCGTGAGTTTCGCAAACTGGACGCCACCACGCCGGTGGTGATGATCACCGCTGACAGTGGCGACTTTTACGCCAAGCCGACGTTGTCAAACGCTTTCGCCCAGAAAAAAGCGCCCGATCAGCTGGTGGTTACAACCGCTGCAAAAATGGCTGAGACGCAAAATGTGACTTTGCTTGCTCACACCCGGGTACTGCGTTTTGACCCCTACGTCAAAACCGTCACCATCGACAAGGATGGCGTCGTCAGCAGCATAGATTTTAGTAGCTTGGTACTGGCTACAGGTGCGCAGCCAATCCGTATTCCTTTGGCCGGCGATGCGGAGCAGCAGGTGTTGTCGGTGAATTCTTTGGGGGATTTTGGGGTATTTTTCCAAGCATTAGAATCAATCTCTATCCGGCGTATTTGCTGCCTTAGAAGCTATGAAAATAATAGCATTGAAGGCAATGAAAATGCGGCATCATTTCCAGCAAAAATCGTGATTATGGGCGCTGGACTCATTGGATGCGAGTTTGCCAATGATTTGGTCAATGCCGGCTACCAAGTCAGCGTTATTGACCCATCCAGCCGTCCTTTGGGCGCTTTGTTGCCCGAAGCGGCGAGTGAACAATTGCGCAAATCCTTGCAAGATTTAGGTGTCCAGTGGCATTTTGGGACAACGGTACAAGCGGTCAATCAAGCAGGTGAATCTGCTGAATCTGCACTGCAAGTGACGCTAGCCAACGGTCAAACCATATCCGCCGACGTCGTTTTAAGCGCCATCGGCTTGCGGGCAGATACCCGTTTGGCTGCGGCGGCAGGTTTGGCATGTGAGCGTGGTATTCAGGTCGATGCCGCTTTGCAGACCAGCGCACCCAACGTTTATGCTTTGGGTGATTCCGCCCAATACGCCAGCGCTGGCAACACGACCTTGCCTTACGTCATGCCCATCATGAACGCGGCGCGAGCTTTGGCACAAACCTTGTCTGGAAATAAAACGGAAGTCGCGTTTCCTGTTATGCCTGTCGCTGTGAAAACGCCTGCTTTGCCGCTGATGATTGCACCGCCAAAACTGGGTTCAAAAGGTCAATGGATGTCTGCCGAGCCAAATGTTTGGCAGTTTAACAACGAGCAAAACCTTGTCACTGGCTTCGTTTTAGCGGGTGCGCAGACCTCAAAACGGGCTGAGATGGTTAAATTGCTACAACCTGCTCTTTAATTCGGTAACAGTGTCCTAAGATAGGTGTCAGGTCAGATTTGTTCTAAATTGACCTACCAATATCTTTTTAGGATGACTATATGCCACGTGCAACCCTTGCAGAATCGAACATTCACCCTGCTATTCGCGACAAAATTGCTAAAAATCAGCAAGCCATAGTGGCTGAAGTGCAAGCTGCTGTAGCTGCTCACCCTGTCGTCGTGGTCGGTATGGGCCTCAACCCGATGCCAAAAAAAGCTCGCAAAGCCTTAGATGCTGCAGGTATCGCCCACCACGATATGGATTACGGCAGTTACATGAGCGAATGGCGCAAACGCAATGCCCTGAAAATGTGGACCGGATGGCCTACGTTTCCCATGATTTTTGTCAAAGGTACCTTGGTAGGTGGCGCTGACGATGTCATCAAGCTCATTGAAAGTGGCGAGCTGAAGAAATTACTGAAGTAAAACTGCTAATTTCGACGCAAAAAAAGCGCAGCAACCGAAGTTGACTGCGCTTTTGGCATTGATGGGCTGTCAAATAACTGGGTTAGCCGCGCTGACCCATACCGCGATGTTCGCCACCCTTACCACTGCGCTCACCGCCGCGTTCACCATGTTCACCACCCATGCCCATGCCGTGTCCACCACCGTGTCCACCACCGTGTCTGCCAGCAAATGGTGTGATCGCATCAAACACTGCTTTTTGCTCGGATGACAGTACCGCGTAGAAGGCTTTGGTCGCTGCGCCGCGTTTGTCCATCTCAGCGCTCATCGTTTTCATGCGCTCTGCACGCATGGCTTGCATTTTGTCAATGCGTTCTGGCGTGGTCAGCTTGTCCATTTCGGCTTTGACTTTGGGGTCATGGTGCATGCCCATGCCGCCAGCCATGTTTGCTGGCGGTTGCATGGCGGCTGTAAATGTCGTCCAAGCACCTTCTTGTGCTGGGGTGATTTTGAGCTTGGCTTTCAATTCGGCTTGGCGCTTGGCCATGCGTTCTTGGTGATTGCCAAACATACGCTCGCGCATGCTGGAATGGTCGCCACGGTGCATTTTGTCTTGCATTTGGGGCTGCGCGCCAGCTGGGGCTGGTGTAGCCGTTTGTGCAGATGCCACAGCAGCGTAGCCGCAAGATGCCATCACGATAGTGGCGAGGAAGAGTCGTTTGCTAGAGAGTTTCATCATAAATCCTTAAAGAGTTTAAAAACTCCAGTGTCGGTAACCTAGTTGGTTGGGCGCTGGGTTGAGATGAAGTATGCGCGGGCAGTGCAAACGCCACATATCGGCTATGTAATGCTGTGTAAAGTTACGCATTGATGCCGCACAATAGGACTATGTCGATGATTCAAGGCGCTTTGCCATCCCTAAAACCTCCCACTTTGCAACAAAGCATCGCTTTGGCCATGGTTTTGGCGTTGGGAGCAGCTGTTTCTCTGGGCGTCACGCGGTTTTCGTACGGCTTACTCTTGCCTGCTATGCGGACGGATTTAGGCTGGAGCTACACCTTGGCGGGTGCGATGAACACGGTCAACGCGCTGGGCTATTTGCTGGGTGCTCTGAGCATGCCAAAGTTGTTGAAACGCTTTGATGCTGTGCAAATTTTGCTGTTTGGTTCTGCGTCAGCCAGTGTGTTTATGGCGCTGACAGGGTTTTTCACCACAGCCGAGCCCATGCTGGTGCAGCGCTTATTGGCTGGCATCGCCAGCGCCTGGGTGTTTGTAGCTGGCGGTTTATTGGCTGCACAACTGGGGGCGCATCAGGCTGGTCGCAGTGGTTTGATTTTGGGCGTCTACTACGGTGGCGTGGGGCTGGGCATTGTTTTTTCAACCTTGCTTGTGCCCGTTGTAGATTACTTCATACCAACAAAATCTCAGACTTGGCCACAAGCTTGGGCTGTGGCTTGGTGGGTATTGGCTGCGGGTTGTGTTTTTGCAACTTCGATTTTGGCGTTAAAAGGACAGGCTCTTAAACGTATCGTTATTCCGCCAAAAGCACCGAATTGTGATTCAATTTCACTACAAGTCGGCAAAATATTTCTCTGGCGTGACTTCACTTATGCCTTAGCTGGTTATGGCATGTTTGGCGTTGGGTATATCGGCTATATGACGTTTGTGATTGCGCTCCTACGCGAGCAGTCCGCCTCCACAACGACCATCACCATTTTTTATGCGCTGCTCGGGCTGGCGGTTATGGCATCTTCGCGCATTTGGGCGGGTTTGTTGGATAAATACAAGGGTGGCCATGCCTTGGCGTTTCTAAATGTTTTACTTGGCTGCGCTATTGTTATCCCCGCATTGACCACATGGTTACCAGCGCTTGTGTTTTCAGGCGTACTCTTTGGTGGCGTGTTTTTGTCTGTGGTTGCGTCTACCACCGCTTTGGTAAGGCATAACTTACCTCCGACGGCTTGGGCAGCGGGCATCAGCGCTTTTACGGTGGTGTTTGCCGCAGGGCAAATTGTTGGGCCCACCATGGTGGGCTGGATTGCTGACGGCGCAGGTGGCCTTGAGCGCGGTTTGCTGATTTCTGCATTCGCCTTGTGGTTGGGTGCGTTGCTGGCTTGGCGCCGAAAACCCTTATAAATAGCCTTTATCATCACAGTAATGATTTTTACGACCACTGCACCGCATTTGCCTAGCGCGCGCTTATCGCGTCCAGCCCTGCTGGTCGTATCGGTTGTGCACATTGCTTTTTTTTGGCTATTGCTGCAAACCGCGCCTGTGCAGCGTGTGGTGCGTGAGACCGTAGTGATGTTGAATCTACCCATCACGCAACCTCTGCCTAAGCCGCCGCCTAAAAAAGTAATTACCCTGCCGAAACCGCCAGAACCAATCAAACCGATTGAGAAGCCGGTCGTGGTGAAAAAAACCATCACCAAATCGGTTGAGCCTTTGCCTGTTCCACCCAAGCTGGTTGAACCACCTAAGCCTGTTGAGCCACCCAAACCGGTTGAAAAACCAGTAGTTTTGCCTAAGCCACCTGAAAAAGTGGTTGAAGTGAAGCCGGTTGAGGTGCAAGTGCCGAAAGAGATCGTTCAAGAAGCACCTAAAGTTGTTCCAAAAGAAGTCCCTAAACCTGCGGTTGCTGAAATACCAGTTGAATTACCGCCGGCGCCTACACCCGCCCCAGCGCCAGTTGCTCCAGCTGCAGTCGCTGCAACGCCTGCTCCTGCTGCGCAAGTTACTGCAGCGCCAGCAGCAGAACCTGCGAAGGCGGCTGCACCTGCTTCTATGGCTTCCGCGACCGCAGCACCTGCGGCGACCCTAGCAGCTGCGCCTTCTACGGGCGCATCAAATCGTGCGATTTCAACCACAAGCACCGCTCCTAGTGCGGGCGCTTCAGGCACACCATCTGCTTCTGCAGGCGCTCCGTCCTTAGGTAGTGCAATAGCGAGTCCTCTGGGTTCAGGGCTTGGCGGTTCATCTGGTGGTTCAGGTTCCACGTACCAACGAGGTCGACGTGGTGGCTGGGCAGATGGTGAGCTTCAACGTGCAGCAAGTGCTCAATTGAACCCCAATAAACGTCCAGAAAATTACGAAATCGAATTTGAAAAAGCGAAAAAAGATGATTGCTTGCATCCAACGAATCCGAGCCTGCGTAATGGGGTGCGAATGTTAAACGGCGACTGCCCTAAATAAATTGAAAAGATAAACGAGGAAATCAGATGAAAAACATCAAGCCACTTTTTGCTGCAGCATTCATTTTTTTAGTCAATGTCGCGTATGCGCAAACGGCCGCGCCTGCGGCAACACCAACTGTGACATTAACGCCATCCACTGCCATCGCACCTGCAGCAGAAAACCCGTACGGACTCGCCGCCGTTTGGGGGCAGGGCGACTGGGTTGCTAAAACGACCCTGTTGCTGCTTATCATCATGTCGCTGGCCAGTTGGTATGTATTGATCAGCAAATTGCTAGCGCAAAAGCGTCTACAGACTATGGCGAAAGATGCCGAAGTCGCATTTTCGAAAGCCGCTAATTTGCAACAAGGCGCTGATGCCATGGCCAAGGACAGCCCATATCGCTTCATCGTCGACGCTTCTTTAGACGCAGTACAACAGCACCCCAGCGTGGCGGGTCAGGTTGATTTAAACACTTGGGCAGCGCAAAGCATTGAGCGCTCCGTGGCCACCGTACAAAGTAATTCTCAGCAAGGGCTGGCTGTGTTGGCAACAGTTGGTTCTACCGCGCCGTTCGTTGGTTTGTTCGGCACGGTTTGGGGAATTTACAACGCACTGGTGAAAATTGGTGCATCAGGACAAGCATCGATTGATAAAGTTGCCGGTCCTGTCGGCGAGGCTTTGATCATGACGGCGATTGGCTTGGCCGTCGCCGTGCCAGCCGTGCTGGGTTACAACTGGTTGGTGCGTCGCAACAAAGTTGGCATGGATGGTGTGCGTGCCTTTGGCTCGAATTTGCATACCAATTTGTTGGTGCAAGCAGATAAATCCCGAGCTAAATAAACGGCAGGTAGTTCTATGGCAATCACCTTCAACAAAAGCCGCAACGACGATGATGCGTTGATGGCAGAAATCAACACCACGCCCTTGGTGGATGTGATGCTGGTACTGCTGATTATTTTCTTAATCACGATTCCAGCGGTCACAACGTCAATTCAGGTGAAACTGCCAAAAGAAACGAATCAAATTAGAGAAACGCAAACAGAAAACGTCATCATTTCTGTCAACGAAGCTGGCAACGCTTTTTGGTTTGACAGCAAGTTGAGTTCTTTCCAAGACTTAAAGGGCAAGCTCGTTGCGCTGAATAAACCCATGGCTGACCTAGAAGTGCATATTCGTGGCGATGCGAACGCGAACTACGAAACGATTGGTCAAGTGGTTTACGCCTTACAAGACGCGGGTGTGACGCGCATTGGTTTCATCACGCAGCCACCTGCCAAGAATTGAACGAAATCGGTTGAAAGCACTTTTATGGCAATAAATATCGGCTCATCAGAATCTCTTCACGGCGACCCGGAAGTGATGATGGAAATGAACACCACGCCACTGATCGACGTGATGTTGGTGCTCTTGGTCATGCTCATCATCACCATTCCGATTCAGCTGCACTCCGTAAATGTTGACATGCCAGCGGCGAGCACAGCAAACCAAACTGAACCACCTAAAGCCATAACCATCGCCGTTGATGCAAATAGCCAAGTCCGTTGGGATGACATGGTTATATCCGATCGTGCTTACTTGGAAATCAAAATGCAGGCAGAAGTTGCTAAAGGCAGTGATCAGCCAGAAATACACTTCATGCCTGACAGAGCAGCGAAATACGAGGTGGTAGCTGGGGTCATGGCGATGGCGCAACGCGTTGGCTTGCAAAAAATAGGTTTAGCCAATATTCCAGATTTTGCCCCGCAAATTAAAGCACCGTGATTCAGTAGCCGTGATTGTTAAGCACTCGCAGCGCTGATAATCCCGCCACCCAAACACACCTCACCGTCATACAACACGGCAGACTGCCCCGGTGTCACCGCCCATTGCGGCTGCGGGAAGGTCAGCTCAAACGTGTTTGAAGCAACGTCACAGTTAGCCAGTGTGCAAGGCGCATCCGCCTGCCGATAGCGCGTTTTTGAGTTGAGCAAGGCAGCTGCACCTGTTGTTATGGGTGCTTGCCCCGCCACCCAGCTCAGGTTGTCCGCCGTCAACGCATGCGACTGCAACCATGGATGGTCATGTCCTTGCACCACCCACAGTATGTTCTTTTCCATATCTTTGCGCGCCACAAACCACGGTGTGTGCTCGCCCACGCCGCGCTGCCCCAAGGCTTGAATCGCTTTGAGCTCTGCCCCTTTGGCTTTTACGCCGCCAATGCCCAGCCCTTGCCGTTGCCCCAGCGTGTAAAAACTCAAACCTTGGTGCATACCAAGTACGCGACCTTCGGCGTTTTTGATGGGGCCAGGCTCTTTGGCGATGTAGCGGTTTAAAAAGTCGCGGAAAGGGCGTTCACCAATGAAGCAAATACCGGTTGAATCCTTCTTTTTGGCGTTCGGAAGACCGATTTCATCAGCAATACGGCGCACTTCAGTTTTTTGCAGTTCACCCACGGGAAACAGCGTTTTAGACAACTGCGCTTGGTTCAGGCGATGCAAAAAGTAGCTCTGGTCTTTGCTTGCATCTAAACCCTTGAGAAGTTCGTATTTCTGCGACGCTTCGTTCAAACGCACCCGCGCGTAATGGCCGGTGGCGATTTTGTCGGCACCCAGCCGCATGGCGTGGTCTAAAAAGGCTTTGAATTTGATCTCGGCATTGCACAGCACATCAGGATTCGGGGTGCGACCTGCTTGGTATTCGCGCAAAAACTCGGCAAACACGCGGTCTTTGTACTCGCTGGCAAAGTTGACGTGCTCGATTTCGATGCCGATGACATCTGCCACGGCGGCGGCATCGATAAAGTCTTGGTTCGACGAGCAAAACTCCGAATCGTCGTCATCTTCCCAGTTTTTCATGAAGATGCCGACCACGTCGTAGCCTTGCTGTTTCAGTAAATACGCGGTCACGGCTGAATCCACGCCGCCGCTCAAACCGACCACCACACGGTGGCCATTACCAGTTTTCTCTGTTTTTTGCTTCTCTGATGCTGAAAATGTTAAATCTGATGACATATATGAGATTATCTCAGCATGGAACTGCGTCAACTTCGTTATTTTGTCCGGGTGCTGGAATTAGGCAGCATCAGCCGCGCCGCGCTTGATTTGGAGCTGGTGCAATCGGCGCTGAGCCAGCAAATCAGCCGTTTGGAGAGCGAATTGTCCACCCGTCTGCTGCAGCGCACCAGCAAAGGCGTGGTGGCGACCGAGGCGGGCATGGCATTTTTCCGCGAAGCGCAGCTCACTTTGCGCCATGCCGACCAAGCTGTGCGGGCAGCGCAATTGTCGCGTTTGACAGGTGCCGTGAGCGTGGGGTTAGCGCCGACCACGGCTGCAGTTCTGGGTTTACCCCTCATGCGCGCCATGCGTGAACGCTACCCCGATGTGCGGCTGCACATGGTCGAAGGCATGTCAGGCCACCTGACCAGCATGCTCAATTCGCGTCAACTGGATTTGACAATTTTGTTCGACACCCAAGCCGCACGGCGCTGGAGCGTGCTGCCGCTGGTGGAGGAAAAGCTGTTTTTGATTCAGGCGAAGTCTGACGATACGCCAGTAGAAAAAGCAACGATGCGTACTCGGATGGCGGATTTGAAAGATATTCCGCTGATTCTGCCCACAGGTACCCACGGTCTACGCAGCGCCTTGGATGCCGCGTTTGTAAGGGCGAAGTTCAAACCTCAACTGGCCGCCGAAATCGACTCTTTGGCCATGACGATGGCCGCTGTTGAAGCTGGCTTGGGCAGTACTGTGCAACCTTGGGCTGCTTTGGCGGGCTTACCGGATGCTGCCAAGCGCTTCACCTGGGCTGAGATTGCAGATACGCAAGTGCGCCGCATCAACGCCATTTGCAGTTTGTCTGACGATGAGTTGTCACCCGCAGCGCTGGCTGCCCGTGTGGTGTTGGCCGATTGTGCTCGGGAGCTGGTTACGTCTAAGCAATGGCTTGGCGTTAAACTGATTTAGTAAAAACACTAGCCATCACGATTCGTGATACCCCCATCGCTTGGCTGACCTAGCGCAAGGCGACTGACATGGTTAAAGTCACCCCCATGTTAGACGTTTTAATCATTGGTGGTGGCAACGCGGCGCTGTGTGCGGCTTTGATGGCGCGTGAGGCGGGTGCCAGCGTGTTGGTGCTGGAGGCAGCGCCCAAACTTTGGCGCGGTGGCAATTCTGCTCATACCCGCAACCTGCGCTGCATGCATGACGCGCCGCAAGACGTGCTGACTGACGCCTACCCAGAAGAAGAATTTTGGCAGGATCTGCTCAAAGTCACCGGCGGCCAGACCAACGAGGCGATGGCGCGTTTGGCGATTCGTGAATCAAGCCACTGCCGTGACTGGATGCGCAAGCACGGTGTGCATTTTCAGCCCTCACTGTCAGGTACGCTGCATTTGTCCCGCACCAATGCCTTCTTCATGGGCGGTGGCAAGGCGCTGATGAACGCGTATTACCGCAGTGCTCAGAAGCTGGGGGTACAGATCCGCTACGAGTCGCCCGTAGAGCGTTTGGAAATTGAAAACGGTCAATTTGTAGCGGCTCATATCGGACAAGAACGCATCACAGCCAAAGCCTGCGTCGTAGCCAGCGGTGGGTTTGAGTCCAACCGCGAGTGGTTGCGCGAAGTTTGGGGGCAAAACGAGGCTGGCGAGTGGCCGGCAGACAATTTTGCGATTCGCGGTACGCGCTTCAACATGGGCGTGCTGCTAAAAGACCTGATTGCCCAGGGCGCTGACACGATTGGCGACCCAACCCAGAGCCATTCTGTCGCTATTGATGCTAGAGCGCCGCTGTACGACGGGGGTATTTGCACACGGGTTGATTGCGTCTCTTTAGGTGTTGTCGTGAATAAAAACGCCCAGCGATTTTACGACGAGGGCGAAGACTTTTGGCCCAAACGCTACGCCATTTGGGGGCGCTTGGTGGCGCATCAGCCGGGTCAAATTGCACACTCCATCATTGATGCCAAAGCGGTAGGGCGCTTCATGCCGCCTGTCTTTGCGGGTGAAAAGGCCGATTCTTTGCCTGAATTGGCTCAAAAACTGGGTTTGGATGTGGATGCTTTCATGAAAACTATCAGCGACTACAACGCTGCCTGCCAAGTCGGGACATTTGACCATGCCGTGCTGGACGATTGCCACACCGAAGGCATCAGCCCAGTCAAAACCCACTGGGCGCGCCCGATTGATACCGCGCCGTTCTACGGTTACACCTTGAAACCGGGCATCACCTTCACCTACCTGGGCATGAAAGTGGGCGAGAGCACGGCGGTGCGGTTTGGTGGCATTGAATCGACCAATCTGTTTGCCGCTGGCGAGATGATGGCGGGGAATGTGTTGGGTAAAGGCTACACAGCCGGTGTGGGGATGACAATTGGGACGGCATTTGGGCGTCTAGCCGGTGTAAATGCTGCCTCAGCAGCTATAAAAAATATAGTGAATTTAGAGAAAAATTTAAAAATTAAGGAAGAGGTGCAACATGCAGCAGCTTGAAGCACTTGCACAGGAAGCTGCTGCGTTAGCCAGAGGGGAACTCGCATTTTCAGCACTCCCGTTGACGGCAAACGAGCAAGAAGTCGCCCGCCAACTGCAAATCTGCAACGCCTGCCGCTACTGCGAAGGCTTTTGTGCAGTGTTCCCCGCCATGACGCGGCGGCTGGAATTCGGCAAGGCAGATATCCATTACCTTGCCAATTTGTGCCACAACTGCGGCGCTTGCTACCACGCCTGCCAATACGCGCCGCCGCACGAGTTTGCCGTCAACGTGCCGCAAAGCATGGCGCAGGTGCGCGGTCAAACTTACGCGGACTATGCTTGGCCAAGTGCTTTTGGCGCTTTGTACAAACGCAATGGGCTGACAGTAGCCTTGGCGCTTGCGGGCGGTTTGGCGCTGTTTTTGGTGCTTGCGGTGATGATGCAAGGCTCGTTACTCAACAAACCACTTTCAGGAAACTTCTACGCCATCTTCCCGCACAACCTGCTGGTCAGCATGTTTTTGCCGATTTTCAGCTTCGTGGTGCTGGCTTTGGCTTTGGGTGTGCGGCAATTCTGGAAAAATGTCACCACGCAGGGCGTTGCCAATGAAGGAACGGGGCAAATATCCAGCTCGGCAGCGGCCGAGGCTTCCGCCGATGTGCTCAAGCTCAAATACCTAGGCGGCGGTCACGGTGAAGGTTGCAACAACGAAGACGATGCCTGGACGCTGTGGCGCAAACGCGCGCACCACGCTACGTTTTACGGTTTCATGCTGTGCTTTGCCTCGACCAGCGTGGCCACGTTTTACCACTACGTTTTCAAGTGGCAAGCGCCTTACGCGTTGACCAGTTTGCCCGTATTGCTCGGCACATTGGGTGGTATCGGTTTGTTAATCGGACCCGCTGGCTTACTGTGGTTGAACCTACGGCGCGACCCGAAGACGGCGGATATAGCTCAAAAACCTATGGATTTAGGCTTCATCGCCCTGTTGTTTTTAACCAGTTTGACGGGTTTGGCGCTCATGCTGTGGCGCGACACGGCATTTTTAGCGCTGCTGTTGGCAGTCCATCTGGGTGTGGTGATGGCGCTGTTTGTCACCCTGCCGTATGGCAAGTTTGCCCACGGTATTTTTCGTAGCGCAGCACTATTAAAGTGGGCGATTGAGAAGCGGCAACCCAATCGGCTGCAATTAGGGTCGGATTGAGCTAAAAACCTAGATTTGAGTGATTTTAAGTGGTAAATATGACTCTAGCCAGCGTATTTATTGCCTAAAAAGCTATTAAATATATAGCAAAATTAATAATTTAAAGATAAATTTTAAAAAGGAGAAAACCATGGACTTACAACTCAACAACAAAACCGCATTGGTCACCGGTGCGAGCACCGGCATTGGCAAAAGCATCGCCTTTGCATTGGCCAAAGAGGGTGTGCAACTGGCGATTTCAGCACGCCGCGTCGAACTGCTGAACGAGGTGGCCAACGAGATCGTCAAAAACGGTGGCAAGCGCCCCGTGGTGATTGAGTCAGACTTGTACCCTGAAGATGCATCTACCAACCTCGCACAAGCAGCCATCAAGGGTTTGGGGCAAGTTGATATTTTGATCAACAACGCCGGCGGTTCGCGCAGTTTTAAGGATTTGCATGTGACAGAGGCGCAATGGCAAGAGGCGATCACGCTCAATTTTCACCGCCCGCGCCAGCTGGCTGATGCGTTGATTGACCAGATGATTGCCAACAAATGGGGCCGCATCATCAACATCACCGGCAAAAGCGAGCCTGAGCACGTGAACGGTGCGTTTTGCGCCAAAGCGGGCATCCACAGTTGGGCCAAGGGCTTGTCGCGCATGGTGGGTAAAGACGGCATCACCGTCAACTGCGTGCCGCCGGGGCGCATTTTGTCAGAGCAGATTTTGCGCAACTACACACCCGAATACCGCCAATGGCAGTCGGACAATGAAATTCCGGTCGGTCGCTACGGCGAGCCTGAGGAGTTGGCCAATTTGGTATGCTTCCTGTCGTCGCCGCTGGCCAGCTACATCACCGGCACGGTGATTGCGGTTGATGGGGGTTTGCGCCGATACCAGTTCTGAGGGTTTTGGATTAAGCTGAATTCTCAGCCTGCGATAGACAATGGAAAAGGATTGAGGGGATAAAAAATGACTATAAATACAAACAAAAGCATAGTTAATCGGAGGCAAGTATTGCAAGCTGCCGCAGTTGCGACCGCCAGCATCGCCTCGTCTGTGGCATTTGCAGCTGAGGCTTGGCCGTCAAAACCTATCCGCTTTGTCGTGCCTTTTGCACCGGGCGGCACCTCTGAGGTGGTGGCGCGTTCGGTGGCGGTGGAGTTGACCAAGCAACTCGGCGTCAGCGTCTACGTCGAAAACAAGCCCGGTGGCGCGGGTGTGGTGGCGATGCAGGACGTGGCCAAATCTGCGCCGGATGGCCATACTCTGATTTTGACGCACGTCGGTACGTTGGCGGTGAATCCGTACATGCTAGAAAACCAGCCCTACGATGTGAACAAAGACTTTGCACCGGTGACGCTGCTGGCCAAAGTGCCCAATGTGTTCGTCATTCACCCCGATGTGCCGGCTAAGAACTTCAAAGAATTTGTTGCTTATGCCAAGGCCAATCCGGGTAAGCTGAACTATGGCTCGGCCGGCAACGCCAGCGCGGGGCACTTGGCGATGGAGTATCTGAAACTTGTCACGGGCATGTTTATGACGCACATCCCCTACCGTGGCACGGGCCCGCAGTTGACCGATTTATTGGCGGGCCGCACCCAAGCGTCGTCAGCCGGTATGCCTGCACTGGGGGCGCACATTCGGGCTGGCAAGCTGCGCGCTATTGCGGTAGGCACGCAAAAACGCATTCCGTCTATGCCCGATGTGCCCACGGTGGCTGAAATGGGTTTCCCAAATTTTGAAACCTCGCAGTGGTACGGCATCCATGTGCCCGCAGGCACGCCGCCAGAGATCATCAAACGGTTGCAAGAAGAGTCGCAAAAAGCACTGGCGTCTAGCGGCGTGACGGCACGTTTTGCGACAGACAACGCAGTTGCTGGCGGCTATCCAAGTACTGAGTACGCCAAATTTATCGCTGGGGAGCAGAAGATTTGGAAAGACATCGTGAAACGGGCGCAAATCAAAGCGGATTGATCTGGGCGGATTAAGTCACTTAAGTTGATTTGCTGCTTGCATGAGGGCTTTAGTGGTAATTTGTGCATGTAGCCGGCGTATTTATTGCCTTAATAGCTATTAAATTCATAGTAATTTTCAATATTGAAGGGCTTGTCCCATTGGTATTAGACCTAGGCGGTTTGGCTCTGAAACTGTTGTAAGCTAAGGGTAATTTTCAAAGCTGTTACCTTATCTAGGAGACCCTTCATGCTGATAGGCATTCCCGCTGAAACCTTGGCAGGCGAGACCCGCGTCGCTGTCACGCCAGAGACCGTCAAAAAACTCGCCGCGCAGGGTCATACATTGCGCATCCAATCAGGTGCAGGTGTCGCAGCTAGTGTGACTGACGCTGCTTATGTAGCCGCTGGGGCTGAAATCACCGACGTTGCAGGCGCTTTTGGTTGCGATTTGGTCTTGAAAGTCCGCAACACCACAGAATCTGAAGCAAAAATGCTCAAATCGGGCAGTACGCTGGTCGGCATGCTGAACCCGTTTGAAGCCGATGGTTTGCAGCGCTTAGCCACTGCTGGCGTCACCGGTTTTGCCTTAGAAGCTGCGCCACGCACCACCCGGGCCCAAAGCATGGACGTGCTCTCCAGCCAAGCCAACATCGCCGGTTACAAAGCCGTGATGATGGCGGCTGACAAATACCAGCGCTTTTTCCCGATGTTGATGACCGCTGCCGGCACTGTCAAAGCCGCCCGCGTGGTGATTTTGGGGGTGGGCGTGGCTGGTTTGCAAGCGATTGCGACGGCCAAGCGCTTGGGTGCGGTGATTGAAGCCTCAGACGTGCGCCCCAGCGTGAAAGAGCAAATTGAGTCTTTGGGTGGCAAGTTCATCGACGTGTCGTATGACACCGATGAAGAAAAAGAAGCCGCCGCCGGTGTGGGTGGTTACGCCAAACCCATGCCGCCAAGCTGGTTGGCACGTCAAGCGGTCGAAGTTGCTAAACGGGTTGCGTTGGCAGATATCGTCATCTCCACCGCGCTGATTCCAGGGCGCGCCGCACCGACGCTCATCACAGAAGACATGATCAAGTCCATGAAACCAGGCTCAGTGATTATTGATATTGCAGCTGGCAAAGGCCCGAACGGTGGTGGCAATTGCCCTATTTCAGAAGCCGATAAAACAGTCGTCAAACACGGCGTCACCATCGTGGGTGACACCAATTTGCCAGCGTTGGTAGCAGCAGATGCATCCGCACTGTATGCGCGTAACGTGCTCGATTTCTTGAAGCT
This sequence comes from Polaromonas sp., assembly GCA_013298815.1. Classification (GTDB taxonomy): domain Bacteria; phylum Pseudomonadota; class Gammaproteobacteria; order Burkholderiales; family Burkholderiaceae_C; genus Aalborgiella. The sequence goes on along the minus strand of JAAFJF010000003.1, from coordinate 68,682 downwards.
CATCATCAACAAAGAAGGCGCTTTGCATGTTGATATGGAAGACGACATCGTGGCGGCTTGTTTGATGAACAAATCTAAATAATTAGAAAAAAGGAAAACCATGCGTATCAAGCAAGTTATTTCAGGCATTATTTTTGGTGGATTGATGAGTAGCGGTGCCGTTTTTGCGATGGATATCGAAGTAGGACGTGCAACTATTAGTCTAAACAGTGATAAATGGACGTCAGTCAATGAAGCCAATCAAAGTGGTAGTTACTCAGGTCGAGAATCTGGAAGCTTTGACATCAAGGAAAAATCGTGGGTGTTGCAAGATGAGTCTAAGAAAGTAAAGGCGATTTTGAAAATTCGCTCTACGCCGGGTGGTGCTGGTGTACCGCTGAGTTTTAATGGTGGCTGTAAAGCTGCTGAAAATGCGAATGTGTACGTCAAAGACGCGACGGGTGGAAATTTACGTGCTATCGACTGTTTGCGTGCTTTTTATGTTGGGAATACGGCAGAGTTTGTCAACCGTGCTTTTAAAGACGAATTTGCGTATATACAAGCGAATAAGTTAACGAATCCCAAAGCTGGCATTTTTATGTCAAACATGGTGACCATGTCTTCAGGGACATTTCTGTCTATAGTAATGTTGGCTGATAGTGATATGACTGGTTTGCCAGTTGCAGATGCTGAAGTTGTTCCTCAGAATATCAAGCCGGAAGTCATTGCTTGGGCGAATGAAATGGCCAAAGCAAGCCGCGGTAGCGTACGGTCTTTCAGCGGCAAGATGGTTATGCCTGCTATCGAATTTAAACAATAAAACTGCGAGTCAAAAATGGATATCGTTTCCCCCACCATTCTCAATCTCATCATTTTCGTCTTGGCCATCTACGTGGGTTATCACGTGGTGTGGACGGTGACACCTGCATTGCACACGCCGCTGATGGCGGTGACCAATGCCATTTCTGCCATCGTTATCGTGGGCGCTATGTTGGCGGCTGCGTTGACTGAGACAACGCTCGGTCAAACCATGGGCTTCTTGGCTGTGGCTTTGGCTGCTGTGAATGTGTTTGGCGGCTTTTTAGTGACTAGACGCATGCTGGAAATGTTCAAAAAGAAAGAGAAAAAAGCAGCGCCCGCCGCTACAAAAGCAGTGACAGAAGGAGCTGCAAAATGAGCATGAGTTTAGTTACCCTGATGTATTTGATAGCCTCGATTTGCTTTATCCAGGCACTTAAAGGTCTAAGTCATCCAACCACGTCAATTCGTGGCAATTTGTTCGGTATGGTAGGCATGGCGATAGCAGCTATAACTACTGCAGCGCTGATTTACAAGTTGGCCAATGGTGCAACGGGCGGCTTGGTCAATTTGCTAATTGCCTTGGTGCTAGGAGGTGGTTTGGGTGCTTATATGGCTAACAAGGTCGAGATGACCAAAATGCCAGAGTTGGTGGCGTTTATGCACAGCATGATTGGTTTGGCCGCCGTGTTTATCGCCATTGCTGCGGTCGTTGAACCTTATGCTTTTGGCATTGTGGCAAAAGGCTTCGCAATCCCAGTTGGTAACCGACTTGAGCTATTTTTAGGCGCTGCCATTGGTGCGGTCACCTTCAGTGGCTCAGTGATCGCATTTGGCAAGCTCAGCGGTAAGTACAAATTCCGTTTGTTTCAAGGCGCACCCGTTCAATTTGCAGGGCAGCACAAGATCAATTTGGTTTTGGGTTTGACTTTGTTGGGACTTGGTTTGGTGTTCACCTTCACACAAAGCATGCCCGCGTTTTACGCCATGCTGGCGCTGGCGTTTGTCATGGGTGTGCTGATCATCATCCCAATCGGTGGGGCTGACATGCCGGTGGTGGTGTCTATGCTGAACAGCTACTCAGGCTGGGCAGCAGCAGGTATCGGTTTTAGTTTGAACAATGCGATGCTGATCATTGCGGGTTCACTGGTCGGCTCATCAGGCGCTATTTTGAGCTACATCATGTGCAAAGCCATGAACCGGTCTTTCTTCAATGTGATTTTGGGCGGCTTTGGCGGTGAGGCTGTCACCGCTGCAGCGGGCGGGGCTGTACAGCGTTCAGTTAAATCGGGTAGTGCTGACGATGCTGCATTTGTGTTGTCCAACGCTGAAACTGTGGTGATCGTTCCTGGGTACGGTTTGGCTGTGGCTCGCGCTCAGCACGCAGTTAAAGAACTCGCTGCTAAATTGACCGAAAAAGGCATCAACGTCAAATATGCAATTCACCCCGTGGCGGGTCGTATGCCGGGTCACATGAATGTGTTGCTGGCTGAGGCGGAAGTGCCTTACGACCAAGTGCATGAGATGGAAGACATCAATGGTGAGTTCGGGCAAGTCGATGTTGCTATTATTTTGGGAGCAAATGACGTTGTCAATCCGGCGGCTCACGTCAAAGGCAGTGCCATTTACGGCATGCCGATTTTAGAAGCCTACAAAGCCAAAACGATTATTGTGAACAAGCGAAGCATGGCTGCTGGCTATGCTGGTTTGGATAACGAACTCTTCTATATGGACAAAACCATGATGGTGTTTGGCGATGCGAAGAAGGTCGTTGAAGACATGGGTAAAGCGATTGAATAGCTCATCTTTGCAATCTAAAGTCGTTGCAGCCTTACTGCAAGTTGTGCCCAAGCATGCCTTGCTTTGGCACAACGAAGACACCACGCCGTTTGAATGCGATGGTTTAACCGCCTATCGACAACGACCGATGGTGGTAGCGCTGCCAGAAACCTATGCGCAAGTACAAGGTATTTTGAAGTCCTGCCATGAAATGGGTGTGCCTGTTGTGGCGCGTGGCGCGGGCACAGGCTTGAGCGGTGGTGCGATGCCGCATGCAGAGGGTGTGACGCTTTCCTTAGCGAAGTTCAACAAAATATTGAAGTTGGATGCAAAAAGTCGCACTGCCGTGGTGCAGGGCGGGGTGCGCAATTTAGCGATATCGGAAGCAGCAGCGCCGCTGGGTTTGTACTATGCGCCCGATCCCTCAAGTCAAATTGCCTGCACGATTGGGGGCAATGTTGCTGAAAATTCGGGTGGCGTGCATTGTTTGAAGTACGGTTTGACGGTACATAACGTGCTGAAGGTCAAGGGCTTTACGGTCGAAGGTGAGGAAGTTGAATTTGGCAGCGACGCATTGGATGCCTCAGGATACGATTTACTCAGCTTGATCGTCGGCAGTGAAGGTATGTTGGCGGTGACGACGGAAGTCACCGTTAAATTGATTCCAAAGCCTCAGTTGGCCCGTTGCATCATGGCCAGTTTTGACGACATTCGCAAGGCGGGCGATGCTGTAGCTGCTGTCATTGCAGCAGGCATCATCCCCGCAGGTTTGGAAATGATGGACAAGCCCATGACGGCTGCTGTGGAAGACTACGTGCATGCTGGCTACGACTTAACCGCAGAGGCCATATTGCTGTGTGAGAGCGATGGCACACCCGAAGAGGTTGAAGAAGAAATTGGCCGCATGACGCAGGTTTTGAAAAGCTGCGGCGCTAGCGCTATTGCCATCAGCCAAAGCGAAGCTGAACGTTTGCGCTTTTGGAGTGGACGAAAAAACGCCTTTCCCGCGTCTGGCCGCATCAGCCCAGACTATATGTGCATGGATTCCACCATTCCACGTAAGCGTTTGGCCGATATTTTGATTGCAATTGCTGAGATGGAGAAAAAATACCAGCTGCGTTGTGCCAATGTGTTTCATGCTGGCGATGGCAATTTACACCCTTTAATCTTGTTTGATGCAAACGATGCGGATCAATTGCACCGCTGCGAGCTCTTTGGTGCCGACATCTTGGAAACCAGCGTCGCCATGGGCGGCAGTGTCACAGGTGAGCACGGTGTGGGGATTGAAAAACTCAATTCCATGTGTGTCCAATTCAATGCTGCTGAAAATGAGCAAATGTTTGGCGTGAAACGTGCTTTTGACCCGCAAAGTTTGCTGAATCCGGGTAAAGTGATTCCAACTTTGCAACGTTGTGCTGAATACGGAAAAATGGTGGTGCGTGGCGGTGCACTGTCTCACCCTGAGTTAGAGCGGTTCTAAGGCTTTTTTGGCTTGAATACGTAATCAAAGTGCATGGTTGGTGCACGACTATAATTTGCGTCACTGAAACACTCCCAGATTGTCTTGATGAAAACTGCACTGATCACAGGTATAACCGGCCAAGATGGCGCTTATTTGGCCGAATTGCTCTTAAGCAAGGGTTACGCCGTTTATGGAACTTATCGCAGAACAAGTTCTGTCAATTTTTGGCGCATTGACGAGTTGGGTATCCAAAACCACACGAATTTGCATTTGGTTGAATACGATTTGACCGACTTGGGATCCAGCATTGCCTTGGTGCAAAAAGTGCAGCCTTCAGAAATTTACAACTTGGCCGCGCAAAGCTTTGTTGGCGTGAGTTTTGATCAACCCACAACAACTGCACAGATCACCGGTATTGGTGCCTTGAATTTGTTGGAAGCGATTCGTTTGGTGAATCCGAAAATCAAGTTTTATCAGGCCAGTACGTCCGAAATGTTCGGCAAGGTGCAAGCCATTCCGCAAATAGAAGACACACCGTTCTACCCACGCAGCCCGTATGGCGTGGCCAAGCTGTATGCCCATTGGATGACGGTCAATTACCGCGAAAGTTACGACATTTTCGGCAGTAGTGGTATTTTGTTTAACCACGAAAGTCCGTTGCGTGGACGCGAATTCGTGACTCGTAAAATTACCGATTCAGTTGCCAAAATGTGTTTAGGAAAATTAGATTGCTTAGAACTTGGCAATATTGATGCTAAACGTGATTGGGGCTTTGCCAAAGAATACGTTGAAGGCATGTGGCGCATGCTGCAAGCCAAAGAGCCTGACACCTTTGTGTTGGCGACTAATCGTACTGAAACCGTACGCGACTTTGTAGCGATGGCCTTCAAAGGTGTCGGCATCAACGTTGCATTCAAAGGCAGTGAGGTCAACGAAACAGCGGTGATTGCCTCATTTGCACCACATTTTGAGCAAGAGTTTGCTGGTTCTGGCGCAGCATTGAAAATTGGTCAGACTGTCATGCGGGTCAACCCCAAATTTTACAGACCGGCTGAAGTGGAATTGTTGATTGGCAACCCTCAAAAAGCCAAAAATATTCTAGGTTGGGAGCCTACGACAACATTAGAGCAGTTGTGCCAGATGATGGTGACTGAGGATGTTCGACGAAATCGACAAGGTTTTTCGTTTTGAAAATGTTGAGGATGTTGGTAACGGGTGCAGACGGCTTTACAGGTGTGCATTTCGTTAAGCAAGCGCGCGAAGCTGGGTACGAAGTTTTTGAATTCAATGCGGATTTGACCAATCCTGTTGCGGTTCAAAATCAAGTCAATGAAGCTCAGCCAGATGTAGTGGTGCATTTGGCGGGTATCAGCTTTGTTGGGCATGACAAGCCCAGTGCTTTTTATGATGTCAACGTGATTGGTACGCTGAATCTGCTAGACGCCTTGTTGAAATTACCGAAACCACCAAAACGCGTTTTGTTGGCGAGTAGCGCCAATGTGTACGGTAATTGTGAGCAGTCTCCAATTTCAGAAATGCAAGCACCAGCGCCACTCAACCATTACGCCATGAGCAAACTGGCGATGGAGCATTTGGCAATGACGTACGCAGATCGTTTGCCATTGTTTTTCGTGCGACCCTTTAACTACACGGGTCCTGGTCAAGTTGAATCTTTCGTCATTCCGAAAATCGTTTCGCATTTCAAACGTCGGGCTTCTACGATAGAGCTTGGAAATTTGACGGTTGAACGCGAGTACAACGACGTTCGCATGGTGACGGATGCGTACTTGAAACTGTTGGACAAAGCCGCAGCAGGTGAAATTTATAACATTTGTTCAGGTAAGACGTACACCTTGCATCAGGTTATCGATGCATTGGTTGAATTGACTGGGCACCAGATGAATGTCGTTGTCAATCCAGCTTTTGTCAGAGCCAATGAATTGCATCGCTTATGTGGTGATGTCTCAAAACTTCATAAAACAATTGGCACGCATGATCCGATTGCTTTGCAAAATACTTTGCGTTGGATGCTGGAATCTTCCTAATCGGCAAAGACTGCAGAAAAACAGGAAATGAAATGAAAGTTGGATTAAACGCGACAGCTTTGTTGTCCCCTTTAACGGGTGTAGGCCAATATACCTACCACTTGGCCAAAGGTTTGCAAAAGTTTGAAGACCTAGAGTTGAACATGTTCTATGCCAACGGTTGGAGCACCGAGGTACGTGATACGCCGATTAAGCAGATTCGAAATATCAAGCTTTTGCTGAAAAAATTCATTCCTAAGACATACGAGATCAGCCGCATTATTCAGCAGTCATACTTTAACGAACGGTCTTTTGAGAAAGTAAAAGGCATTTATCACGAGCCTAACTTCTTGGCCTTTAATTATTCAGGACCGTTGGTGTTGACGGTGCATGACTTGTCATGGATTCGTTACCCCGAAATGCACCCTGTAGACCGTGTGCGCAACATGAACAAACATTTTCAAAAAAGCATGGAGCGTGCTTCGATGATCATCACTGATTCACAAGCCATCAAACATGAAATCATGGATATGTTTGGCGTTGCGGATACTCGGATTAAAAGTATTCCGTTAGGTGTGGAAAAGCTTTTCTGTCCTTTGAGTGAAGAAGAGTCTGCTCCAGTATTGCAACAGCACGGTTTGAGTTATCAAAAATATATTTTGGCGGTAGGTACCTTAGAGCCTAGAAAAAATTTAAGCGCGGCTTTACTGGCTTTCATGCAGTTGCCTGCAGATATTCGCAAGCATTACCCGCTGGTGCTGGTCGGCATGAAGGGGTGGCATACCTCGTCGTTAGAAAAGCAGATGGCGCCTTTGGTTGCCGCTGGTGAAATTCGGCAATTGGGTTACCTGGAGCGTGAAGACTTGGCGGTCATCATCGCCGGTGCTTTGACTTTGGTGTACCCCTCGATCTACGAAGGCTTTGGTTTGCCGCCCCTGGAAGCGATGACCTGCGGCGTGCCGGTGATTGCCTCGAATGTGTCGTCGCTCCCTGAGGTGGTGGGAGATTCAGGCCTGTTGGTCAATCCACATGATATTGACGATATCGCCAAAGCCATGGAAACCATGATCACCGCGCCTGATATTCGCGCCGCATCAGCACAAAAAGCTTTGGCCAGAAGTGCAGAGTTCTCTTGGGGCAGCTGCGTTGACCAAACGGTGGGGATTTACCGTCAAGTCGAAAACAGCATGTGAACATGCAAAAGTTAAAGCGAAGCGTAAAGGGCTATATGGCTGTTTGACATCGCTGTCAGTGAGTACCCGCTGATGGCATGTGTTTTGGCTTGTTGCCCAAGTTTTGAGCGCAAGGCATCGTCATTGAGCAGCGTGTTCAGTGCCTCCGCCAAAGCTGGCGCATCCCGTACTGGCACTGCCAGACCCGTGACACCTGCTTGGTTAACCACATTGACACCATTGTTCAACTGTGTACAGACTACCGGTTTGCCACAAGCCATGGCTTCCAGCTGGACAAGTCCAAAAGCCTCACTTTGTTCGACAGAGGGCAGGCAAAACACATCGCACGCGTTGAAGTAAGCCGCCAACTCTGCCTCTGGAATAGATCCCGTAAAAATTACTTTGTGAGCGACGCCCAGGTGGTCGGCTTGTTGCTGAAGTTCCGCTTTCAGTGGGCCATCCCCACCAAGTATCAACTGAGCATCAATATGTTGCATCGCCGCTATCAGCACGTCAAAGCCTTTGTAATAGACATGCCGACCCAGCGCAAAAATGATGTGCCCTGACGTTGAAACGGATTTTGCCTTTGTTTTGATGGAAGCACAAAGCTCAGCTGTTGCAGTCGTCAACGTCAAATCACTGAAATCGCGTCCATACGGAATCACATGTCGTTTAGCCGGGGGCAAACTGATGGGGATTTGAGTGGATGATGTGAAGTGAGCGGGGGTTGCTGCAACCAGTGCATCAGCACGCAGGGCTATGCGTCTTAAAAATGGCAAGTACATCGCCAACAAACGCTTTTGCCGGATGATGTCACTGTGCCATGTAATAACGCGCTTGATATTGGCAGGCAATAAAAATGAAGCCAAATGCGCCAGAGGATTCGGAAAATGCAAATGAACCACATCAAATGGCTGCTGCCTATGCATGCGCATCGCTTTGATGACCTGCATAGGCGAGATTGCAGTACTGAAAAAGGTGCCTAAAGTGGCAGCTTCTACCATGCGATAGCTATTTGTCGCTGTGTAGACTTGTGAATCTTTGGTGCGCCCGGAATCACCGGCCACCAAATAGGTGACGTCCACATCCAGGTCCGCCAATCCCGAACACAAGAGCTTCATATGGCGCTCAACACCACCATTTTGCTCAGCATTGTTGAAGCGCCCAAACTGCAACACGCGAAGCTGTTTTGACGACGAATTAGACTTAAGCAAATACTTCTGCCTGAGAAAGTAAAAGTCCGACAGCATCTTTGCCAGAGAGTTTAGGTAAATCTGTAAGTTGCCAATCAATACCTATAGCGGGGTCGTTCCATAAAATACACCGCTCAAATGCGGGCGCGTAGTAGTCCGTCGTTTTATAAAGAAAATCAGCAGTTTCTGACAACACGACAAAACCATGTGCAAAACCGGGCGGTACCCAAAGCTGTTTATGGTTTTCTCCACTGAGCAAGACGCTGACGGCTTTGCCAAACGTGGGTGACGAGCGACGAATATCCACCGCTACATCCAACACCTCACCGCTTACCACGCGCACCAACTTGCCTTGCGGTTGTTGAATCTGGTAATGCAAACCGCGCAACACACCTTTGCCAGATCGCGAATGGTTGTCTTGCACAAACTTTGCTGTCATGCCAGTGACTTGGTTGAAAGCATCTTCGTTAAAACTTTCAAAGAAAAAACCGCGTTGATCGCCAAACACTTTGGGTTCGATGACTAAAACATCAGGAATGGCCGTGGCAGTGGCTTTCAAGCCATTGGCAGCAATCATGTCGCTCATATTACCGGGCCTTCCCTGAGCATCCTCAACAAATATTGCCCATAGCCATTTTTCGACAGCGGTTGTGCCAGTTTTTCAACTTGCTCGCTACTGATAAAACCATTGCGCCAGGCAATTTCTTCCGGACAAGCAATTTTCAAGCCTTGGCGATGCTCCAAAGTCGAGATAAATTGACTCGCTTCCAGCAGGCTGTCATGTGTGCCCGTATCCAACCAAGCGTAGCCACGTTGCATGATTTGAACGTTCAACTGGCCACGCTCCAAATAGGTTTGGTTGACGGTGGTGATCTCCAGCTCGCCACGGGCGCTGGGTTTGACGGACTTGGCAATGTCAACGACCTGGTTGTCATAAAAGTACAAACCTGTCACGGCGTAGCTGCTTTTGGGCACAGCAGGTTTTTCTTCGATGCTGGTCGCGCGTCCTTCGCCATCAAAAGTCACCACCCCATAGCGTTCTGGATCTTGCACGTGGTAGGCAAACACGGTTGCACCGGCGGCATTGTTGTCAGCGTCGGACAGCAAATGCGCAAAGTCGTGACCATAAAAAATGTTGTCACCCAAAACGAGTGCACTGGGTGAATTGCCTACAAAGGTGTCACCAATGATGAAGGCTTGCGCCAGCCCATCGGGGCTAGGCTGCACCGCATATTGCAAATTCATACCCCATTGGCTGCCATCGCCCAAGAGCTGTTGAAAACGTGGCGTGTCTTGCGGCGTGCTGATGATGAGCACATCGCGGATACCGGCCAACATCAGCGTGCTGAGTGGGTAGTAAATCATCGGCTTGTCATACACCGGCAGCAATTGCTTGCTCAGCGCCAGCGTAGCGGGGTGCAAGCGCGTGCCTGAGCCACCAGCTAGGATGATGCCTTTGCGGGAGGTTTGATATTTAGCAGTTTGTGAAGTCATAGCTACTTATGGGAGTTTATAAAATTTCCGTCAACATCCGCGTCACGCCTTGCTGCCATGCGGGTAAATGCAAGCCAAATGCAGTTTGTAACTTTAAAGTGTTTAGTTTTGAGTTCAAAGGCCGTCTAGCCGGCGTAGGATATGCCTGAGTAGCTATTTTATGAATAGCATTTTGAGCTGTCTTGATGTCAGCACCTGCGTTTCTCGCATGTTCTATCACCAGCGCCGCGTAGCCGTGCCAAGATGTAGCGCCGCTGGCGACCAGGTGGTACAAACCAGCCAAGTCAGGCTGCGTTTGAACGCGCTGCAAAGCCAGTGCAGTGATATCTGCCAGCAAGTCTGCCCCAGTTGGCGCACCGATTTGATCGTCGATTACGCTCAAACTGTCGCGTTCTTTGGCTAATCGCAGCATGGTTTTGGCAAAATTGCCACCGCGTGCTGCATAGACCCAACTGGTTCTGAAAATCAGGTGTTTGGCGCAGTTTGCCTCTACGGCTTGCTCTCCTTCAAGCTTGGTTTGTCCATAGACACTCAGCGGCGCTGGTGTGTCGGATTCTTTCCACGCTTGGCTGCCAGAGCCGTCAAACACATAGTCGGTCGAGTAATGCACCAGCCAAGCACTGAGCTTTTGCGCTTCAGCAGCAATCACGCTAGGCGCTAGGGCGTTGATGGTGCGGGCTAAGTCTGGCTCGGATTCCGCCTTGTCAACAGCCGTGTGCGCAGCGGCGTTGACGATGATGGTCGGTTTGACTTGGCGCACCGTTTCAGCCAAACCGGCAAGGTTGGTGAAATCACCACAAAAATCAGTGCTGTCAAAATCTACCGCAACCACCTCGCCCAGTGGCGCAAGGCTGCGTTGCAACTCCCAACCGACTTGGCCACCTTTGCCGAACAGAAGTATTTTTTGAACTTGCATACTAATTAGTTTGCATATTGCTTGTTCACCCACTCGCGGTAGCTGCCGTTTTGCACGTTTGCTACCCAATCCGCGTGGCTTAGATACCATGCTACGGTTTTTTGGATGCCAGATTCAAAAGTTTCCGCCGGCTTCCAGCCCAATTCTTTTTCAATCTTGCTGGCGTCAATGGCGTAGCGGCGGTCATGGCCGGCGCGGTCGGTGACATAAGTAATTTGTTCGGCGTAGCTTTTGCCATCCGCGCGGGGTTGTAACTCATTGAGCAACTTGCAAATCGTGTTCACAATCTCGACGTTCGGTTTCTCGTTCCAGCCACCTACGTTGTAGGTTTCCCCTGGTTTGCCAGCTTCCAGCACACGGCGAATCGCACTCGCGTGGTCTTTCACATAGAGCCAATCGCGAATTTGTTGGCCGTCACCGTAAATCGGCAGGTTTTTACCCGCCAAGGCATTCACAATCATCAGCGGAATCAGCTTTTCAGGGAAATGGTAGGGGCCGTAGTTGTTGCTGCAATTGGTCGTCAGCACGGGCAGGCCGTAGGTGTGGTGGTAGGCGCGCACCAAGTGGTCGCTGGCGGCTTTGCTGGCTGAATAAGGACTGTTCGGCTCGTATTGGTGCTTCTCGGTGAAGCACGGCTCATTGGGGGCAAGAGAACCATATACCTCGTCGGTCGACACATGCAAAAATCTAAAGTTAGTCTTAGCAGCGCCTTCCAGCTTGCCAAAATACCCGCGCACCGCTTCCAGCAAATGAAACGTGCCCACAATATTGGTCTGAATAAAGTCTTCCGGCCCATGAATCGAGCGGTCTACATGAGACTCCGCTGCAAAATTCACCACCGCACGAGGCTGGTGTTTGGTCAAAAGCGCGTCCATCAAAGCCCGGTCGCCAATATCACCTTGCACAAAAACGTGGCGTTTGTCGTTTGCGAGTGACGCTAAATTCTCCAAATTCCCCGCGTAAGTCAGTTTGTCCAAATTAAGCACAGGCTCGTCATGCGCCGCTAGCCAGTCCAACACAAAGTTAGCCCCAATAAACCCCGCCCCGCCCGTGACCAAAATCATGCCAAACTCCTAAGAAGATGTTGAACCTGCTATTAATGAGAATACAAATAGCCAATACCGCTAGGTAATACTAGTTAATGCTAGGATTATCGCTGTTTTGTGATGCGTAAATTAAATAGTAAATGCCCCGAAAACCATGACAACCGACTCTTCAAAAAATGGCAAACCACTAGCTGTGATACATGATGGCCTGATCCGCTGCCCGTGGTGCGAAAGCAAAAGTCTAGACCGGCACTACCACGATACCGAATGGGGTGTACCCATGCATGACGACAGAGATTTGCTGGAGCTCCTGACCCTCGAAGGCGCGCAGGCGGGCTTGAGCTGGAGCACGGTATTAGCCAAACGTGAGGGTTACAAGCGCATCTTTAAGAGTTTTGACGCTAAAAAGATTGTTAAATTTACGGAGGCTGATATTGCCGCCGCCATGGCTGACCCTGGCATTGTGCGCAACAAGCTGAAGATACACAGCACCATCGGCAATGCCCGCGCCTTTTTGGCTGTGCAAGAAAAGTACGGCAGTTTTGATGCTTTTTTATGGCAAATCGTGGACGGCAAACCCATCGTGAACAAAAGGAAATCGTTTACCGAAGTACCCGCAAAAAGCGCAGAATCCGATGCCATGAGCAAGATGCTTCTAGCCCACGGTTTTAAATTCGTCGGCTCCACCATTTGCTACGCCTTTATGCAGGCAAGCGGCATGGTGAACGACCATTTGGTGGGTTGTTATCGCCATAAAGAAGTATTGAGTAAATAACCTTTAAATATGCCTTTAGCCGGCGTATTTATTGCCTAAGGAGCTATAAATTAAATAGCAATTAAAAAGCGCCTCACATATCACTGTTTGAGGCGCTTGTGGATTCCAGCCTTCGCGGGAATGACGGTTCGAATGGATTATTTCGGTTAAAAGTGAATCCCCTGCATCATCGACGCCATCGCTATCGCTTCTGGCGACAGGGTTGGTTTCGCGGATTTGTCGCCTTTGGCTGCCGCACTGTCTGGGAACATACGGAAGGTGGTGTTCATCAAGATTTGCGCGACGCGCGGGGCGGCGACGTGGAGCAGGCCGACGGAGGTGCCCAAACGGGTGGCGATTTCGACGGGTTTTTCGACGCAGGCGCGGATGATCATGTCTGCGGCTTCTTCTGGCATCAACAGCGGCATGCTGTCGTAGATCTTGGTTGGTGCTGTCATCGGGGTGCGAACCAAAGGCATTTTGATGGTGGTGAAGGTGACGCCCTGGTCGGCATATTCGCAAGCGGCGCAGCTGGTCCAGGCGTCTAGAGCGGCTTTGCTGGCGACGTAGGCTGAAAAGCGCGGCGCGTTGACCAGTACACTGATGGAGCTGATGTTGACGATGTGTCCTTTGCGCTTGGCCACCATACCGGGTAACAAGCCCATGGTGATGCGCAGTGCGCCGAAGTAGTTGAGCGCCATGGTCCGCTCAAAGTCGTGGAAGCGGTCGTAGCTGGCTTCAATCGCGCGGCGGATGGAGCGGCCGGCGTTGTTGATCAAGAAATCAACACCACCGTGGTTTTTCTCCAGCTTTTGCACGAATTCGGCGCATTGCACTTCGTCAACGATATCGACGGAATAGGTGAAAACTTTGGCGTCTTTACCGGCTGCTTCTAGGATGGTTTTCTTGGCTTCAGCTAATTGCTCTTCGCCACGTGCGCAGATGATGGTGGTGGCACCTGCTTCAGCAAACCGGCAGGCGGCAGACAAGCCAATGCCGGACGAGCCACCGGTAACCAACACCACTTTGCCGCCTACCGTGCCTTTGAGCGTGCGGTCAATGAACAGCGCAGGGTCGAGATGACGTTCCCAATAGTCCCACAGTACCCATGCGTAGTCTTTCAGGTTCGGGCACTCAATGCCGCTGCCTTTGAGGGCTGCGTCCAAGTCGCGCCTGTCGTAGCGGGTCGGCCAGTTGATGAATTCAAAAATGCTTTCAGGCAAATCCAAGTCTTTCATGATGGCGTGACGCACCCGACGCACGGGGGCCAGTGCCATCATGCCTTTTTTCACGCTTTTGGGGATAAAACCCAACAACGCCGCATTGACAAAAATATTCATCTTCGGTGCATGCGCAGCTTTGCTGAAAATATCCAGCACATCGCCCACGCGGTAGCCCATGGGGTCAACGATGTGGAAAGCTTTGCCTTTGATCGTTTTAATGTCCTTGGCATGGCTCACGTGGTCAATGCTGTTGACCACAAAGTCCACCGGCACGATGTTCAACCGCCCACCCTCGATACCAACCGACGGCATCCACGGTGGCAAGATTTGGCGCATGCGTTGGATGAGCTTGAAGAAGTAATATGGGCCGTCAACTTTGTCCATCTCGCCAGTGACGCTGTCGCCAACGACAAAAGCGGGGCGGTACACCGTCCAAGCGCTTTTGTATTCCTTACGAACGATCTTTTCGCTTTCGTGCTTGGTTTTGAAGTAGGGGTGGTCGTAATTTTCGGCTTCGTCAAACATGTCTTCGCGGAACACGCCTTCGTACAAGCCCGCCGCTGCAATGCTGCTGACGTGGTGAAAATGCCCCACGTCGATGGCCTTGGCAAACTCAATGGTGTTGCGCGTGCCGTCGATGTTGACGGCGATTTGGCTGGCTTCGTCCGCGCTCAAGTCATACACCGCTGCCAGGTGGTAAAAATGGTCGATTTTGCCTTTGAGTGCCTTCACCGCATCTGCAGCAACGCCTAGTTTTTTGCTGGTCAAATCGCCGTAAACAGGGATGGCGCGTTTCGCGTCCACAGCCCAATAGTCACGCAAGCCAGCAACTTTGCCTTCGCTTTCTTTGCGGATCAAGAAATGAACGACGGCACCCTTGCGATCCAGCAGCTTTTTAACCAGCCGTTTACCAATAAAACCTGTAGCGCCCGTGACGAAATATTGCATAGTCATAACTCCAGTTAACTCCACATCAATCGATCATTTTTGCCCAAATTAGCTCATGCTGTATTCAGCGTAAACCCGCAGTTTCACCCCTACTTGCTAGTTCAATCCCTCTAGATTTCTAGAATCCAGCACCTAAACACTTAGTCTTTCTAAGGTTAAAGTAAGCTCATACACCACGCGAAAAGCGTTTGTCATCCCATCAGTTTTGCTTTACTTTTAACTTAGGAGGCCCTATGGTCAAGAAATTACAAAAAACAACGGCTCAGACGCAAGCTCACACCGCTACTGGCGCACAGTTGGCTAGCAGCGTCAAAGACTCAGCACAGCAAATCTGGCTCGCTGGTTTGGGCGCTTTCTCCAAAGCACAAGCCGAAGGCGGCAAAGTGTTTGAAACCTTGGTGAAAGACGGCATGGGTTTGCAGCGTAAGACGCAGGCCGCTGCAGAAGAGAAAATCTCCGAAGCCACCAGCAAAATGACCACTATGGCCAACGGCATCACCGCTAAGGCGACTGGCGTGGCAACAGATATCACTGCCAAAGCAACGGGTCAGTGGGACAAGCTGGAAAACATCTTTGAAGAGCGCGTCGCTAAAGCTTTGAGCAAAATGGGTATGCCGACTGCCAAAGAAGTGCAAGCTTTGGCTAAGCGCGTTGACGAATTGAGTGCTCAGTTGAAAAAACCAGCTGCAAAACCTGTCGCCAAACCTGTTATAGCGCCAAAAGCTGCTGTTAAAGCGGTTGCGAAAAAAGCTGTAGCTGTTAAAAAAGTGGCAGTTAAAGCCGTGAAGACTAAGCCAGCTAGCAAGTAAATTTGCAACATAAGCCGATTAGGTTCGGCGAGAGTCTAAAAGGGCGCTGAGGCGCTCTTTTTTTATGCGCGTTTGGTGTTGAAACTGTGTAAATCGTCTAAAATAGGCATTAAATATGACACTAGCCAGCGTATTTATTGCCTTAGTAGCTATTATATTTATAGCAAATTCATGTGCAATAAATGTTGCTTAATTCGGCATTTTTCCCCTAGATTCCCCCAGATTTTTCATTTTTAAAGGCAACCTGTGTTCAAAAACGCCCTCATTTATCGTATCGCGCCGACTTGGATGGCTGATTTAGAGCTGATTGAAGCGGGTTTAGAGGCTGCGCGTTATGTTGAGTGCGGCGCTAGCCAAGAGAAGGCTGTGGGTTGGACTGAGCCTAGAGGTGATGAGAATGGCTTGCTGGCGGAGTCTGTAGCTGGTCAAATCGTGCTGAAGCTGATGGTGGAGGTGAAAGCCGTGCCTAGCTCGGTGGTTAACCGCAAGGCCAAGGAGGAATTGTCGAAAATTGAGGCCGCAACAGGGCGAAAACCGGGTAAACGCGAAACCAAAGAGATCAAAGAAGACATCAAACTGTCATTAATGCCGCTGGCGTTTACCAAGATCTCAAGCGTGCTGGTATGGATTGATGCCAAAGCGCAGTTGCTGACGATTGGCGCTTCCAGCACAGCAAAAGCGGACGAGGTAATCACGTATTTGGTGAAATGTCTGGATGGTATCTCGGTGATGCCGCTGAACACCCAAACCTCAAGCGCTGTGGCGATGGGTGAGTGGTTATCGACGAAAGCACCGCCTGCAGGCTTCACGATTGACCGCGAATGCGAGCTGAAATCACCCGATGAAAGCAAAGCAGTGGTGCGCTATTCACGTCATGCGTTGGATATTGAAGAAGTGAGCGCTCACATAACCAGTGGCAAAGTGCCGACGAAGTTGGCGTTGATTTGGATGGATAGGGTGTCGTTTGTGCTGACGGATACGCTGCAAATCAAGAAAATTGCGTTCTTAGATGGTGTGTTTGATGGCACTTCCCAGGAAAAAGAAGATGGTTTTGATGCGGATACAGCGATTGCGACGGGGGAGCTGCGGCAGTTGATTCCTGAATTACTCGCAGCTTTGGGTGGTGAAATGGCGATTGGCGAGCCTGCCGGCGCTTAATTAGATGCAAGAATGCAGAAAACTTAGAAATTTAGACGGCTCAAACCATGAAATGTCGGGAATGGCCATAAAAAAGTCATAAATAAGTTGAACGAGTACTAAATCTATGCCATAATCGAGGGCTCGGTTAATACAAAGTTGCAAGACTAGTAGTGATCGGGTATCTGCCTAACGGAAGTGCTGCGAGTGGTTCGTAGTGTGGACGACAGGCCCAAGACTGATCGATAGCATTCAATTGTGGATGCAATTGGGAAAGTTGGGAATAAACGAAATGATCCAAACAGAAACACGATTAGATGTTGCCGATAACACCGGCGCGAAGTCCGTACTGTGCATTAAGGTGCTCGGTGGTTCTAAGCGTCGCTACGCAAGCGTAGGCGATGTTATCAAGGTAAGTATTAAAGAGGCTGCTCCACGCGGTCGCGTCAAAAAAGGCGAGATCTATAGCGCGGTAGTGGTGCGTACGGCCAAAGGTATTCGTCGCGCTGACGGATCATTGGTCAAGTTTGACGGCAATGCAGCAGTTTTGCTCAATGCCAAATTAGAGCCTATCGGCACCCGTATCTTTGGACCAGTGACGCGCGAATTGCGTACTGAGAAGTTCATGAAGATCGTGTCATTAGCTCCTGAAGTTTTGTAAGGACGCATCATGAACAAAATTCGTACAGGCGACGAAGTTGTTGTGCTCACAGGGCGTGACAAGGGTAAGCGCGGTAAAGTATCGGTTCGCCATAGTGAGACGCACGTCATTGTTGATGGCATCAATTTGGTCAAAAAGCATGCCAAGCCAAACCCGATGAAGGGTGTGACTGGCGGTATCGTTGAGAAGACTATGCCTATTCACCAGTCTAATGTGGCTATCTTCAATGCTGCTAGCGGCAAAGCTGATCGCGTTGGTATTAAATTAACTGCTGATGCTAACGGCAAAGTGGTGCGCTCACGCGTCTACAAGTCAACTGGCTTAGAAATCAAGGCGGCATAACAATGGCACGTTTACAACAACAATACCGCAACACGGTTGCCCCGGCGATGATTGCCAAGTTTGGCTACACATCAGCTATGCAAGTGCCGCGTTTAACGAAAATCACCCTCAATATGGGTGTGAGTGAAGCAGTCTCTGATAAGAAAGTCATGGACAACGCTGTTGCTGACCTCACAAAAATCGCAGGTCAAAAACCTGTGGTGACTGTGGCGAAGAAGCCAATCGCAGGTTTTAAAATCCGCGAAGGTCAAGCCATTGGTTGCATGGTCACTTTGCGTGGCGTACAGATGTGGGAATTCTTGGATCGTTTCGTGACCGTGGCTTTGCCTCGCGTACGTGACTTCCGTGGTATCTCTGGTCGCGCATTTGATGGTCGTGGTAACTACAACATCGGCGTTAAAGAGCAGATCATTTTCCCTGAAATTGAGTATGACAAAGTTGATGCTTTGCGTGGTCTCAATATCAGCATCACCACAACGGCTAAAACTGATGAAGAGTGCAAAGCACTGCTCACAGCTTTCCGTTTCCCGTTCAAAAACTGAGGTGACACGTGGCTAAACAAGCATTAATCCAGCGCGAACTCAAGCGCGACAAGTTGGTTGCTAAGTATGCAAAAGTACACGCAGACAACAAGGCAATTGCAAATGATGCAAAAGCAACCGAAGAGCAGCGTGCTGCCGCTCGCTTGGTTTTGCAAAAACTCCCACGCAACGCGAACCCAACTCGTCAACGTAACCGTTGCGCGATCACAGGTCGTCCACGTGGTACGTTCCGTCAGTTCGGCTTGGCTCGCGCCAAGATCCGTGAGATGGCTTTCGCTGGGAATATTCCCGGTATCACCAAAGCCAGCTGGTAAGTCAGGAGATTAAACATGAGTATGAGTGATCCAATCGCCGACTTGCTAACTCGCATTCGTAATGCGCAGATGGTGGCGAAGCCCGCAGTAGCGGTGCCCTCTTCTAAAGTAAAAGTAGCTATCGCCCAAGTCTTAAAAGACGAAGGTTATATCGATAGTTTTGAAGTGAAAACAGAAGGCGGCAAAGCTGAACTTCAAATTACTTTGAAATACTATGCTGGTCGTCCTGTGATTGAGCGCATCGAGCGCGTCAGTCGCCCAGGTCTACGCGTCTACAAAGGCCGTGATGACATTCCTCAAGTCCAAAACGGAATGGGTGTTGCCATTGTGACTACGCCACAAGGCGTTATGACAGATCGCAAAGCACGCGCTACCGGTATCGGTGGTGAAGTGTTGTGCTACGTCGCTTAATTTAATTAATGCACGGCACATAGGAGAAATAATAAATGTCACGAATTGGAAAAATGCCAGTATCCATCCCAGCGGGTGTGGATGTGGCGATTAATAACGGTACCATCAATGTCAAAGGTACGGGAGGCACATTGTCTCTCGCACAAAATGCATTGGTTAGTGTTGTCAACAATGCGGGTGCGCTTTCTTTTGCTCCGGCAAATGAGTCACGCGAAGCAAATGCCATGACTGGCACCATGCGTCAACTGGTTAACAACATGGTTGTTGGTGTAACCAAGGGTTTCGAGAAAAAACTAACCTTGATTGGTGTGGGTTACAAGGCGGCTGCTTCTGGTAACAAGCTCAATCTGGCGGTTGGTTACTCTCATCCAGTTAACAAAGACATGCCAGCTGGTATCACGGTGGCAACACCTTTGCCAACAGAAATTATCATCAAAGGTGCAGATCGCCAACGTGTTGGTCAAATTGCAGCCGAGATTCGTGCTATTCGTCCGCCAGAGCCTTACAAAGGCAAAGGTATCCGTTATTCGGATGAGAAGATCACGATCAAAGAGACTAAGAAGAAATAAGGAACTGCATCATGTTGACCAAAAAACAGCAGCGACTACGTCGTTCACGTCAGACTCGAATTCGTATCGCCATTCAAGGTGTTGCACGTTTGACTGTCAATCGTACAAATTTGCACATTTACGCAAGCGTCATCTCTGGCGACGGCACCAAAGTGTTGGCTTCAGTTTCAACAGCTGCTGCTGATGTTCGTGCCAAGTTGGGCGAATCAGTTAAAGGTAGCAATGTTGCAGCAGCGCAAGCAGTTGGAACCATGATTGCTGAAAAAGCAAAAGCTGCCGGTGTTGAAAAAGTTGCGTTTGATCGCGCAGGCTTTGCTTACCACGGTCGTGTTAAAGCATTGGCTGAAGCTGCACGTGCAGCTGGCTTGCAGTTCTAAATTGCGCTATTAAGCGATAGGAAAATATTATGGCAAAAATGCAAGCAAAAATGCAAGGTAAACCAGAAGGTCCCGAAGACGGCATGCGCGAAAAGATGATCGCGATCAACCGTGTAACCAAAGTGGTTAAAGGCGGTCGGATTTTGGGTTTCGCAGCTTTGACAGTTGTTGGTGACGGTGATGGTCGCGTTGGCATGGGTAAAGGCAAATCAAAAGAAGTGCCTGCAGCTGTGCAAAAAGCGATGGAAGAATCACGTCGCCAATTGGTCAAAGTGTCATTGAAAAATGGCACCATTCACCACAAAGTGATGGGTCACCACGGCGCTGCAAGCGTGATGGTTGCTCCGGCGCCTAAAGGTACTGGCATTATTGCTGGTGGCCCAATGCGTGCAGTTTTTGAAGTGGTTGGTATCACCGACATCGTGGCTAAAAGCCATGGTTCTAGCAACCCTTACAACATGGTGCGCGCCACTTTGGACGCCCTGAAAAAAGTAACGACACCTTCTGATGTGGCTGCCAAGCGTGGCAAAAGCATTGAAGACATTTTTGCTTAAATTGAGAGTAACAACATGACGACACAACTAACAGTCAAACTCCAATTGGTTCGTAGCCCTATTGGATGCAAAGAATCTCACCGCGCAACTGTGCGTGGTTTGGGCTTGCGCAAAGTTAATAGCACCAGCGAACTGGTGGATTCTCCCGCAGTCCGCGGCATGATTAACAAGATCAGCTACCTGATCAAAGTACTATAAGAGGCCAGTGATGGAATTAAATAACATCAAGCCTGCTGATGGCGCAAAACATTACAAACGTCGCGTTGGTCGTGGTATTGGCTCTGGTATCGGTAAAACCGCTGGCCGTGGTCACAAAGGTCAAAAGTCTCGTACTGGCGGTTACCACAAGGTTGGTTTTGAGGGCGGTCAAATGCCTATGCAGCGCCGTTTGCCAAAGCGCGGTTTTAAATCACATTTGCTGAAGTTCAATGCTGAAGTTACTTTGTCTGCACTCGAATTGCTCGGTGCACCAGAAGTTGATATCTTGTCATTAAAGCAAGCTGGTTTGATTGGTGAGTTGGCTAAAGTTGTCAAAGTCATCAAGTCTGGCGCCATCACACGTGCTGTCAAGCTCAATGGCATTGGTGCAACTGTTGGTGCAAAAGCAGCTATTGAAGCCGCTGGTGGCAGCATTGCTTAATTGCTTTGCAGTAAACATCAAGATATTTAAGGCATAAGCGTGGCAACTGGTTCCAATCAATTAGCAAAAAACGGTAAGTTCGGCGATTTGCGTCGTCGCTTGATGTTTTTGTTGCTAGCCTTGGTGGTCTATCGCATCGGTGCGCACATACCTGTACCAGGTATAGATCCAGCACAATTGCAGCAGTTCTTCAAAGGGCAAGAGGGCGGTATATTGAATTTGATCAATATGTTCTCTGGTGGAGCTTTGTCACGTTTTACTATTTTTGCCCTTGGCATCATGCCGTACATTTCGGCCTCCATCATTATGCAATTGCTGGCGTATGTCGTTCCAGCGTTTGAACAGATGAAAAAAGAGGGTGAATCTGGCCGCCGTAAGATCACGCAATATACGCGCTATGGCACACTGGGTCTTGCTTTGTTTCAAACTATCAGTATCGCTTTGGCTTTGGAAAGCTCTCCAGGCATGGTGATTGAGCCAGGTTTTGGTTTCAGAGCTACCGCTGTGATTAGTTTGACAGCTGGTACCATGTTTTTGATGTGGTTGGGCGAGCAAATTACAGAACGCGGTTTGGGTAATGGTATTTCTATCTTGATTTTTGCTGGTATTGCTGCTGGTTTACCAAATGCTGTTGGTGGATTGCTTGAGTTGGTTCGTACTGGTGCTATGAATATCCTGGTTGCCATCATTATTGTTGCAGTCGTCATTGGCGTGACATACTTTGTTGTATTCGTAGAGCGCGGCCAGCGTAAGATTTTAGTGAACTATGCACGTAGACAAGTCGGCAACAAAGTGTATGGCGGACAATCATCACACTTGCCATTAAAATTAAACATGGCAGGTGTGATTCCTCCGATCTTCGCATCATCGATTATTCTTCTTCCTGCTACCTTGGTTAGCTGGCTGAGTACAGGTGATTCAATGCGCTGGCTCAAGGACATTGCTGGTATGTTGACCCCAGGTCAACCTATCTACGTCATGTTCTATGCTGCAGCAATTGTATTCTTTTGTTTTTTCTACACGGCATTGGTTTTTAACAGCCGCGAAACTGCTGATAACTTGAAAAAGAGCGGTGCTTTTGTTCCGGGAATTCGTC
The DNA here is from genome assembly GCA_013298815.1 of Polaromonas sp. GTDB lineage: Bacteria > Pseudomonadota > Gammaproteobacteria > Burkholderiales > Burkholderiaceae_C > Aalborgiella. The sequence goes on along the minus strand of JAAFJF010000003.1, from coordinate 46,442 downwards.
CTGGTGACCAAACGGCAAAATACATTGACAAAATTTTGCTCCGCTTGACCTTTGCTGGTGCTATCTACATTACTTTTGTTTGCCTGCTGCCAGAGTTCTTAATTTTGAAATATAATGTGCCCTTCTACTTCGGTGGTACTTCACTCCTGATTATTGTGATCGTTACTATGGACTTCATGGCACAAGTGCAAAACTACATGATGTCCCAGCAGTACGATTCGCTCCTCAAAAAGGCAAATTTTAAGTCATCTTTAGGTGCTTGAGTAAATTATGTCTAAAGATGATGTTATTCAAATGGCGGGTGAGGTTGTTGAAAACCTACCCAATGCAACTTTCCGGGTTAAATTGGAAAATGGGCATATCGTACTGGGTCATATTTCTGGAAAAATGCGGATGCACTACATTCGTATACTGCCTGGTGACAAAGTGACAGTTGAGTTAACTCCCTACGATTTGACGCGGGCGAGAATAGTGTTTCGTGCTAAATAAATTAGATTATTTAGTTTTATTTAGTACTTTGGTTTTTTATAGATATTTGGGAGAATGAAATGAAAGTTTCGGCTTCGGTCAAGAAAATTTGCCGCAACTGCAAAATCATCCGTCGTAAGGGTGTAGTGCGTGTTATCTGTACAGATCCGCGTCACAAGCAGCGCCAAGGTTAATTTAGAAAGTTTTAGAGGACGCATATGGCACGTATAGCAGGTATTAATATTCCACAGCATCAACATGCTGAAATCGGATTGACCGCAATTTTCGGTATTGGTCGTACACGCGCTCGCAAAATTTGCGAAGCATGTGATATTGCTTATTCAAAGAAAATTAAGGATCTCACTGACGGTGACTTAGAAAAAATTCGCGATCAAATCGCAGTTTTTACTATCGAAGGTGATTTGCGCCGTGAGACAACCATGAACATCAAGCGTTTGATGGATATTGGTTGCTACCGCGGATTCCGTCATCGTCGTGGCCTGCCTATGCGTGGTCAAAGAACGCGTACCAATGCACGTACGCGTAAAGGTCCGCGCAAAGCGGCGGCATCGTTGAAAAAATAATCAGATAGAACACTATTATGGCAAAAGCACCATCCAATAGCGCGGCTCAACGCGTACGTAAAAAAGTCCGCAAGAACGTTGCGGATGGCATTGCACACGTGCATGCATCGTTTAACAACACCATCATTACCATCACCGATCGTCAAGGCAATTCATTGGCTTGGGCGTCATCAGGTGGTCAAGGTTTCAAAGGTTCACGTAAATCAACACCATACGCTGCTCAAGTTGCGTCTGAAGTTGCTGGTCGTGCAGCTATGGAGCAAGGCATCAAAAACGTTGATGTTGAAATCAAAGGCCCCGGCCCAGGTCGCGAATCTTCAGTTCGTGCACTCGGCGCATTGGGCATTCGTATCAACTCCATTGCTGATGTCACGCCTGTGCCACACAACGGCTGCAGGCCACAAAAACGTCGTCGTATTTAATTTTTAACTTGGCAAGTTTTAAACTTGCTAAAGTTTTTAAGTTTTTCGACAATCAATCTAAGCCCACCGCTATTGACAATTTGTCGATAGCTCCCACAGCTAGCCTGTGGCAGATGAAATAAAAGGAAACTCCCGTGGCACGTTATTTAGGCCCTAAGGCCAAGCTCTCCCGTCGTGAAGGCACTGATTTATTCTTGAAGAGCGCACGTCGTTCTATCAGCGATAAAGCAAAATTTGATTCAAAACCAGGTCAACATGGTCGCACTTCCGGTGCTCGTACTTCTGATTTCGGTTTGCAATTGCGTGAAAAACAAAAAGTAAAGCGTATGTACGGCATCTTGGAGCGTCAGTTCCGCCGCTATTTTGCAGAAGCTGATCGTCGCAAAGGCAATACAGGTGCAAACTTGTTGTCATTGCTAGAGTCACGTCTGGACAACGTTGTGTACCGTATGGGTTTTGGCTCAACACGTGCTGAAGCGCGCCAGTTGGTCTCACACAAAGCCATGACTGTCAATGGACAATCTGTCAACATTCCGTCTTACATGGTTAAGGCGGGTGATGTGGTTGCTGTGCGTGACAAGTCTAAAGCACAAACACGTATTGCTGAAGCCTTGCAATTGGCTCAACAAGTTGGCATGCCAGCTTGGGTTGAAGTTAACATCGAAAAAGCAACTGGTACTTTCAAGAAGTCGCCTGATCGTGATGAATTCGGTGCTGACATCAACGAATCACTCATCGTTGAGTTGTATTCTCGCTAAAAATCATTTTAATTGGTTCTCAAACTTGCTTCGCATTGCAAGTTTGAGCGCTTCACCAGCCTTACCGGCGTAACGAGCTGGGGGTATTGAGAGGAAATTAATATGCAAGCAAATCTATTAAAACCAAAAGCTATCCACGTAGAGCAACTTAGTGCTAACCGCGCTAAGGTGACGCTTGAGCCGTTTGAGCGTGGCTATGGTCACACGCTAGGAAATGCCTTGCGCCGCGTTTTGCTGTCTTCTATGGTTGGCTATGCCGCAACTGAAGTGACTATTGCTGGTGTGTTGCACGAGTATTCATCGATCGACGGTGTTCAAGAAGATGTTGTCAACATTTTGTTGAACCTCAAAGGTGTGGTTTTCAAATTGCACAACCGCGATGAAGTCACTTTGAGCTTGCGTAAAGACGGCGAAGGTCCAGTGACTGCTGCTGATATTCAAACGCCGCACGATGTAGAAATCGTGAATCCTGATCACATCATTGCGCACTTGTCACAAGGTGGCAAGTTGGACATGCAGATCAAGGTTGAAAAAGGCCGTGGCTACGTTCCAGGAACAATGCGTCGTTTCGGCGATGAGCCTAACAAGTCTATTGGTCGTATCGTTTTGGATGCCTCTTTTTCTCCAGTTTCACGCGTCAGCTATGCCGTTGAAAATGCTCGCGTTGAGCAGCGTACTGATTTGGACAAATTGGTGATCGAAATTGAAACCAATGGTGCCATCAATGCTGAAGATGCTGTGCGTTCATCTGCCAAAATTTTGGTTGAACAATTGGCTGTATTTGCACAATTAGAAGGTAGCGAATTGGCTGCTTTCGATGCACCAAGCTCTGCACGTAATGCGCAGCAGTTTGACCCATTGTTGTTGCGTCCAGTCGATGAGTTAGAACTCACCGTTCGCTCAGCCAACTGTCTCAAAGCAGAAAACATTTACTACATTGGTGATCTGATCCAGCGCTCTGAAAACGAGTTGCTCAAAACACCAAACTTGGGTCGTAAATCACTCAATGAAATCAAAGAAGTTTTGGCCTCTCGCGGTTTGACATTGGGTATGAAGCTCGAAAGTTGGCCACCAGCTGGCTTGGATAAACAAGGTTAAATATTAAAAAACCAAACCACAAAATTGATCTAATCAAGGTTGTGGTTTTAAATCGGATAGTACCTGATACGGCTATCTACTAATAAAAGGAAAACACCATGCGTCACGGACACGGACTACGTAAACTAAACAGAACCAGCGAACACCGCTTAGCGATGCTTCGCAATATGATGAATTCGCTCATTGAGCACGAAGTCATCAAAACAACTTTGCCAAAAGCAAAAGAACTCCGCCGCGTTGTGGAGCCAATGATCACTTTGGCTAAAAACCCAAGCTTGGCGAACAAACGTATGGCTTTTGACCGTTTGCGCGATCGCAATTCAGTCGTGAAATTGTTTGCTGATCTGGGCCCACGCTTCGCAGCACGTCCAGGTGGTTACACACGTATTTTGAAAATGGGTTTCCGCGTGGGTGACAATGCACCTATGGCTTTGGTCGAATTGGTTGACCGCCCAGACACAACTGCTCCAGCAGCTGAAGTTAAATCATAATTTATAGATAAATATATTTAACTTACCTAACTAACTCGCAGAGTTAGATAAGTAAGTTATAATAGAGTTCTTAACGCGCGATGGAGCAGCCTGGTAGCTCGTTGGGCTCATAACCCAAAGGTCGCAGGTTCAAATCCTGCTCGCGCAACCAATATAAAACCCTCAGAATTTAGGTTCTGAGGGTTTTTTTATGTCCGCTACGACCGCGGTATGTGTGTAATAGTCTGATGTTATTGCTGCCGCAGCGTTTCAATCACCGGTCTGCGCAATACCGAGCGTAGCACATAGGTTCCAGCAACCAAGGCTAACAACGATCCTGTCATCGCACCAGCAAGTGGCACCCATAGCTTGATGCTCCAGCTGAACTCAAACACATAGCGCGCCATCGCCCAACCAATCGCCACAGCGATGATACTGGCCAAGAAGCCCGCTAACAAACCCACACCGGCCAACTCAGCGCCTTGGACTTGACGCAACAGCTTGCCACTGGCACCCAAGGAACGCATCACTGCAAATTCTTTAGCGCGCTCATCTTTGGTCGCTGTGATGGCCGTTAGCAAAACAACCACGCCGGCAGCTAGGGTGAATGTAAACAAAAACTCAACCGCGCGGATGACTTGATCCAGCACTTTTTGGATTTGCGATACCGTGGCGCTCATGTCCACGCTGGTGATGTTGGGGTAATTTTTAACCAACGCATTGTCAAAATTTGAACTATTATTGGCCGCACTGGTTTTACCGTCTTTGCTATTCATTGCTACTGGTGCACGGAAAGCACCCATGTAAGTCACCGGCACACCCGTCAATTGCGCTACCGGAAACATCACATAAAAGTTGGCCCGCATAGAGCCCCAGTCCACCTTGCGCACAGAGCTGACTTTGCTGTCAATCAGCATGCCACCCACGTCAAAGCGAAGCGCATCGCCCAGCGCCAAGTTCAAGGTTTTTGCCACGCTTTCTTCCACGCTCACGCCGCCGGTTTCCTCAGAGGTCCACGCGCCTGATGTGACGATGTTGTGTGCGGGCAGCGCCGCGCTGTTGGATAAATTGAATTCCCTGTCCAGCATACGCTTGGCACGTTCGTCGGCAAAATTGTCTAGTTTCACTTCCGTTTTGTTGATCGCCACCAATCGCCCACGAATCATGGGAAACCAGTCGTAATTTTTGACACCAGCTTGCTTCAAGGTTTGCTGAAAACTCTCGCTTTGCTCTGGCATCACGTTGATGACAAAGCGATTCGGCGCGTCAGGCGGTGTCGCTTTTCGCCAACTGTCAATCAAGTCCGTTCGCAGCAAGACCAACAAAATCAAGGCCAGCAGCCCGAGTGACAAGGCGCTGATCTGCACCACCGCAAACGCCGGCCGTGCCGTGAGTTGCCGCGTTGCCAATACCAGCCAGCGTGGCGCAGTCGCGTCGTTCACGCTCATGCGCAGCAGTTTGATGGCCAAATAGCTGATGCCCGCAAACAGCACCACAGCCGCTGCAAAACCGCCCACCGTGATCAAACCCAGCTTCAAATCGCTGCTAGTAGCCAGCAGCAGCGTCACAAACCCTGCCAAACCCAAGCCCAGCACGGCCAATGAAGCAGGTTTCAAACTGCCCACATCGCGACGAATCACCCGCAGCGGCGGCACTTGCGCCAGTTGCAGCACAGGTGGCAGACCAAACGCTAGCAACAGTGTCATCCCCATGCCCAAACCAAAGACGACGGGCCACAAGGACGCGGCAGGCAAGCTCGACTCAATCAAACCCGCGAGCAGCAGCACAAAGACGTAATGCACCGCATAACCCATCACAATGCCCAGCCCACTCGCAAACAAGCCGACCAGCGCAAATTCAAAGGTGTAACTCAGCCCGATATTGCGCTGGCTCTGCCCCAGCACACGCAGCATGGCGCAGTTGTCCAAATGCTTGGCGGCAAAGCTTCGCGCAGCCAATGCCACAGCCACAGCGCTCAGCAGAGCGGCAAGCAACGCAATCAAGCTCAAAAACTTCTCAGCTCTGTCCAGCGTTTGCTTCATTTCGGGGCGTCCGCCTTCAAACGATTCCAGTCTCACGCCAGCTATGGTTTGTGTTTTGGCGAAATCCACAAACGCCTTCACATCCTTGTCCAGTGCAGGCCCGCCAGCACTCGTCCCCGCCACGGCAAACCGATAAGTCACCCGGCTGGCCGGCTGAATCAAGCCCGTTGCCGCCATCCCCGCCATGTTGACCATCACGCGCGGCGCGAAATTGGCAAAACCCGCGCCTCGGTCAGGCTCGGTCGTGATGATTTGGCCAATCCGCAGCTCAGCGTCGCCTAACAGTAGCTTATCGCCAACTTGCAGCCCCAAACCATCCAACAGCGCAGCATCCACCCAAGCTTCCCCCACGGCCGGCACGGCGCGGGTTTTAGCCGGTTCAGCGCCTTGTTTTGATGTGATTTGCAAGCTCCCGCGCAGCGGGTAAGCCTCGCTCACCGCCTTCAGCGCGACCAATTTGGTCATCGGGTCGCCTGAATTCGCGGCTTGATCTGTCGATGTTGCGTTCGATGCGGCTCTAGCCATGGTCGGAAACCCCAGCGTTTGCGCCGTCTGCAGCCCAAGTTGTTTGGCTTTGTCCATCAAGACCTGCGGCGTCGGGTTGTCGCTAGAAATCACCGCATCGCCCCCCAGCAACTGCCGCGCATCCCGTTGAAGCCCACCGTTCAGCCTGTCCGCAAAAAATCCCACCGCCGTCAACGCCGCCACTGCCAGCGACACAGCCACAATCAGCAGTCGCAACTCCCCAGCCCGCAGATCCCGCCAAAGCGAGCGCCATCCCAATGTGTAAAAAGCGGTGTTCATGGCTGTACTTAACCTCTCAAGTAACGGATTTTTTTGCAATACAAACTTAGATGGCGCTGCTAAGTAATAAATCAAGCTAAATTCAGCGTTGAGCATCCATGAGAGTGGCTGACAAGGAATGTAAAAATCTTCTAAAAAAGATAGCGCTCTAAGCAATAAATACAGAGGCTAGTGGCAAATTTACATATTAAATTTAGGTAGTTTATGCCAAAGTCGACTTTGCAAAATTACTATGCTTTTAATAGCAGTTTAGGCAGAAAATACGCTGGCTAAACGCGTATTTAACTTGTAAAAATACTGCTTTCTATTAAATCTGCTGCCAAAACACCCGTTCAGGCGCTGAAAAGCACAAGAATCGTTTGTTCGTGGCGCGGCCAATGGCGCAAAGGTTGAGTTTTTGAGCTAGGGCCAAACCCATTTCGGTCATGCCGCTGCGCGAAACAACAACGGGGATGCCCATTTGGGCGGATTTCATGACCATTTCGCTGGTTAAACGACCCGTGGTGTAAAACACTTTGTTCGCGCCTTGAACGTTTTTTGGGTCTTGCAGCCACATCCAGCCTGCAATCGTGTCAATCGCGTTGTGGCGGCCCACGTCTTCGACAAAGATCAGTTGTTCTGCCGTTTCGGGTGATTCTGGCAGTGCTGAAAACAAGGCGCAGCCGTGTACCGAACCGGCTTGCTTGTACACGCTGTCTTGCAGGCGAATGGCGTTGGTGATGGTTTCTAGCTGCGCTTGGGTGACTTTGGAGTCTGGCAGGGTGACGCTGTCAAACGCGCCCATCAAGTCACCAAACAAGCTGCCTTGGCCGCAACCGGTGGTGACGACGCGTTTTTCGGTGCGTTTTTCAATGTCGGTGATGCCGTGGCGGGTTTTGACGGCGGCAGCGCCTACTTCCCAATCGACGGTGATGGATTCTATCTCGGCAATTGAATCTACCAAGCGCTGGTTGCGCAAATAGCCTAAAACCAGCCACTCGGGGTGAGCGCCCAGCGTCATCAGCGTGACGAGTTCGCGTTTGTCGACGTAAACCGTCAGCGCGCGTTCGGCGGGAATGAAGAGGGTGCGATTTTGTCCGTGTTCGTCAACTGCTATCACCTCACGCACCAAGGGCGCGTGGGACTGGGTCAAGTAGGGAAGGGGCGCGTTCAGGGCTTCTTCGCCGAAACAGCTGGAACAGCTGGTTTAGCCGGAACAGCCGCAGCTGCCACTACCGCTGGTGTAGCTGGTGCAGCAGTGGCGGCTGCAACTGGCAGTGGGTAAACAAACGGGCCAGGGTCAGCACAAGGTGGAGTTGCTGCAGCGGGTTTAGTCGATTTTGCTGTTTTGTAGTAGTGGGCAGCGGCTTTGTCTTGCGATTTGCAAAGCAAAAAGCCATCAACCTTGCCATTCCAAGCTGTTTTGGCGGCTGCTTCGGCAGCTTTGGCCTTGGCTTCGTCAGACAGTGCTGGTAGCTTGGCCAGGGCAGCCGTTGTCGTAAAAGCAAAAAAGAGAGAGGCCGTCGCTAATGTTGCAGCTTTTGATGCTGCTTTAAAGGATAGTTTTTTCATCATCAATTCCTCAAACTTATACTGATTTGGCTTGGACAGCTGCCACAGCATCAGCTGCAGCCGCCGTACGATCGCGTGGAATTTTGCCAGATTTGACATCGTCTAACCACAGCTCATGGTGATGTTTCGCCCAGTTTTCGTCCACGTAGCCGGTTTTCATGCCTTGGTAAGTGCCTTCGGTACCAATGGAGCCCAAGTAAATGTGCCCCATAAACATCGCCATCATCAAAATTGTCGCCACAGCATGCACCATGTGGGCAATTTGCATGGTGGTGCGTTCGTAGCTCAAACCTGGTACCAGCTTGTCCATCACCAAGCCAGAGGCGACAACGGTCAAACCCAAGAAAAATACGCCGCCCCAAAACACCATTTTTTCGCCAGCATTGAAGCGGCCAGCTTTTGGGTGCTCTTTTGAGAACAAACCGCCGCCTTTGAGCAACCAGTTCAAATCGCCTTTGGCTGGCAAGTTGTCGCGCACAAAAGTAAACATAACAACGATGAGAGATACTGCAAAGAGCGGACCTGCAAAGTTGTGTGCGTTTTTCAAAAGGTAAGTCAAATAACCAAAGAGTGTTTGACCAATAACTGGCATCAAAACGTACTGGCCAAACGCCATCACCAAGCCTGAAATAGCCAATATACAAAACGCAATCGCGTTAGTCCAATGGGCTGCTCGCTCAAACGGTGTGAAACGTTCAATTTTGCGACCGGTAGGCGCATCAGGCAACTTGACCGCGCCTTTGCGCCAGTAATATAAGCCCAAACCGCCCAAACCGCCCAAAACGATCAAAACTAAAGAACCACCGTAAGGGATGATCCAGTTGTTGCGCACTTGTCGCCATGCTTCGCCAGCGTTAGTCAGGCGTGAGCCAGGGTATTGCGTGAAAGGCTGAATCAAAATGCCAGCTTCTGGTGCGGTACTTTTGGGTAAGCTGCTAAAGCCTTCAACGCCAGAACCAACTTGACGCCACATGGGCGCGTTGTTGCCAGGTTGTACTTTGGCTCGTTCGCCATTGGTTTGTTGCGCGTAGCCTGGCTCTAAGCTGGCTTCGGGCTTGACATCCATAATGTTGACACTTTGGATGGCTGCAGGCGCAGCGGCAGGAGCTGAAGTTTGGGCATGTGCAGCAGTGCTAAGCGTCAAAGCTAAAGCGAGCGTGGTAAATACTGTCAATGTTGAGCGAAGCATGTCGTAGCTCCTTAGTTGACTTTGGAGTACTCGTTTTGGCTGTTTTGCATACGAGCTTTGAGTTGCTGCTCCCAAGCCGTTTTGTCGCCAGCTTTCCAGCCAGGGGCTGTGAATGATGCAACGCCTGTGCCTGAGTAAGGTGCAGCGTCTTTCGACGGTGTCTCTGCGGTCTGTAGCTTGTCTCCGCAAGCGATGAGCGTCGAACTTGCGAATACAGTAACCGCAACCCATGCTAGAGTTTTGATGGTTTTGTTCATGGCTTTGCTCCTGCTGGTGCTTGACCCGCTTGCTTTGAACCATAAGCTGTGCCCCAACCCCAAACTTCAGCGCCTTTGCCACGCTTGAGCACGCGGTTGCGGAAGATATCTGCAATCACGTCGCCATCGCCTGCCAAAAGTGCTTTGGTGGAGCATTGCTCAGCGCATGCTGGCAATTTGCCTTCAGCCAAGCGGTTGCGGCCATATTTTTCAAATTCTGCTTGGCTACCATTGGCTTCAGGGCCGCCTGCACAGAAGGTGCACTTGTCCATTTTGCCGCGCACACCAAATGTGCCCTGTGATGGGAACTGTGGCGCGCCAAACGGGCAAGCGTATGAGCAGTAGCCGCAGCCAATGCAGACGTCTTTGTCATGCAAAACCACGCCTTCGTCAGTGCGGTAAAAGCAGTTGACGGGGCAAACGGCCATGCAAGGTGCATCGCTGCAGTGCATACACGCCACAGAGATAGATTTTTCTCCTGGAATGCCATCATTCAAGGTAACCACGCGGCGGCGATTGACGCCCCAAGGGACTTCGTTTTCGTTTTTGCAAGCCGTTACACAGCCGTTGCATTCGATGCAGCGCTCTGCATCACAGACAAATTTCATACGTGCCATGGTTGTGATTCCTTAAGCTTTTTCGATATTGCAGACGGTTGTCTTGGTTTCTTGCATCATGGTCACGCTGTCGTAACCATAGGTCGTGGCTGTGTTGACAGCCTCGCCGCGCACGACGGGTGCAGCACCATTCGGGTAGTACGCCAACATATCCGCACCTTGCCAACGGCCTGAGAAGTGGAACGGCATCCAAACGGTGCCAGAGTCCACACGCTCGGTGACCAAAGCCTGTACGTTCAAGCGCGCACCTGTTGGGCTGCTCAGCCACACACGACCACCGTTTTGAATGCCGCGCTCACTCGCTGTTTTTGGATTGATCTCCACAAAAGCTTCTTGTTGCAATTCAGCCAGCCACGGATTCGAGCGTGTTTCTTCTCCACCACCCTCATACTCAACCAAACGACCAGAAGTCAGAATCAATGGGAACTTTTCGTGCGTTTTGTCTGCGATGTTCTTTTGCTGAATCGTTTTGTACAGCGTAGGCATACGCCAGAAGGCTTTCTTGTCATCGTGCGTCGGGTACTTCGCCATCAAATCAGGGCGCGTGCCATACAAAGGCTCGCGATGTTGCGGAATCGGGTCTGGGAAGTTCCAAACCACAGCGCGCGCTTTGGCGTTACCAAACGGATGGCAACCGTGTACTTGCATGACCACGCGCTGGATACCGCCAGTCAAATCAGTCTTCCAGTTTTTGCCTTCAGCACCGGCTTTTTCGGCATCAGTCAAATCATCCCACCAGCCGAGTTTTTTCATCAGCACGTGGTCAAACTCTGGGTAGCCAGTGGTGATATCGGCACCTACAGAGTGTGAACCATCTTCTGCCAACAAGCTCTTACCTTCGCGCTCAACACCAAAGTTAGCGCGGAAGTTACCGCCGCCTTCCATCACGTGCTTAGACGTGTCGTACAAGTTGGGCGAACCTGGGTGCTTGATGGACGCATTGCCGTAGCAAGGCCAGGGCAAACCGAAATAATCGCCTGTGAAGTCGTATCCCGTTTCTTTGTCTTTGGCATTGCCTTTTGCTTTGAGTGTTTTGACATCAAACACATGCATGTTGCGCATGTGGGCTTTCAAGCGCTCTGGGCTTTGGCCGGTGTAGCCAATGGTCCACACACTCTTGTTGATTTCACGCAAAATGTCTTCAGGCACGGGTTCGTCCATGCCGCCGACTTTTTGCATTTTGTAGTTGATGGACAGTTCTTTGCCAAAACCAAGTTTGTTGGCAAACTGCTGCATGATCATGTGATCGCTACGGCTCTCCCACAACGGTTCGATGACTTTTTCACGCCATTGAATGGAGCGGTTTGATGCCGTGACAGAACCACTGGTTTCAAACTGTGTGGCGGCTGGCAATAAGTAGACAGCGCGATTCGCATTGACGTCTTCTGCTTTGCCTGGCATCGCGGCCATCGCAGCGGTTGCAGATGGATACGGATCGACAACAACAAGCAAATCAAGCTTGTCCATCGCGCGTTTCATCTCCAAACCACGGGTTTGTGAGTTTGGCGCGTGTCCCCACATGAAGACACCGCGTAGGTTGGAGTCTTGGTCGATCAGTTCATTTTTCTCAAGCACACCGTCAATCCAGCGCGATACAGTCAAGCCTGACTTACCCATCATGGCTGGTGAGGCGAACTGTTTTTTGATCCACTCAAAATCAACGCCCCAGACTTTTGCAAAGTGTTTCCATGAACCTTCCACAAGGCCGTAGTAGCCAGGCAGTGAGTCAGGGTTTGGTCCAACGTCGGTCGCACCTTGCACATTGTCATGGCCGCGGAAAATGTTGGTTCCACCGCCAGATTTACCGACGTTACCAAGCGCGAGTTGCAAAATACATGAGGCACGCACCACAGCATTGCCTGTGGTGTGCTGGGTTTGACCCATACACCAAACTATCGTGCTTGGGCGGTTTTCGCTCAACAGGGTTGCAACTTTTAAGACTTGGGCTTCTTTCACGCCGCAAGCTTCTTCAACTTTGTCAGGTGTCCATTTTGCCAAGACTTCGGCTTTGACGTTTTCCATGCCATGCACGCGGTCGTTGATGTACTTGGTATCTTCCCAGTTATTTTTGAAGATGTGGTACAGCACACCGAACAAAAACGGAATGTCCGAGCCTGAACGTAAACGCACAAACTCGTCTGCTTTTGCAGCCGTACGCGTGAAGCGCGGGTCAACCACAATCATTTTGGTGCCAGTTTCTTTGGCGTGCAACATGTGCAACATGCTGACGGGGTGCGCTTCAGCAGCGTTAGAGCCAATGTACATCGCGCACTTGCTGTTTTGCATGTCGTTGTACGAGTTGGTCATAGCGCCATAGCCCCAAGTGTTGGCTACGCCAGCAACGGTGGTTGAATGACAAATACGCGCTTGGTGGTCGCAGTTGTTGCTGCCCCAGAAGCTAACGAATTTACGCAACAAATAAGCTTGTTCGTTGTTGTGCTTGGATGAGCCGACGAAATAGACGCTGTCTGGGCCGCTGGCTTTTTTAAGCTCCAGCATTTTGGCGCTGATTTCGGTCAAAGCCGTGTCCCAGCTAATGCGTTCATACTTGCCGTTGACCAATTTCATGGGGTAACGCAGGCGGAACTCACCGTGGCCGTGCTCGCGCAGCGCAGCGCCTTTGGCACAGTAAGAGCCCAAATTGATCGGTGAATCAAACACAGGTTCTTGGCGAACCCATACGCCGTTTTCAACAATCGCATCTACCGCGCAACCGACTGAGCAGTGCGTGCAAACGGTGCGCTTGATTTCAATCTTGCCTGCACCTAAAACAGAAGCGCCCTCGGCGGCTTGTGCTTTTTTAACCAAAGTGAGTTGCGTAGCCGCAATACCCACACCAATGCCTAGACCTGAGCGGCGCAAAAATGCGCGTCGGTCCATCGTTGGCAAGGCTTGAGACAAACCTCTGCGCAGACTATGCACAAAGGGCGAGCGATCAGCACTCGTGTTGGAATTCGATTTTTTAGTCAACAACATGAAACTCTCCAAAAACTAAGTGATTCACAGCAAGCATGAATCACAGAGGACAGGCTGGGAAATTACTTAATGAATTAGACGAGTGTCGTCTTGTAATACTGTTTGACGTGCTCACTCAGCACGTAGCCGCCACCATTAGCTGGCGCTGGCTTAAGCACTTCTACAACGGCTGCAGGTGCTGGCGATTTGATCAGGCTGACTGCAGCGACAGCAGCACTCGCGGCACTAGCTGTTAAGAAAAAACCTCGGCGAGAGGCTTTGTTTGTGGTTTCCTGCATGGTTTTACTCCAAGGTCATCGCGCAATCTTTCAAAGAGATATTTGAAAACATGCTTACTTAATGTAACTGAAAAATAACCACACAGGCAAATAATTGCCTAGGGAAAACACGCATAAGACCTCAAATTTTGAATAAATAAATTTAACAATACTTGATCTAGGTCATTTACACAAGCATGTCAAAACCCTGTGCTTCTATACCCATGAATGCACGAATCAGCTCCGCTAATGAAGCGTAAAAGTTTGCCTTGTTATTGCTTTGAATGTCGTCACACATCAAATTTACCCATGGCTGAATATGCGTTGAGAAAAATTCACGTTGACGCGTTAAGTTAGCGACAACAACATCGTCACCTGCAATCAAATAGCGCATCACTTCGCATAGATACGCAAAATGGTCTTCCGTGTCTGACATCACTTCAGAACGTTCTAGCCCCAGGCTGTTCAAATCTGTGCGTAATCTTGCTAAGGGTTTTTCGTTCAAAAAACCGCTCAAATAATGCGAGCCGTACAAGTAAATTTCAGGCTTACCGACACCGCCAAAAAGTGCTTCATACTCGTTCTTGATGGCTTGGTCTGACATGGACCGAGTCACGCCGACGAAGTTGCGCCAAGGCTCTTCTAAAAATGCACCTGCAGCCGGTGTGTCTGTCGCTGCTACACGTATTTGAGCTATTAATTCAATAGCTGGTGATTTATATAATACGCCGGCTAGTAGTCCATATATTTCAGATCTGGCAGTTTCTTCATCCAGTGTGCTGGTGAGCTGCTCTGCGAGGAGGGATTCGTTTTTTGTTGCCATGTTCACTGCTGCCCTGTTCAGAGATCCGTGATTTTAGATTCGTTGCTGGTCGAATACATATCGATCACCCTGCAGTCGCTGCACATTTTGAGTCGTTCAGCCGCAGCACCTTGAAACATGCTGTGCCCAGATAGCTTGCCGACCATCGCCTCAATGGCTTTGAGTGTGCCAAACGGCTTGTTGCAGCGAATGCATGAGTATGGCTTCATCTCGTTGATAACCACTGGCTCTTTGCGTGATGGCGCTAAATTCAACTGCGGCACCAAAGTGATGGCGTTTTCAGGGCAGGTTTTTGCACAAAGTCCGCATTGCACACAATTTTTCTCAACCAATTTGAGCTGGGGTGAGTCTGCATTGTCTTGCAGTGCGCTGGCTGGACAAGCGTTCACGCAGCTCAGGCACAGGGTGCAGGCATCTTTGTTGATGACGATGGCACCCAGTGGCGACCCCTGGGCTGGCATCGCTATGACTGCGGGTTTTGCAAAACTAGCTGGTGCAAATTCAATCAAGTGGTCTAGCGCCAACTCCAAGGTAGCGCGTTTGTCAGCTTGTATCGCGAAACCCGCATTGCGACTGACGACTTGGGCTGCGGGGGCTTGCAAAGCGGCATCCAAGGTTAACAAATCATGAGCGTCTTTGGCTTCAATCAGCCTGAAATGATCGCCGGTGTACCCCAATCCCGTCAGAATAGACTGCGCGACAGCCATTTGCGCCACCAGAGCCGCCCGATATTGCGGCGCTTCTTCATCGGTCATCAATACCCAAACCTGCGATGCGCCATAAGTAATAGCTGTCAGCCACACATCCAACCCCACGGACGAGGTATGCCACAAACTAACAGGCAAAACACGCGCTGGCACGCCTTGCGTCGCTTTGTTGATTTGAGCGGATCGACCCAACGCATTCAATAATTTTGAACCCGCCTCTTGGCTGTGCAGCAAAATCGCTGCATTTTTGCCGCCGCTACGGGCATAAGTACTCAGCATCGTTTTGAGCTTCACACCTTGCTCACTTGCCCGTGGGTATGCAAATGTCAGCGCACCACTTGGGCACACTGTGGTGCAAGAGCCGCAGCCCACGCATAAATTGGGGTTGACTTTGATTTGTTGCCGGCCTTTTTCACTGCTAATGGCTTTGGCCGAACATACATCTATACAGGCATTGCAGCCCACTTTTTCATTGCGGCTGTGCGCGCAGAGCTTTTGCTTGTAGTTGAAAAACTTGGGTT
Source organism: Polaromonas sp. (assembly GCA_013298815.1). GTDB lineage: Bacteria > Pseudomonadota > Gammaproteobacteria > Burkholderiales > Burkholderiaceae_C > Aalborgiella. The sequence continues at coordinate 30,898 of JAAFJF010000003.1, read as the reverse complement.
TATCAAATTCGCCAACCAAACCGCGCAAGGCCACCAAAGGCGCAATATCAACACCATTCCAGCGGAAATAGCCTTGCGGCAGGGCGTGTTGCACAAAACCCGTTTCAGACGTCATTGCTCCAACAGCGCGCAAGTCCAAAATCAAATCAAACGTCGCCACTGAGCTTTCTGCTTCACGGCTGAAGTCAATCGCCCCTGCCACTTGGCATGCTTTCACGCAGCTGCGGTGGGATGTGCAAAGCGTCATATCCACTTGGTAATCTAAGCCAATGGCATCTTCGGGACACGCGGTAACGCAGGCGTTGCAACGTGTGCAGACATCCAAGTCGATGGGGTTGTTGCGCTGCCATGAGAATTCAAAAGCACCCAGCCAGCCAGTGAGCGATTCGATTTTTCCGCCCAGCACGGGGTAACGGCGCTCTTGTAGCGGTGCTAAAAAAGGTAAAGAGAAAGGTGCAGATTTCTTTGCACCCAAGGTGAATATCGTGATGTCCAGCTCGTTACCCAACAAGTCTGCCGCATGCTCGGCGGCAGTCAGATCGCCAATAATCAAGACACGACCTGCGCTTTTGTAGGTGACCGTGGAGACTGGCTCAGGTTCTGGTAATTGTGCCACCGCTAAAAGCGCCGCAATTTTTGGGCTGGCTAGTTTGGCGTCTTTGCTCCAGCCGCCCATTTCACGGATATTGACAAAGCGAATCGGCGAACTTGCACCCACCGTTTGTTCAGCCAACTCAGTAAACAAGCACTTTTCTTGGGTGCAGGCGACAACCACGTCCTCGCCAGATTGAATCGCCAGCTGGAAACTACCCGCTTCGCGGCGGCACAGGGTGGTGTGTAGGGTTAAATTTTCATTCAGCGCCGCGCCCAAGCTTGTGGGGTCCAGCGGCATGGTTTTGCTGCAATCGCAAATCAGTGTGGTCATCGTGAGGTCCGGAAAGGGGAATCGTCTGTGTAGATAAATTTTCTGTGCTCAACTTTGCCACAGATTGCATGCTTACGGTATTGGCATCATCCCCTACGAGCGGGTATGTTTTACCCGTTTTTGCTTCTAAAGCTGCTTTTTTAGCCGATTGCGCTTCTTCCTCTTCTTCTTCGGCTTTGAATAAATTCAAAAACTTAGCGCTGACCATCTGCCGCAACATGGATTCGGGAATCGGGTCTGGCTGGGAATAATCATCAATATAGATGTCCAACCTGTCCATCACGTTGTAATGCGGGTCGGTAAACAGCTTTTTCATCGCTGAATTACGCACTTCAGGCGATACGTTTTTGGCGACGAAGGGGGAAAAATCGGATTCTGATGTCAATTCATGCACATCAGCCATTGTCGGCAATGGGACTTCAGGCTTTTCTGTAATAACCGTTGTTTCTGAAGTTTGGACTGAAGTTGGTTCTGAAGTTTTGTCAGTTAACGCAACAGGCCTGGTCGTAACTTCAGGCTCAGTCAAGAGCTTTCCTGCGCGAATATCTTGCTTGCGCTGCGACCAACGTCCTAAAAATCCTTCATTTTTGCTTTCAGCCATGGTTGTTACCACCTTGGAAGCCGCCGCCCATTTTCTTTTCCGTTGTGATCGACGCAGGATTGCCAAACCTGTCCTCTAAACGTTTGAAGCTCTCGGGTCGTTTACGTTTTTTGGTTTCAATCACGTGGTGTTCATCCACAAAGGCTTGCAGCCATGCCACAACTTCAGGAGGCAGCGGCACTTGCTCGACGGTTTCTTGTGCATCCAACCAGCGCCCTGCATCGTGGTAACTCAAGCTCACCATTTCGGGTTTTGCGATGGGCTCACTTGTGATACCCGTCCCATTTTCTGCAATTTCTTCCATGCGCCACAAAACAAACCAGCAGGGTGCATCAGTGGTTACATTGAGGTAGTAGCCTTCGGCATCATCAGCGTACAATTCTGCTCTATAACCAACGTGTTTCCATCGCTCAGCGCTATCATTTTTGGATATTTTTAAAGCAATTTTTTCGATGCTAAGTGTCGAGCTTTCATCTTCCAAAATCACGTTTTCGAGCACCCAGCGGTGCGATTGCCAACGGCTCATCGCGCCGACGATAGGCTCGCGGCGCATGATGACGGAAACATTGAGGGTTGGGCGTATGAAAGACATAGGTCGCAATCATATCGCCCAAACCGTTTCAGTCTGCTTTGCGGATCAATAACCAGTTTTCAGCGCTACTTTGCCACCTTTTGTGATGGCAACCGCGCAGTACTTGAACTCTGGAATCTTGCCCACAGGGTCAAGTGCCGCATTCGTCATCATGTTCGCTGCTGCTTCGTAGTAAGCAAACGGAATAAACACCGCACCGCGCGGCGTGCCGTCGTCACGGCGGATGTGAATCGCCACTTCACCACGGCGTGATTTAACGGTAATCACGTCGCCCGCGTTCAAACCCATCGCAGTCATGTCTGCACCACACAGTGATGCAGTTGCTATTGGTTCCAGTGCATCCAGCACGCTGGCGCGTCGCGTCATGCTGCCGGTATGCCAGTGTTCCAGCTGGCGACCTGTGATCAATACAAACGGGAATTGCGCATCTGGGCGCTCATCAGCGGGGATGATGTCTGCTGGAACGAGCTGTACACGACCATTGGCTGTGGGGAAGGTGTCGATGAACACAGTGGGTTGGCCAGGGTCTTCCGCACTCAGGCAAGGGTAGGTCACACTGGATTCGCGTTCCAGTCGCTCCCAAGTGATGCCAGAGATGGCAGCGTGCATGGCTTTCCGCATCTCTTCATAGACGGCAGCCACACCCGAATGATCGCCTTTGTAATCCCACGGCAAGCCCATGCGGTTAGCGATTTGTTGGATGATCCACAAATCAGGCTTGGCATCTCCCGGTGGGGTGATGGCTTGTTTGCCCATCTGCACCATGCGGTCGGTGTTGCTGACGGTGCCGGTTTTCTCTGGCCAAGAGGTCGCAGGCAGCACCACATCAGCCAACCAAGCGGTCTCGGTCATAAAAATGTCTTGCACCACCAAATGATCAAGCGATGCCAAGGCATGACGGGCGTGGTTCAAATCAGGGTCGCTCATCGCTGGGTTTTCACCCATGATGTACATGCCGCGCACTTTGTGCGGGTCGCTATCGGGAGCGAGCGCCTTGTGCATGATCTCCACCACGGTGTAGCCGGGCTGGTCATCCAGTTTGGTCTGCCAAAAGTCCTCAAACCAAGCATGCACAGCCGGTATGGTGACGCGCTGGTAGTTGGGGAACATCATCGGAATCAAACCCGCATCACTCGCGCCCTGCACATTGTTTTGCCCACGCAGCGGGTGCAAGCCAGAGCCAGGTTTGCCAATTTGCCCAGTCACGGTGACCAAAGCAATCAGGCAACGTGCATTGTCTGTGCCGTGTATGTGTTGGCTGATACCCATGCCCCACAAAATCATCGCACCTTTGGCTTTGGCGAATTCACGCGCCACTTCACGCAAAGTTTCTGCTGGCACGCCGCAAATAGGCGCCATAGCTTCAGGGCTGTAGCCTTTGACGTTGTCTCGCAGCGCTTCAAAGTTGCTAGCGCGGTCGCGTATGAATGCTTCGTCTGCCAAACCTTCTTCAATCACGGTGTGAATCAAGGCGTTTAACATCGCCACATCCGTGTCAGGCTTGAACTGCATAGTCCGCCAAGCGTGCTTGCTGATGTCTGTACGGCGTGGGTCTGCTAGAACGATTTTCGTACCGTTTTTGGCTGCATTTTTCATCCACGTTGCAGCAACGGGGTGATTGGCCGTGGGGTTAGAGCCAATCACCATGATGAGCTCCGCGTGCTCCACATCGCTCACTTGGTTACTCACCGCGCCAGAGCCCACACCTTCGAGCAGCGCTGCCACGCTAGAGGCATGGCATAACCGTGTGCAATGGTCTACGTTGTTGCTGCCAAAGCCAGTACGCACCAGTTTTTGGAACAAATAAGCTTCTTCGTTGCTGCCTTTGGCTGAGCCAAAACCAGCGAGAGACTTTTTGCCATAAGTGTCGCGCAAACCTACCAGTTTGCCTGATGTATAAGCCAAAGCTTCTTCCCAAGTTGCTTCTCGGAAAACCTCGCGCCAATCGGCTGGATCTCGGGTGATGTGCTCGTCTTTAGCTACACCAGCAAGTCGAATCAAGGGTTTGGTCAAGCGCTGTTCATGGTGCGCGTAGTCAAAGCCAAAGCGACCTTTGACGCAGAGTCGGTTGTGATTTGCTGGGCCATCGCGCCCATCGACACTGACGATTTTGTTGTCTTTGACGTTATAAGTCAGCAGGCAACCCACGCCACAAAATGGGCAGACTGAGTCAACTTTTTTATCGACAATTTGTGAGCCAACTTGTGTTTTTGGCATCAACGCCCCTGTTGGGCAGGCTTGCACGCATTCGCCGCAGGCCACGCAGGTGCTGTCACCCATCTTGTCGCCAACGTCAAACACAATTTCACTGTGCGAACCGCGCATAGCGTAGCCAATCACATCGTTGACCTGCTCTTCACGGCAGGCGCGCACACAGCGGTTGCACTGGATGCAGGCATCCAAATTGACGGCCATAGCGGGGTGGGAGTAGTCTGATTTAGGCGGCTCGCGGCGCAGGGCTTTGAGTTCTGGACGCACAGCCACATCCATACGCGCCGCCCATTCACTCAGTTCGCCGTGCTGTAGCGATTCATCTTTCTCATTCCATTTGTAGCCCTTATCTGGCATGTCGCTGAGCAACATTTCCAGCACCATTTTTTGGCTTTTCACTGCGCGTTCGCTGAAAGCTTTGACATTCATACCCGCAGTCACACTGCGGCAGCAAGAGGGCGCCAGCGTGCGCTCACCGTCGATTTCAACCACACAAGCGCGGCAATTGCCATCGGCGCGGTAGCCTTCTTTGTAGCAAAGATGGGGGATATCGACATCGTGCCGTTTGGCCGCGTCAATGATGGTTTCACCTTCAAAGGCTTTCATCACGACGCCGTCGAGTTTGAACTCAACCAAGGCTGGCATTAACTCTGTCAATTTTGTAGGCGCGTTCATGCTGCGACTCCTGATGTAGCGTGACCAATTTCATGAGGGAAGTATTTCTGAACACAGCGCACGGGGTTGGGCGCCGCTTGACCGAGGCCGCAAATCGAAGCATCCGTCATCACAATGTTCAAATCTTCCAAAGTTTGGTTGTCCCATACAGTCGCTTCCATCAACTTAGCCGCCTTGCTTGTACCCACACGGCATGGCGTGCATTGACCGCAACTTTCGTGGGCGAAGAAGCGCATCATGTTCAACGCCGCATCACGGGCGGTGTCATGCTGGCTCAAAATGATGACGGCAGCCGAGCCGATGAAACCACCATGCGGCTGTAGCGTGTCAAAGTCCAAGGGAATATTGGCATGGCTGGCTGGAAAAATGCCACCTGACGCACCACCTGGAAGGTAAGCGTAAAGATCGTGTCCGTCCAGCATGCCGCCGCAATATTCGTCAATCAATTCCAGCAGGTTGATTCCTGCCGGTGCCAATTTCACACCTGGGTGTTTAACACGGCCACTCACGCTGAAGCTGCGCAAACCTTTACGGCCGTTTCGACCAAAACCGCTGAACCACTGTGGCCCGAGCTGCACAATGTCGCGCACCCAGTACAGGGTTTCAAAATTGTGTTCAAGCGTAGGTCGGCCAAACAAACCGACTTGCGCGATGTACGGCGGGCGCATGCGCGGCTCTCCACGTTTGCCTTCGATGCTCTCAATCATGGCTGACTCTTCACCGCAGATGTAAGCGCCAGCGCCACGGCGTAGCTCGATCAGCGGTAATTTCCCGGCTAAAGCAGCAGGTGGGTTGGCTTGCAATTTGGCTAATTCAGCCGTCAGCAAGCGCCTGCAATCGTGGTATTCATCGCGCAAATAGATATAGCAAGCATCAATGCCCACCACCTGCGCTGCCACCAGCAAGCCCTCTAAAAAGCGGTGCGGGTCGCGCTCTAAATACGTGCGGTCTTTAAAAGTACCCGGCTCGCCCTCGTCAATGTTCACGGCCATCAGCTTGGGCGCTGGTTGCTCACGCACAATGCGCCATTTGCGCCCCGACGGGAAACCCGCACCGCCCAAACCGCGCAAACCCGAATCTTCCATCGCCTTGATGATGGGCTCAATTTCCAAGCTGCCGTTGGCAATATTGCCCGCTAAAGCGTAACCACCGTTCGCAATGTAGGTGGCGTAATCGGTATAAGCTGGCACACCCCCCGCTGAAGGGTGTGTTTGGTGCGGTGAAATACTCTTTTCGGTCAATTCACTTGTTATAAAATTAATAGCTGCTGAGGCAGTAAATACGAAGGATACATCGGTATTTGCTGCCTTTTTCACACTATCTAATGTAGCGTAAGGCACAATGTGTTGGTGTACGGCAACGGCAGGTGCTTGTTCACAACGACCGATGCACGGGGCTGGAATCACCCGCATATTGGGGTTGCCCAAAATGGCAGGTAAGCGCTTGAGTAAATCTTGCGCACCTGCTAGCTCGCACGACAAACCATCGCACACTCGGATGGTCAGCGCAGGCGCTGCGCCATCAACGGTTAGATCGCCATCCTTCACGCCTTTGACCACCTCAAAGTGGTGATAAAACGTGGCGACTTCATATACTTCAGCCATCGGGATATTCATTTCCTTGGCCAATGCCACCAAATGACGTTCATGCAGGCAGCGGTAGGCGTCGTTTAGTAAATGCAGGTTTTCAATCAGCAAGTCACGTCGATAACCTTCAGCAGGACGTGCCCCGATCAAGGCTACAACTTCTGCGCGAGAAGCATCGTCGGCTTGGCGTCCTTTGAGCTTACTTTTCTGGCGAATGCGCTCGCGCAGTTGGTCTGGCGTGGCCAAAACGACGGGTTTTATGGGTGATGCTGTAGTCATAAGATGTGTTTGTTTCAAGTTCGCTCTAGTGTGGAGTGCAAAGTTGCTGTGGTCAAATTGAATCTAAACATGCTTTCATTCAATAAATAAATGATGCACCGCAGCATTTGAAATGCTAATTTACTTAACAGCTCGACTATTTAGCTATTCAACTATTCAGCAAACCACTGTGTTCTGCTGCGTGTTTGAGCCAAGCTTCGTTTTGCGCTAAGTCAAAAGCCGCTTGTTGGGTGTGTGAAGTGCGCAGACTTTGCGGCATCATGAAGCCAATTGGCGTTGAGATAACGGGGTTCTCCAGCGGTCGCGCTTCTAGCTCTGCATAGCCACGCACCGTGTCAAGCATGGCACCGGGCAAGATACTGCAAACTTCGCCTGCCACAACGGACAACGCAAGCGTCAGCAGCGAGTTGGTTTCCAAAATAGGTTTGACCGACACACCAGCGTCTAAAAAAGCTTTGTCCACAATACTGCGGTTGTGCATATCAGGCGTCAGCAAGCACAGCGGTAGTTTGCTGGCCTGCTCCCACGCTATTTTGGAACCGATTTTGAGCCGTGATCGTGCATCTGGTTCTGCAGATTTTTGCACCAGAAAATAATGCTCGGTGTATTGCGCCAAGCTGCGTAGCCGCGAAGTTTTGGTCTGCAACCTGTCCGTATAGCCCAATCCAAGGTCTAGAGACAGTTTCTCTAAGCCGTTTTCAATCTCGTCAGATGTCATCGACAGCACCGTTGGCATGATGCCTGGGTGCTTGGCTTGCAGCATCGCGGCAAACCTAGCTGCAATCGGCACGGCTGTTGGCACAGCGCCAATAACGATATTCCCAACCGGCTTATTCGCCACACCACGCAAATCTTGCTCCAGCAGTTCCCGCTCATGCATCATGCGCTGCGCGGTGGCCAGTACGCGCTCGCCCTCTGGCGTTAAGCCGACATATACACGCCCACGGTTGATGATGGTGGTGCCAAACTCCTGCTCAAGCGCCCGCAGTGCGTTTGATAGCGCCGGCTGGGTGATGTGACAAGCCAACGCCGCCCGCCCAAAATGCTTGTGCTCTTCAAGGGCAACCAAGTAACGCAGCGATGCGAGCAGGTTCATGGCAAATTTCTAATGATTTCGAATCACGTATTTAGTATTTAATTACGTATCTTTAGAAATCTTGATACTCGGAAACTTGCTGCTGAAATCCTTGTTCTTAGCCGCAATCGACACCGCCACTTGGCGTGCCACAGCTTTGTAAATGCCTGCGACTTCACCATCAGGGTCGCTCACCACGGTCGGGCGGCCGTTGTCCGCTTGTAGGCGAATCTGCATGTTCAGTGGCAATGCGCCCAAGTAGGCCATTTTGTAATCTGCAGCCATCTTTTTGCCACCATCAGCGCCAAAAATATGCTCGGTGTGGCCGCAATTGGTGCAAACGTGCACCGCCATGTTTTCCACAATACCCAAAATCGGCACACCGACTTTTTCAAACATTTTGATGCCCTTTTTAGCATCCAACAGCGCAATGTCTTGCGGCGTCGTCACCACCACAGCGCCCGTCATCGGCACGCGTTGCGACAGGGTGAGTTGAATGTCGCCCGTGCCAGGTGGCATGTCTACTATCAAATAATCCAAATCTTTCCAGTTCGTCTGGCGCAGCAGCTGCTCCAGCGCTTGCGTTGCCATCGGGCCGCGCCAAATCATCGCTTCGTCTTGCGCGACTAAAAAACCGATAGACATGACCTGCACACCATAGTTTTCCAGCGGCTCCATGTTTGTGCCGTCTAAACTTTCTGGTTTACCGGTGATTCCCATCATCATCGGCAAGCTGGGGCCGTAAATATCGGCATCCAGCAAGCCGACCGTTGCACCTTCAGCCGCCAGTGCCAAAGCCAAGTTCACCGCCGTTGTGCTTTTGCCTACGCCGCCCTTGCCAGAAGCAACCGCAACGATGTTTTTCACATTCGGCAGCAGCGCCACACCGCGCTGCACCGCATGCGCGGTGATTTTGGTCGTGATGTTGACCGACACGTTTTGCACGCCAGCTACGCCCTTGGCAGCAGCAATCAGCGCTTTGCGGAATCCTGCGATCTGGCTTTTGGCGGGGTAGCCCAGCTCGATGTCAAAAGCGACATCACCGTCTGTCACGGTCAGGTTTTTGAGCGCTTTGCTGGTCACAAAATCGCGTCCCGTGTTCGGGTCAATGATGGTTTGCAGGGCTTGCAGCAGTTGTTCTTGAGTAGCCATATGGTTAATTTCAGTTCAAAAAAGAGTTGTTTATACGTGCTTAAGCATGATTATTGCTAGAAGTGTAACGACAACCCATAAAATATAAGATTAGCCCTAAAAGAATTCCGTTTAATCCCATGACTGCAAACCAAATGGCTTCGCGCCAACTTTTCGTCACCACCGCACTGCCATACGCCAATGGCAAGTTCCACATCGGCCACATCATGGAGTACATCCAGGCTGATATTTGGGTGCGGTTCCAGCGGATGCAGGGCAATGAGGTCAATTTTGTAGGTGCGGACGACACCCACGGTGCTCCTATCATGATTGCCGCTGAAAAAGCAGGCAAAACGCCGCAGCAGTTTGTGGCAGACATTGCAGCGGGTCGAAAGCAGTATTTAGACGGCTTTCACATCAGTTTCGACAACTGGCACAGCACCGATGCGCCAGAAAATCACGAGTTAGCACGCCAAATCTACAAAGATTTACGTGATTTGCCTGCTGAAAAAGGTGGTTCACTGATAGAAACCAAAACCATTGAGCAGTTTTTCGACCCTGAGAAAAACATGTTCCTGCCCGACCGCTACATCAAAGGCGAGTGCCCCAAGTGCCACACCAAAGACCAGTATGGCGATAACTGTGAAAACTGCGGTGCTGTTTACGCTCCGACCGATCTGATTAATCCGTTTTCAACCCTTTCAGGTGCACGGCCTGAACTCAAAAACTCTGAGCATTTCTTCTTCAAATTGTCCGACCCGCGTTGCGTTAAGTATTTGGAAGATTGGACACAAGGTGTTGATGAAAACGGCAAACCGCGCTTACAACCCGAAGTCGCCAACAAGGTCAAAGAATGGTTCTCCGTCCGTACCAACCCTGATGGCACAACGTCAGAAGGTTTGGGCGATTGGGACATTTCCCGCGACGCGCCGTACTTTGGCATTGAAATTCCTGATGCACCGGGCAAATACTTCTACGTCTGGCTAGATGCACCGGTGGGCTATTTAGCATCGCTCAAAAATTGGTTTGACAAAGGCGGCCCCAAGAATCGGAAGATAAATCCCGATACTCGCAGTTTTGATGAGTACATGGCTGCTGCCGATACCGAGCAATACCACTTCATCGGCAAAGACATCGTCACCTTCCACACGCTGTTCTGGCCCGCCATGCTGCACTTCAGCGGCCGTAAAGCGCCAACCAATGTGTTCGTCCACGGCTTTTTGACGGTCAACAACGGTGAAAAAATGAGTAAAAGCCGTGGGACGGGGTTGGATCCGCTCAAATATTTGAGTTTAGGCATGAATCCTGAGTGGTTGCGCTACTACCTAGCCGCCAAGTTGTCGGCACGCAATGAAGATATTGACTTCAATGCAGATGACTTTATGGCACGGGTGAACAGTGATTTGATTGGAAAATTCGTCAACATCGCCAGTAGAGCGGCTGGGTTCTTAGCTAAAAAATTCGACAACAAGCTGGGTGTCATTTCAGAAGATGGTCAACCAGTGATAAATCTCATTAGCTCGCAAAAAGACAACATGCAGTTACTGTATGAAAATCGTGATTTTGGTAGAGCAATGCGTGAGACGATGCTAATGGCGGATGTGGTCAATGCGTACGTAGATGCCAACAAACCCTGGGAATTGACCAAAAAAGAAGGCATGGAAGCCCGTTTGCATGACGTTTGTACGGTGTGCATCGAAGCTTTCAGGTTGCTCACGATCTACCTCAAACCCGTCTTACCGCAACTTGCCGCTGGCGTGGAACAGTTCTTAAAAACCACTCCGTTCACCATCCAAGATGCCGCAGCGCAGCTGGGTGCGGGGCATGTCATTGGCGATTACGTACATTTGATGCAGCGCGTTGATGTAAAGCAATTGGATGCCCTATTTGAAGTGCCAAATATGCCTGAAGCCAGCGCATTAACTGCTCAAGCAGCTATAAAATCAGTAGCAAAAAATACGCCAAAAGCAGTTGATGACGCCCGATCAGAGATCATCACCATCGACGATTTCGCCAAAATCGACCTGCGGATTGCCAAAATCGTCAACTGCGAAGCGGTTGAAGGCAGCACCAAGCTGCTGCGTTTGACGCTGGACGTGGGCGAGGTGGACGATGCAGGGCAACCGAAAACTCGCAATGTCTTCAGCGGCATCGCCAGCAGCTACGCGCCAGTAGATTTGATTGGTAAACACACCGTGATGGTTGCCAACCTTGCGCCGCGCAAGATGAAGTTTGGCATGTCAGAAGGTATGGTTTTGGCAGCCAGCGCGGCTGACGAGAAAGCGCAGCCGGGGATTTATGTTTTAGAGCCCATGGCTGGCGCTTTGCCGGGCATGCGGGTGAAGTAAGCACAAACTAACTTCAATTAATTAACTTCCCTTATTTCTCGCGCAACATGTTCAACGGGTTAAGCTTTTTGAACGTAGAAGCGGGTGTGTCACGCACCAGTCAAAGCAATTTGCGGTTGGGAGTTTTGCTGAGTTTTGTGGCCGGTGCAACCAATGCGGGTGGTTTTTTAGCGGTGGGGCTGTACACATCGCACGTCACGGGGCTGTTCTCGTCTATTGCGGATAACTTGATTTTGGGCAATATTTTGCTCACTTTGGGCGCAGTAACCGCGGTTATTGCGTTTTTACTGGGGGCGATGACGACCGCGATGCTCATTAACTGGGGTTTGCGCATCAATCTTCACAGCGCTTATTGCTTACCGCTGTTGCTAGAGGCCTTCATGCTCTTGGTTTTTGGCGTGTTTGGTGCGTCTATCAAGGCGGTTTCTATCTTGCTGACCCCGGTCACCGTCGTGATTTTGTGTTTTATCATGGGCTTACAAAACGCCTTGATCACCAAAATTTCCAAATCAGAGTTTCGCAGCACCCATTTGACGGGTGTGGTGACCGATTTAGGCATCGAATTGGGAAAGTTGGTCTATATCAACGACACATCGATGTCCACCAAGGTTTTGGCCAACCGCCCCAAGTTGCGCGCTTTGATCTGGATGTTGTGCAGTTTTATGGTTGGTGGCGTTGTCGGGGCTTTAGCCTTTAAATACCTAGGTTACACCATGACGCTCGCACTCGCGCTGATGGTCAGCGTGCCTGCTGTTGCGCCTGTCATGGCAGATGCCCAAAAACGACTAAGTTAAATGGCAAGCTAAATGTTGAAGTTAAGGCTGAGATGCCTTAATAGCAGCAGTATCCGCCACAGAACCTGTTGAAATCACTTTCAAATCAGGGTTAAACACCACGGTGAAGATTTTGGTGTCAGTGACGTTCGGGCCGTCCATGTAGCGCCAGTCGTAGTGCCACTTCATTTGCAGCTCATAGGGGGTGATTTTCATAGGCTTGCCCAGCATTTTTCGCACATCTTCCATCATCATGCCCGGGGTGATTTTGGCAAAGTTTTGAGGGGTCAGCACTTGGCGCAGGGCACTCATTTTGCCGTCTGCACCAATGGTGATCATGTAGTTTTGCGTCCCTGCGGGTTGGCGGCTGTATTCAAAAATCTTCGCACCGTTTTCGCCATCCCACACCTTTTCAGGTTCGCCAAACTTCATTTTCACATCGCCTTCAGAGGCTACGCCTTCCTCTAATTGGGAAATGCGCTGGTTGTCACAACCAAATAAAAACGTAATCAGACTGATTACGATGGCTAAAACGCTGATTTTCCTTAAAAAAGTGAACACGCTAGACACCTCGTAAAATGATTGCAATTTCGCAATTCTAGTGAATTTGAACTGAAAGTCATTTATGTCCATAGCCACCACCATTTTTCGCCGCCCAGACTACGAGTCAGACACCACTTTGTTCATAGCCCAGCTCAAAGCTGCTAAGCCAACGCTGGAAGCCGAGCAACGCGCTGGCCGCGCTTTGCTGTGGGACAAAAACATAGATCGCAACGCGCAAACGGATATCAACGAAGGCAAAGTGGCGCAATCGGCCTACGTTTATCAAACGAAGAAGTAATTTTCAAAAATACCAAAAATACATGCTAAATATGCTTAAAAATGCATCTAGCCAGCATATTTATTGCCTAAATAGCTATTAAATTCATAGTAGAAATGATCTTAATGTGGTATGTCTGAATCCGTAGATACTTTGTCCGAGTCACTGGCCAATCCATTAGTGATGCCGCAGGTGGTAGACCAAGTGGCTTTGGCACGCTTATACGGCGAGCCGCTGTTTAATCTGCCGAACGATTTGTACATCCCACCCGATGCTTTGGAGGTCTTTTTAGAAGCCTTCGAAGGTCCATTGGATTTGCTGCTGTACCTGATTCGCAAGCAGAATTTCAATATTCTCGACATTCCCATGGCGCCGCTGACGCGTCAGTATTTGAGTTATGTCGAAGAAATCAAGAAACACAACCTCGAATTAGCTGCCGAATACCTGCTGATGGCCGCCATGCTGATTGAAATCAAATCGCGCATGCTATTGCCGCCCAAGCGCACGGCTGAGGGCGTGGAGCCTGAAGACCCACGCGCTGAGCTGGTACGCCGCTTGATGGAATACGAGCAGATAAAGCTGGCTTCCATCAAAATCAACAACCTGCCTCAAATGGGTCGCGATGTGCTCAAAGCGCAGGTTTATATCGAGCAATCGTTGAAACCGCGTTTCCCCGATGTGGACATGGCCGATTTGCAAAGTGCGTGGCAAGATATTTTGAAACGCGCTAAATTGATACAACACCACACGATTTCAAAAGAAGAGCTGTCGGTGCGCGAGTACATGAGCATTATTTTGCGCCGCATGCAGGGCAAAAAATTCTTAGAGTTTGAACGTTTGTTTGATGGCAGCAAGGGCGTTCCTGTCCTCGTTGTCACTTTTGTGGCGATGTTGGAGCTGGCCAAAGAAGGCCTCATCAACTTCGTGCAGGCCGAATCCTATGCGCCGATTTATGTGACGCTGACCTATACGCCTGCATAAGCGCCTACTTAATCCAGACACCAACGTAATTTTTAACGTAAATCACCTCGTTTTATGACCCAACAATTCGACGTCATCATCATCGGCAGCGGCTTGGCGGGTTTGTCCGCTGCGTTGCATTTAGCCCCCACACATCGTGTCGCGGTGATTACCAAAAACGTGCTGGGCGATGGCTCCAGCGCATGGGCGCAGGGCGGTATTGCCGCTGTGTTGGGCGAGGGCGACACCATCCAATCGCATGTGGAAGACACCTTGGTCGCTGGCGCGGGTTTGTGTGATTTAGACGCGACGATGTTCACCGTCGAGCACGCGCCCGAAGCTGTGCAGTGGCTGCAGCAACTGGGGGTGGAATTCACCCAAGAAGATGGCCACGTCCATCTCACCCGCGAAGGTGGTCATAGCGAGCGTCGCATCGTCCATGTCACAGATGCCACTGGAGCAGCCGTACAAAAAGTGCTGGTGCAACGCGTGAAAGAAACACCCAACATCACCGTGTTTGAGCAACACATGCTGGTTGACTTGATTACCAGCCGTGCCACAAACGCTATTGAAAAACGATGCCTGGGCGCTTACGTTTTGGACCAAATAGAAGACAAAGTCGTCAGCTTTTCCGCCCCCCACACCATTTTGGCCACTGGCGGTGCAGGCAAAGTGTATTTGTACACGACCAACCCAGACACCGCCACCGGCGACGGCATTGCAGCTGCCTGGCGCGCTGGCTGCCGCGTGGCGAATATGGAGTTCATCCAGTTTCACCCCACCTGTTTGTACCATCCGCATGCCAAAAGTTTTTTGATCACAGAAGCCGTTCGTGGTGAGGGTGGGCACTTACTTCTGCCCAAAGAAGCCGGTGGCAAGCGTTTTATGCCCGATCACGACCCGCGTCTAGAACTCGCCCCGCGCGATGTGGTCGCGCGTGCGATTGACTTTGAGATGAAAAAACATGGCGTCGATTGCGTTTACCTCGATATCTCGCACAAAACACCTGAATTCTTGCAAGAGCATTTTCCTAACATCAAAGCCAAATGCTTGGAGTTGGGCATAGACATTACCAAAGAACCCATTCCCGTCGTGCCCGCAGCGCATTACACCTGCGGCGGCGTGATGACAGATTTGCAAGGTCATACAGACGTTGCTGGCCTGTTCGCGATTGGCGAGACCACCTATACCGGCTTGCATGGAGCAAACCGTTTGGCGAGCAATTCCTTGGTCGAGTGCATGGTTTTTGCTAAATCAGCCGCTGGTGCTATAAAATCTGATACAAAACTCGCACCAAGACAACTGCGTGCGTGGGACGACAGCCGAGTTACTGACCCTGATGAGCTCGTCGTTGTTTCGCACAACTGGGCTGAGCTGCGCCGCTTCATGTGGGACTACGTGGGCATTGTCCGCACCAACAAGCGCCTAGAGCGCGCTGCACACCGCATTGACCTGTTGAAAGCTGAAATTCAAGAGTTTTACGCCCGCTTTCACGTTACCCGCGACTTGCTGGAGCTGCGTAACTTGGTCGAAGTGGCTGATCTGATTGTTCAGTCTGCATTGCGTCGCCGAGAAAGCAGGGGCTTGCATTTCAGCCGCGATTACCCCGACATGTTGCCTGTCGCTAAACCCACGATTCTGGATTCAAGAGAAAAAGAGTTACACTAACTTCGCTCCGGGGTGCATTCAATCATGGTGATTGGGTGCTGAGATGGCTTTAACCAAACCCGTGAACTTGAATCGGTTCGTACCGACGTAAGAAGAGCTGACAACATCAATCTGTCGCAAGTACCACGGTTAAATATCAGTGGTTTTGCGGTTCACGCAGATGGTTTTGGCCACACCTTTCGGAGCATTTGTGCCACGGCACGACCTGTTTTACCGAAAAGGATGGCTTTATGAACGCTCCCGACAAACTTGCCACGCTACTCGCCCTCACGCGCGAGCCTTTCCCCGCTTCCACCAAAATCCACATCCCAGGTGAGATTCACTCGGATCTGCGCGTGCCCATGCGCGAAGTGCTACTGACCAATGGCGATCAAGTCACGATTTACGACACTTCCGGCCCTTACACTGACCCAGCTGCCAAGATTGATGTCCGCAAAGGCCTGCCGGACGTGCGTGGACCTTGGATCAACCAGCGTGCTGATACTGAAGAATATGCAGGTCGCATCCGCCAATCGATTGACGATGGTCTGCGCCGTGCCTTAGACGCAAACGACCCCGAAGCCGCGCGTATGGAATCTTTGCGCCGCGAAGCTGCTGCGCTACAACGCCCACCCCGCCGCGCCAAGAGTGGTATGAACGTGAGCCAAATGCACTACGCCAAGCGCGGCATCATCACACCTGAAATGGAATACGTGGCGATTCGTGAGAATGCTAATTCAGCTTGGGCAGCCGAGTATTTGGGCGACACCGAGAAAAACAACCGCCTGCGTGGTAACCCGATGGGCGCGATCTTGCCAACCATCACGACGCCTGAATTTGTGCGTTCCGAAATCGCCCGTGGCCGCGCCATCATCCCTGCCAACATCAACCACACCGAGCTGGAGCCGCAGGCGATTGGGCGCAACTTCCGCGTCAAGATCAATGCCAACATTGGCAACTCTGCTGTCACGTCCAGTATCGAAGAAGAAGTTGAAAAACTGGTGTGGGCGATTCGCTGGGGCGCTGATAACGTGATGGATTTGTCCACGGGCAAAAACATCCACACCACCCGCGACTGGATTGTGCGCAACTCGCCTGTGCCGATTGGCACGGTGCCGATTTACCAGGCGCTGGAAAAAGTCGGCGGTGTGGCTGAAGACTTGACTTGGGCGATCTTTAGGGACACTTTGATCGAGCAGGCCGAGCAAGGCGTGGACTATTTCACCATCCACGCAGGCTTGCGTTTGCCGTTCGTACCGATGACAGCCAAACGCCGCACCGGCATTGTGTCGCGCGGCGGGTCCATCATGGCGAAGTGGTGCATTTCGCACCACAAAGAGAGCTTCTTGTACGAGCACTTTGAAGACATTTGCGACATCATGAAGCAATACGACGTGAGCTTCTCACTGGGCGATGGCTTGCGTCCTGGCTCGGCAGCCGATGCGAATGACGAAGCGCAATTTGCCGAACTGCGCACCTTGGGCGAACTCACGCAAGTCGCGTGGAAGCACGACGTGCAAACCATGATTGAAGGCCCCGGCCATGTGCCCATGCACATGATTCAAGCCAATATGGACGAGCAGCTCAGGACCTGCCACGAAGCACCGTTCTACACGCTTGGGCCTTTGACGATCGACGTCTCTCCTGGTTACGACCACATCGCCAGCGCCATTGGTGCGGCCATGATTGGCTGGATGGGTACGGCGATGCTGTGCTACGTGACGCCAAAAGAGCATCTCGGCTTGCCGAACCGTGACGATGTGAAGCAAGGCATCATCGCCTACAAAATTGCGGCGCACGCAGCCGATGTGGCCAAAGGCCACCCAACGGCCAGAGCACGCGACGAGGCATTGTCCAAAGCACGCTTCGAATTCCGCTGGCAAGATCAGTTCAATTTGGCGCTGGACCCCGATACTGCGAAGGATTTCCACGACGAAACACTGCCCAAAGATTCAGCCAAAGTCGCGCATTTCTGCTCCATGTGCGGCCCCAAGTTTTGCTCAATGAAAATTTCGCAGGAAGTGCGTGAGTATGCAGCGGTCGAAGAGGGTATGAAAGCCAAGAGTGCCGAGTTCAAAGCCCAAGGCGGTGAAATCTACATTCCTATCCACGCGGTCTAACGCAGTTTGAAAATGAACTGTTTGAGCGCCCAACCGTTCGGACTGAGCTTGTCGGAGTCATGAAAATTGGCATTGCAGGTGCTGGATTGCTGGGGCGCTTGCTGGCGCTTCAGCTTGCGCGCGCGGGGAACAAAGTCACTGTCTTTGATCCTGCCAATGGCCCAGAGCATAGAGTAGCTGCGGGCTGGACGGCAGCGGGCATGCTTTCGCCGATGGCAGAACTAGAGACAGCCAACCTTTCGGTGTTCGAGCAAGGCGTGTGTTCGCTCGCGTTGTGGCAAGGCATCGTCTCAGAGTTACAAGATATTGCTCCCTCGCATCCCGTGATGTTCAAACAGATGGGCAGCTTGCTGCTGGCACACAAAGGCGACGAAGGCGCAGCCAAGCGCATGATTGATTTGCTGGCGCACAAAACCCCTAGCCACTACGCAGAACATGCGCCGCAGGCCATGTCCAGTGAGGCTTTGCGCAGCGCCGAGCCAGCCATTCACACATCAGGCTCGGCATGGCTGTTGCCGCATGAAGGGCAAATCGACGCCGTACAAGCCATGACGGCCATGACGGTGGCGGCAACAACGCTTGGGGTGACTTGGCTTTGGAATGAATCAGTCACTTCGCTTTCGCAAGGTGTTATCAAAACTACAAAGCAAGACTTTCAATTCGATTGGGTCTTCGATGTGCGCGGCACAGGTGCGAAGCCTGATCTGCAAGTGCGTGGCGTGCGCGGCGAAATCTTTTGGCTACACGCGCCAAATGTAGAACTTCAGCGCCCGATTCGCTTGCTTCATCCCCGCCACCGCGTGTACCTCGTACCAAGGGACAGTAATCGCATCGTCGTAGGCGCAAGCGAAATCGAGAGCGAAGACCGTTCACCTATCTCGCTGCGCAGCACGGTCGAGCTACTCGCTGCTGCGCACAGTGTGATTCCCGAGCTGGCCGAAGCACGCATCATCCATAGCGAGACGAATTTGCGTCCTGCGCTGTTGGATAACTTGCCGCGCTTGGAGTCGCAAGACGGCATCACGCGTATCAACGGTCTCTTTCGCCACGGCTGGCTCATTGCGCCAGCGCTAGTGGCGCAGGCATTGGAGGCGCTATGAGCACAATCTCAATCACGCTCAATGGCGAAGCCCGTACTGAGCCAGTGGGAATAAGCCTTGCAGAGCTCATCGCCTCGCTCGGGGCTACCCCGCAAAGCTTGGCGACTGCGATCAATCAACATTTTGTTCCCCGTGATGAACGCGCTGCACGCATCTTGGTGCACGGCGACGCCATCACGACCTTTCAACCTATCACGGGTGGTTAATCGAGTGATTAAGCGGGTGACTGATATGACCAATATGAAGAATCAATCCAAACTAAAACCAGTAGGTCTAAAACTAGCAGGTGTAGAGCTCACCAGCCGCTTCTTCATCGGCACAGCGCTCTATCCTTCGCCGCAAGTGCTGTCTGATGCGATTGCTGCATCTGGCGCAGAGGTCGTCACGGTTAGCTTGAAGCGCCAACTCTCCCAAGGTGCAGATGGCGCAGCTTCGAATGATTTTTACTCGCAAATCAAAGCCAGCGGCGCACGCCTCTTACCCAACACCGCTGGCTGCCGCACGGCACGCGAAGCCGTCACTTTGGCGCAGATGGCGCGTGAGGTGTTTGGTACAAACTGGATCAAGCTAGAAGTGGTGGGTGACGAGTACACGCTGCAACCCGACCCGTTCGAGCTCGTCACGGCGGCAGAGATACTCACCAAAGACGGTTTTGAAGTTTTCCCGTATTGCACGGACGATTTGGTCAGTTGCCAGCGCTTGCTAGACGTGGGCTGCCGTATCCTCATGCCGTGGGGGTCACCCATTGGCTCAGGGCAAGGGCTCATCAACCCGTATGCCTTGCGTACCTTGCGTTCGCGCTTGCCTGATGTGACTTTGGTCGTTGATGCAGGCATCGGTTCACCCTCCGACGCAAGCCAAGCGATGGAGCTAGGTTTTGATGCCGTGCTGCTCAATTCCGCAGTGGCGCTGGCGCACGATCCTGTCGTCATGGCTAGAGCCTTCAAGCTGGCGATTGAGGCGGGCAGACTCGGCTACGAGGCGGGCGTGATGGCCAAGCAAGACATGGCCGTTGCGACCACACCCGTGACGGGGCAGCCCTTTGTTTTATGAGCACCGCCATTAAAAACTTTCCTTCTAATCCCCCCATCGTGTGGTCGGTCGCTGGCTCAGACTCCGGCGCAGGCGCGGGTTTGCAAGCCGATTTGCGTGCTTTTGAGGCGATGGACGTGCATGGCTGCACCGTCGTAGCCGCCATCACCGCGCAAAATTCTAAGGGCGTGCAGCTGATTGCGCCTGTGGATGCAGCCGTTTTTGAAGCGCAGTTAGCCGCGCTGGCAGACGACATGCCGCCTGCCGCCATCAAAGTCGGCATGATAGGCAGCGTGGATAACTTGCGGGTGCTGGTGCGATGGATTGACCGTTTGCGACAGAATAATCCACAGTTGACCGTTGTCGTTGACACTGTTTTAGGTGCGACGACGGGGGCCAGCTTCGCCCAAGCGGATTTGATTCAAGCCTACCGCGACGAATTATTGCCGCGAGCTGATGTGATCACCCCAAACCGTGTTGAAGCTGCGTTGCTCTTGAAGCAAGCCCCTTTGAGTGACGCTTTGGCCGTCGAGCAAGCTTCGCAATCCCTGCAAGCTTTGGGCTGCAAAACCGTCATCATCACCGGTGGCGATGCTCAGGGTTTGAACAGCGAAGACTATTGCCTCAGCCCACATGCCCAGGGCTGGCTGCGCTTGCCGCGCGTGGCGACAGCGCATAACCACGGCACAGGCTGCGTGTTTGCATCCACCGTCGCTGCCGCCATGGCGCGTGGTTTTGTCAGCATGGAAGCGCTGGTTATCGCGAAGATGGCGACCACACACGCCTTGCGCCACGCCTACGCAGCGGGGCAGGGCGCAGGCCCGGTGCGTCCGCAGCCAGATTTTGCCCAGCACATTGAAAACCTGCCGACTTTCAGCTTGCCCAGAGATTCCGCGCAAATATCGTCTCTACGTTTCACGGCTTTGAGCGATACCGACCAAGGCTTGTACGCTGTGGTAGACAGCGCAGCTTGGGTACAACGCGTGTTGGCTTCTGGCGTTAAAACTGTGCAATTACGCATCAAATCACCTGAACTGGTAGACATCAGGCGTGAAGTGCAATTGGCTATTCAACATGCCAAAGCAGCCAATGCCCAGCTTTTCATTAACGACCACTGGCAATTGGCGATTGAAGAAGGCGCTTACGGTGTGCATTTAGGACAAGAAGATTTGCATGTGGCAGATTTGCAAGCCATCGCCCAAGCCGGTCTGCGTTTGGGGCTGAGCACGCATTGCTACTGGGAAGTTTGCCGCGCCTGGGCGCTGCAACCCAGCTATATCGCCTGCGGCCCCATGTACGCCACGCAGTCCAAAGACATGCCGTGGCAGCCGCAGGGCGCGCACAACGTTTCGTATTGGAGCGCCTTGTTGCCGTTGCCCTTGGTCGCGATTGGCGGTATCAACGTGGAGCGGGCTTCAGAAGCGCGACAGGCTGGCGCAGCCGGCGTCGCCGTTATCAGCGCCATCACCGCCGCAGCGTCGCCAGAAGCGGCTATCATGGCGTTAAAACAAGCGATTGATGATGTAAAAACGCGTATCATCGCCCCAAAACTGCCAAAATCTACTCTTTATTGACAGCTCTCACCATGTTTCGTACCCTCTTAAAATCCAAAATCCACCGCGTTGCCGTCACCCAGTGCGAGCTGCACTACGAAGGCTCCTGCGCGATTGATGAAAACTTGCTGGAAGCGGCAAATATCGCCGAAAACGAGCAAATCCACATCTGGAACATCAACAACGGCGAGCGTTTCATCACCTACGCCATCCGTGGCGAGCGCGGCACCGGCATGATCTCCGTCAACGGCTCAGCCGCCCGCCGAGCCAGCGCCGGCGACCTCATCATCATCGCCGCCTTCGCCCAAGTCCATGAAGACAATGTCGCCACGCATCAGCCGAAATTGGTATTTGTGAATGAGAAGAATCAGCAGACTGCGTTGAGGTCGAATGTGCCGTTGCAGTTGAAGTGATTGTTATAAGTTGATTTGAAATAATAAAAATTTTAGCTGATGCGCAAAAATGTATTATTGAAAATGAGTGTTTTTGCAGTTGTGCCGTGCTTTGTAATAGCAATAATGCTGCATATTTATAATCTAAATTACTTTAGCCACTGGCATGAATTTAAAGCGCAAATAAATAAGATCGAACGAGTGAAAAGTAGGAAGGGTGTTTTCTACCAAGTAGATTTTGAAGCAGTTCCTGAATATGGTAGCAACCTGCAAATACATAAATTCAATAAAATCTACCATGTCAACTCTAAAGAAAGATCGATATTATTTAACCGAGTAACAAAAAATTCAGTGATTGAAATTTGGATTAATTCTGAAGATAATGCTGTTGAGGTTACTGAGCCAGAACGCCCAGATTTTTTATTGAAACTGTATATATTACTCCCGACTTTAGGATTGTGTTTATTCTTTTTTGTGGCCGGACCGATCTTTGGTGATAGAGTAGCAAAAAAGCGTAGAAAAAGATTGAAGCCCACAAATGGCTTCTAAAAAAATAGCATCTTAGGCAATAAATACGTTGGCTAGGTATGAATTTAACCCTCTGCCATCCGCACTTCTAATATCTCGTATTCAATCGCCTCTTGGTAAGTTCTGGCATCGTTCTGCGCTAAATGCAATAATATTTTTGGCGCTTGCTTTTTAATATAACGTGGCAGCAATATGCCTATAAATACCAGCGGTGCACCCACCCACGGGTAGCCAGATATCGCCAATGCAGCGCCAATACCTATCATGGGCAGTGCGAGTGCAACAACCATTAACTTGTGCTTGATATACTTTTGCGCCCGCTCAGGGTTGACGATGACGTGAAAGCGGCCACGGGGGAGGCCGGTTTTGAACTCTTGGTGGGGGACGAAGATGGGTTCGGTCATATTTAAAGTATATAAAAAGCGTTAAATTTGCTATATATTTAATAGCTGCTTAGGCAATAAATACACTGGCTATAGTCGAATTTATAGGGTAAAAATAGCTATTTATTAAATAGCAACAGCCATATCGCACCTGTCACCCAAGGATTCGCGCCAAACGGATACGCGGGACAGTTGTAAACCATTAACTCGCATGGCTTTTTCAATATAGATACACAGGTTTTCTAGCGTGGGAATCCCCAAATCTGGCACTTCGTCGAGATAATGGTGATCTAGTAACTCGCGAACTTTGGCGACTTCTATTCGTATCAAACCAATATCCATCACCATGCCGGTATTGTTATTTACTGCACTACGCACAGCCACTTCTGCCAAATAGGTATGGCCATGAATACGACGACTGCCTTCAATTTCTATCTCACGGTTCAGCCTATGGGCTGCGTCAAAATAGAAGCTTTGACTGACTTCAAAGGAATGTTTATGGGCGATATTCATCGTATTCCAGTTATTTTGTGCGTTTGCAGGCTGAGTTTCCACGCAGGATTATCTAGGCACATTTGAATGCAGGCTTTGATATTATCTTTGTGCAAAAGATTACCAGTAATATCGTCTAAGGGCGATATATATTTAGTATCAAAATGCAATTCAGCTGAATTTGCAAAAGTATCTAAATCAGCTTTTGTAAACCCAACTTGAGGCCAGACGACTTTCAGCTCTTGCCCGCTTTTTTGCACCCAATCCACACCTGCCGCTCCCGCTTTGGGGCTAATGCACAGCCAATCTATGCCTTTGGGCGCTTTGACCGTACCGTTGCTTTCCACCGCGATGGTGAAGCCCTGCGCGTGCAAGGCTTCCAAGAGCATTTCATCGACTTGTAGCAAAGGTTCTCCACCGGTGAGAACAACAAATCGGTCATTGTTGTTGGCTTGCGGCCAAAGTGAAGCAATTTTCAGTGCCAGTTTCTCTGCTGTAGCGTATTTTCCACCCAGCGTCCCATTCGTTCCGACAAACTTGGTATCACAAAACTGGCAAACAGCACTCGCACGGTCTTGCTCGCGTCCACTCCACAGGTTGCACCCCGAAAACCGGCAAAACACAGCAGGCCGCCCCGCATTGCCGCCTTCGCCTTGCAGGGTGTAAAAGATTTCTTTGACTGAATATGTCATTTATTCAAGATAGCACGGTTATGCCGCCCCAATATGCGGCACCAAATGATTCGTCGGCTGCCCATTGCGCAGCGCGGCGGTAAAGGCGAGCATGCGGTCAATCGGCAGACGAGCGCGGACGCCTAGGGTGGGGTCGATGTGGATTTGATTCGTGTTGGTTTCCAGCACATGCGCCAACGCGGCCAAGCCGTTCATCGCCATCCATGGGCAGTGGGCGCAGCTTTTGCAGGTGGCGCTGTTGCCAGCTGTGGGTGCTTCCAAGAAGATTTTGCCTGGGTTTTGCGTGCGCAGCTTGTGCATCATGCCGTTGTCGGTCGCGACGATGAATTCTTTGGCGTCCATCTCGCGCGCGGCTTTCAAAATGGCGGAGGTCGAGCCCACAGCGTCGGCCAAGGCAACCACGGCTGCGGGAGATTCGGGGTGTACCAAGACTTTGGCTTTTGGGTGATCTTTCATCAAAGCCTCGAGTTCTGCCGCTTTGAACTCGTCATGCACGATGCAAGCGCCGTTCCACATCACCATGTCTGCGCCGGTTTCGCGCTGGATGTAGCCGCCCAAGTGTTTGTCCGGTGCCCAGAGGATTTTTTGGCCTTTGTCTTTCAGGGCTTTAACGATGTCCAAAGCGCAGCTGGACGTCACCAGCCAGTCCGAACGCGCCTTCACCGCCGCGCTGGTGTTGGCGTAGACGACGACGGTGCGGTCAGGGTGTTGGTCGCAAAAGGCGCTGAAATCGTCAATCGGGCAGCCCAAATCTAGCGAGCAGGTGGCTTCTAGTTCGGGCATCAAAATCGTCTTTTCAGGCGACAAAATCTTCGCTGTCTCACCCATGAAGCGCACACCAGAGACGACCAACGTTTGCGCCGCGTGGTCACGGCCAAAGCGCGCCATCTCAAGCGAATCGCTGACGATGCCGCCCGTTTCTTCGGCTAAATCCTGCAAATCGGGGTGAACGTAGTAATGCGACACCATCACCGCGTTGCGCTCTTTGAGTAGGCGCTTGATGCGGGCTTTCAGCTCAATGCGTTCGTTCGGCAACGGCTCGGCGGGCACTTTCACCCAGACGCTTTGGGTCGGGCAGGCGGGTTGGTCATACTCGACATTGACTTTGTCGATGCGTTTCAAAACGGATGTGGTCATGTTTATAACTTTCTGAAAAGTGCGCTTACAAAGCCCCGAACCGCATCGAAAAATCGGTCGCTTTTACGTCTTTGGTCAGCGTGCCTATTGAGATGCGGTCAACGCCTGTTTCTGCAAGCTCGCGCAGGCCGTTCAGCGTCACGCCGCCTGAGATTTCTAGGATAGCTCGGCCTTGGTTAATCTTGACTGCCTCATGCAAGTTCGGTACGCTCATGTTGTCCAACAAAACCATTTTTGCGCCAGTGTTCAAAGCTTCGGTGAGCTGATCCAAACGCTCCACTTCAATTTCAATGAACTTGGCATTAGGTGCTAATTTTGCGGCACGTTCCAACACGGCAGGAATGCTGCCCGCTGCGGCGATGTGGTTTTCTTTGATCAGCACCGCGTCATACAGCCCGATGCGGTGATTCGTCCCGCCGCCACACAGCACAGCGTATTTTTGCGCCATGCGCAGGCCGGGCAAGGTTTTGCGGGTATCGACTATTTTTGCCTTAGTGCCTTTCACGATGTCCACGTAAACCGCCGTTTTGGTCGCCACGCCGCTCATCATTTGCATGAAGTTCAGGGCAGTGCGTTCGGCAGTCAGCAGCTTGCCAGCAAAGCCTTCGATGTCCAGCACCGTTTGGTCGGCTTGGCAGCTCTCGCCCTCTTTGACGCGCCAGGTCAGTTTGGCGGTTGGGTCTAAGCCCAAAATCGCCGCTTCTGCCCATGCTGTGCCACAAATCACCGCTGATTCACGCGCCAAGATGCGAGCCGTCGTGCGTTTGGCTGGGTCGATCAAGCTGGCGGTCAAGTCGCCAGTATTGACGTCCTCTAACAAGGCGCGAGCAACATCGGCTTTGGCGAGTGCCGTGATCGCTTCGGCGGTAAATTCTGTGTTCAAAAGTGTCATATTCGCTATTAGTACTCAATAAGTAGGCAATATATTGGACAAGTGGTGTCTGTTTTGTCGAAATTATGAAATAGACTCTGCATTTTCGCAGCTAAATTGGCGAAATGCTTTGAAATCAAACTTTGCTGGGAGCGCACTATGAGCATTACGACACAAGTTACCCCTTACGGCACCTTGCCGCCAGCCGCGCAAATGCCCACGCGCCGCCCCGTCAGCCTGCCGCGTTTGCAAGAAATGCGCGAACGCGGCGAAAAAATCACCATGCTGACCGCCTATGACGCCACCTTTGCCGCCGTGGCCGATGCTGCTGGGGTGGAGACGATTTTGGTAGGTGATTCGCTGGGCATGGTTTGCCAGGGCCTGAGCAGCACGGTCGGCGTGAGTTTAGAGACCATGTGTTACCACGTCGAAAGCGTCACCCGTGGCCTTCGCCGCGCACAAGGCACGGCTTGGGTGCTGGGCGATATGCCGTTTGGCAGCTACCACGAAGGCAAAGAGCAAGCCATCCGTAGCGCTACTAAGTTGATGCAAGCCGGCTCGCACATGGTCAAATTAGAAGGCGGTGGCTGGACGGCGGAAATTGTGCAGTTCTTAGTCGAGCGTGGCATTCCTGTCTGCGCCCACCTCGGTTTAACGCCGCAAACCGTGCATGCCTTGGGCGGCTACCGCGTGCAGGGCAAAACCGAAGAAACCGCCGTCACCATGAAACGCCACGCCCACGAGTTGCAAGACGCAGGCGCGACCATGCTGGTGCTAGAAATGGTGCCCGCCGCCCTGTCTGCCGCGTTAACTTTAGAGCTGCCGCGCTGCCACACCATAGGCATAGGCGCAGGTAGCGGCACCGCCGGCCAAGTGCTGGTGATGCACGACATGCTGGGCGTCAATCTGGGCAAAAACGCCAAGTTTGTGCGCAACTTCATGGAAGGCGCTGGCGGGGTGCAAGCGGCGATGGCGGCCTATGTGAAAGCGGTGAAAGAGGGCAGTTTTCCGGATGATGCGGTGCATGCTTGGTAATTCATGCTTTTTAGGTGTTATTTAGGCCTCTACCCAGCGTATTTATTGCCTAAGCAGCTATTAAATTCATAGTAAAAATCGCTGCATTGATTTGTTTCATAGCAAGACCAAATAAAGACTAAAATTGGTCTTATCGCAAATTGATACTTGAGGCCAACATGCAACTCTCCACCCACATCAAGCCCATCAGCTATCTGAAAAGCCACACAGCGCAGATTGTGAAAGACATTTCGCTAAGCCGTGAGCCACTGTTGATCACACAAAACGGCGAAGCCAAGTTGGTGGTGATTGACGTTAAAACTTATGAAGAGCGCGAGGCCACATTGGCTCTGCTCAAAATTTTGGCACTGGGTAAACGCGAGATTGAATTGGGTAAGTTCAAAGACGCTGAAGACGTGTTTGCGCGTTTAGAGCAAGAAGATACGAGCATTGACCACCAAACGCAGCTATGAAGGTTGTCATTCTTGACTCGGCTGAGCAGGATTTGAAGGAGTTACGCAGTTATGTTGTTAAAAACTTTTCGCAAACTACGTGGCTGAAAACGTACAGCAAACTGAAAGAAAGCATTCGGAATTTGGCGACATTTCCACTCTTGGGTGCTGTGCCACCTGAACTGGAGAGCTTAAACCTGAATCAGTACAGACAAATCGTCTCGGGTATGAACCGCGTTATCTATGAGCCACGGGCAGATGCCGTGTATATTTATATGGTTGTGGATACGCGCCGCGACTTAGAAACCTTGTTAATGCAGCGTTTGATGCGCTAGATTTTAGACCTTAAATTCTGTATATAGTCGGCGTATTCATTGTCTGAGCAGCTATTAAATTTATAGTGAAAATCAACTAAAAAATTATGTCAATATCATGTATATAGCCCACACCACTGCAGATTTACGCACCCATCTCGCGCAGTTCAAACACCCCGCGTTTGTGCCCACTATGGGCAATTTGCATGCGGGGCATTTGGCGCTGATCAAGCAGGCCAAGCCGCTGGGCGATGTCACAGTGTCCAGCATTTTTGTGAACCGCTTGCAGTTTGCCCCGCATGAAGATTTCGACACCTACCCGCGCACCTTTCAGGCCGATTACGACAAGCTGTCTGAGGCCGGCTGCGACGTGCTCTTCGCCCCCACCGAAAAAGAGCTCTACCCCGAGCCGCAAACTTTCAAAATCTCGCCGCCTACCGAGGTGGCCGACATCTTGGAAGGCCATTTCCGCCCCGGTTTCTTCGTCGGCGTAAGCACGGTGGTGATGAAGCTGTTCACCTGCGTGTTTTCAGAGGCTGAAGGCAAACGCACTGCTTTGTTTGGCAAAAAAGATTACCAGCAGCTCATGGTTTTGAAGCGCATGGTGCAGCAGTTTGCGCTGCCGATTGACATTGTTGGCGGCGAAACCCAGCGAGCAGACGACGGCTTGGCTTTGAGTTCGCGCAATGGGTATTTGAGTGCTGAAGAGCGCATTGAGGCCGTTCAGTTGTCGCTGGCTTTGAAGCAATTGGCCAAAAACTACCGCCTAAACGCCAACAACGTCGCCGCTCTAGAAGCTGAAGCCATCGCCCAGCTAACCGCCAGAGGCTGGCACCCCGACTACCTAACCGTCCGCCGCCGCGCCGACCTGCAACCCCCGCAAGTAGGCTTCTCCATGGGCGGCCAAAGCAGCGACCCTCTGGTGGTGCTGGGTGCGGCGAAACTGGGGAAGACGCGGTTGATTGATAATTTGGAGTTTTGATGCTGCGAAATAGATTCAAATTCAAAAGTATCTTATGAGCGAACCTCAGGAAATAAAATGGGTGAGAGCTAGTGAAGTTACTAGTGATCGTGATGGCATTGGTCTTGAATTGGTATTAAACAATACGACTATCTTAGAAATTTTTCGAGATGATTCGAAGAAAACTAAATCTGTAACTTTGTACAAGGATGATATTTCTTTAACGCTTTTAGAAGAGGCTATCGTTAAGTTTAAAAAAGAAATACCTTGGGATTTCTTAGACTAAAGCTCCTCAGTAGCATCCCGCCCCATCAACAACCCCACCGCTTGCTTGGCACTCAAAGTGCCATCCAGCACCTTCACCACACACTGCGTGATCGGCATATCCACCCCGAGTGACAGCGCACGTTGGCTTACGGTGCGGGCGCAGTAGACGCCTTCGGCTACGTGGCCTAGGGACGCTACGGCTTCTGAGAGGGTTTTGCCTTGGGCTAAGAGCAAGCCAACTTTGCGGTTACGGCTTAAATCGCCGGTGGCGGTGAGCACCAAGTCGCCCAAGCCGGACAAACCCATGAAGGTTTCGATATCCGCCCCCAAAACCAGCCCAAGCCGCGTCACCTCCGCCAAACCACGGGTGATGAGGGCGGCGCGGGCGTTTAGGCCTAGCTGCAGGCCGTCACACAAGCCGGTGGCGATGGCTAGGACGTTTTTCACCGCGCCGCCTACTTCCACGCCAGCAACATCGTCATTGCCATAAACCCGCAAACTTGGGCTGTGGAAGGTGGCAATCAAAGCGTCGCGCACTTCGGGGAACTCGCTGGCTGCGACCAAAGCGGTGGGCTGGCCTTTGGCGACTTCTAGGGCGAAGCTGGGGCCGCTCAAGATTCCGGTTTTTAGGATGTTTTGCGTCGTTTTAGACTGATTTGTCGCAATTTGAGCGTAGATTTCATGCCCAAGCAGGCCAACTTTGCCGTCAATTTTGTTGTTCTCAGCAGCTTCAAAACCCTTGCACAGCCAAGCCACTGGGCAAGTTACATCTGCCAGTTGCAACAACATACCGAGCAAACCCGACATCGGCGTGCCGATGATGACCACATCAGCCGTTCTGATGAGGGCTGAGAAATCACCACTGGCGATTTGCAGAGAATCGGGAAAAACCACTTGCGGCAAATACTTGGTGTTGCAGCGCTGCGACTGCATGGCCACAGCCTGTGCCGCATCTCGCGACCATAAAGTGACGTGATGCTTTGCTTTTGCGTTGCTTGCCGCGCTGATCGCCAATGCCGTACCCCATGCGCCTGCGCCTAAAACGATGATGTTCATGGGGTAATTTGAGAGTATTTACACTATACTTTTAATAGCTGCTTAGGCAATAAATACGCCGGCTAGAGTCATATTTATGCCTATATTCCGCTGGAAATAGCTTATTGCAGCGGCGTTGCAGCTTGTTCCGCTTGCTGCTGCTCGTACATGGCTTGGAAGTTGATTTCAGCCAAATGCACAGGCGGAAAGCCAGCGCGGGAGACGAGGTCTGCCACGTTGCCGCGCAAGTACGGGTACACAATCGCAGGGCAGGTGATGCCCATGATGGGGCCCATTTGTTCTGCAGCAAGATTGCGAATCTCGAAAATACCAGCTTGCTTGGCTTCCACCAAAAACACAGTTTTCTCGCCAATTTTGGTGTGCACAGTCGCGGTGACGGTGACTTCAAACACGCCGTCAGCCACTGGTGTGGCATCCACACCGAGCTGAATATTCACTTCTGGCTGCTCTTGCGCCAACAAAATAGCCGGTGAATTGGGCTGCTCTAACGACGCTTCTTTGAGGTAAACGCGCTGGATTTGGAAAACTGGTTCTGCGTTTGTTTCGGTAACTGGGGTCGCTGCGTCTGCCATGGGGTTGCTTTCAAGTATTTGAGAAAAAGAATGATTATCTCAGACCCGCAACCCCATTCTGGTTTAGCTATTCAGCTGCTTTTCCAGCGAATCCAACACTTTGTAGCAATTGACCACCTGTGCCACGCTGGAGTTCGGCTCGCGGCCTTCTTTGATGGCGGCGAAAAACTCGCGGTCTTGCAGCTCGATGCCGTTCATGGAGACTGCCACTTGGCTGACGTCGATTTTTTCGTCTTTGCCCGTAAACAAGTCGTCATAACGTGCCAAATAGGTCGCGGTGTCGCCAATGTAGCGGAAGAAAGTGCCCAGCGGGCCGTCGTTGTTGAAGCTCAAAGACAG
>JAAFJF010000029.1 GCA_013298815.1 Polaromonas sp. | reverse complement strand
CAATAGCGCTACCTGTGGCTCCGGCACAGGTTTGTGTGCTGATGCTGGCTTTGTTGCCGTAGCTGTCGTAGGCATACGTTGTTACCAGGCAGCTTTGTGGGTCATCCGGCTCTATCGTCTCGGTTAATAGCAAGCCTTGGGGGTTGTAGGTGAAGCTGCTGACGCGGGTCGCGGTTAATACTTGGGCGTTTGCTTGGGTGCTGAATAATAATGACGTTAATAATGCAGCGAATATGCCTACTGAATATTTATGATTGAATTTCATCTTGTTTATTCAGTTTTTTGCACTTCAATATAATTTAATTCACTATAATTTTAATAGCAGTTTAGGCAATAAATATGCTGGCTAGAGTCATTTTTATACACAAAAACGACCAATTTTACCGATAATTTCCCCCGTATCCATCCAGCCTATTGAGGCGAAGGTATTGTGGGTTTTATAATAAATGTGCATCAAGTGATATTACAAATAATCACTTTAACTGCGCCCCGTTTCGTACTGCAACACGCCTTCATTTTCACGAAGCTGCAAGTAGTCGGCCAATTGCTGAGACTCTCCTTCCATGACGCTGAGTGCAAGTAAATTCGCAGACGACCATTCCAACGACAACTTCATAGCCTCGATTTCACTAACCAAATTCTGGCGCGTCGAATTCTCTTGGTCACCAAACCACACTCGGAAAGTCATTTGACCAGATGGGCGCACGACCCGTTGAAGAACAAAGTCTGCATCGGTCTCAACCTCATCACCCAGTGCAACATCGCGCACGAAGAAGGGTATGCAGCAAAGAACAAATCTTTGAGGCGCTACCTTTTCACCCCATAGCTGCTCCCATTCGTTATGTCCATTTTTTTTACCCAAATGGGCGGCAAAAACGAAGTTGGCGCGATCACGCCAAACAGGCGAAGAATGGGTGGCTTCGAATTCAGTTATTTGATATTTCATAAGCTTAAAGTTTACCAATGGGACTATGGCCACTCGCCACGATAGCCAGGAGGCGGATTGACTGGGAAGTCTCTCGCACCTTTCGAAGCATTGCAGTGAGGGCAAGCAAGTTGAGCATTCTCCAGCGTCGCGTTACCGCCTCGCGCTTTGGGTATCGCGTGATCGACTTGTGTCGCCACACCTTCGCGGCGGCAAAAAACACAAATGCTAAGCGGATTCTCGCTTTTGGCTGCGTCACGAATTGCTTCGGGGAACCTCTTTCCAGCTGTCACACCGCCTGCAGCTCCTACTTTGATCGCAGGAGCTGCTTTCTTTACAGCACCTCCAGGTAATCCAAACTCAACCCCTATAACGACTAATCCTGCAGCTTTACCCTCAATCGAGGTTAAATCATACCCCGCACCGTAACCAGCCATGTATTCTGCCATCCTATCTGACACTATCAAATAGCCTTTGCCTTGGTGGTTTTGCGTAAAGTCATGAGCCATCTTGCGAAAAAATTGATCTGCCGTCTTTGGCACATTAAATCTCGGCATAGCTGGCAGCTTAAAAGGCGCAGCAGCTGACACACCTTCGGGTTGCGGTTTTCGCCCCCGCAATGATCCTGTGGCGATATTTACTGCAGAAACTGTTGCTGTGACCGGATTGGGTGCTGAAACTGGATTACCACCTGAAGTGCCTCTAGTCCCGGGACCAGAGCAGCCAGAGTCGCATGACGGTGACAAAGTGACGATGCGAACTGGTATCGTTACAGAATTATCAGTAACGGGATAAGGGTGAGTATAGGTACCAGTGCAACTATCCCCACATCCAGTGGTGATGATATCTCTAGTGCCATCAGCTCTCGTATTTGATACAGTACATGGGCTGGTACATAAAGTTGGATTATCTACATTCGGGACTGATGGATACACCGTAGTCGTTTCAGTCGTTTCAGTCGTTTCAAACCCATTCAAATCAACAAGTCTGAGTGGATTATTCCAAACATAGCTATACCGATTGAAACTCTTGAGGTTGTAAGGCGCTTGAATATACGGATCCGCACTCATGAACCGACCAATCAGCGGATCATAAATCCGTCCATTCATATTGATGATCCCCATCTCATCAATATGCTCATGCATGGTGAAGCCACGGTCTATGTTGACCCCTGTGATGGCGTCTAAGGTATCTGGGTTACCTGTGGTTGCACCACTGGCGAATCTGCGCTTACCCCATGGGTCATACGCCAATCTCTCTACCACCACGCCTGAGGTGTTGGTCATGGCGACGATGCTGCCCAGCTGGTCGTGGTGCAGGTAGACGCTGCTGTAGGGATTTGTGCCTGCAGGCAGTGCTGGTACGGCTATCGTGCCGCCTGCGGTTTTGACGCGCATGGTGTGCATGGCAAACGTTATTCCACCGGCTTGCAGGTAGTGTTTGTGTTCGGTGATGCCTGTTCCCTTGAGTTCTTTCTCATAGGTCAGCCCTAGGCTGTCTTCACCATTCAAGTACCAAGTGGTGCCTGGGTTGGGGCCTCCGACAGCGACTTGTTTGATGCGTTGGTGCTCGGGGCCGTAGATGAAGGACAGGCTCTTCTCAACCGGGGTGCCAGCCAAGGTGGTGGCTTCGGTGTTGGTGCCTGGGGCAACAACTGTGCCACCGACTGTGCCAAACTTGATGTCGTTGATCATGTTGAAGCTGGTGTAGCTTTCCCAACGCGCGGTGTGTTTGTTTTGTGGGGTGTCTTGGCTGACCGTGTACATCAGGTTGCCGTTGCCGGTGGTGATGCTGTTTGCACCGACTCGGGCTGTAGGCAGGTAGTCATCAAAGGCGTAGCTTAAAGCTCGGGTACCGGTGTAGGTGATGGTGGCACCGGGTGCGGTCTCTAGGGTGATGTTGGTCAGGCGGTTCGGACGCGCTGTGTCGTACCAGTAGCGGCCTACATCGCTCTTGTAGGTGATGTTGCCTCGGGCGTCATACATGACTTGCACTTGCTTGGCTGGTGTGATGGCACCGCCGTAGAAGCTGCTCATGGTCAAGCGGTTGAGGTTGTCGTATTGGAAGCTCTCTTGGGTACCGACACCGGCAGTGCCCACACCTGCGGAGAGGTCGTTGCGGGTCAAGAGGTTGCTTAGGCTGTCGTAGGTGTAGCTTTGGTTGACGACGTTGCCGCTATTAGTCGCCTGTCCTGCTGTGGTGGCAGTTTGGGAGAGTAAGCGGCCAGTGCTGGCGTCTATGGTTTTGTTGGTGGTGACGTAGGTGGCAGCCGTATTACCCGTGCGGTAGCTGGTGATTTGGCCTTGGTCGTTGATAGCCAAGATTTCATGGCGCAGGGTTTGCGCGGTTTTGTAGGCAGCAGTGCCGGTAGTCGGTGCACCGGTCACCACGGTCATGTAGCCAGCGGCGTTGTAGGTGTAGCTGGCTCGGTAGCCGGTGGCTCCCCAGGTTTTGCTGTCAACTCGTCCCGTGGTGGCGTTGTAGGCAACGGTGACTGCCGCCGGCGTGGTGGCGCTGTCTAAGACGGTTGAGGTGACGGTGGCTCGGCCTAGGGTGTCATAGGTGTGTTTACGGTTGTAGCCGTTGCCGGCTTTGGCTTCGCACAGTTTGCCGACACTCTTGCCGCAGGCCGCGCCAGCAAGGGTTTTGTCGAAATACCAGTCGCTGACCAAGTCGGGCTCGGTGCGCTTGGTCATGCGACCCAAGACGTCGTACACCATGGTGGTGGCTTTGCCTAGGCTGTCGGTCTGGCTGACGAGTTCACCATAGACGTTGTAGGTGTAGTCCCATTTGCCCATGGCGGGGTCGACCATGCTTGTCTTTTGACCACGCTGGTTGTAAGTGAGTGTGGTGATAGAGCCTGTAGCCGGAGCACCTGCGACCTGCCCTGCTGCGTTGGTTTGTAGCAGTTGGCCCAGGGCGTCGTAGCGGTAATAGACGGTGTTGTTCTGGGTGTCTGCGACGATGGCGACTTGGCCAAAGGCGTTTTTGGTGGTGGTTTTGCTTTGGCCTTTGCTGTTGGTGCTGACGGTGGTTAAGCCGTTGTAGCTCATGCAGCTGGTGGCTGTGCCGGCGACACCAATACAGGCCCAGTCACGTGATGGGGCAACGCTGAAGGCGACGGCGGCAGCATCTGGCACACTGGCTGTAAGCATGCGGTCGATGGCGTCGTAGGTTTGGGTGGTCCAAACAGCGGCACTTGGGGTGGCTAGGTTGTAGCTGTTGCTGGCGCGGACCAGTTGGCCTAGGGCGTTGTGTTCTTTGTCTTGAACGATGGTTGCGCCGGCAAAGTTCAGGGTTTGGCTGCGGATGGTGCGGCCTAGGGCGTCGCTGTATTGGATTTTAGGGGGACTGAGGGAGACAGCGGCGCTAGTGAAGCTGGCCTCTGTCAGTTTGTTGACCAAGGTTTGGCCGGCTATGGGTGCGGGGCAACTGGCTCCAGCATCGGTGCACAGGTTGTAGACCCAGGTGGTGTAGGTGCCGTCGGCTCTGGTTTCTCGGGTTTTACGGCCAAAGGTGTCATAGAGCCAGGTGGTGGCTAAGCCATTGGGACCCACAAGCTTGGTGATGCCACCAAAGCGGGGGTCGTATTCTTTGGTTTCTGCTTGCAGCAATGCGTTGGCGTTGCTGGTGGCGAAGTAGCCAGCGGGGGTGGTGTAGCTACTTCCCGCTACTGTTATTGTCTGTGCGGTGTAGCTGGCTGTGGCTGTGCGGGGAGTGGCAGCACTGGCAATAGCGCTACCTGTGGCTCCGGCACAGGTTTGTGTGCTGATGCTGGCTTTGTTGCCGTAGCTGTCGTAGGCATACGTTGTTACCAGGCAGCTTTGTGGGTCATCCGGCTCTATCGTCTCGGTTAACAGCAAGCCCTGCGCGTTGTAGGTGAAGCTGCTACTTCTGGTCGCGGTTAGGGTTTGCGCGGTTACGTTTACCGCGCTAAACAGCGCAGCAAGGCTCAACAATCCAGTGGCTAAATGACGCAACATCGGCGAGATTGACAAAGTTGAGAACATAGCTTTTGTCATGATTAGGCTCTGTTTGTGCTTCATCATGGCGCTGTCCAAACATACTGAGAGTTGCCTTCAGGGATGTTGTAATCACCTCCCCCACCAGGGGTGGTTGTATAAAAATACATCTGATTACCCGTGTCATACCAGCGGTAGCGGTAAAGCGGTACGGCGCCGTTCGCAGCATTGTTTTGTTGAGCGTACCAAGCAACACCTTGGTAGGAATATTGCGGGTAATTGACCATACTCGCATGCTCAGCTGCATTATCAGTATAAAAATACGCACTATTGTTCGTATTGATATAGCGATGCACAGGAACTAAACCTGGTGCGGCATTGCTGGTGGCATGAACATAGAAGGGAATACCCAGATAGGTAGCGCCCCAGTTGTTAATATGCCAATCACGCTCTGCAATGCTTGTTGTGTGAAAAAATCTTAAATCGTACTGAACCCAATAAACAGGTATTTTTGCTGGGCCAGCAACCGTGCTGAAGTTATCAGTTGCTGTTGCAGTACCACCAGGACCTGTTGCAGTCCAGACGCATTGCGTCGGGTAACCAACCCAGGCAGCACTGGTAAGACTCGTATTATTACCACTCAAAGCCAAGGGGCCGTTGTATGTGTAACCAGTACCCGTTGACGTGCAAACACCAGACACCGAAGTCGCGTTAGTCGTGCTCCATACAGCATTATGATTTTGACCCGCAACAAGTGGCAATGGAGTGCGCGTGAACGTGATTGTTGGTGGTGCGGCAACAGTCGTCATAGTTTCCACATAGGTAACCGTACCGCCCTGCCCTGTAGCCGTCCAAGTACATGTACTAGGGTAACCAATCCATGCAGTGGATGTTGGGCCAGATGTACTGCCACTCAAAGCCATGCTTGTTAATGGAGCCGTGTAGCCCGTGCCAGAACTTGTGCATACATAGGTAACAGCTGTCGCATTGGTCGTACTCCAAATTGCGCCTGTCGTGCCTGGTGCTTTCATTGGAAAGCCATTCAAGCGTGATACTGAGATGGTGGGCAACGGCAAAATAGGATTGCCAGTAGTGATATTGCTATCGGTCGCAGTATTTGTAACCGTAGATTTCTTCAAACGACCCAACACCCAACTAGCAGTGTTGGCAGGCAAATACTCATTCACCGTATTTACGGTTTTGCTGATCAACCCCGAGTTTGTGGTAGAAGTGATTTGGGTTGGGTTGCCATATAACTGTGAATCACCCGGTGTGACGTTGTATTGGTAACTCGTAGTGACCACAGGTAATGCGACGCCATTCAAGTCCCAAGATTCATCAACAGTTTGGCTGGTGTAGGGGAAATACAAAGTACCAGGTGCATTCACGGCTGGGAAAACGGCACAGGCTGCCTGAGTGAGAGGAATCTTGCAACCAGGCGTCACCGTCGAGCGCTTTAACAAGCCCGCATTTCCTGAGCCCGCCAAACGTGTTTCACTGGTTTTTAACATGCCGACATAAGGCCAAGTTTGATGAAATACGGACATCGACTCAATATTGGTACTTAAGTCTTTAGAACCCATCCATCGGAAACCGAGGAAACCACGGCCAGTGGTTTGGTCGGATTTCAAACCACCATA
The DNA here is from genome assembly GCA_013298815.1 of Polaromonas sp. Lineage (GTDB taxonomy): Bacteria > Pseudomonadota > Gammaproteobacteria > Burkholderiales > Burkholderiaceae_C > Aalborgiella. The sequence continues at coordinate 32,598 of JAAFJF010000029.1, read as the reverse complement.
GGTATAAGTTGTCGTGTTAGTTCCGCCAAGACCCGTATCGGTAACAACTTGTTTCACTACACGCATTGGGAATTGAATGTCTTTTTGCGGAAAAACAGCGGCTGATGCGGTTGCCCTGTCACTTGTATAAAGTGCAGGCGTAGTTGTTTGGTTGATTGAAGCGTATGTAGTCGTTTGTTTCAGACCCGTTGACCCTGTGACGATTTTGAGGTTGTCAAAATCGCCACGCGAGAATGATGTAGTGTGATGTGTCGCACCATTTTGTGTCCAATACACTTGGCGGCCATCACCGTACAAGTCACCCAAATCCCAACCGTTTGCGCCAAGACCGTGACCTGCATAAGTAAAGCTTTCGATTGTTCCGTCTTGGTTCAATCGATTTACATAGTGAGTACTACCCGAACGCGTCCAAAAGACTTGACGTCCATCGCCAAACAAGTCAGCTAAGCGCCAGTCATCTCCATTTTTAGCATAACCAACCCAAGACCATTGTTGATAGGAGCCATCTTTGTTCATGCGTACAGCGCGGTGCACTGTTCCATTAATTTGCCAATAAACTTTATGACCATCACCGAATAAATCAGCAAAAGTCCAAGGAATCAAATCACCATCATTAAAATTGGGGAACAACCGAGTTAAATACGTACCGTCTTTATTCAACTGCGTGACTACATGGGTATTTGAATAGTCACCAGTTCTAGACCAAATTACTGGATGGCCATCTCCATACGCATCGACCAAACCGCCGCCCGCATGTATGTTTTGTATGATGGCAGGGTTATCACCCAAAACCCAAATATAAGGTGTAATCGTATTGTCTGGGTTAAATCGTATAGCTTGGTGATCGTTGCGCCAAGCACCGCATCGCCGCCAAAACATTTGCTTACCATCACCAAATAAATCATGCATATCTGCGCCATCACAGTTGTAGTCAGGCAAGCCTACATTCGTCCAATAATAATTTTGCAGACTATTGTTTGTAGGATTTAATTTTGTTGCGTAATGACTATCGCCTATGCGTATCTTGTATACAGGTTTGCCATCGCCAAACAAATCAACGAACCTCGCTCCTCCAGGGGTACCATCGTCACCATGTCCTCCAGCCCAACTGAAATTTTCAACTGTGTTATCGGAATTTAAGCGCGAAGCATAGTGGTTGCCTGACGTGTCATGCGTCCAATATAAAGGTCGCCCATCACCAAAAATGTCAACGATATCCCAACCTGCATTCCCGAGTCCATGACCGTTCCAATTCCAATTTTGAACTGTGCCATCCGCATTGATACGTGTTGCATAATGTTGACCAGCGCCATTGGTGGTGTAATAAACGGGTCTACCGTCACCAAAAAGATCGACCAATTTTTTCTTATCTGCTGCGGCAACACCGTGACCCGATGAATCTTTGTTGACGACTGTCACAACAGCATCGTTATACTCAAATGTTACCGGGTTGAGGCAGCTTGTACCTAAACCATCGCATTCATCAATCTTGATCAACCGTGACCGCTTGGTTGATTGGCTTGGCTGATAGGTTAAGTTGTAATTTTTGACTGCAACCGTTCCGATTTTGGTGATGATTTTCGATATTTTTGAGGATTCCACAAGTTTCTGATTGCCAATATACGAGGTTGTGACATCATCGCGTGCAGCATAAACAATTTGAAGAGTGCGATTTGCCACTGTACCAGTTACCGAATTGCCTCCGTAGGTAATAATTTCTGGCAAATGTGTCGTGCGATCGGCGCTATTTAGATAACCGATGGTCATGGTGTTCCCATTTACATCGGTCACACGATTAAGTGACCATTGACGCGCCGTGGTGTAACCGCTGCCAATGACACGCGAATCAACCGTATTGCCAAACTCCATGATTTGGCCGCTTTTGGTCCAAGCTTTGAACCAAGTTGAACCACTGCCTGAACGACCGTAAGAAATGATTTTGCTGAATTTATCGTTTTCTGTACGGTACTCTGCACCGTCTTGCGCGTAAGCACCCGCTACCAGCATCAACTTCTGACCTTCAAGACAGTATCTGTCGTTGTCATCCAAATTGACAATTCCACGCACACCCTCTTGCGCTAATGTTTGTTCGCAACGGGTGATGACTGACAATCCACCCAAACTCCAACCCACTCCCGCCAAACCATGCCCGTCCTGGCTGTTGTAATTCAAGCTTAATTGTGGCTGCATTCCAGTAACACCAGGCGGCACTTGAATAGGCAATGTGTACGTGGCCGCACCATTTTGGTTCACAGAGAACTGTCCCGAAACACTCCCAGCAAGGAATGTTTGTGCTTGCACATTGCTTAAGCTTAAAGCACAACTCAAACCAACTAAAACGGAAGTAAAACTGATGCTTAAGGTTAAGAGGCGCTGTTTGAATGTTGTCATACGGTCTTTATTAACTTTGTGTGCTTTATAACCCCACGTATGGCACTTTCAGGAGTACCTTAGCAGTTACATTAGTTTTAAAGCTGTTGCAAAGTTTAATAGACTTAAAAATTCAAAATTTGCTAAAGTTCCTTCACGTTTACAATTAGTTTCAGTTTTGGTGCGATTTTTAGGAAAAAAGCTATTCGTGAAACCGAGTGACTAAGCCAGCGCATGACTTGCATTTATAAGTAATACCAAAGTTTTCACTTTCAAACCTTAGAACCTCAATTAAAGCGAATTTTCCCTGATCAACATTTGCCGAACTAATCATCACCTCCATACTCATCAGTATGTCGCAGACACATCATTGCAAAACAATACCCTTGCGCTGGATCAGGCGCAAGTTGCTCACCATCATAGTAGTCTTTAACGCCTAGTCGCTGATTCGCAATAACATTTGGCATATTCAAAATTCCCCATTGCTGCACGATGCGGAATCCAGCAGCCTTCAGTAAAACGACTAACGCGTCTGGCGTGTATTCACGTTTGTGGTCAGTATCTATATATCGATCTTCGCCTGTTTCAAAGCGAGTTATCAAGCGGTTTGGCGTGTCAAAGCAAAATCTACCACCCGGTGCCAAGTGATTTTTGATCCACACCAGCACATTTGGTAATTTATCTTCATAAATATGCTCCACCACTTGCCCCATGTAAATCATGTCAAACAATTGATCATGTAACTCATCGTGATGCAAAATATCTTCTGCATAGCCATGGATGTATTGCACTTGCCCCCATGGAAAGCTGCGGGTGTTTGCCTGTGAATAATTGGGAGTTCCCCAAAATTGCTCGTTGGGCGGTTTATCAAAGATAATTAATTTTTCAGGTTTGTGCGAGTAACCGAGTTCTAGCAATGCCCCTTCAGGCACGGTTGGGCTACTACCACCAATATCTAGCACCCGTTTTGCAGCAGGCAATTGCCCAGCCCATGCCATGCGAGCTCCATGTAACTGCTGCGTAGGTGTGGGTTTGAGGTAAGGCTGCTTAAATTCAGGAGAATTCATTAGCCGCACAATCAAACCTAGGGCTGAAAATTTGCCTTGAGCAATGCGGTCTAAGCAGCTATGCGCACCTAAATCATCAATTTTTCGGTTCAATATAAATCGATAAATCAACTCACATTGCTGCATAGGAGCGGCATTCTCCATTTTTAGCAAACTAAGCATCGACAGGGTGCGGCGTAAGCGCTCAGTTCGACTGATGCTGTCAAAACTGATCAAAAATTCGTCTGACAGCACAATAAAATTGAGCTGTTTACAGCGCGAGTACTCGCCCATTTCAATCACATTTGTCCACGTGGCTTTGCCAGCCGGGTCAATGGATCGGTTGAGTAGCAATTGATAAATAGCCTCAACAGTTTGTATCGAGTTAAGTTTTTTGTAGTTTAGGCGTGGAAACATCATGATGCCAACATCATACTTTTTTAAACACGACTTTCATTCAGGGCTGATGAAACTTAAAAAAATCTGGTGGCAATTGCTTTGCAACGTATTCACCACCTTTTCTTGAGAGATGACCATCGTCATAGCCGATTAAATCTTCTGGCTCGTCACCCACCCTTGTGAGGCATCCACTTTTATCACAGAGAATGTTTAGTAAGGAAATGTATGAAATTCCTTTCTCTTGTGCCAATTGACTTAATTGCAGGTCAAGCGCTGAGCTAACAGTTACGCCCTCCGAAAGCCTGTTAGCCAATCGATGGGTCAATTTGTCACGCAACGCATGCGATACCAAAACGTCTTGAAGGCCTGGATGCCACTCTGGCGGTGGTCCCATGATGTAAATTTGTCTGACGCCGATGTTTTTTAAATAATCAACTGTCGCAGATATGCTTAGCATGTACTTATCTGACTGATAAGTCCAATGATCCCACCTCGCTACTAAGACGACTTGATCATATTTTTCGGTTTTGATGGCCTCTATTACTCGTGCATTTTGAGGTTTGCAGTGATTGACTGCCGTTCGCTCAACTTCCAGCAGGGGCGGACAGCCAGTTTTTGCCATCAAATAAACATTGGCATTAGGTAAGGCTACTTTGTTGATACCAGCATAGATCGCCCATGCGTATGAATCACCCCATAGCAAAATAGATTTATTTTTATTGCCTAAATTCTGATAGCAAGGACGGGCGTTTTGTATATCTTTGTCAGAGTTTTGGACCAAGCATTCATAATTTGAATTATTCGCATAATCGTTAGAAAAAGTTGCTATTTTCTGTAAGGCAGGGGGAATTCTGAAACTTAAGCCCTCTCGCTTATAAATATTGAGACCAAAATAACCGATTGTTATCATCATTACAGACAAGAACAAAGCTTTACGGCTCCCCCCCAACTTACCAAAACGAATTGGGCGTTCGATCAACTGATATGTCAACCAGGCTAGTGCAATACTGATGGCAATCATCAGTAGAAGTATTTGAACATCTGGTTGTTGAGTAGCGCTTTGTTTCGCAAAAACAAGCAGCGGCCAATGCCACAAATAGAGCGGAAAACTAATTAAACCGACCCAAACGAGCAAGCGATTGGATAAAACAACGCGATTCAACCATGCATTTGGCCCTGCAGAAATGATGAGATAGGCTGATATTGTCGGCAACAAGGCCCAAAAACCAGGAAAACGACGTTCTGGGTGGATGAAAACCAAACCTATAACTAGTAAGCCCAAACCTAGCCATGCCGACAGATTGGTATACCGCTCCTCCTTTGTGACCAGTGGGTGCAACTTCACGTACGCAAGTATCGAGCCTATCAATAACTCCCAAAACCGCGAAGCTGGTGAAAAGAATGCAGAAACAGTGTTGGACCGAATAATAACCAGATTCGCGACAAAAGAAATGGCAAAGAGAACAATGCAAAGGTTAAGTAAATTGATCTTTCTCTTCCAAGCCAGCCATGCTATCAAGGGCCAAAAAATATAGTATTGCTCTTCAATGCCTAGTGACCACAAATGCAGAAGCGGCTTGAGTTTCGAGTCACCATCAAAATAACCAGATTCGTACCAAAAGGCGAAATTGGATACAAAGGCAGCACCTGCAAGGGTATGCTTACCCAACTGTTTGTAGTCTGCTGGCAAGAGTGAAAACCAGCCGTAGACCAAACAAACAAGCAAAACTAGAATTAGCGCTGGGAAAATGCGTTTTATGCGACGCACGTAAAAGTCTGAAAAGCTAAACGTACCGTTCTCTAGATGTTGGAAAATAATAGTACTGATTAGAAAACCAGAGATCACAAAAAACAAATCTACCCCAATGAAGCCGCTTGGTAATATCTGGGGAAATGCGTGATGTACAACTACCAATAAAACTGCAATTGCGCGCAATCCGTCAATGTCTGGTCGGTAACTGGGGTGAAGTTGAGGCATGAGTTATGAAAACGCAAAAAAACAATACAAGCTATTGAAAAAGATAGGCGAATGAAGGATCGTGACAGAAAATCACTTTAGCATAATGAAGTCGTTATTTTTCAACTAATAATCCCCGCCCCCACTCGCCAAGCTTTCAAACTTAGTAATTGGTTTCAAGAAGGCGAGCTTGACAGTTCCTGTTGGGCCGTTACGCTGTTTGGCGATGATGACTTCGGCGACGCCTGGCTCTTTGGAGAGTTCTTTGGTGTAGTAGTCGTCGCGGTAGATGAACATGATGATGTCGGCATCTTGCTCAATAGCGCCGGATTCGCGCAAATCGCTCATCATGGGGCGCTTGTCAGTGCGGGTCTCTACGCTTCGGTTCAGCTGCGAGAGCGCAATCACAGGGCATTGCAGCTCTCTGGCGAGCATTTTCAAGCCTCGGGAGATCTCGCCCAGCTCTGTGGCGCGGTTTTCGCCGTTGCCGCCACCGCCAGAGCCACTCATCAACTGCAGGTAATCGACCACGATCAAACCCAATTTGCCGCATTTACGGGCTAATCGGCGGGAGTTGGCACGTAGTTCGCTGGAGTTCAAGCCGGCACTTTCGTCGATGTGTAGGGACACGGTGCGGAGCTTTTCAATAGCCTCGGTCAAACGTGGCCATTCTTCGTCGCTCAATTTCCCAGTGCGCAGGTGAGATTGGTCAATGCGACCAATGGAACCAACCACGCGCACAGCCAATTGCGCGGCGCCCATCTCCATGGAGAACACAGCGACGGGCAAGCCTTCGTTCAAAGCAACGTGCTCAGCAATGTTGATAGCCAAGGCGGTTTTACCCATGGATGGACGTGCGGCTAACACTACCAAATCGCCCGCTTGGAAACCCGAGGTCATGCGGTCTAGGTCGTAAAAACCTGTGGGTACGCCAGTGATGTCGTTCGGGTTGTCCGCCATTTCTTGCACGCGGTCTAGCAAATCGACCACCAAGGTGTCCATACTTTGGAAGCCCTGCTTCATGCGCGAGCCTTCTTCACCGATGTTGAAGATTTTTTGCTCGGCTTCGTCGACGATGGTCGCTACGGGGCGGCCTTGGGTGTTGAAGGCGTTGGTGGCTATTTCGTCGCTGACGCTGACCAGCTTGCGCAAAATGGCGCGCTCACGCACGATTTCGGCATAGCGGCGGATATTGCTGGCGCTGGGCACGTATTGCGCCAAAGAGTTGAGGTAGCTCAAACCGCCCACTTCTTCGGATTTGCCCAAGTTTTGCAACTGCTCATAAACGGTGATGACGTCTGCTGCTTTAGAGGCGTTGATGAGCGTGGTCATCGCGCTGAAAATCAAACGGTGTTCGTAGCGGTAAAAGTCGCTGTCTTTGAGCAAGTCCCCTACCCTGTCCCAAGCCCCATTATCAAGCAACAAGCCACCTAAAACGCTGGATTCAGCTTCGATGGAGTGCGGAGGAATACGTAGCTGGGCGATTTGCCGGTCTGGGATGAAGTCTTGGCTGACCCGACCGCCGAAATCGCCACCTACCACCGCACTATGGATGTCATCGTGCGCATCGTGATGTACATCGCTTTCGGCTGCGCTTTGCATGGCGTGGTTGATATCGGCGAGTGAGGCGTCTGTGGGAAGAGTGTTTGACATTTAATTCATCGCTTAATGTGTAAATTTAGCTATGATCTTTAAACAAAACTAAAACAAACCGCCCTGCTCGACTCTTTGAACATTTGGTAAATTATTTTCTGGTGCTGTCCATTCAGTACCTCGACTTTGCTTCCAGTAAAAGCGAATCAGTGCGCCCATAATTAGGGCAGATTGCCATTTTCCATCTTTCAATCTTTGCATCACTGCTTGCGATGCGCCTGTAGATTCCATGTGTATCTTTAGTCCTCTAAGCAAAGCGGAAATCGATGTTTCGTTAAGCGCTTCAATTTCTGATCGGATAAGTGCAACTCGCTCACTTTCGCTTTTCTGCAGTCTTTCATGACGTTGCTGCACCTCATTGATAGGAATACCAACTTTAAGCTCTTCCGTCGACAATGCAACCTGCACTTCGGGTGCATCATCAATTACGCGACTCAAGAAAAGTGACTTTAAATAAGCCTGGCGTGACAAAATAGTCGGCCCTTTCAATGCAAGTCGAGCCTCAAGTCTTTCAATGGCCTTTAAGAATGCCGTTTCCCCATGTCGTAAGTACAAGTCTTCGGCCACGTCAGGATCAATGCCTAATTGACATGCCCGAACAACGCCAGTCAGATTGATCGGACCTTTCTCGGTGGTAGAAGCTTCTGGTTTTTTTCGGACTTCAAATTGCAAAAACTCAACAGACCGACCGACCTTGATTTCGCGCACTGCTACGATCAATTCACTAACTTCATTTACTTCTTCGACTGCAGGTTTGATCGTGTCACGATTGAAAAACCTAAATTCAGTTTTGATTTGCTCAGGAGTCGGTTTTCCAGTAAGCACAGGTAACCACCAATGCCAATGCTGCTTGCTAGTCAAATGGGATGGATTATCCTTGTAGCGAGCACAAATTTCATATAAGGCCAAACCGGCATGTGTTCGAAACTGGGCGATCGTCGACCTGCGAATTTGAGCATACCTTTGCGGATTGAGCATCTCTATTCGTAATGAAGGTGGGTAAGCCCAAGAAAGCCAGCTTTCGCCTTTCTGCTTAAATAAACGCACCTCGGACAGTAGTGCACAAGCGCCCCACTCCACCGATTCGGCTGGAGACGGTGATTGCCATTCAACGACATGCGTGACCATAGAGCGCAGATGGCGTTTTAACTCACCACTGGTACCAGTTGTTCCATCGAATCCACGAATAATCGTATTTAATGGAGCGGAGAACATTCCAGAATCTGATTGCTCTACACCTTGCTCCCTGGCCATCAGCATCATGACCGTGTAGGCTTGTCGACCAACACGCGTGATTGCACCCGTCTTCGGCACCATAGCAAGTGCTGAAACTGGTTTTTCAAATTTATCAGGACCAATGAGTTGATCAATTTTCATGATGCATTATGTGTGATTTCAACCATCTCACACAAGTAATTTTTTCTAATACGATTAAATTACACTTCAATCAAGAGTTTCTCTCACATTTAAGCGGAACTAAACCGACTTCAAGTTATGGTTTTCCTCACAGTTAGAAGCTTGAAAGCCCTAATTTCTAGGTCAAGGCTCCTATTAGTATAGGAAATACGTAGAAAATTTGACTGTGGGCTACTTCTGTGCCCAACTTTATTCATTTCACTTCTCACCGAACTGATCTCACTAAGTTCATGGTTTCTCTCACATTTAATCTAGTTTATCTCACAAAATATCTGTAACCCATTGATTTATATTGTATTTTCAAATTTAAAAGTCTTAAACTGTATTAAAAGTTCTTAAAAGAGAAGAGATATAAATATAAAAGTGAGAAGAAATCTAGGGAAAGTGTTCACAAAGAAGAAGAAAAGACGCACAATTGACGTTATCTACAAAAAATTGCATCTTCTACAAAGGAACGCATGACTACGCAACTGAAACATGATCCGCGACTAAGTTTGGATGACTTGATTGAAACATCAAATCGCGTTAGCTTGGTTATTGAAAGCGTCCGAGGAACGATGCTGGCACCGAACGCAAAAAAAAGGTCACCCACGTTTAGCACTAATAAAGTCGCTGCTATTTGCAAGCTTGAAAAAGCACAAATGGATTATCGAGTAAAAAAAGGTGATTTGCCACAGGGGTCAAAAGGGTCAAAACGTAGGCGAGAGTTTTCTTTAGAGGAAACGCGCATATGGGCAAAAAATGAACGTGCTGAAAAGCTAAGGCCAGCTAATGCAGAAGCAATCACAATCGCTGTGGCCAATTTCAAAGGGGGCGTTACTAAATCAACGACCGCAGTGACCTTGGCACAAGGTTTAAGTCTCCGCGGACATAACGTTCTAGTAATTGACACTGACCCACAGGGCTCATTGACTACTTTGTTCGGGTTATTACCAAATGAAGATGTGTCTGATGAACAAACAATCCTGCCATTGTGTTTTGGGTCAGAAATTTCAATTGACTACGCTATACAACCGACATATTGGTACGGTATCGATATTGTTCCTGCTAATCTAGCCCTGTATTCAGCAGAATTCGCCCTACCCTCACGGCAGAAAGGCGAAAAGACATTTGAGTTCTGGAATGTTCTCACACATGCAATCGATACCGCTCGAACAAAATACGATGTCATTGTTATTGATACTTCACCTTCTCTCTCTTACTTAACCATCAATGCATTGCTTGCGGCAGATGGACTAATCATGCCGCTGCCACCTAGTACCCTAGACTTTACTTCCAGCGGACAGTTTTGGAATTTATTCAACGACTTAGCGAGCAATCTTCTCACCAATCGAGGTAAGACAAAAAGTTTTGAGTTTGTGGATGTATTGTTAGCACGCGTTGATGAAGAGGATAAATCCTCAGCAGTGGTTCGCGAGTGGATTACTGCAGCTTACGGCAATATGGTGCTTCCAGTCGAGATTCCTAAAACTTCAGTGACTGCAAATGCCACTGCGGAATTTGGAACGGTTTATGACACAGATCCTGCAATGATAGATTCACGAACTTATCGTCGCGCGTTTGATGCGTATGAGCGTGTTGTTGAATTAGTAGAAGGGCAGATTCAGCGTGCCTGGGAACGTCAAATAGGAGTTCAAAATGAAATTTAAAGACAAAGCAGCTATGATTGATTTGAGTAAAATTGGTCAGTCAATATCTAAACCCCAAGGGGCAAAAACCGCCATCGGCATGCATGCTGAGGCTTTATTTCGGGATGAGAAAGTAACTGCTGAAAATACTGACCTCAAGCAGAAGCTCGCGGAGTTCGAAGGTTCAGCGGCAACTCGTCACATTGATCCGTCAAAAATCAAACCTAGTAAATGGGCCAACCGCCATGAAAAATCATTTGCAAGCAAAGATTTTGAAACTTTAAAGAATGAAATTGCTTCCTCTAACGGCAATATTCAACCTATCAAAGTTAGACATTTGAAAGGGCAGGTCGATCAGTACGAAGTGGTCTTTGGCCATCGACGTCATCGCGCCTGCTTAGAGCTTGGGATTGAAGTGCTAGTTATTATTGAAGACATGGATGATGCAGAGCTTTTCTGCCAAATGGATCGTGAAAATCGTGAACGCTCTGCGCTACGTCCTTACGAGGCAGGCATGACATACGCTCGCGTCCTGGACGAGGGATTGTTTCCATCAGCACGGAAATTGGCGGATTCTGCATCCATAGATTTAAGTCAACTCGGCAAAGCCTTGGCTTTAGCACGACTACCAAACGAAATAATCCAAGCATTCCCAAACCCATTAGAACTGCAATATCGATGGGCAACAGGCATCAACCAGGCCATCCAAAAAGATCCAGAGCGCGTGTTGGCGGAGGCAAAAGTAATTCAATCAGAGACACCGCGTCCAAAAGCAACGCAAGTTTTGAAACGTTTGTTAGGGGGTGGAACCGTTCCACCCCCCTCCATTAAGACTCATTCCGTGACTGGAAAGTTAAAGCAAACTGGTCAAATTGATATGGATGAAAAAGCACGCAGTGTTGTTATAAATCTAAAAAACATTGACCCTGAAAGATTTGATGAGATTCAAAAAGTAGTGGAAAAGCTAATTTCATAATTTATTTTTGATTTAAAAAGAGGGGGTAGAACCGTTCCACCCCCTTCATTAAAAACCACAAAACTTTTGCTGAAGCTGCGATTGCAGACATTGCCCTGCAACAAGACAATGCAAAAACTAATCAAAAGCTGCTGACAAAGCCTCGGCTCTGCGCTTGAGGGGTGCCTTGCCGTAAATATCCATAGTGGTTTGAATGCTGGCATGTCCAAGCTGTGCTTGAATCACATCCAGTGGCACCTCCAAAGCTACCGCGCGTGTCCCAAAGGTATGCCGCAGCCAGTGTGTCGAGGCGCCTAACAGTTTGCTTTTCTCGGAAGCGGGCAGGGCAGAGCGCAACACGGCCTTGTCCAGCCAGCCGCTAACATGCTCGTACAGTGCCTGATAACCTACATGCTGGGCCGGTTCCTTGAGGTTGGCCAACAGCGGCAAGTGGGGGTCGGCGGCCTCTTGGGCCTCCATACCGCGTGCGCTCAGATAATCATGCAAGGCTGCCATGGCCTGCCCAGGCAAATGGACGATGCGATTCTTCGCGCCCTTGCCGTGCACTTGCAGCAGCCAGCCTTCGGATGCATGCTGAATTTGCCCCAGTTTAGCGTTCAACAGTTCCGAGGAGCGCAAACCCACTGACGACAAAAACACCACAATAAACCGAATCCGGGCGCGAGCCGGGGAGGGCGTTTGTTGGTCAATGAAGCGCAGGACTTCAATCGATGCGTTCTCGCTCAGGGCTTTGGTATCCAACACGTTCTTCTGTTTGTCATCGCCGGTTTTTTTATTGACGAGCACCCAGGGGTTGCCTTGTAAGTACTGGGCAGATTGCAGCCAAGTAAACAGGGAAGTCACAATCACGATGGCTTGCTGCTGGCTGTCATGGCTGAGTTGACCTCGAAAGGGCGCCCAGCCGGCTTGACCCGGTGCGGCGCTGCGGCGCGAGATCCACGACGCGGGGATGTTTTGCAGAAAGGCCATGTAGGCGTTGCAGTCTTCAATCCGCATTTGAGCCAGTGTGGCACCCGCGCAGGCATGCTGCAACCACAGCAAGAGGCGGGTGGCCTCACGGCGGTAGCTCTTGGCGGTCGCGATCGAGCTGGCACGTGCGTTTATCCAAGCTTGTGCCGCCTCGGCATCGGTGCTGGCCGCCAGCAGGGAGGCGGTATCACGAGGCGCACCACGTTGCAATTCGGAGCCAGTGGAGGAGGGTGGGGCGAGCCATACCCTGCCCGTACTGGAATCTACAGTGAGGACATTGTTGGTGGCTGGCCAGGGCAAGGCAAAGACGTGTGTGGCGTCGCTGCTGTCAAAGGCCAAGAGTTGACGCAAGTAGGACTCTAGCCGTGCGGCCTTGGCGGCACCAACACCAGGCAGGGCGCGGTACCAACGACCGCCCACAGTGATGGTATGGCGCAGTTCACCCAAGGTCAGGATGCCGGCGTCTATCAGTTTCTTGGCCATGAGCTCGTCGAGCCAGCCAGCCACGGTGTCGTTGGGTTGCGGTTGCTCGGCGACTTGCTTTTCAAGTCGACTCAGCAGATCAAGTAGCTTTTCACGAAGACGGATGCGCTTGTTGATCTTAGGGTCTAGGGGGTAAATCTCGGCATACATGGCTGAGACCTCAGCTTCAGACCAGTCCTCCAAATCGCGCTCTTCTACAAACGCTTGCAAGGTGGGCTGAGTCGCAGACAAGTTCGGAGAGCTTGGCACTTGAATCGTCAACCCAATCAAACGCCAGGCCGGTTCATTGCGGCGGTGAGCGATGGCGCGCAAAGCCTCTACCGTTTGCCGGCTAGCGGCTTTGGCTTGGTTGCCATGCTCAATTCCCAAATAGCGCTGTGCGCTGCTTACCACATCCAAACTTTCAGCAAGTGCCCGAACATGGGCGAAATGATGAGCACCAAACCGGAATACAAAACGCTGGAGAGACGTGTAAGTACCTATTGGCATTGGATTTTTTCTCAAGGTGCGCTTGAAGAGCCTTTTTGATGACTGGATTTTAACCTGAGATTATGACAATAATCTTAGGTTAGTGTGGTTTAAAAAACATGTTTTGCGTTTAAAGTGTCGGGACGCATTGCTTTGGCTCCTTCGGCTTTTCTGTTTTTAAGTAATTGTTGTCTATTGAACAGCCAATTTTGTTGTTACCATACCTTAAGGCAAAACGAATAGACATTCGAAACTTTGGAGACAAGGCTAAAAACTACGGCAATGACGTGATCATGGATCGTTTTTAAACTGTGACTGACTGCACACCTTTTCTAGCCAACACATTCGGCAGTTTAACTTACAAAGAATAGATATAGGGACTTGAGCATGGTAGAGACGGCCTCCGATCAATACGCTGCTGGTGAACAAGGCTTAGGATACATATATCAGCCTCGCTTTGGTCTTCTGAAGCTTTTACAGTTACCGGAGAGTACTTCGATCCTGATTGAAAAAGATGATGACCTAGACTTCATTGACAAGGACGGCATGAAGACGCTGGCCTCACTAAAGCATAAGGGGATTGGTGATCGTCTAACTGACTTGTCCACAGACTTTTGGAAGTCGGTACGGATCTGGTTAGCACGCTACAACCGTGATGGACGTAGCGAAGCCAGTCTTCGATTTTTTTTATTTTCGACGGGCACTGTTTCAGATACCTCATTCTTGCGGCACTTCTTGTTTGAAGCACCTTTGGAAGACGGCGAGGTTGAGTCGCTGTCGCAGATTACGGCCGATGTTCTTGCCAAGACCGGCTCTAAACTCATTGGGCCAATCGCTGCGGAGTTCCATAAACTCAACGATGAGGAGAAAGAAGATTTTCTCTCGCGTATCGTGATTTTTGATGGCGGGCCTCGCATCGAGGATGTGCCTTCAATTATCAAAGACCAACACATGCGCAGCATCCAGCGCGACAACCGAGATGCCATCTTCGAACGCCTTGAAGGCTGGTGGAATGACGCCATCGTCAATCTATTGGTAGGGAAGCGAGCCGACCCAATCTTCGGTTACGAGATCTCCGACAAGCTTTCTGCGTTTGCCGAAGAATATAAGTCAGACAACCTCCCCATCACATTCAGAGGGAAAGTGCCGGAGGGAGAGATCGATGCAGACAACGATCCTCGACTTTTCGTTGTGCAACTGCGAGAAATTGGCATTACTTCCAACCGCATTCGCAACGCCATCTTGGATTACTACCGGGCTTACGAGCAGCGCTCTTCCTGGGCTCGCGAGAGCCTTCTGATTTCTGGGGAAATGGAAGAGTATGAAGACCGTCTTGTCGATGAATGGAGTCGCTATCGGGACGTGGTATTCGAAGAACTCGATGAGCAAAGCGCGGACGCAGTTCTGTTGGATGCAGGTAAAGCACTGTATCGCTGGGTTGACCTAGAGAGTGGAAACAGCAGCATGCTTCGCATTAGGGAGCGGGTGACCGAACCCTACGTGGTGCGTGGCGGATTTCATATTCTTGCCAACAGCAGGCCGCTTCCAAGGGTTTACTGGGACCCTCGCTTCCTTGATCGTGTTGGTCAAGTATTGAGGGGCAACTAAATGAAACGATGGGATCAACGTCCGTTCGAAGTCAGAAACCTTTTCAATCCAGCCTTTTGTGGTCTTGTGCTTTTCAGGGCATTGCAGGGCTATGAGGAAGAGAATCCCGATGGCATGCCGTTTTCTCTGGCGCTTCTGGTGCTTCCGCTGTGTCTGCAGAAAGACGCTCGTCTAGTGATCGCGGGGAATTCCCGCCGCTACCTGCTAAAGATAGTCGAGACAAATCCTCAGTTGCTGGTTGGTTTCGCCGATCGCACCAGCGACATGCTGCCATTTGCGTTTGAAGCATTCGGTGTGCTGATGGAGCGGGGATGTTTTGTTGTGTCGCAAGATGGCCGGTTGAAAACGGTTCCGAACCGAGTTCGAAAATCGGTGACAGGGACCGACGAATCTGTCTCCTGTCAGCGAGTTGCACGCATAGTTGGAAAAGAATTTGCCCGCATCGCAGACCGCGTGACGGTGTACACGACCTTTGGAATACGGCCATGAAGATTAAATCTATTCATATCTACAGTCACGACGGACAGCGCCGGGATCTTCAGTTCAAGGTGGATGGTCTGAACGTTATCACGGGTCGCTCCTCCACCGGGAAATCAGCACTTTCCGAGATTATCGAATATTGCATGGGGCGCTCGACCTTCAATGTGCCGGAAGGCATCATCCGTGATAAGGTGGCGTGGTTTTCTGTGATCTACCAGTTTCCCAAAGAACAGGTACTGATCGCGAAGCCCACGCCAACTGTCAGTAGTACCAGTTGCAGTACCGCTATGCAGCGACGGGGAAGTCAACTGACAGTCCCAGACTTTAAGGAGCTGGTAGTCAATACCGACGATGATGCGGTTGTGGCACTGCTGTCACGGTTGCTTGGCATTCCGGAAAATCGAACTGGTGTTGCGATCGAGCACAGCCGAGTGAGCTATGACGCAAACGTCAAACATACGTATTACTACTTGTTCCAGAAACAAGGCATTGTCGCTAATAAGGATCAACTCTTTTATCGGCAGAATGAAGGGTTTCAACCACAGGCGATCCGCGATACGCTTCCGATCCTGCTTGGCATTTCTTCTGGCGACCGGTACGAACTGGAGGTAAAGCTCCGCGCTGCACAGCGTGAGCTGAAACTCAACGCCAAGCTCTTGGAGCAAGCACGCGATGCCATTGACACATCCCAGCAGAAGGGCATCAGTCTTTTCTCAGAGGCCAAGACGGTCGGCATCATTGAACTCGCGAGCCAACATGCTGGAGCCGACGGGGTGATCGATGCTTTGCGTACCGCCTTGGCATGGAAGCCGACGTCGATTCCTGAGGATGACGGTCACAGGATATCTCGGCTCGAAGAGGAGATCGGTCAGCTACGCAAGGGTCGTCGCGAGGTTCAGTCTAGGATTGATGCTGCCCGCCAGTTCTCGAAACAAGCCGGTGGTTTCGAAAGCGAGGCTTTGGAGCAAAAAGATCGGCTCACTTCTATTAAGGCTCTTCCCAAGAACCCTGAAACGGGTGAATGGCAATGGCCATTCTGCGAGGCGAATTTAGCCCTAGAGTCGCCTATCGCGAAAATGCTTCTCGACGAAGTGGCAACACTTGATGAGGAAATGAGCATTGTGGCCGGTCAACGCCCTAAGCTTGAAGCGTACCTGTCCGAACAGGATGGCAATGTGCGGGAAGTTGTAGACGCGATTAAGATTAAGGAAGCGGAACTTTCCGCTGCAATCGCTGCAAATGAAATTATTGCGCAAATGGGGACACGTAACAATGCGGCTGCACGGGTCGTTGGCCGCATCAGCTTGTTTTTAGAGAATCTTATCCCCAATGCCGAACTTGCCTCACGCGAGGCGGAGCACCGCCGTCTGAAGTTCAAGGTCGACGAGTTGGAGAGGAAAGTTGGTATCGATGACAGCCATGAACGACTGACTTCCATTCTGAACAACATCTCCGCGCAGATGTCGCGATATATCCATACTTTCGAGGCAGAGTTCAGCAGACACCCTGCGCGGCTCGATCTCAACCATCTCACCATCGTTTTTGATCGTCCTGATCGTCCAGTCCCGATGAGTAGAACAGGCGGTGGTGAAAATCATCTGGCTTATCACCTCTCAGCATTGTTGGCACTGCATCTCTTTGCTGCGAAGAACAATTGCCCGATTCCTCAGTTCCTGCTTGTTGACCAGCCAACCCAAGTATATTTCCCCTCGGAGAAGGTTTATCAAGAAGCCGATGGAACTGTCCAAAAGACGGAAGCAGATGCCGACCTAGCGGCTGTCCGCAGACTGTTCGAACTGTTGTTAAATTTCACCAAGAAGGATGTACCTGGTTTCCAGCTCATCGTGACTGAACACGCAAACCTTCGAGATCAGTGGTTTCAAGACGCATTGGTTGAGCAGCCGTGGACAAAGCCTCCAGCGCTGGTACCGGAAGACTGGCCTCTGCAGCTGCAGTCATCTTCTTGACCAAAAAGACGTATGAAACATCGCCAACAGGATTTCGAATTCTGTTATCAGTGCTATTTCTTCCGTTTTCGCCAAGTATTAACTGCAGTCATTCAACACTAAACTCTTTGTTTATAGGGAGTGGGGCACTGGGAGGCATGACCGAAGTAAACTACGAAACGAAGTCTGCAATTGGCTTCGACGCTGCAACAATGACTCCCCCGTCCATTCCATGCAAGTGCTTGGCAAGTTTTGATGGCGACATATTATTGACCGAGGTGCCTACTTCTGAGTGACCCGTCATGTTCGTTCACCAGTCCGCATGGGACAAGGCTCTCTGCTGTATCTGGGTAAGTCGCTGGATATTGGTAGACCAGGTCCATTCTGAATCGGCGATAACATTCGTTGGTGTGAATTTACATATCAGCTAAGGAGTACGGTTATGGGGCAAGATCACTTTGCTTTTCATGGGTACTTAATCCACCAAAATGCCGCAGTTCTGTTAAAAACGATAATCATTTCAGAAAATAACAATACTCATTTTTTGGTGTGTTAATTTTTAAATTCAATTAGAAACCAACAGTTTTTGATGAATAAATCGAGCCAATAATTAGCCTATTCATGCTAAAATTTGGCATGTCTATTGGTGTCGCACTTTTTACAGACAGCCAATCTCGGCTGTATAACTGGTTGTTTGGTCAACCTGATAGGGCTTTCCATCTCAACGAATTACGCCGACTAACGGGTTTGGGCAGCGCCTCTTTGCAGCGGGAGCTGAAGCGCGTAGTTACCGCCGGTTTGGTGGATACGCAGGCCGTGGGCAACTTGCGTCGTTTTCAGGCCAATCCCCAATCGCCCGTTTTTAGCGAATTAGTGGCGTTGACCCGAAAGACCTTAGGTGTCGTGCCGGTGTTGCGTGAGGCCTTAACAACTTTGCAACCAGATCTGCTGTCTGCTTGGGTCTACGGTTCTGTCGCCAAACAAACCGACACTGCTAGCAGTGACATCGATGTCATGCTGGTAGGTAATCATTTGCTGCTGAGCGAGGCCTTGGCCTGTTTAGAAACTGCCGAAGTCCAACTAGGCCGAAAAATCAATCCAAGTTGCTATTCGCCACAAGAGTTTGAGCATAGACGCGCTGAACCAGACTCATTCGTCAACCGGGTTTTGTCGCAACCCATACTGCCTTTGATAGGGAATGCATATGAGCCTACCTGAGTTGGATAATCTCGTGCGTGTCGGTCATTTAAAGGCGGAGCCGCGCAATGCTCAAGAAGTCGTGCGGATGCTGGTCATGGCGCGCACCCGATTGAACGATGCAAACTTGAACAAGTTGTCGTTAGAAGGCCGATTTACCAGCGTCTACAACGCCGCTCATGCCGCTGCATTGGCGGCATTGCGCTGGCACGGTTACCGTAGTGAGAACCGCTATACCGTATTTCAGTGTCTGACACATACCTTGGGCTGGCCGGCAAGTCGTTGGCGTGTGTTGGATGCAGCACATCAAAAAAGAAATTTGGCCGAGTATGAAGGCTACCTTGATGTCGAAGAATCCAGCGTGACTGAGATGTGTGCGTTAGTTCAAAGCCTGATTGTCGATGTGCAGATCTTGGTGGATAAATAAAAGCAACTACTAGTTTGCTGATACGTGACAGTACTTTCGCCGATAGAATAATGTAACTTCCTTGACGCATGCCATTTGACTTGTGCAGCATGGAAAGAAGCAGCAGCACCATTCAAATGAGCCAACAATTAGTCTATTTGTGCTAATAATTGGCATGATAAAGAGCTTAAGCTTTTTCACTAACAACCTCTCATCTATTAACTACTTGTCTTGTCAGTGCTGCCTTCCAGCGAACGCTTGGCAGCAGCAGGTTTAGTTAATACGCCCGTGGTAGGCAATTTGCACCGATTTCAGGCTTACCGATACCGATGGCTAGAAACCGGCATCCAAGTCTCACCTGGGCCATGAAACGGTTGCAAGGTGTTCAAATCTAGCAAGGTGAAATGCCCTTGATCAGTCCAGCCACCTGTATCTATATAGTAACTATTGCCCAAAACAACCATGTTTGAGACCGTCATATGCCCATGAACGACAGCTCGCACATTACAAATAGGGGCATCAATCCTTTGCCGGTAGCGATCAATCGACCAGAGATAGCAATCGATATCGGATTCAGAGGGGCAATCTCTGGCCATCAACGTCCAATCGTCGTGCGGACAGGCCGCATGGACAAGCCCAATCAAGCCATTGGGCGTCTGCACCTCGAAAACCAAGGGCAGAGCGGCTAAACGTTGACCCATCACTTCTTTGGTCTCCGGCGACAAAGCATCCAACCACTCACCCCCATGGCGGCGGTGATCGACGTTGGGGTAAGGATCACCCAGTGCTGAGCGCCAGGCCATCTGATCATGGTTACCACAAATGGCATGAAACCAAGGTTTATCTAGCCACTCTAAGACCAAATGTGATTCTGGCCCACGATCCACCAAATCACCAACTGAAAACAAGCGATCGACGGCTGGCTCAAACTTTACTTCATCCAATACTTTCTGCAGCGCAGAAAAACAACCATGAATATCACCCACTGCAAAATCGCGCCCAAGCTTGTTGGCCGTAAAAGTAACTATGTTTGCTTGCAAGATGCGCCTTTTATAAATGTGAATGGATGGTAAATGGAGCTATTCTTTGACTTTATCCAACTAAGCTCTCTCGCTGCACCCTACTTAACTACCCCGAACTCGCGTTCTGATGCTGCAAAAGACAGCGCGATGCGCTCTTGGCTAGTGAGATGACCGTGGATGTACTGTTGGTTAATAGCCTCTATCTCAGGGCTGAGCACAATACCCTCAAAACGCACACTGCCGCGTGCAAAATCAACGGCATATTTGCGCTTGGCGCTTTCTTCCATGCTGATCAAAAGTTCGTATCCGGTGGTCATGTCTGTTTCTCCTAATTGGCTGTTCAGATAAATTTCATTGGTCACTTGCATCGTGTTTCCCCGCTCTGTAGGGGTTTTGCGGAGCTGTTGCGCGAGGGTCTTGCGTCAAGTCAGATTCGTCGTGACTGTCTTGTTTGTAGCGCGTCGGACGGGTTCGTCGGTAGTGATTGCTGACATCGCTCATCATCATATTGACCAGTTTTAAGTCGATCTCTTGATCCATGACGGCGCGGTCTTGGGGTCTGGCCATCATGTGCAGCAGCGAATAGATTGCCGCCACCAGCGGCTCCGCATCGCTGCCCGATACCCGTTTGACCGTATCAACCCATTGGGCATGATGCCTCGCGTTACTGTGGCTCATGTTCTCTACAGCCGTCTCCAAGTCTCTGAGACGCTTCTCGCTTTCACTGGCGACCCCCAAAATCTTGGCTTTGGCAAACTCTGAAAAATTGGTATAGCCGCCATGGGACATCAAGGTTTGAACCGCATCATGCTCAGCCGGATTCAAGCTCACGCCCACCACTTTTCGATATCGACTGCTCATGTTTGTTTAACACCTTTTACCCATGAAAACGACTATAGTGTTTAACATGTTTGAAAAAGGTGTTAAACATACTTATCTATAGTATACAAGGATTTATGCAGTAATCGTAGATGACGTATGGTGTAAGAAAATAAGATGTGCAAGTTTTGAACCACCTACTACCGAAAACCACCATCTGAGCTCGAAGAATGAGGGCTCAACGTTTGACACAACTATACTTTTCGCTACGACAGTAATGGCATTTTGGAGAGGAACTGCAGGACTTCACGGCTATTTCACACAAAGTTAACATTTTCAGACGGAGGATTAGCCGAATTCACAGAGTTCTCATCGAAATTTCACTTGAACTTCACAATTTGAGTGCTTCTGACACGATTTATGTGAATTGATAGAAAATTGATATAAATATGACAGAAAATCGATAAGAAATTGATATTTTCTTGATGTTTTTTCGATATAAACATCGCACAAAGTCAGTTCAATGTATCTGAAGCACATCGATGTACTGGTTGTAAGCTATCCAGACGGTCGTAGCACTTGGCAGTGGCAATCGAACACCGCATATGGTTCACCGAAGTGCTGAGGGGGTAATTCCATGATCCTAGCCAATTACGCTGCCAAACAATAAGTTTGCCCTGTTTCGTTTCGCTATACTGACGGTGCCAGATGATCCAACTAGCTGAATATAAAACCCAAGAGCTGCTTAGTGCTCTGCAGATACGTGAAAAATCGAGTGCAATTCAAACTGGCATCATATTTGTCTTGCTCTAGGCGGGGGACATTTTTGGTTAACTCCCACTGTAACGCTTTGCCCCCGGAACTATTAATTTTGCGTGGAACGCGGCATCCCAAGTATTTTTACCATTAAAGAAGTTTAATCTGACAACTCCAAATACCAATAGTCTTAGATGCTACAGCGTTGGTACCTGAAATATTGTTTGCCCTGGGATTACTTAAGCTATCTAATTTCCAGGGACGTACTTCAAAGCCACTGTTTAATTTTTCAGTCAAAACCACGGCTACTTCAATCGAATCAATCTCGTATTCAAGCCGTAGCGTTCCTGCTAAAGCATCAAACGTTATGTTTATCAAACGAGTAGAAGGCTCGGCGATGTTCTCAATAGTAGAGAACACCTTATTCAAATCAAATTGCAATAAAGTAGCCGCTTTAAAGCTACTTGCGTAACGGGCATTCTGCTTTTGAATGCTAACTATTGGTGCACTAGGCATCATCAATCGCGTGTTTTGAATTTGTAAGTTAATTTCTCGTTTTTCTTGAGAGATTTGATACCCCATCCAAGTCACGACAATTAAAAGACCAGCGCAAACGATGGCCATCACTGACCAAAGGAATCGCCAGCGACGATCTTCAATAAACTCTATATTTATTTCTCTCATCATGCTAACCAATGGTTTGACCACGCAACAGTAGAGTTACTCACTGTGAGTGAAGGCTTCTCCGAAAACCTCAAACTCAGCACGTTCTGCGTCAACATTCTAAAGCCCACGAGCGCCCTACTAATATTGGCCTGCATAACATCTGACGGCAACTGCCCAGGCCAGGCCAAGGTTTCCAACTTATCGTTTGAGGTTTGAACAATCAACATTGTCCCATCGGGTTCGTGCAGAACAAAACCTTGAATATTCGTCTTTTGGCAATCTGCAAATTGAGTGACTACAGACCACAAAGGACATATCGATGAGATGGAACACGCTTGCTCCTTAGCCCAAGCATATATAGCGTTAAAAATATTGCTTGGAATTGCTGCAGCTAATGATCTGTTTTGTGAATCTATCGCACATTTGAATGACACCCCAGGTGCATTCAATTGCTGCGCAGCAGAAGCTGATAAGAATGCTTGCAGCTCATTTGTGTGAACAATCTCGGTAGGAATTTGAACCTGAATACCTGAACACAGTGCGCTGCTTAAAGTAACTTTAAATTTGGTTCCTTTTTTAACTAAGCCGGTACAACTAGCTAACAATCTTTCAATTGGCATTGTTGACGCAAATTCAAAGACATGCGTTTTTTCATGGCCGCTTTTGAGCAAGACCAAGCCTTGCCCAATATACATATCTGCCGTTTTAAACCAAGCCAATTGCACGCGACACTTCCTCTAGGGTTGTTGTTCCTAATTGAACGTTTTTTATCGCTTGAGCTAGCAATCGACTCGACTTGTCAATATAGGCTTCTTTTTTGAGCTCAGTAATTGATGACTTATGCACCAACAAATCACGTAACCTGTCCGATAGTTGGTGAACCTCCGCGACCACAAAGCGCCCTTTGTAACCTGTTTGCCTGCAATGCTGGCAACCCATTGCTACAGGTAAACGGTCGGGAACTGCTAAATCAAGTGCCTTTAATTTTTGCGATTCCTCATTAGTTGCTAAACGTGATTGAACACAGTGTCCGCACACTTTGCGTAGCAAGCGTTGCACGACGACACCATTTAAAGCCGACGCCAAGGCAAACGGCTCAATACCGAAATGCTGAAAGCGACCTAAGACATCTAACAAGCTATTGGCATGTACGGTTGTAAAAACCAAATGCCCAGTCAGTGAGGACTGAACCGCGATTTCCGCTGTCTCAGGATCCCGAATTTCTCCTACCAAAATTTTGTCGGGATCATGCCGTAAAATTGAACGTAACCCTGTCGCAAACGTCAACCCTTTTTGCTCGTTCACTGGGATTTGAAGAACGCCTGGTAACTCATACTCCACAGGGTCTTCGATGGTGATGATCTTTTCTAAACCGTTTTTCACCTCGGTTAATGCAGCATAAACTGTAGTCGTTTTTCCGCTACCGGTAGGGCCAGTAATCAAAAGCATGCCATGCGGTCGCTCCGCCAATCCACGAATAATTTTTGCCACTTTCTCATCAAAACCGAGCACATCCAGTGACATACTCTCTTGTGAATGCCTCAGCTGGGCTTTATCTAGCAATCTTAAAACAGCGTCTTCGCCAAAAATGCTTGGCATGATAGACACCCGCAAATCAATGTTATCGCCGCTGCTGTGCTGCCAACGGAAGCGACCGTCTTGTGGCCTTCTGCGTTCAGTGATATCTAGCTGCGCTAAAACTTTAATACGTGAGATCACCTCTTCTGCAATAACGGGTGTTTCCATTTTTGCACCTTCTGCCATCACGCCATCTAACCGGTATTTCACTTCAATGCGATGTCGTCCTGTTTCGAAATGAATATCGCTGGCACCGTCCTCATAAGCTTTGGCAATGGCTTGGTCAACAAAAGCGCCGACCGGCGAGGATTGCGGATCACCATTTATTGCCGCATCTGATTTCTCAGCAGTATTTACCTTGCGAGCACCATCGCTTTGCGCAAAGCGGGCCAGTTGATTTGGTCTCGCCAGAGCCAATACGGCACCGATTATATTTGACCGTGACAACAACATGGAAGCATCAGATTGCCAAGGATCCTCTGTCAGCAACAAGACTTGTCCTTGACAACTCAGGGTGACAAATTCAGCATCTGGATGGCCATTTATCTTTTGACGACCTTGAATAACGGTTGCAAGTAACAAGTCCTCATCCGATAAACTAGCTACTGCATGCTGATCTAGCAACAATTTTTGGAGTATTGACTTTTCAACACTCAATGCTTCAAGTAAGTTGACCCATAAGCTGCCATTCACATTTGAAAATTGGCGAACTTTTACCAGTGCTTGATTGAGCGCTTCAACAGACGGGATTACTTTTGAGGGTGACATCAATTTATTTCGTTATCGAACACGGGTTGTCATATCAAAAATAGGCAAATACATCATCACCACAATCGTTCCTACCAACAAAGCCACAGCCATTAGCAAGACAGGTTCAACGATACGCGTCATGCGTTCAACAAACAGCTCAAAGCGCTCTCTGTGCATATTTGAAACTACATCAGCAGCAACATGAAAAGCACCGTTTCGCTCAGCTGCAGCCATTAAGCGACGACCTACTTCATCACACAAATGTGCATCAGCCAGTGATTGTGACACCAAAGCGCCTTGTTCAATTTTAGTTAATGCTAGTTTCAAAGATCCATTGATTACTTTTGATAACGCAGACTGACCTGCAACAGACATTGCTTCTGTCATCGGATACCCCCCCTTCAAAAGCAAAGCCAAGGTTTGGTACATCATGGCCAAATAGAAATCATCAATTTTGTTTCGTATGTAAGGTATTGAGTTCGCCAACCGCATAGCGAATACTCGCGCGCGGCCAGTTTTTATCCACCATATTAACCATGCAATACATAACAGCAGACTAAGTACAACTTCAAACTGATATTTATTCACAAAGCTGCTGATAGTGATGATGATAGTCGTCGCCCCACTTGTCCCGCTTCTAAGATTTTGGTACATACGCGCAAAATTCGGCATCACAACAACTAATAAAAAGGCAGATATTGCAAAACCCAGTGACGAGACCAATGCTGGATAGATGGAAGCGCTGATCACTTTGCGGCGCAATTGCTCTACCAAAGTATCAAACCGCAAATAATCGTTCAGTGCTTCAGACAAATTGCTAGTTCGCTCACCCGCTTTAACAGCTGCAACCAACACTGGCGGAGAATTTGGTAATCCAGCCAATGAAGTAGACAATGCCTTACCTTGTTGCAACTGATTAAGGAGGGCTTGAGGTAAAGTATCCAGCTGTTTAGCCACTCTCTCTCTAGCAGCAAGCGTGTCAACAGCTTCTACCACTGACATACCAGCTTGCGTCAAAGTTCTAAGCTCTCGACAAAAAAGAGGGTAACTTTCGCGTTTCCGTGATTTTAAAAACCCAAAGAATCCTAAATTAGCTGATGTCTTTGTGAGTTCACGCAAACTCAAAACAGTTTGTCCCTCTGCTAGCAGCAGGCCACGCAAACTGGCGTCATCTTTGGCCTCCATAACACGCTCATTGACCGTGTTTTCTCCTAGAAAAATGCTACGAACTTGAAATTGCATGTTTAGTTTGCCGCTTTTGTGGGAGTGCTTGAAGCTGGTGGTACTGTGACAGGAGGAATATATTCAAACCTCCGTTCAGCATATTGCGTGATGCTGGGCATTTCAAAGCCTGAGAGAGACAAACTAGCTGTATTCAAAGGTTGATCCGTGCTTTTGCTATACACACCGCTGATGCCTGCTCTGCCATTGGTTTCAATCGTTATCAAACCCCAATCCTCAGACCGAGTGATGGGGTCAGAATACACTTCGCGTAAGTGCCGTCGCAAGTCCACAAACCGCACGTCATGCGTCAAATCTAATAATGTCTTTGGCCATTGCTTTTCAGCACCAGGCGACATTTCATGATAATCCTTAATCGCTTGACGATACAAAAAACCAACTTGCATCAGCTGCGCTTCTCTTTCACGCGTATTTTGTTGTGAAACATTGACCATCACAGTATTTGCAGCCAACGCACTTAAAAACATAGCCGCCAATACTGCCAGCATCGTAAAACCGTTCTGATTAGCATAGTTAAGTTGGTCGATGTAGAAGGTGGCAGAATGCTTACCAGTTTGCATAGTCACTACCATCTTTAGACTTGCCTACAGCGCCACTTTTGATATCAAAAACATTTTTCTCTGATGATTTAGATGGCACTAATTTCCATGAGGTTGCACTTTTTGTGATGGGATCAACAGGAACTACTCGAATATATCGCTGAGACACCAAATCATTCAAAGTCTCTGGATACTTGCCTTTATCACGGTAAAACTGGTCGATAGCTGTGCGCATACCCGCTAAATCTTGTTTTAAGACCGTATCGTTTGCGTCGTCAATGCGGTCCAAATATTTAGGCACGATGATGCCAGCAAGTACTGCAATGACGACTAGCACGATCATCAGTTCAATAAGTGTGAAACCCTTCACTTTGCAGTTTTCACCATTTTGCATAGCGACTTCCATCTAATGCTTCGGCATCTGATGATGAATGCACGTCAAAGACCTCAGCACCTGGCTCAGGGTTTTCTGGTGGAGAGGTAAAGCTTCTTAGCCGCCAGGTTTTTTCTGCAGCTAAGGCTTTATCCGCAAAAGGGTCACGTGGCATAGTTCGTAAAAAATAAACATGCCGCCCACCTGCTTCAGGTTTCGGGTGAGTAATACCATCAACCAAAATTTGCAAATTAGGCGGATAACCTGCAGCGCTATTTGGCACAGCATTGTCAACACTGGTTACCACTTTTTTATACTCATCAATCGCGCCACGTATTTCCCACAGGGCTTGTTTGAGTTCTCGTTCTTTTTGCGAAGTAACCAACATTTCACTCAATGGCATGATGGCCACAGACAAAATGCCAAGAATAGCCATCACCACCAAAAGCTCAATGATGGTGAACCCTCTCATGATCGACCGCTGCGCCATTCGCCTGAGTGCCATCATTTCGCTTCAATTTTGATTTTTGCCAAATTAGAGACTGTAACTTTGCCTTCCACGCCCAAAGGATTCAAGCTTGTCAAGAAAATATCAACTGGTCCAGCGACTTTTGACTTCATTTGCAATTTAATCAACTCACCCTCACCGCTCACGCCTGTGTTATTGATGCTCAATATGCCTATGCCAATGCGTCCTGCCACGGAATTGACTACTTTTGTGAAATTTGTTGCCCCTCCTTCTTGTTTGAAATAAGCGCCTTCTGAAATATCCAAGATATCGACTTTGTCACTCGGATAACCTAGCTCAAGTGGCAAACCAACCAACAAGGTGTTGGATGACACTTGCAAAGTTATCGCAAAAACATCACCCACTTTCACCTCATTTGGCCCTTTGAAGCTTGAACCAACAGCACTGATTTCATCGGGCTTACTTTTGAGAGCCGGCTTTATATCCGTCTTCATATCTGTTTTCAGCTCAGGTTTATTCACGCTTGCTAGTAATGCGGGTGGTCGCAGTTGGCCAGGATTCGGTGCGCTGAAAGTAGGCATAGCATTTGCACCAGCCACGTTCGTATTAGTGTTTACACTCGCCACCTTACTCGTCTTACTTAACTCCAAACGCTCAGGGCTAGGTCGTAAACGTGTTGCCTGTTCTGTTCCCACCCACAGTTCGGTCTGCGCAACGTCAGGGCGTGGAGAGTTGCGCAAAATTCTTGGCGTGATAGCCAAGATCAACTCTGTACGCTGCAAATCATCTTTCTGACTAGAAAACAAGCGTCCTAAAACCGGCAAATCCCCCAACCCTGGTACGCGGTTGGAGCTGCTGCGGTCTTCATTGCTGATCAAGCCACCCAATAATTGGGTTTCGCCATCACGCAAACGCAAAACCGTATTGGCATTGCGTGTCCCAATTTGATATGCCAGTCCGCCACTGGATGTACGCACCTCTTTGGCCAAAGTACTTACTTCTAAGCCTAACTTGATCAAAACCTCATCGTCAGGAGATACTGCTGATTCAACATCTAGCTTGATGCCCACATCTAAATAGCTGATATTTTCAGACACAGAACCTGTTGAATTCGTCGTTGTGGTTACAACAGGCACTTTATCACCAATCAAAATCTTAGCTTTTTCTTTGCTCTTCGCACGGATACGCGGGTTAGCCAGCGTGTTGAAATCGCCCACCTCGCGCTTTAAATTCACCAGCAAACCACCCACACCAACATCAATCAAGCCATTCCGCCAATCACGCAGATATTTTCCCGTCAGCCCTAAAAGACCTGTTTTTTCTGCCGCATTGATGGTCACCGTATTGGGGTAATTGATGCCCAGCTCTGTCAACCTAGAGTTTTTAATCTCTAAAATCTCCACTTCTAACATGATTTCCGCTTCTGCAACATCATGCAAGTTCACCAATCGCTCCGCCAAAGCTATGATCTCTGGCGACTCTCGCAGCACAATCATGTTAACGCGTTCATCCACAAAAGCATCTTTGATGCGCAACATGGATTTGAGCAAAGCCGCCGTCGTTTTCACATCTGCATTGGCTAAATAAAACACTTTGATCACTTGCTCTTGATGTTCGCGTTGCTTCTCAGCGGTATTGGGGTAAATCAGTAAGGTTTGCGCGTCAATCACACGCCTAGACAATTGGTTCGCGCCCATCACCAAATCAAGGGCTTCGCTGACCCTTGCTGATTTCAAATTAATCGTCACGCGGCTGTCTTGTTTGACGTCTCTGTCTATGATGAAGTTAATGCCGCTGCTACGCGTCACGGCCTCTAAGACGGTTGTGATAGGGGCATTTCGAAAATCCAGCGAGATTTGCTTGTCATCCGCAATGGCTGTTCTATTGCCACCAGCCTTTGCACTACCACTCTCCTCAGCCTCAAGTCTGAGCTCGTTTTCTATACGGCGCTTCAAAGCAACCAAAGTAATATTCCTTGGAGCCTCATGTAAACCAGAATCAACAAGCTTAAGTGCCTCGCTTTGTTTTCCTGCATCCAAAAGGATCTGAGCATCAGCTACTCTTTTTTGCAAACGTTTCTCTACAGCCAAATCACTTTGCAAACTTAAGAACTGCTCGCGTTTCAGATCTAGCGCCAGACCGCGCTGCAAAGTCTTGTCGGCTTCGTCAAACTTCCCTTGATTTTTTTGCAGTGTTGATTCATTCGCAATCTTTGCAGCAATCTCTTCTTTTGCGGAGACTAAACCGGCTCTTAGCACAATACTTTCAGGGTATTTCTGCACGCCTTCACGCAGTCCTGCCATTGCAGCTTCATAGTTGCCGTCTTTAATTTTTGTAGATGCGTCATCACGAATCAATTGGGGAAAACATCCAGCCAACAACAAAGTAGAGGACAAAACAATCGCTGTTGTAACCGTACTTACCGTACTAGCAACCACGTTAAAAGGAAGTAAATTCATCGAATATCGAAAATAGGTGGTTTCGGCAAATCAAACCGAGTGGTCGTGCCCAGTGATACATATGTCAGTTCCACTGCATTATCGTTAATTGCATCAACGCGGAAACCATTCGGCAATGTTTGCCCCACATTTAACGAAACCGGATTTTCATTCAAACTCGCAAAAACTACGCGATTGCCATTTGGTTCTGTCACCCGGCCCACAAATATCAAATTTAAGGGAGGCATCATGGGCGGCTGTGGAGATGCTTCAATAATAGATTGCGGTGGCGGCGTTGGCACAACAGCTACTTTTTTGAAAATTTGCGGCGCTGGCGGTACTGCCACAAAAGGGTTTCGTTTACCCACACTAAAATCTGTACTCAACAGCATGCGCTCAAGCTCAGTAGGTAGTGGTGCATCAGAAGCTTTTTTATTATCGGTTTCGCCTGTTGCAGCACTTGCAGTCTGCGATGCTGTGATGCCTTGGTTTTTGGCATTAATCATTTGCCCGTTCGGCAATTGACCAGCAGGCATTGCTGAAGTTCTGAATAAATTGCTCGCAATCATCCCTAGCCCTGTCACGGCTAACAACATTACCCAACCATTGATTTTGATTCCGTTCAATCTAGTTTTTAATCTTTGACATAGAAAAGCAAAGACAAATTAATATCTTGCTTCGCATTATCTGCTGCAATTCCACGAATAGACAAAGTATTCACCCCCAGAGCAGGGTAACGGCTAAGTAAACCGCTAAGCCATCCTTTAAACAAATAATAATCCGTCTTCATCGTCACGTTATATTGGACCTTACCCAGCTCACTCGCTGTAGCAGCACTAGGCACAATCTTCAAAGACTCCAACCCAATCCCCTTCCCCGCAGCCAACCGGCTCATTTCACGCACCACTTCGTCTGATTTACTGTTACTTGATAATAATTCTGTAAAACTTCTTTTGGAGTTTGTATTTTCAGCATTATTGACACCATTCAATTTAGCTGCTGTATTCCGAGTTTTCAATTCATTCTGCACACTTTGAAGCTCAGCTCTAGCATTTACTAAGTCAGTTATCTGCTTCGAATGAATCAAATAACACGTAAAAGTTGCACACAAAAGAACACCCAACGATAAAGCAATATGTTGTTTAAGCTCTAGTCGCTGAAAATTTTCAATTAAGTTATTTATTTTCATCGTATTTACTATATTTTTAATAGCTGCTTAGGCAATAAATACGCTGGCTAGAACTATTTTGACACTCGCAAGCGCTCAATTTACCGATAATGTCATCAGTATCCACCCACCCCATCGTATTAGTTATCACTATCGTCACCAGTGCGGCGAAGATGTTGACGGTAAATAGTTTGTTTGATAATTTTTTGAACTATATTTATTTGTAAGTACTTAAAACTATTCACACTTTTTGATTTTATAACAATGTAAATCATACTCTGGTTCGAAAGTAAAGTTAGAAAAAGCAGCTTGCAATTGAACACTAAAAGGAAAAGCTCCGCATACAACGTCGATTGTATTTCCAATTAGATTTGAAATTCGTATGCCGCACTCCGAATAAACATCACACTCTTCGATTGTTAGAATATTAACATTACTAATACTCATCCACTCTGATGAAAGCATAATTGCGGAAGGCATATCATCGTCCTTGATTGCATAATTGAAAACCAAACTTCCCGTCTCATTCCAACCATCAATATCATTCGTTTTGGATTGAATTTTTAAAACTGATTCATCTTTAAGCTTTAGCCAAAGCGTACTAAAATCTTGTAAAAGTTCTTTTTTATCTGTCGAATAGCCAATTATGCCCTTAAGAATTAGATTTCTAAGAGAGTCAATATTGACGTATTGAAATTCAAATTTAGATACGAATTTTTTCATGGGTAGTGCAATGTTTCTGCAGGCTTACTCCCTTTGCTGGGGATATCAATACTTCCACCCCCGCCAGGTTTAGGTCTTATTACAATTCCATTAGCGCCTTTTCTATCTTCAGGGCCATAAGTTCCGCCAGCAGGGCTACTCACGCCTCCAGTTAATTTATCATAATCTTGCTCTATGTTTCCACTTCCACCATTATCAGGCGTTAGTGTTCCTGAAGTGTGCCGCTTACCATTTTTTGTTAGCCCTGCTCTAGGATCATCCTGTCCTCCTACAAGAGTATCAGGTACTTCAGGTACTGTTTCTGCCCCATTAACATTTAAAACATTACTATTATTGATGTCCCTACCTGTAGCATAATTATATGCAGCACCGAGAACAACGAGCCCACCGATGAGGACTGCTCCAGCGCGATTATTAACCACGTTAGGAGGCACTGTGTAACCAAATAGTGAAATTTTTGTCGTTGCCTTCAAGTTTGGTGGCAAAAACGGAGGCATAGGTTTCGGCACCGCCGCCGGATTCGGGTTCGGCGTACCAGCAGCGGGGTTGGGTATTGGTGCGCCAATAGGTCTAGGGCGTAAGTACAATCTCTCAGGGGAGTTATAAACCAAAATTCCTTCTGCGTTGTAGCAAAGACCGACACAATTCGGGCCGCGCCCTGCACCACCGCTACCTCTACTACTTCCAGATGCCACTTGATTTCTATTATTTTCTCGATTTGCGTATATGGCCACGTAAGCTTGATTACGCGTCGGCGGATTCATGCAAACACCCCTGCACCCTGGAGTGTTATACAAACTGTTTCTTCCTTCATCTGTCTCAGCTAAATCTAAATTTTCGCCACTACCACTACTTTCTGGATTCGTTTCAGCATCATACCCCGTCGGATCCCACATCTTCAACGGATTATTCCAAACATAGCTATAACGATTGAAACTCTTGAGGTTGTAAGGCGCTTGAATATACGGATCCGCACTCATGAACCGACCAATCAGCGGATCATAAATCCGTCCATTCATATTGATGATCCCCATCTCATCAATATGCTCATGC
>JAAFJF010000028.1 GCA_013298815.1 Polaromonas sp. | reverse complement strand
GCTGTCGTCGCCACCCCAGTGCCGCTGTTGGTCACTGTGATGGTGTAGGTGCTGTTGGCGCCTACGATCAGGCTTGGGCTGGGAGCCGATTTGCTCACGGCTAGTGTTGGCGCTAACGGAGCTACAGTTAATGTCGCTGCATTGCTAACCGGACCTGCCGTGCCTGTCTCAGTGCTGCTAACGCCAGCACTGGTATTAACATACGACCCTGCAACTGTAGATGTCACATTGACGGTCACAACGCATGTTGAATTAGCTGCTACAGTGCCTCCACTCAAATTAACAGAGCCTCCACCAGCAACGGCTATTGCTACACCACCGATGCACGTAGTAGTAGCACTAGGAGTCGCCGCATTGACCAAATCAGTTGGATATATATCAGTAAAACTCATCCCACTCAGCGGCGAGCTGTTGGGATTGGTAATCGTTAGCGTCAGCACACTGACGTCACCACTGGTTATAGAGGCAAGATTAAAGCTTTTTGCAATCGTGGGTTTTGGCAATACAAGCAAGGCGACTGGTCCCGCACCTGTGCCTGCTGTCGGTGTTTGCGTCGTGGTCACGCCGCTGACGCTATTCGGGTTGCTACCGAGGTTTGTACTTGTCACTTGCACTTCAACTGTACAACCTCCTGGCGGTAGGTTCGGCACAGTTAAATTTAATGCATTTAACCCGGTCGCACCGACTGATAGCGCAGGAGAATTGATCACGCCAGCACATGTTCCACCAATAGTGGTAGACGCCACACTCATATTGAGAAGCGTATCGGTAAAGTTAGCATTATTTAAAATCGAAACGTTCGCACTTCCAAGTGTGAACCTGATGGTGCTGATATCACCACTTCCAATAGTACTTGGTACAAATGTTTTGGCAATAGTCGGCGATGTTAAAGGTGGTGCAGTAACTATCAAGTTCGCCGACGCTGTTGTGCTCGTATTGGCATTGGTAGAAATTACGGTGCCCGTGGTATTGGTAACGCCAGGTGAAGCCGCAACGACTGAACTCGTCACACTTACACTGATACTACAGCTTGCTGTACCACCGGCATTGAATGGAACAGTCGCGCTACTGATGGATATTGATGTATCGTTCGCCAGAGTCCCTGCAGTCACTGTTCCGCCACAAGTGTTAGTAAAGCCCGGCGTTGAAAACACTTTCATTCCAGCTGGGAAGATATCACTCCAGGCGACACCTGTAATCGCTTGCGTGGTCGACGGATTGACGATCGTCAGCAGCATGGTAGATGCTGTATTCGCAACGATGGTCGAAGGACTGAAGCTTTTGCTCACTATAGGTGCAGCCAAACGCACTGACAACGGTGCGGAAGCAGCCACTGTATTTCCGCCACCATTTGTGGTATTCAAAAAACCTGCGGTCGGAGATGCAGGAATGGTGTTTGTGTAGTCGCCAGCCAAGCTAGCTTTGGTATTTACCGTGATAGTACAAGTACCGTTTGAAGGTATGGTACCTGCGGATAATTGAATGCCTGCCGCACCAACTGACAGCGCCGCACCCAGATTGTTAAGTAGTGATCCGCCGCAACTATTTGTAGTCACAGTGTCTGCCAATGTGATTACCCCGGGTGCTGTGGGGAAAGTATCAATAAATGTCGCACCTGTCAAAGCTACTGAATTACTGTTCGAAAGCACGATCTGGAGAGTGGATACACCGGTATTTGGCAGAATCGGGCTCGTTAAAAAAGATTTACTGATACTTGGTGAAGCTAGCACGGTAATACTTGCATTAGTAGCTGTACCGTTTGACGCAGCAGCTGGCCCCGTAATGGTCAGGTCCCCTGCATTAATAGTGTTCGTTTTAAGGCCAACCGTTGTGCCAGTGACAGTTGCAGTCACTGTGCAAGAGCCATTGGCAGGAATAGTACCTGCGGCTAAAGTAACCGTTGAACCACTTGCCGTCTTAGTTCCTACGCAGGTGCCGCCAGGTGCCGATGAAACCAAACCAGCGGGCACATTGTCTGTAAATGCCGCCCCCGTCATTGCAACGGCGGTAGGGTTGCTTAACGTGATAGTTAGCGTAGCCGTTCCACTCATAGGAACCGTAGCGATACTGAAAGCTTTACTGATATTTGGTCGTGCTACGTTCAGAGTAGCACTGGTGCCAACTGAGTTAGCACCAATACTTGAACTTACAGCGCCAGCAGAAATGGTATTGGTATAACTGCCGCTAGTCGCAGATTGAACATTCACACTTAAGGTACAGCTTGCACCTGCAGCAAGCGTGCCTCCTGTAAAAGTTAATGTACCAGGGTTGGTTGCTATAGCACTCGCTGTAGGGGTACCACCACAACCAGTGTTGGTTACCGTGGTTGTACTGTTCACTAAATCAGAAGGATATACATCAGAAAATGCAAGTCCTGTGACAGCAACACCGCTGACATTGGTCAATGTGATTGTCATTGCAGTCGGCGTATTAGCTGCAACTGTAGAAGTAGCAAAGGATTTACTCACTTGAGGGCTTGCGATTTGCAATGTCGCCGCTGCCTGAGCTGTGTTCGCCCCTCCACTGGTTGTAAGACCGCCAACTGGAATTGTGTTCCCATAAGACCCGCCAGCAGATCCTTGAACCCGCACAGTTATCGTACAAACATTTGTCGCGGGAATCGAGCCCCCAGTCAATTTGATACCACTGCTACCAGTTGCGAGTGCTACACCAGTAGTATCAGTTAGTATGCCGCCACAACTATTGGTGGTGGTGGTATCAAACAAGGTCATATTACCTGGCGCACCGGCACCAATATTTGGGAAAAAATCCGTAAATGTTGCATTGGTTAATGCTGAAGACGTGGGGTTTGTGAGTGTGATCGTCAACGTTGATGCCGCATTAGGCGCTACCGTACTGGGAATAAAAGACTTGCTAACTGATGGTGCAGGCGTCACAGTCAATGTTTGGCTGGTGGGCGTATTCGTGCCCGCGTTGTTACTCGATACGGCACCAGCTGGAATCGTGTTGGTGTAGCTCCCAGCGACGGCCGAAGTAACGTCTGCAGAGAATGTACAGGAACCAGAAGCAGGCAAAGCCGCACCGCTTAGCGATAGCGTAATACCTGAAACGGCTGCCGACGCAGTACCTCCGGGACAATTAGTAGTTGCGTTTGCGGGGTTTGCTATCACCATGCCACTGGGTAAATTATCAGTAACACTTGCACCTGTGATAGTCGTTCCATTTGGGTTAGTCAAAGTAACAGTTAGGGTAGATTTACTTCCCGCACCAATGGTAGACGGTAAAAAAGTTTTTGCGACAGAGGGACCCACAAGACCGCTATTGACTGCCGATACTGTGATGCCAGTACCAGGCCCAGCCCCGTCAGGGTCTACGGTCGCCACGTTATTAATAATGCCGCCGGTTGTTACGACAACACTGAATTGAACAGTTGCAGCGTTGCCAAAGGCAATCACTCCGGGCGGCTGCCCCGCGCTGTTGACCAATGCAGCCGTCGAAAACGGCATGATTCCACCGACACTGTCTGGCACGCTTACACCGTTTAATTTTGTGCTGCCAACGACATAAGCAGTTCCTGCTGGAATTGAGTCAGCCAAAGTTGTTCCAGCAGTATTCAATTGTCCCGTATTAGGCATAGAAATTGTGTAGGTTGCCGTCTGTCCACCAATCAATGCACCTGTCGGCGATACAGATTTGACAGGCTCCAGTCGTGCTGCTGACGTGGTTACAGTGTTTGTAGTCACGCTGCCAGATTGTGCTATGACGCCTGCGCATGCGACATATGTGTACGTCCAATTAGCGGTATTGTTAAAAGTTGCTGGTGAAGGAGAAGCTGGCAAAGAAACCACATTCACGTCAAATCCAACCGTTACAACCGCACCAACAGGCACATTACCAATATTGACTCCGCTCGTAGGATCTGCTCCTGGCTGAGCAACACCGTTGACAGTCACGCTATTGGGCACGAAAACCATACCTGCTGGAATAGCATCAAAAAATGTAACGTTGTTCGCTGCACCATTACCAGCAGTGTTATCTAAATTAACCGTATAACGTAGCGTATCGCCGGCAAAAGTTGAGCTCTTGCTGACTGATTTAACTGTAATAGGAAACACGGGCGAAGTAACGTTGATTTGCATAGCTAAAGCATTGATGGCATAAACGTCGCCAGTTGTACGCCCTTGTGCAAATGCGGTGGTTTGCGAATTGGTCAGAAAGCTTGAAACATCAACATTTGTTATGTCCCACGCTTGTCGTGATGACGCAGTATTGCCACCAACTGGGTGGTTGCTAGTGCCGAAAGTACCAGAAGTTTCCAAGGTACCAGTATCGCCATTGATCTGGCTTGCAAAAAAGTTAGAGGCTGCATTATTGGGACCAAAAACACTATTAGTACCAGCCAAGGCGGACGTGGCGCCAAACCCCATGGAGTCGCCAGAAATACTGGCATCACCCTCGATAGCGCTGACAAGAAGACGACCGTTTACAGGACCAGATACTGGCGTACAAAAGCCGCTTACGATGGCCGGTGCTGAACCAGACAATTCAGATCCAACAAATAAAGTAAGATTTCGCGCCACCTCTGATGTGTCGGATAAGACGACTGCAAGCGTCCAGCCTGCGCCGTCAGTGGTAGAGGTGTTGATTAATGCAGGAACATTACCGGTCGTATAGGTTCCGCTTCCAGCGAGTTGCACCAAACCTGTGACGTTTGCAGAACGTGTGTAGTAAGTCGCGTTAGAGCCAGCTGTAACTGCATTCGGCGAAATGGAATATGTGCCGTTTGGGGTGGTAAAACTGACTGGATCATTCAATGTGGCAGAGGCTTGCGGCAAACGTACCGGCACCCCCACTGTGTTTGCCCCCCAAATAAGTTCAGCATACAACACGGTCGCTGTAGATGGAATATACAAATTTGCACGTGAACTATTTTGAGTATAGAGCTGTGTGGTTCCAGCCGGATAGCCCGCCACTTGCAAAGATGTATCAGTGGTAATAAATGCCCCAGATTGACCCGCAGCAGTTAGAGAATTCAGATTCAATGTATTTCCAGTAAATACAACTTTACCTTTTTGAATCGTGTTGTAGACCTGCACATACGCGGCTTGCGCTCCGAAACATGCAAAAACACTAAAAATCAACAGGATTCTCAGCACTTTTAAGCTGATACCTTTAGTTTGCTCAATCATTTTTATGTTGTGCTCGCGATAATTTGTTTGCTGTGATGTGATGTGTAACGATTTAAATCAAGTTACGATTTTTATCATGTTACTTTACGTTACATTGGTATTTTAGAACCCTCAGCCGGATTAACTGTTAGGGTTCTTAAAGAATGGCGAAATAAGAACACATAATGTTCCATTTCAGTGACTTACTTCACTTATCAGGCTGATTGATGATGCTATATAAAAGTATTCACCTCAAATGAGTACTTTATAAATACTTTCATCTTTTAAAATATTAAAGGTTTGTGGTTTATGAAAAATAAAACTTTTCTTAAATAACTCCTTACCTACATCTGCTAGGCTAGGCGCTTTGAAACAAGTCATTTATTAGCTGCATGCCTAAAATTACAGTCGTACTAGTCCTTGCCTTACTTATGGGGATTCAGCCTGTCACAACTGATTTGTACCTACCCGCCCTACCCGCCATTGCTGAAGGCTTTGGCGCATCGATGGCACAAGCTCAATACACTTTATCTTCGCTTTTATTAGCTTTTGGTATTTCTCAACTCGCTTGGGGACCACTGTCAGACAGATTTGGACGCAAGCCTATCCTTTTGGTGGGTTTGACCATGTATACCCTAGCTGCAATAGGTGCAGCGTGGGCGGATTCTATTGAGCTACTTATAACTTGGCGTGTTTGGCAGGGCTTGAGTATGGGTGCAGTAGTCATGTGCGGGCGTGCACTTGTTCGAGATTTATACAACCCTGTCGAGGGCGCGCAGGTCATGTCGCAAGGATTAACTGGCTTGGGCGTGCTCGCGTGCTTTAGCCCGACGCTGGGCGGTTTTTTAGCTGAACATATCAGCGCAAAAGCGGCGCTGTTGGCTATGGCTGTGTTTGGTGCATTGTCATTGGCTCTCATCGCCATTTTTTTCAAAGAAAGTGTGCAGCAAAAAAATCTGCGCGCTTTAGAGCCTGAAAGCATGCTGCGCAACTGGTGGAACATACTTAAAAACCCTACATTTTTAACCTACTCCGCCTTGTCATCGGCATCTTTTGCTGTGCTGTTTGTCTTTTTGGCAATGTCATCGTTTGTTTTTATCAAAATTTTTGGTTTTTCAAGCGCTAGGTATGGTCTGATCATGTTTGGCATGTCTGCTAACTACATAGCAGGCACATTTTTGTGTCGTTGGCTGCTACGGCGTCGGGGCATAACTCAAACTGTTGCTATAGCCGGAGGTATTTCTATTTTTGGCGGATCTTTGATGGGCGCATTGTGGTTAGTTGGTGTTACCAGCTTCTGGGCTATTTTGTTTCCGTTTTATTTGATAGCGTTAGGACATGGCATTCATCAACCGTGCGGTCAAACTGGTGCCATTGCACCGTTCGGCAAAGCTGCTGGAACAGCTTCAGCTGTCAACGGATTTTTGATGATGGTTTTAGCCTTTACCACGGGCACGTGGTTAAGCCAACACGGTGATGGCAGCGTAAAACCTATGGTGATAGGCGTCTGGTTTTGGACTGCGTGTATCGCAGCTGTTGCTTGGCTGGCCGTACAAAAGTATGGGTATCAAGATGCAAAACAATAAGTTCGCTTTGAACCAATGCATCTGCTTAGCTGGTCCTACTGCTTCGGGTAAGACAGCGGCAGCATTGGCCATTGCTACGCACTTGATGGACAAAAAACCTGTTGAAATCATCAGCGTAGATTCCGCCTTGGTCTATTGCGACATGGACATTGGTACAGCCAAGCCCAGCTCGACAGAGCTAGCCGCAGTGCCACACCATTTGATTAACATTCGTGACCCGCTACAGCCTTACTCTGCGGCTGAGTTTGTCAAAGACACCAAGCGCTTGATGGCAGAAATCACAGCCCGCGGTCATTTGCCGCTGCTGGCAGGCGGCACAATGCTGTATTTCAAAGCACTGTTTGACGGCTTGGACGACATGCCCACAGCGAATGCTGACATTCGCGCCGAATTGGAGCAAGAAGCTGCCCTGATCGGCTGGCCAGCTATGCATGTCAAATTAGGCGTGATTGACCCGATCACGGCAGCGCGTCTGCAGCCTAATGATGCGCAGCGTATTCAACGCGCTTTTGAAGTGTATCGACTTTCTGGTCAGCCAATTTCGTCGTTTCATAAACGCCAAAATTCAACAGAATTTGCTATACAAAATATAGCTACTCAGGCTGAAAAAACGTTTAATACAAGCCAATCCATCTACATTAAGCCGCTGTTTATATCCCTCGAACCACGTGACCGTTCTTGGCTGCATCAGCGTATAGCGCAGCGTTTTGATGTGATGCTGCAAAACGGTTTTGAACAAGAGGTGCGTGGCTTACGTAGGCGGGGTGATTTGTTGCTGAGCACTCCCTCGATCCGCTGCGTGGGCTACCGCCAAATGTGGGAAGCGTTGGATGCTGTGCAAGACGCCGAATTGGATAAAAAAACAAGTTTTGAGTTGCGCGAAAAAGGAATTGCTGCGACTAGACAGCTATGCAAACGACAACTAACTTGGCTGCGATCCATGCCGCAGCGGCAGGTGATTGCCTGTGATGAATATGACTCACTGGCTCAAATCTTGAGGTCCGTAGACAATTGGCAATAGATCGTTTCTATATCCTTGTTTTGCATCCACACAGCCTTCTTGTGCGTATGATATTCGTGAAAACTACTTGAAAGGTCCACAAATGCGTTCTAAAAACCACTTTACGTCATTATTTACTATTAAAAATATAGCTGCTCAGGCAGTTTTCGCCTTGGCTACAAGCACATTTAGCTATGCAGCCAGCTTATCAGTCAATGTCATAGACAAAGATGGAAAGCCCACGCCAGATGCTGTGGTGATGGTGGTCACCAGCGGGGTATCGTCGCCCAAAACACTGCTTCCGGCGGCTGCGACTATTTCGCAAGCCAGCATGCAGTTCATCCCCGCAGTCACCATCGTTCGCCCAGGTGCAAAAGTAACGTTTGTAAATAACGATCCTTGGGATCATCATGTGCGCGGCTCGGCGGCAGGGGCGGCGCAGTTCAGCGGAAATGATGAAAACGGGTTTGTGCTGCGTTTGGGTGGTAAAACAGCGGGCGTTGCTGGTAAATCTAGCACCGTATCACTTGATAGCGCGGGAGTTGTGCTCTTGGGCTGCCACCTACATGGGTCTATGGTGGGCCATGTGGTAGTGAGCGACACGCCCTGGGCAGTCAAAACAGATGCCAACGGTGTGGCTACGTTTGCAGATTTGCCTGGTGGTGCCGCAACCGTTAAAGTCTGGCATGCCGCGCAATTTGTGGACTTAAAGCCCGTACAAACTGCGCTGAGCGCCACACCTAGCCAAGTGAAAATGCAATTAAGCGTCACGCCGCGTCGCCGCTTTGCTCCTGCGCCAACATCTACAGAAAAGCCCTCTTTTTACTAGCAAAACGAGTGTCTTGTCACTTCGCATGTCCGCCGTGATGGGATAATACGGCTATGACGATTACATACAAAGACGAACAAGGCATCGCGGGCATGCGCGTGGCGGGTAAATTAGCTTCAGAAGTGCTTGACTATTTGACCCCTTTTGTAATTCCGGGGGTGACGACAAATGCGCTTGACAAGCTAGCGCATGATTACATCACTCAAGTACAAGGCGCTATACCTGCCCCCCTTAACTACACAGGCGGTGGCGACATCCCTTACCCCAAGTCAATTTGTACCTCTGTCAATCACCAAGTCTGCCATGGTATTCCTAACGATAAACCGCTTAAAAAAGGCGATACCGTCAACATCGACGTCACAGTCATCAAAGAAGGTTGGCACGGTGACACCAGTCGCATGTTTCATGTGGGTGAGGTGTCAATTGCTGCAAAACGCCTAAGTACACTGACCTATGAAGCCATGTGGATAGGTATTGCGCAGGTTAAACCTGGTGCACGATTAGGTGATATCGGTGCTGCTATTCAAAAATTCGCTGAAAGTAATGGTTTTAGCGTGGTACGCGAGTTTTGTGGTCATGGCATTGGACGTATCTTTCACGAAGAGCCACAAGTGTTGCACTACGGCA
This sequence comes from Polaromonas sp., assembly GCA_013298815.1. Taxonomy (GTDB): domain Bacteria; phylum Pseudomonadota; class Gammaproteobacteria; order Burkholderiales; family Burkholderiaceae_C; genus Aalborgiella. The sequence goes on along the minus strand of JAAFJF010000028.1, from coordinate 31,057 downwards.
AACCAGGTACGCTGGAAGAGCTCAAAGTGGGCATGACCTTCACGATTGAACCCATGATTAATTTGGGCAAAAAAGAAATCAAAGATGGCCCTGAAAAAGACGGCTGGACAATTGTGACCAAAGACCGCTCTCTATCAGCGCAATGGGAGCACACCATTTTAGTGACGCCAACGGGCTATGAAGTGCTCACACTTTCCGCTGGTAGCCCCCCGCCTCCGATGTTCATTCAGCAGTAATTCAATTATTGCTATATTTTTTATAGCTACTCAGGCAACGAAAACGCTGGTTACATGTTTAATTCAAGAGATCTTCTTCAAAAGAAAAAACGTGTCGTTTTAGACGCTTTACTGCAAACGGGTGCCTCTACACGCGGCATCAACAGTCGTTTACTGAAACTCTCGAATATTGCCGATGAGATGCTGAAATCGCTTTGGCAAAACGCTGAACTTCCCGCCGACTATGCCCTCTTAGCGGTAGGTGGATTTGGCCGATCGGAACTGTTTCCACACTCAGACATCGATGTACTCTTACTCCTGCCTGATGGCGTACTTCCTGAAACGGATGTTGTAGTCAAAACACGGATTGAAACCTTCATCAGCAGCTGCTGGGATGCTGGTTTAGAGATTGGCTCGTCCGTGCGCAACGTAGCCGACTGCATCGCTCAAGCAGAAAACGATGTGACGGTGCAGACTAGCCTGCTGGAATCACGACTGATAATAGGAAGCAAAACGCTCTACGCGCATTTTTTTGCGAGATTCAGAGCCTGCATTGACCCTAAGGCTTTTTATGTCGCCAAAACGCTCGAAATGCGTCAACGACACCACAAATTTGAAGATACACCCTACTCGCTTGAGCCGAATTGCAAAGAATCACCCGGTGGTTTGCGTGATTTGCAGGTGATTTTATGGGTCGCCAATGCAGCAAATCTGGGCAACAACTGGGACGAGTTGGCAACAAATGGCTTGGCAACAGCATTTGAAGTGACCCAAATCAAGCGCAATTTGGCACTGATTAGTTTGATTCGAGCGCGCTTACACATCATTGCTAATCGCCGCGAGGATCGTTTAGTTTTTGATTTGCAAACGGTAGCAGCCGAGTCATTTGGCTATACAACTGATATCAAAAAATCCAATAAACGGGCTAGCGAACAATTGATGCGCCGTTACTATTGGGCTGCAAAAGCCGTAACCCAGTTGAATCAAATTTTACTACTCAATATCGAAGAGCGCTTGTACCAAGACAGCCAAGAGGTTCGACCCATTAACGCTTTTTTTGGTGAAAAAGCCGGCATGATTGAGGTGCTCAATGATGATGTTTACATACAGCATCCACATGCAATCTTGCAAACATTTTTGCTATACCAGACCACGCCTGGTCTAAAAGGCTTGTCTGCTCGCACATTACGCGCTTTGTTCAATGCAAGGCATGTCATGAACACTGCCTATCGCCTAGACTCAGTCAACCAAGCTACTTTTATGCAAATTTTGCAAGAAAAAGATGGTTTGACGCATGCACTGCGGCTGATGAACCAAACCTCGGTTTTAGGGCGCTACCTGTGGGTGTTCCGAAAAATTGTGGGACAAATGCAGCATGACCTGTTCCACGTCTACACGGTTGATCAGCATATTTTGATGGTGCTGCGCAATATGCGCCGCTTTTTCATGGCCGAGCACGCGCATGAATATCCGTTTTGTTCGCAGCTAGCAGCAGGTTGGGATAAGCCTTGGATTTTGTACGCAGCGGCTCTCTTTCATGATATTGCTAAAGGCCGTGGCGGTGACCACTCGCAGCTAGGGCGGCTTGAGGTTCGTAAATTCTGTAAGCTACACCACATTGAAAAGGCAGATGCCAAACTCATCGAATTTCTAGTCTCCGAGCATCTCACCATGAGTCACATAGCCCAGAAAGAGGACATGAGTGACCCAGATGTGGTTGCTAGCTTTGCCAAACGTGTGGGCAATGAGCGCAATTTAACAGCGCTTTATTTGTTGACTGTGGCTGATATTCGTGGAACATCGCCCAAAGTATGGAATGCTTGGAAAGGAAAACTCTTAGAAGACGCCTACCGCATGACGCTACGTACTTTGGGTGGGCGTGCACCTGACCCTGATGCTGAGGCGCAGGCGCGCAAGAACGAGGCCTTGGTGAATCTTGCCCTCTTTGCAGAACCCTTTGAAGGTCATAAAGCGCTGTGGGACACCCTAGATGTCAGTTACTTCATGCGACACGATGCGCAAGACATCGCTTGGCATGCACGGCAGTTGTCACGCCTAGTCGGTAGTGACAAACCCATCGTTCGCGCCCGCGCATCGCCCTTGGGCGAGGGCTTGCAAGTGGTGGTGTACACGCCAGACCAAAGCGACTTATTTGCGCGAATTTGCGGTTATTTTGACCAAGCGGGTTTCAGTATTTTGGATGCTAAAGTACATACCGCCAACGACGGCCATGCGCTTGATACATTTCAAATCGTCACCGCGACGCTGCCCGAGCATTACCGAGAGCTCACCGGCATGGTGGAAGCCGATCTAACACGCACCATTGATGCACAGGGCACATTACCGCAACCTTTGCGCGGCAGAGTGTCGCGCCGCGTGAAAAGCTTTCCCATCACGCCGCGTGTCGACTTAAAACCTGATGAGAAAGCGCAGCGCTGGTTGCTGAATATCTCAGCAAGCGACCGAGCAGGTTTACTCTATTGCGTAGCGCGGGTTTTAGCAAAGCATAAACTCAATTTGCAGCTTGCCAAAGTCACCACATTGGGTGAACGCGTTGAAGATACATTTTTGATAGCGGGTGCAGCCTTGCAACACAATAAGGCGCAGATTGAGATTGAAACTGAGTTGCTAGAGGCCATCGCCAATTAGAGCGAATTAATCATCATCCAAAATATTTAAGTTGGAAAAGAGCACCTCGGTAAAACCGAACTTCGTAAAGTCAGTCATGCGAATAGGGTACAGCTTCCCCATCAAATGATCGCATTCATGCTGTACCACGCGGGCATGAAAACCATCTACTGTGCGATCAATGGCATCACCATATTGGTCAAACCCCGTGTAGCGAATACGCGCATGTCGCGGAACAACACCACGCATGCCAGGTACAGACAGGCAGCCTTCCCAGCCATTTTCAACTTTAGCGTCTAAAGCGGTAATCAAGGGGTTGATGAGCACCGTGCGCGGCACGACGGGTGCATCTGGGTAGCGTGGATTCACCGTATTTGTACCGAAAATAACCACTTGTAGATCAACATCAATTTGCGGTGCAGCTAAGCCAGCACCATTGGCTGCAGCCATCGTGTCCAGCATGTCCGTGATGAGCAGATGAAGCTCATCCGTGTCAAATGCCATGACCTTTGGTGCGATACGCAGCAGGCGCGGGTCGCCCATTTTTAGTATCTCGCGAACTGTCATGAATCGTCTCCCACATTCGTTTCATTAAGAATGGCAAGTACGCCGGCTTCATCAAGAACGGGGACGCCAAGCTCATGTGCTTTGTCTAGTTTACTGCCCGCGTCACTGCCCGCGACGAGGTAATGCGTTTTCTTACTCACACTACCTGCAACTTTAGCGCCAGCAGCTTCTAGCATTTCTTTAAGCTCATCCCGTCCTAAATTAGGCAGCGTTCCCGTAATCACAAATGTTTTGCCGCTCAACGCTAGCAACGTAGAGGAAGACGCCTCACCTTCTGTCCAAGACACGCCACAAGCACGCAGCTGCTCAACCACTTCACGGTTATGCGTTTGGTCAAAAAATGTACGCAAACTCAGCGCAACAATAGGGCCAACATCAGCCACTTGCGTGAGCTGCTCCAGCGTTGCGTCCATGATGGTATCTAACTTTCCAAAGTGCTTCACCAAGGCCTTGGCTGTTGCCTCTCCCACATGGCGAATGCCGAGTCCATACAAGAAACGCGGCAACGTCGTTTGCTTTGAATTTTGTAGCGCAATGAGTATATTTTGTGCTGACTTTTCAGCCATTCTGTCCAAATCAGACAGCGCTGTGAAGCCCAATTTGTATAAATCTGGCAGAGTGCGAACAATACCCGCTTCGACCATTTGTTCAACCAGCTTATCACCCAAACCATCAACTTCAACCGCACGCTTTTGGGCGAAATGCAAAATAGCCTGTTTGCGCTGCGCGCTGCAAAACAGCCCGCCAGTACAGCGGTAATCAGCTTCACCTTCTTCACGCACTGCTGCGCTGTCACACACGGGGCATATATGCGGCATAGTGAAAATAGGAGCATCGTTCTGGCGCTTTTCCAAAAGTACCGACACCACTTCAGGAATCACATCGCCGGCACGTCGCACGACCACCGTATCGCCAACCCGCACATCTTTACGACGCGCTTCGTCTTCATTGTGAAGCGTTGCATTGGTAACAGTGACGCCGCCTACAAACACGGGAGCTAGCTTTGCAACAGGCGTTAACTTGCCAGTCCTGCCCACTTGGACTTCAATCGCCAAAACGGTTGTCAATTGCTCCTGTGCAGGGTATTTGTGTGCAACAGCCCAGCGCGGTTCTCGGCTAACAAAACCCAGCTGCTGTTGCAACGCCAAACTATTTACCTTGTAGACCACACCATCAATATCAAACGGCAGGGCATCTCTGAGCTTGCCTATTTTTTGATGATATGCTACTAATTCAGTAGCGCCTATCGCAATATTGACTTGGACAGCAACAGGAAAGCCTAAATTTTTTAACGTTTTCAGAAGATCATAATGTGTCGACCAACTCACCGTGCTGACTTCGCCAACGCCGTAGGCAAAGAAACTCAAAGGTCGTTGTGCTGCAATACCAGGGTCAAGCTGCCGTACAGCACCAGCAGCTGCATTGCGGGGATTAACAAAAGTTTTTTCACCTTTAATTCCAGCCGCGATTTTAGACCGTTGACGCTCATTCAAAGCCTCAAAATCATCGCGCCGCATGTAAACTTCACCACGAACTTCTAGAATCTCTGGCGCATTCTCTGACAACTTGAGCGGTATTTGGCCGATGGTGCGGATGTTATGCGTCACATCCTCTCCGTATTCACCATCGCCACGCGTTGCAGCTCGAACGAGAACACCTTTTTCATATCGCAAACTCATGGCAAGGCCGTCGAATTTGAGTTCAGCGACGTATTCGACGGCGGTATCGTTCTCTTGCAAACTTAACTCTTTGCGAATACGTGCATCAAAGCTCTCAGCACCACTGGCTTCGGTATCGGTTTCGGTGCGGATACTCAGCATAGGCATCATATGACGCACTGTAGCAAATTCCGTCATGGGCTTACCACCCACGCGTTGCGTTGGCGAATCAGACGTGCGTAATTCGGGATGAGTTTCCTCTAAACTTTGCAGCTCAGCAAATAACTTGTCATATTCGGAATCAGGAATCGTCGGCTCATCAAGCACATAGTAGCTGTGCGCATGCTGGTGTAGGGCTTGGTGCAGCGCAGCAACTCGCTGAGCCATGTCATCATTTTTAGGTTCATTGCTACTGAACATTGGCAACGTAAATTGAGAAAGCATGTTCAAGAGAATAAACGGCGGGCAAGCATAGAACCTGCGCTTAAATCTCTCTCATCCAGTGCATCGTATAAACGCTCAATATCGACCGCCAGACTATCAAGCGCCGATTCACTCATTAAATGCCCTTGATCATCACACAAGCGACCATCCATAGAAATTGCCAATGCTTTGGCACACTCACGCATGCGTGCAAACGGATACTCAGTTCGAGCCACTTGTGCGACCTCTAAACTTAAAGTCAACTCACGGATAGCAGAATGTGAAGCATCATCCGCCATGGCCGCTTGAGAGTCAAATGTCAACGTTACTAACTGCGGAAGGCTAGCAACAGGATTCGACAACACCATACGCCCTGGCAGCGCACCCGCCACAAAACCAATGCGAGCCGCATTTTGAGCCACATAGCCGGTGCTCCATGCAACACCCACAGCCCGCAGCACAAATTTTAACTGCGCATCATGAGCGGCAGCGAAAGCATCTAGTTCACGCGCTCTAGCAACCTCTTCTAACATTTCAGGAAACTCAGGTTCGCCGCCCACAGCATCCGCAAAGTTTTGCGCCTTGATTACAAATTCAGAATACTCAATTTCATTTAACGCACCTGTACGATTTGCTAACTGTACGCCCGCTTGTAATGAGGTGTAGCGCTGTCCAGGTCTTGGAACTTCCCACTCAAGTCCATCCTCTCGCAAACCTTCCACCGCAAATGGTTTACTGCCAACACGCCTTGTGGCTGGAAGTGCAGCCAAAATAGCATCACCAGTCAGTGGAGCATCTAAGTCGATAGCAGTTAAAACATCAATCAATGGATCTAGCGAAAGTTTTTTTTCCAATACAGGCAGTGTGGCTAATTCTGAGTCAAACTGTGCAACATCAAACATTGGCTCTACGGGTAGCGGCTTTGTACCCGCATACAAAACTGGCTCTTCCCTGTCATTCTTATGGTGCGGCGTTGACAGTCCCGACAAAGATGCTGAATCTAAAGCGCCCGCTGAGCCACGGGTACCTTCTTCGGTGTCAGCCAATTTTGGAGCCCTCTTGCGCGCAGTCCAAGTACCGTGAGCAATAACACCAGCTAGTACAACGCCACCAGCAATAGACAAGCCCAATAACAAACTATTCATAACTAGCCTCAGCAAGCGCAACAACATCCTGCATATCAACCGCAACAATACGCGACACGCCTTGCTCCTGCATGGTCACTCCAATCAATTGCTCAGCCATTTCCATTGCAATTTTGTTATGACTGATAAATAAAAACTGAGTCTCTGCACTCATGGCTTTGACAAGTTTGGCGTAGCGCTCGGTATTAGCATCATCCAACGGAGCATCAACCTCATCCAGCAAACAAAATGGTGCAGGGTTCAGCTGGAATATAGCAAACACCAAGGCAATAGCGGTTAGTGCTTTTTCACCACCGGATAACAAATGAATCGTTTGATTTTTCTTGCCAGGAGGTTGAGCAACAACTTGTACGCCTGAATCTAAAATCTCATCCCCAGTGATGACCAACTTAGCATTACCGCCACCAAATAGCACTGGAAACATTTTTCCGAAATGCTCATTGACCGTGTTAAATGTGCCTGACAGCAAGTCACGGGTTTCTGCATCGATCTTTTTGATTGCATCTTCTAATGTCGTCATAGCATCCATCAGATCTGCGGTTTGCGCGTCCAAAAATTGTTTACGCTCGCGTGCAGCCGCCAATTCATCCAGAGCTGCTAAATTAACTGCACCCAAAGCAGCTACTTCGCGGTTGAAGCGGTCAATTTCAGACTGCAAACCTGTCAGACGCACGTTGCCATCAGAAATTGAGAGGGCAACAAGCGCTAAATCAGCTTGAGCATCTAACAATAATTGCGTGTATTGCTCCAGTCCTAAGCGCGCGGCTTGTTCTTTCAACGCAAAGTCAGTTAAACGCAAACGCAGTGGCTCTAATTCGCGCTCTAACTGCAAACGGCGCTCGTCTGTAGCGCGTAGCTTGGTCGTTAAGTCATCGTATTCACTGCGCTTGGCGGACAAAGCTGCTTCTCTATCAAGCTTGGTTGACAGCGCAGTTTGCAATCCCGTTTGCGCGGCAACAGCACTCAATCGCCCCAATTCATCTGTCGCAATAACTTCTTCCGAGGCTATTGACAAGGCCTGCTGTGCTGCTGTTTCAATAGCACGCTGCAATTCGGCTAGGCGCGCTTGTAAGGTGCGTTTGGCAAACAAAGCTTCTTGCGCTGATCGCTCCAAGCTGCGCTGCTGCTCGCGTGATTCGTTCAGCTTGCGCTCAGCGGTGATGACATGCTCGTCCAGAAGCGCGTGGCGCTCTTGCGTGTCAGCCAGCTGCATGTCCAACTCTTCAAAACGACCTTCAGCGGTCACACGACGCTCTTGCAAATCTTCCAGTTGTGCGTTGATTTCAGCCAAATCCGTACTGATTTGGTCGCTGCGAGCCTTGGTTTGCTCAGCAATTTGCGACATTCGCAAGGTTTCAACCTGCAAACTATGTGTTCGCGCTTGTCCTTCGGTCGCTTCACGGCGCATGGCTGACAATTTGTTGGCTGCTTCTGTATATGCAGCTTCTGCCCGAATCAAGGCAGAACGCGATTCTTCTGCAATCAGCACTTGCGCGCGTAGTTGCTTCTCTAAACCTTCAATTTCTTGCGCCCGCGCCAGCATGCCGGACTGCTCAGAATCAGGAGAGTAAAAACTAACGCTGTGCAAAGAAACGGCGTGACCGGTTTGAACGTAAATCACCTCGCCCGCTAGCAACTTGCTACGGTTGGCCAATGCTTCGTCAAACGATGTCGCGGTGTAGCAACCATGTAACCAGTCGTTCAACAAGGCTTTTTGACCAGCATCGTGCAGCCTGAGCAGGTCTGATAAACGCGAAAGTTGATTTTTTGATTCTGGCAAACCAGCTTGCGGTAGGCTGTAAAAAGCCAATTTGGCGGGCGGTGCATCAGCACCTGTTGCACCCAGAAAGCCGCGAACCATGTCTAGCCGCGACACCTCAAGCGCACCTAAACGCTCCCGCAAAGCACCTTCTAAAGCGTTTTCCCAGCCTTGCTCAATGTGAATTTTGCTCCATAAACCCGCCAAACCATCCAAACCATGTTTGGCCAGCCAAGGCTTCAATTTACCGTCGGTTTTAACTTTGTCTTGTAGGGCTTTCAAAGCCTCCATGCGCGCGGCTAAGCCCGCATGCTTGGCAGATTCTGCGTTCACAAACTGTTGTTGCGCACGGCGGGCATCGTCCAACTGCGGCACATTGTCTTGCAACTCGTGCAGACGTGCTTCAGCAACTATTTGCGCTTCAACTGCCGTAGCCAGCTGATTTTGCATGTTGACCAAGCGTTGCTCATCTGGGGCAGACAAGGCGTTGCGGTCAGCTGTTAAACGCTCATGCCGCGTGTTGAGCTGACGCGATTGGTCTTCTATATTGCGCTGGTCAGCTGCCAGTACTTGAATTTGTTGCTGTACTTGGCCTACCGCGCTGCGCTGTTCATTAGCGGCGCGTTGGGCTTGGCGAAGCGAGTCTTCTAGCTCAGGCAATTGGCCAACTTGCTCTTCAACTTGCGCCGAAGTCAAAGCATCTTTTTCTTCAGCCTCTAAAATTTGCGCAGAAAGAGTCTCCGACTCAATCAAAGCATCGTCTTTGCGTGTTGCCCAATGCGTTTTTTGCTCTTTCAATGTTGCCAAACGCTGCTCTACGCGTTGGCGACCTTCAACGACAAAACGAATTTCCGCTTCTAACCTACCTACCTCTGCACTTGCCTCATACAGCAAGCCTTGCGATTGGTTCACCTGATCGCCCGCGTTGTAATGCGCTTGGCGAATCGTTTCTAAATCTGATTCAATGTGACGTAAATCTGCGATCCTACTTTCCAAGGCATTCGTGGCTTGCAAGGTATCGGCTTTGACTTTGGCCTGCTCGGCTTCGCTCTCAGCCCGCTTTAAAAACCAAAGCTGTTGCTGCTTCAGCGTCACATCAGCTTGCAGCTGGTTGTATTTTTGAGCGACCTCGGCTTGCTTTTCGAGTTTTTCGAGATTTGCGTTTAGCTCGCGCATGATGTCGTCCACACGCGTCAGGTTTTCACGGGTGTCTGACAAGCGATTTTCCGTCTCACGGCGGCGCTCTTTGTATTTAGAAACGCCAGCGGCTTCTTCTAAAAACAACCTCAATTCTTCGGGCTTTGATTCAATGATTTTGGCAATCGTGCCCTGGCCGATGATGGCGTAAGCGCGTGGCCCCAAACCTGTTCCTAAAAACACGTCCTGCACGTCTCTGCGACGGACCGATTGGTTGTTGATGTAATAACTAGAGTTACCATCACGCGTTAACACACGCTTAACGGCAATTTCGGGGAACTGGCTCCACTGGCCACCAGCGCGGTGGTCGCTGTTTTCAAAAACCAGCTCAACGCTGGAACGGCTGGAGGGTTTACGCGTGTTTGTGCCGTTAAAAATAACGTCTTGCATCGACTCGCCGCGCAGCTCCGATGCCCTGCTTTCGCCCAGCACCCAGCGCACGGCATCCATGATGTTGGATTTGCCGCAACCGTTTGGGCCAACCACGCCGACCAATTGGCCAGGTAGTTGAAAAGTAGTAGGCTCAGCAAAGGATTTGAACCCTGAGAGCTTGATAGAAGAAAGACGCACTAATTATTCCTAGTTAATTCCTAGTTATTCCCAGTATTTTTTTGAATTTTACCTGAGGCACTTCTTTCAAAAAGTTCAAAAAAGTTCAAAAACACCCAAAAAAGTCCACATAACCCCAAAAGACCCTACCCAGACGGGATAATGACAGCTTATGAATCCATTGCTTACAAAATTACAGCCCTACCCGTTTGAGCGCCTCAAGCAACTTTTTCAGTCCGTTACGCCCAATCCAGCTTACAAACCCATCAGTTTGGGCATAGGCGAGCCCAAGCACGCGACCCCTGAATTCATCAAAACGGCGCTTTCTGGCTCTTTAATCGGCTTGGCGGCTTACCCAGCCACGACGGGTGAGGCGGCTTTGCGCGAGGCTTTTGCCGCTTGGCTACTAAAACGCTACGCTTTGACCGTCAACCCTGCGACGCAGGTTTTACCAGTCAACGGCTCACGTGAGGCCTTGTTTGCGTTTACCCAAGTTATCGTTGACCCGACAAAAACCACCGTCAAAAACGGTGTAACGCAACTCCCCATCGTTGTTTGCCCCAACCCGTTTTACCAAATCTACGAAGGCGCAGCGCTTTTGGCGGGTGCTGAGCCTTACTACGTCAACAGCGACCCAGCCCGTAATTTTGGGGTCGATTGGGACAAAGTACCTGCCGATATTTGGGAGCGTACCCAGATGATCTTCGTCTGCTCACCCGGCAACCCTGCCGGTGCGGTGATGCCGCTGGACGAGTGGCAAAAGCTATTTGCGCTGTCTGATAAATACGGTTTTGTCATTGCCAGTGACGAGTGCTACAGCGAGATTTACTTCCAAGATGGCGTGCCACCGCCGTTGGGAGGCATAGAAGCTGCTTATAAATTAGGCAGAACCGATTTCAAAAACATCGTTTCCTTCACAAGCTTGTCGAAACGCAGCAATGTGCCGGGCATGCGCAGCGGTTTTGTGGCGGGTGATGCCACCATCATGAAACAATTTGCGTTGTATCGCACCTACCACGGCAGCGCGATGAGTTTGGTGGTGCAAGCCGCCAGCAAAGCCGCGTGGAGCGACGAGGAGCACGTGGTGGCCAACCGCGCTCTGTACCGCGACAAATTCATGCAAGTCACCCCACTTTTGGCAGAAGTACTCGAAGTCGCCCTGCCTGACGCGGGCTTTTACCTGTGGGCCAAAATACCAACACACTTGAAATTAGACGACGCCGCTTTCGCCAAAGCGCTGCTTGAACAATACAATGTGACGGTGCTGCCAGGCAGCTACTTGGCGCGTGAAGCCAATGGCATCAACCCGGGCGACAACTTCATTCGCATGGCTTTGGTTGCGACCACGGAAGAATGCGTGGAAGCTGCGCAGCGTATTGTTCAATTCGTCAAATCTCTATAAATATTTTTAAATTTTTCTTTAAATTAACTGCAAATTATCATGACACAACAACTGCAAAACATCATCGACGCCGCTTGGGAAGACCGCGCCAACATCTCTATCGGTAACGCATCTGCGGAAATTCAAGAAGCCGTCGAACACGTCATCTCCAGCCTGAACAACGGCCAATTGCGCGTTGCTACCAAGCAAGCCGTGGGTCAATGGACAGTCCACCAATGGATCAAAAAAGCCGTGCTGCTCAGCTTCCGCTTGAAAGACAATGTCGTGATGCAGTCTGGCGATTTGGCTTTTTACGACAAAGTACCCACCAAATTCGCCCATTTGTCTGAGGCAGAACTCAAAGCCACCGGCGTGCGCGTTGTCCCGCCAGCTGTGGCGCGCCGTGGAAGTTACATCGCCAAAGGCGCGATTTTGATGCCTAGTTTTGTCAACATCGGCGCTTATGTTGATGAAGGCACTATGGTGGACGCATGGGCTACCGTTGGCTCGTGTGCGCAAATCGGCAAACACGTGCATTTGTCTGGCGGTGTGGGCATTGGTGGCGTGTTGGAGCCTATGCAAGCGGGCCCGACCATCATTGAAGACAACTGCTTCATCGGCGCACGCTCAGAAGTCGTTGAAGGCGTGGTGGTGGAAGAAAACTCTGTGCTTGGCATGGGCGTTTACATCGGCCAAAGCACCCCGATTTATGACCGCGAGGCTGACACTATCACCTATGGTCGTGTGCCGAGCGGCTCAGTCGTCGTGAGCGGCAACCTGCCCAAAGCGGGTGGTAAATACAGCTTGTATTGTGCCGTTATCGTCAAAAAGGTCGATGCACAAACCCGCTCTAAAACCAGCATCAATGATTTGTTACGGGACTAATTTTAATTTTTAATAATTTGTTGAATTTTATTAAATTTTAGATAACTCAAAAAAGGCCACCCATGAGCGCAATGAAACGAATTTTAGAACTGATGGTCAGCAAAAACGCCTCAGACGTTTACTTGTCCGCGAATGCGGTGGCGCTGATCAAAATCAACGGCACCAGCGTGTCGTTTAACAACCAAGTTCTCGGTGCGACGACACCGTTGAACTTGCTTTCAGAAATCGTCACCAGCGCACAAATTGAAGAGCTCAAAGAAACCGGCGAGCTGAACATGTCAATCCAGATGCCAGAACTCGGCAACTTCCGCATCAGCGCAATGCGCCAGCGGGGCAGTTATGCAGTCGTGATTCGTTACATTCCGCTGGTGATTCCACCGTTTGACACCTTGCATTTACCCGTCCAACTCACCCACTTGGTTATGGCTAAATTGGGCTTGGTACTGATGGTTGGATCGACTGGATCTGGTAAAAGTACAACTTTGGCTTCGCTCTTGGATTACCGTAACGAGCGCATCACAGGTCATATTTTGACGGTTGAAGACCCGATTGAATACCTGTTCACCTCTAGACGCAGTGTTGTGAATCAGCGCGAAGTTGGTAACGACACGCTCACCTTGCAAACCGCGCTTAAAAATGGCCTGCGTCAGGCACCCGACGTGTTTTTTATTGGCGAGATTCGTGACCGCGAAACCATGACTTCGGCTATAGCCTATGCGCAAACAGGACACTTATGCATTGCAACCCTGCATGCCAACAACAGCTACCACGCGCTAAACCGTATTTTGAGCTTCTATCCCGTGGAAGTTCGCCCGACCTTGCTCAGCGACCTGTCAACCACGCTCAAAGCAGTCATATCGCAGCGGTTGATAAAGACCGTTAAAAACGAACGCCGTCCCGCTGTTGAAATCATGCTGAACACCCAGTATGTGGCTGAAATGGTGGAAAAAGGTGACTTTTCTGGAGTTAAAGAGGCGATGCAAAACTCGCTTGCAGCGGGCTCGCAAACCTTTGAGGACGATTTGGCTCGCATGATTCGTGAAGACATCATCAGCCGTGAAGAAGGCTTGGCTTATGCCGACTCGCCCACCAACTTGATCTGGCGTTTGGACAATGCAGCCAAGGGCAAAGACGTCATGCCTAACGCGCCTGTAGAGCCGGTTTACGAGCCCGCCACCTTCGAAGAAATCACGATAAATTCCATCTGATTAAACATCTTTCCCCCATGCACCGCACCCTGATTCTGGCCGAACAGCTCATCGCCCGCCCCTCCGTCACACCGCTTGATGGCGACTGCCAAAAACTGATTGCCGAGCGGCTCACGCCCCTGGGTTTTGTGTGCGAAACGGTGGAAAGTGGGCCAGTAGACTTCAGAGTGGTCAATTTATGGGCAAAAAGAGATTCTAGAGCATCGAATACACCTCTAGCAAGCGTATCCCCTGCCTCAGCAGCTATTAATAATGTAGCAAATAGCGTTCTACAATCTAAATTACTGGTGTTCGCAGGCCACACAGACGTCGTCCCCACCGGCCCACTTGAACAGTGGACGAGCAACCCCTTCGTCCCCAGCCACCGCAACGGCAAGCTGTATGGCCGTGGTGCGAGCGACATGAAAACGTCGATTGCAGCCTTTGTGGTCGCGGCTGAAGAATTCCTCAAAGAAAATCCTAACCCCTTGCTGTCATTGGCTTTTTTACTCACCAGCGACGAAGAAGGCCCGTCAGTGGACGGCACGGTCATCATGTGCGACTGGCTATGCAGGCGCGGTGAAAAGTTGGATTATTGCATCGTGGGCGAGCCCACCTCGGTCGAAAAAACCGGCGACATGATCAAAAATGGCCGGCGTGGCACCATGAGCGGCAAACTCACCGTCAAAGGCGTGCAAGGCCACATTGCTTACCCGCATTTGGCTGAAAACCCGATTCACAAGTTCGCCCCAGCGATGGCGCAACTCGTGACTACCGAATGGGACAAAGGCAACGAGTATTTCCCCGCGACGACTTGGCAAATCAGCAACATCCACGGCGGCACGGGTGCGAGCAACGTGATTCCTGGCCACGCCGTGATCGATTTCAACTTCCGGTTTTCCACTGAATCAACCCCTGAATCGCTGCAAAAGCGCCTAGTTGATGTGTTGGTTTCAACCGGATTGCAACCCGAAAAAGACTTCGATTTGCAATGGACCGTTGGCGGTTTGCCGTTTTTAACCCGTCCCGGCGAACTGGTACATGCCGTGCAAGCCGCGATTCGTGCTGAAACTGGCCTTGAAACCCAGCTGTCTACGACGGGCGGCACGAGCGACGGGCGCTTCATCGCCAAAATCTGCGAGCAAGTCATCGAATGCGGGCCGCCGAACGCGACGATTCACAAAATCGACGAGCACATCGTCGTTGCCGATATTGAACCGCTGAAAAACATCTACCGCAAGACCATGGAAAACCTTGAGCAGATGCTGCAATCCAAGCCATGACAACTGTTTTAGAGGCCATCCAAGCTGGTGCGAAACAACTCACAGATGCCAAAGTAGCCTTCGGCCATGGCACTGGCAACGCCTTTGACGAGGCGGCGTGGCTGGTACTGTGGAAAATGGGTTTACCACTAGATTCTTCTCTAGAAAACCCTGAAAAAGACCCAAATTCAGTGGCGAATATGCCTCTAGCCAGCGATTTAATTGCCTCAATAGCTACATTATTCATAGCAAGAATCGAATCTCGCAAACCCGCCGCCTACCTCACCCAAGAAGCATGGCTGCAAGGCATCCCCTTCTACATCGACGAACGCGCCATCGTGCCGCGCAGCTTCATCGCCGAATTACTCGCCGACGGCAGCTTTGACGACTGGCTAGGTTCTCACACCGAGCGCGTACTCGACTTGTGTACTGGTAACGGCAGCTTGGCAGTTTTAGCGGCGATGACTTACCCCGAAACAACGGTGCTCGGTGCAGATATTTCGACCGACGCCCTTCAAGTCGCCAAAATCAACGTTGCAAAACACGGCTTGCAAAACCGCATCAGCTTGGTTGAATCCGACAGCTGGACAGGCTTAAAAGATGAGCAAAATCAACCACTTGTGTTTGACCTAGTGTTGTGCAACCCGCCCTACGTCAACAGCACCAGCATGGCCGCCCTGCCCGCTGAATACCTAGCCGAGCCTGCACTAGCGCTCGCCGGCGGCACAGACGGCATGGATTTCATCCGCGGCCTGCTGCAAGCCGCCCCCGCCCACATGAGCGAACACGCCATCATGATCCTAGAAATCGGCAACGAGCGCGCCTTCTTCGAAGCCGCCTTCCCAGATTTAGAGATTTTTTGGCTGGAAACCAGTGCGGGTGCAGATTCTGTGCTTTTAATTACAAAAAAGGCTCTGGAAGACGTTTTTAGTGCTCAAATAGGCAACTAGCCAGCGTATTTACTGCCTGAGTAGCTATTTTATTTGTAGCAATATTATTAAATTTTATGCTTCCTGATTCGAAATTTTTTTTCCCAAAACGGGTCAGTGGCGATGTAGAAGTTCGCCGCTTCACTAGCCAAGATAACCATGCTTTCTATGCGGCTGTTCGAGAATCTATCGAATCACTGTCCTACTGGATGCCGTGGTGCAAGAGTGAATACAGTTTGCAAAATGCCACTGATTGGATGAGTTATTGCGATAAAGCTTGGATTACTCAAGTAGAGTTTCCGCTTGGGATATTTGAGATTTCAACAGGTAAAGTCATTGGTGGAACGGGTATCAACGACATCAACCAAGCCTATTGCATGGGAAATCTCGGCTACTGGGTTCGCACAACCCATTGCAGGCGTGGCGTTGCTAGAAACGCGGCTCTCATGGCTGCTGACATTGGGTTCAAGGAACTTGGGTTTACACGACTTGAAATTGTCGTGCTTAAACAAAACACATTTAGCCATAAAGTTGCGCTGTCTACTGGTGCTCAGTTTGAGTGCAATGCTAGAAATCGTTTGTATTTCAATGGCTTACCGACTGATGCAGCCATTTATTCTCTTATTCCACAATAGAATGAAAATGACCCGAACCCTCATCAGCTCCGGCTCAACGTTCGAAGCTCAAATCGGCTACTCCCGCGCTGTCGTCGCTGGAAACTGGGTGTTTGTTTCAGGGACGACGGGGTTTGACTACGCAACGATGACGATTTCTGACGATGTGGTGGTGCAGGCGGAGCAATGCTTGAAAAACATTGCGTCGGCGCTGCAGCAAGCGGGTTCTAGCCTGCAAGACGTCGTCCGCGTGACCTATGTTTTGCCGCAAACAGCTGATTTTGAAGCCTGCTGGCCTGTGCTTCGCAAGTATTTTGGCGAGGTGCGACCGGCGGCGATGATGATTTCGGCGGGGCTGGCTGACCCGCGCATGAAGATTGAGATTGAAGTGACTGCCTTGAAAAATTAAATCTTCAACGCTATACTGTCTAAAAATACAGCAAAGGTTAGTCATGAACCACCACGAAAAACTCAATTACGTTGAATTTGCAGCCAGCAACTTGCCAGCTACCAAGGCGTTTTTTCATGCGGCGTTTAACTGGGTGTTTGCCGATTACGGGCCTGAATACATTGCGTTCTCAAACGAGGGGTTGGATGGTGGGTTTTACAAGGCTGATATGGCTTCAACGACCGACAACGGTGGGGCATTGCTGGTTTTTTATAGCAGCCAGTTAGAAGCGACCTTGGCTAAGGTTGAAAAAGCTGGTGGCAGGGTGAACAAGCCGATTTTTGCCTTTCCGGGTGGGCGGCGCTTTCACTTTATTGAGCCTAGCGGCAATGAGTTTGCGGTTTGGGGCGATATATAGGTCGTTTACGCCTATAGTCGGCGTATTTACTGCCTAAACAGCTATTAAATTTATAGTAGATATTATTATGGCTATCTCTAGAAACTTTGCGGATTATTGCTGTGAGCTGCTCAGCGGCGTGGGCAGCCCTGTGGCTAAACGGATGTTTGGCGGCTGGGGTATCAGTGTGGATGGGGTAACGGTCGCTGTCATTGCGGACTTGGGCAAGCTGGGCGGCAGCAACCAGAAGCTGTATCTCAAAGTGGATGAGGTGACGAAGGCGCAGTTTGAAGCGGCTGGTGGTAAGCGCTTTGAGATGGAATCCAAAGACGGCAAGCTCATGGGGATGAACTACTTCACCACGCCCGATGAAACGATGGAATCGCCAGACGCGATGTTGCCATGGGCGCGGCTGGCGTTGAATGTGGCGCTGGATGCTAAAGCTAAGAGTTCAGCGAAAGCAAAGCCGAAAGTTGCAAAAGTTGCATCTAAGACAAAAGCGAAATAAACGGGGATTTAAATCCCCCTAACCCCTCTTTGTCAAAGAGGGGGGTAGAGCTGAAAACCACAAAATCTTGACTTACCTCCCTCTTTAAAAAAGGGGGACTCAGGGGGATTTAACTCTTTGACTTAGTTCTTCGGCTCAGTCACAAACCCAATTTTTCGCACCCCCGCCTGCTGAGCAGCGGCCATCGCGGTGGCAACGCGTTCGTAACGCACCGCTTTGTCACCACGAATGTGCAGCTCAGGTTGTGGATTTTGCGTAGCTGCGGCTTTGAGTTGCAGCAGCATAGCCTCATCCGTCAACTTGTTTTCGTTCCAAAAGTAGTCGCCCGCAGCGTCTACCGAGAGGCGTATCGTCTCCGGCTTGGCGTCTTGCGGCACATTGCTAGCGCGGGGCAGGTCAATGTTGACCGCGTGTTTCATCACGGGCACGGTGATGATGAAGATGATCAAGAGCACCAACATCACATCCACCATGGGCGTCATGTTGATTTCGTTCATCACTTCATCTTGGTCGTCTTGGGTTCCAAAAGCCATGATTAAGCCTCAATTTTGTTAGATTTAACCCGAGCACCCGTCACAAAGTAAGCGTGCAAATCATGCGCAAAGCGGTTGAGCTTCATCAAAATGCCTTTGTTACCGCGCACCAAAGCGTTGTAACCCAGCACGGCAGGAATGGCGACGGCCAAGCCTAGCGCGGTCATGATGAGCGATTCGCCAATCGGGCCAGCCACTTTGTCGATGGTGGCTTGGCCGGCTGCGCCTATGCTCAACAGCGCATGGTAAATGCCCCAAACTGTGCCAAACAGGCCGACAAATGGGGCCGTAGAGCCGACCGAGGCCAAAATCGCCAGGCCAGATTGCAGCTTGGCGGTGAATTCGTCCAGCGTGTTGCGCAGGCTACGGGTTATCCAGTCGCTTTTATCCAAGCTGTCGTGCAGCTGCGCTTTGGTAGGCGTGCCGTCGGTGTGCAAGATATGGGCCGTTGCTTCGCCGCCCTCAAGTGCCAACTGGCGCAGTGGGTTTTCAGACCCACCGCTCAACTGTGCAACGCCTTTCGAGAAGTCTTCACTGTGCCAGAAGCCCTCAGCCTCAGCGGTCATGCGTTTGAACTTAAAAATATCCAAAGTCTTGATGATGATGACCATCCACGACGCCAATGACATTGCCAACAGCAGCAAAGCCACCGTTTTGGTGACCAAATCACCCTGAGACCACACGTTCATCAAACCAAATTGCGAATTCATTACAAAAGCTCCAAAAAATCAAACTACAAAAAAATCAAAAACTATTTAATCAAACTAAAAGGAATGGGAACAACATACAACATATCTTCGGCAACGCCATCACGTTTGCCAGGCACAAACTTCCACTTGATAACAGTTGCTAACGCTGATTGATCCAATCGCTCAAAACCACTAGATTGTTTCAACTCAACTTTGAGTGCAGAGCCATTTGCGCTAACGAGAACTCGAACGAACACTGTCCCTTCCTCCCGTAGACGGTTGCTAAGTGGCGGATAAGGTGGTTTCGGGTTATTTAAATATGCCGCATCGCTAGATGGCAATACGATTTTGGGTGTTGCTGGCGGTGCAGGTGGCGTTGGTGCAGCCACGGCTGCTACTGCAACTGTAGGCACATAGGGCGCGGGCGGCACTATGGGCTGCACAGAAGGCGCATTGGGCGCAGGCGTAGCGTCTGCCACGGCCAACAAAGTCGGGGCTGCTTGCGTGACTTGCTTTGGCTTACTCACCATTTGTTTGACTGGCTCAGGCGGTTTCGGTGGTGTTGGCGCAGTTTTAGGCGTCGGCAAATCAATCATTTGAGCCAATACCTCAACTGGCACGATGATTTCAACTGCACGCATTAACAAACCAGTTTGCAGCGCCCAAATCGCCAAAGCGTGGAACAGCAGCACCGAGCCTGCTATGACGACATTGCGATTTGCAGCTAAAAAAGAGCTTTTTTGGATATTTGCCACTGACATTTCAATTTCCAGGGATTGGATTTATATGCTTTGATGCGACCATCATTGTAGGTTTGCCATCACATCTCATGACAAAACCACCCAATGGTTGTCTAAAGTCATAGCTGTCGGCCATAGCATCATGCGCGGGTCTTTGCGTGGGTGCCAGTAGCCAATGCCTCGTTCGCTCCCCATCAGCACGCCTTCTTGGGCTGTTGCAGCAGGTGTTGCCAAAGCACACATGTCCTTCAGTTCTGCAATGGGAAATAGCTGTTCAGGCGCGTCGGGATGCCACAGCACGCCTTTGCCCACACGCTGCCCGCTGAGCACAAAACCGCCGCCCGGGCCGGGCGCAATGTCCCCCGCGTAACCGCCTGCCATCATGTCGCGGCTGGGTATGTTCAGCTTGATGCCATCCCACACCGCCAACACTGGCGCAGCGCGTCGCTGGGCGGCGTCATCATGCTCGGCTTGCAGTGCAATGCCTAGCAGAGGTTGATTTGCCGTGCTAGCGACACTCCAAGCCATATGGCGCAAACTGAGGCGGTGATCGTTCAGCCGCCATTGACCTAACAATTCACCCGAGCGACCATCCAAGCGCACCAGTGACGAATTCATTTGGTCCAAATTGGTCTTTTTACCATCTGAAGTGCGTGGAATGCCGCCATTGGCCAGCAGCAAGGCACCACTGGCGTCAATCAGACATTGGTGCGGATCGCGGCCGTGGGTACGCCACTCGGCTTGCCGGGCCAGCGTGCGAACGTCGCGCACTGAGATCCAGCCTTCCCCCGTTACCAAACTGGTCTCTGGGGTATAGAGCCACTGCCCATCTGCACTGGCCATGATGTGGCCATCCAACGTGCGCCCTGCACTGTCTTTTTGAATATCTAAGTGCTGAAGCACTTCGCCGTCTGCGCTTAGACGACGTAACCACATGCCCGGACGCGCCGCCACCACCAAAAAGCCACCACCGACTTCAGCCAATACACCGTGCGCACGACTCGGCACGGCATGCTCGGTCTGCACACGTACTTTTTGGCTATGCCAATCCAACGCCAGCACGCCCACAAAGTCCTGTGCCGAACTCGTACCAGCTACCACGCGCCGCCAAGCCGCACCCAAGCGGTGGTTATCTGTATTTTTGGTGATGCTTTCAACCGCCCAGCTGCGCCCGCCAAAGGCCATCGCAGCTAAACCCAAGGTACTGGTACGCAGGAAGGTCTGTCTCTTCATAATAAGCGTCACTGTTATGGCTTATTAGAACTTCAGTGAAGCCGTTAATGCATACACACGACCCGCACCAGGGATATAGTGACCGGTGTAGAGCGCGTCTGCATACAACTTGTTAGCTACGTTGGTCACGTTCGCCTTCAAGGTGAACTTGTCATTGAACGCGTATTCAGCCATCACATCAGCCGTTACAAAGCTAGGCGCTGCCCAGCCTGGGTTACGATTTGGCGTTTGCTCGCTGCGGAAATTCACACCAGCCCCCAAACGCAACTGCGATGTGACTTGGTAGGTTGCCCATACGGTACCGCTGTGCTTAGGTGTGAGTGACGAACGCGTTCCCGCACCCTCGCCCACACCAGCGACTGAACCGGGCGCACCCACGTCGATTTTGGCAATCGGCGTGAAAGCGTATGAGCCGTAAATTTCCAGCTCTTTGGTCAAACGGCCGGTCACGTCGATTTCAAAACCAGCTGCGTGGCGTTTGCCTGATAGCAAGTTTTGTGTGGCTGCAGAATCAGGGTCGCGGTTACGTTCGTTGTTTTTGATCGCATAGAACAGGGCCAAACGGGTTGTGAAACGCTTGTCTGCCGAATCAATCTTCGCACCGATTTCATAATTTACACTGCCCTCTGGCTTGGTGTTGGCGGTTTGATTGTCATATTGATACGTATCGCCTGAGGTGTTGAACGATGTGCCATAAGATGCATGGAAAGAGGTCGTTGACGATGGCTGGTACAACACACCCAAACGCTTGCTGAGCAAGGTGTCTGAACGCTCGTTATAAGCTGCAGCCGCTGCTGTTGCCGCTGCTGCGTTGTATTTGCCTTTGAAGTTATCCAAACGCAAACCACCCAATACTTTCAACTCTGGTGTGACTTGCACCATGTCTTGCACGTAGAGGCCCAAGGCAGTGGCGTCAAATGTGCGGCCAACGCTCAAAACACGCAAGTCCTCATTCACACCTACACCATTGCTGGGTGTGCCAACGGTGGTATTGGCTTTGACCAAAGTGCCAGTGGCGTTGTAATTCGTAAACTTTTCATGAGCGTAATCAATACCAGTCAACATCTCGTGCTTCACGCCCAAAGCATCAAACTTTTTGCTGTAATCGCTTTGCACATACGTGGTTTGCATGTCTTGGATTTTGTTGTTCGTGCCACGGCACAACACGGTGCTGTCGTCCAGAACACCAAAGACCGCAGTTTGGCGCGTCGTTGTAGAGCCAGTCACAAATGGTGTTTGGCAGCTTGTGCCGTCTTTGTTGGACGGTTGACGTCGCACCGCGCTGGCGCGTTGGTCGCGGTCATATGAGCCTTGACGTGCTGTCGTTTTCAACTCGCCCCCATCGTCAAAACGGTGTGTATGGGTCAAAGTCGCAGCTTTTGCGCCGCCTTTGTTGTAATCACTCGCCATGCCGTAGTAGGCATTGGGGTCAACATTGGTCATCAAACCAACATTGCTAGTTTCGTTGCCATTGGCACGAATCCAAGGCAGGCCATAGTTCATGCCATTGTTGTTATCCAAATAGTACAAACCAACTGAGAACTCATCCTGAGTGCCAATACCCAAGCGGTAATTGGCAGCAATACCTTTTTTGTCAATACTACTGCCCGAGCCATTACTATCCGCCTTGGTTGCCATCGCCGTGATACGCAAACCGGCATTCTCGCCAGATTGGATGTTGAAATCACCTACTGCGCGCTTGTAGCCATGGCTGCCCACCGTCACATCCACTGAGCTTTCATCCATGGCACGCGCCTGCTTGCTAACTTGATTCACCGCACCGCCTGTGGAGCCACGGCCAAACAACATAGACGCCGAGCCGCGCAATAACTCTATACGGTCATTGTTAAACGTGTCACGGTCATAAAACGCAGGGTCGCGCATGCCGTCTACAAAAATGTCGCCAGTAGCCGCCAATGAGAAGCCACGCAAACGAATGTCTTCCTCGCCCCCCTCTGCTGCCAAGAATGAAATGCCCGCCGTGTTGTGCAGCGCTTCCTTCAAGGTGTCCAAATTACGGTCATCAATCAGCTTTTCTGTCACGACTGTGATTGATTGCGGAATATCGCGCAAGGCTTGCTTGCCTTTGCCGATCCCGGTTTCAGTGGCGCGAACAGCGTCTTTACCTTCAGGAGCAATGGCTTTTTCAATCACCAAAACGGGAGCCAGCGTTTTCTCACCCGAGTTTGTTGCTGCTGTTTGCGCACAAACTGACGTACTCACCGAGAGCACGACTGCCGCGACTGGCAGTAAAACGAATTGTTGAGCAGTGCGCTGACGCAAACGCTTAGATAAATTAGCCACGAGAACCTCCATTTAAGTTACAAAAACAGACAACAGTAAAGTTGAGATGTCTGGATTGTATATTAAATGAGAATGATTCGCAATTAGATTTATAAAAAATAAAAATTGCCTGTTTGAACAATCAAGACAAGGGAGAAAATAAAAAAATGCTATGATTTTGATAGCTACTTAGGCAGCAAATACGCTGGCCGTATATCAAAATGTATGCCTAAATAGCGATAAAATCAAAAAACACTGGCAATTCAGCGTTCATGGACTCGAAAACCAAGTTTTGCCCTTTCAAAACGCTCATTTTTTGGCCTGCTTCCAAGAAATGATCGCCATAGTTGTCATCTGCGTCGTCACCGCCCACACCCACTGTCGCCCACACACGGCCTTGTTTGATGCACAGCTCGCTGTCTTGTTCTGCAAATAAACTGATGACTTTTAGGCTGCTCATGTGAAACTCCTTAGTTGCAAGATGCGAATGAATGAGGCTCTATCATCTCGCTCTAAGCTTTGGTCGTCCAATGAAATAGCAGCATCTAATTCATGCAAATTTAGAATGAATGAAACCAGCATCTGCCATAGAATTATCAGCATGAAAACTGCCAGCCCCACACATAGCGCCACTCCAGCCCCAAAAGCCAAGCTGCGCACCCGCGCTCTTTCAGTCGGTCATTTGCGCGCTTTTGAGGCGGTGGCGCGTCATTTGAACTTTCGGGTGGCGTCTGAAGAATTGGCTTTGACGCAATCGGCAGTTAGCAGGCAAATTCAAGCGTTGGAAGACGAAATTGGCGTCAGTTTGTTTTTGCGGCATACCCGATCGGTAGAGTTGTCGGGTGCGGGCTCGCAACTGCTGCGGGCGGTGATGCCGTCGTTAGAAAACATCGATGGTGCGGTTCGGCAGATTCGCCGCACTGCTGGGCGCAAAATCGTCTCGATTTCGACCTGGGCATCGTTTTCAACCCAGTGGTTGATTCCACGCATGGAAGCTTTTCAGCATGAAAACCCCGATATTGACCTGCGCATTGAAGCGACAGACAGCGCGGTTAATTTGGAGACAAGTGATGTTGACTTGGTACTGCGCTACGCCAAGCCTAGCTCCGTACCTAGGCACGCCACGCGTCTGTTTGGCGAGCAATTAGCCGTGGTGGCCAGCCCTTGGTTGATGAAAAGCAGCCGATCCATCAAAAAAGCCGCTGATTTGGGCCACTTTTCCCTGATCGAGGCTGACCACGACAACCGCTTCAAACACAACGAGTGGTTGACGTGGGAGCGCTGGTTGGTTGCTCAAAAACTGCCTGATTTAGAGCCCAAACGCTGGCTGTACTTCAACTACTCGCACCAAATCGTGCAAGCCGCCCTCACCGGCCAAGGTATTGCGCTGTGTCGCATGCCGCTGATTTCTGACCATTTGACTAAGGGCGATTTGATTGAACTACTCCCCACCGAACGGATGGAAACGCCATTGGCATACTGGTTGATCGTTGGCCCGCGCAGTGGGCAGCGCCCCGAAGTGCAAGCTTTTTGCGAATGGCTGATTTCGCAGGCTGCGATTACTGCCGAGGCCATGGGTGAAAAATCCCTTGAAAAGTAGAAGTAAGGGATAATACTTAGTTACGCTCACGGCTACCCACAGCGACATATCGCGATATTTCTTATCCATCCTCATGATTACTCTCAAAAACGTGGTGCTGCGTCGCAGCGCCAAAGTCCTGCTCGACAGCGCCAATGTGACCATCAACCCCGGCGAAAACGTGGGCATTGTTGGCCGTAATGGTGCGGGCAAATCCACCCTGTTTGCCCTCTTGAACGGCACGCTTCACGAAGATGGCGGCGAATACTTTATCCCAGCGCAATGGCGCATGGGCCAGGTCGCGCAAGACATGCCCGAAACCGAGCAAAGCGCGACCCAGTTTGTGATTGAAGGTGACGTTACGCTGCTTGCCGCCCAGCAAGAGGTGGACGCTGCTGAACAAACAGAAGACTACGAGCGCATGGCCAATGCCTACACCGCCATGGCCGACTGCGGCGCTTACGATGCCCCTGCCCGTGCGCAGGCGCTGATTTTGGGCTTGGGCTTCAAAACCACCGAGTTGGACAACCCCGTCAACAGCTTCTCTGGCGGGTGGCGCATGCGCTTGCAACTGGCGCGTGCGCTGATGTGCCCGTCTGACCTGCTTTTACTTGACGAACCGACCAACCATTTGGACTTAGACGCACTGGTTTGGCTAGAAGCTTGGTTGAAACGCTACGAAGGCACCATGCTGGTCATCAGCCATGACCGCGAGTTTTTAGACGCTGTGACGGGCGTGACCGTACAGGTTGAAATGGGCAAGTTGAACCGCTTTGGCGGCAACTACAGCAAGTTTGAGGACATGCGTGCTGAACAGTTAGAACAGCAACAAGCCGCATTTGGCAAACAGCAAGACAAAATCGCTCACCTGCAAAAGTTTATTACCCGCTTCAAAGCGCAGGCCAGCAAAGCCAAGCAGGCGCAAAGCCGTGTGAAAGCGTTGGACCGCATGGAAAAACTCGCGCCCCTGCTGGCCGAGGCGGAATTTACTTTCGAATTCAAAGAACCTGCGAATTTGCCTAACCCCATGTTGTCGATGACGGATTGCTCCTTTGGCTACCCCGCGCCAGACGACGCTCCTGAAGGCACGCCGCCGACGGTGATTGTTCAGCGCGTCAATAAATCGGTACTGGCTGGTCAACGCATAGGCATTTTGGGTGCGAATGGCCAAGGTAAATCAACCGTGGTGAAAACCATCGCCCGTGCGTTAACGCCGGTCAAAGGCGAGATTATCGAAGGCAAAGGCCTGAACATTGGCTACTTCGCCCAGCAAGAGCTGGACGTGCTGCGCCCGCAGGACACGCCGCTGGAGCACATGATTCGCCTTGCCCGCGAAACCCAAGCCGCTGGCAAATTGAGCAACCAGCAAACTAACGAGCAATCGTTGCGTAGCTTCTTGGGCACTTTCAACTTCAGCGGCGACATGGTCAAGCAAGCTGTAGGCAGCATGAGCGGTGGCGAAAAAGCCCGCTTGGTGCTGTGCATGATTGTGTGGCAGCGCCCTAACCTGCTGCTGCTTGACGAGCCGACCAATCACTTGGATTTAGCCACCCGCGAAGCGCTGGCCATGGCGCTGAACGAGTTTGAAGGCACCGTGATGCTGGTCAGCCATGACCGTGCTTTGCTACGCGCCGTGTGCGACGAGTTCTGGATGGTGACGCGTGGTGGCGTGGAACCGTTTGATGGCGATTTGGACGACTACCAAAAGTACCTGCTAGACGAAGCCAAACGCGCCCGCGAAGCTGTCAAAGAAGAGCAGCAAGCCCTCAAACTAGAAGCCGCTGCAGCGTCCAAAGCTGCAAAATCAGCCCCAAAACTTGCAAAAGGTGAAAAGACCAAATCTCTTTCGCCGCTGAAAAAAGAATTGCAACAAGTCGATGACCAGCTCGCCACCTTGAACCACGAAGGCAAAGACCTAGAAAACCGCCTCGCTAAGCCCTTGCAGCAGGCAGATTTAGCGCAAGCCGGCAAGCGCTTGAAAACGGTGCAGCAGGAGATTGAGGCACTAGAAGCAAAATGGCTAGAACTGTCGCAAGAGATTGAAAGTGCAACATAACGTAAGCGTTTAGCTTCTCGCAAATTGATCACGCTAACCGAGTTTGAAATGTCACACTTTGGCGTTATATTCAAGCCTGTCAGTTTTTATTAATGTGAAAGGATACATTTCATGGGCATTTTGTACACACTTCTCATTGGCTTAGTTATCGGTTTTATCGCACGCGCTGTGATGCCAGGTGAGCAAAAGCTGGGTTGGATCATGACCGCTGTTTTAGGCGTGGCTGGTTCATTTGTAGCCACATTTGCAGGACAAGCACTCGGTTTGTACGCAGCAGGTAGCGCAGCGGGTTGGATTGCATCCGTCGTCGGTGCAGTTATTTTGCTCATTATTTACGGCGTGGTGCAGAAGAAAAGTTAATCCAAAAAGTTCACTCGAGCCTTCATTCCCGCGACAGCGGGAATCCAAAAGCGCCTTGCAAGTCATTGCACGGCGCTTTTATATGACAATTGCTATTATTTTTATAGCTACTTAGGCAATAAATAAAGTGGCTATGGCCATATTTATCGCCAAAACTTCTATTTACACCGCAACTTGCAACGACGCCTTGTAGCCACCGCTGACACTGCCTGACGTAGCTGCCACCTGCAAACCAGCCCCATCGCTGAACACGTTGTCGCGGCTAAGCGATGTGCCTGACAAATTACCAGCACTGGCACTGTAGCCGCTGCTGGCGTAAATAGCTGAAAAAACTGAGTCTGTGAACGTGAACTGCGAGGTCTTCACATCGCTGTTGCCCGATGTGGCCTGTGCAAGGCTTGGGTACACCTCAAAATGCACATGCGGGTAGCGGCCAGAATAGCACCCCGGGAAGATGGTGGTAAAGCTCACGTTACCGCCCGCATCCGCCACTTGCACACCGCGCAAATAGTTTTCATTGACCACGCTGCTGCTGTACATGGAATAATTACCATTTTGGTCGCAGTGCCACAAATACACCGCATAGCCCGCCAAATCAGCGCAGCTGGTGTTCACCAGCTTCAGGTTGATCGTCAACGGAACACCAGCTGCTTGCGTGGAAGTTGTCAAACTGCCCTTGATATTGCTGCGCACAATGCCCGATAAGGTCAAAGCGTTCGGCCCGTTCGTACCGTCACCCGGGTAAGGGCCGGCGGTTTCGCTCGGTATAGCGCTGCAACTCCCAGACGTTGTTGTGGTGGTGGTCGTCCCCGTAGCGGTCGTGCTAGATGTAGTTGCCGCACTTATCGTGGTAGTGGTGGTATCTTCAGCCGCATTGCAAGCCATCAAAGTGGCCGGTGCAACTGCCGCCAAACCCATCATACGCAGCAACTGACGACGGTCTGGCATGGCGCGAAGCAGCACCTCCAAATCTTGATTCAAACCGCCATGCGCGTGGTGGTCTGATTCATTTTGTGCAGTTGTCTGTTTGGCTGTCAATTTGGCTGTCGGAGTCATGGGATTCTCTGTAGTTGAAAGAACCCAAATCGTAAATACCCCATATGCTTTGAACTTTAAAGCTGGGGTAAAGTTAAGTAAATATGGCTATTACATGGCTATTAAATGGAACTACTTTTATAAGCTCCAAAACGCAAAACGCTGCAAAAGCAGCGTTTTGATCGAATGCATCGCTGCGTATTAAGCTGCGTATTAAGCTGCGTACATAGGCTTGTTGTCATTCAGGCGTAACCAACCTTTGACGATGCGGTAAATCATCCAAATAGCGTTAGCGATAAGTACAAATATTCCTACAACCAAGACCATAGACACAATGCCAATGATGCCCCAAAGCAAGCCAAACCAAAAGGTTCGCATCTGCCAGCGGAAATGACTTTCCAGAAACGTGCCTGCAACATCATCTTTCTTGATGTAATTCATAATAATCGCCGCAATGATGGTGATGCCCACCAAAAAAGAAGCAGCATAAAGCGCATAAATGATGGTTGTTAGCGACTTTGAAGCTTTCTCTGATTCTGTTGATACGACGTTTTCCATCAATGATTCCTATTTTTTTACGATGAATTGAAGGCAACACGACATTGCCAAAATGACTTTTTTTAAATAAATTTAAAAGTGAATGCTACCTGATTTTCAAGTCTAAATCTGAAACTTCAGCAAATGAAAGCAAAAGTTAAAGCTTGCCAGTTGGCATCACCTCAAACAGCAGCAATCCGTTTGTTATACGACAAAAACACTTTGTCCTGCGCCCAGCCAAGCGATTCGTACAAGGCCTGCGCTGATAGATTCGTCCTAGCCGTCGTCAAATCCATCCGCACCCGCCCCGTTTGCGCTGCATGCGCAGCAGCAGCCTGCAAAAGCGCCGTCGCAGCCCCTGTGCGTCGTGCTTGTGGCGACACATACAAGTCATACAAGGTGTAAATTGGCGCTGCCTCCACCGAGCAAAAAGTTGGATACAACTGGCAAAAACCAACTGCTTTTTGAGCACCATCCAGCGCCAAAATAATCACTGATTCAGCATTGGCAAGCCTGTCATTAATGAAAGTGGTAGCCACAGCCAAATTATCAGCTTGTTCGTAAAACTGCCTGTAAGCGTTGAACAAAGGCGCGATGCTGGCAAGGTCTGCCAGAGTGGCTAGGCGGGTGATGATAGGAGTATTTGGGGGATTATTTGCAAATGTCATGCAACGATTCTAGCAATCAAATTAACTGCAAATTTACTATAAAAATAATAGCTGCTTAGGTATTAAATGCAACAGCTACAACCAATTTTTACCTTTAAATTTAAGATTTTTCAAAATATGTCACCCTTGCCAAACTGCTGTAATCCACATCCTGCGTCCACAACGGCGCATAAATTAGCGCGAGTGCAGAGCCTTATTTAGAAATACCAAAGAGCAATGGAACGATTACCGCTGCCGTTAAGCCAATTGCGAAAATGATGCCAAAGGTGATTACCGCAATGACCCCGCCACCTTTAAATCCTAAGAATTCTCCGTTGGGTAAGATAACCCTAGAGCCGAGATACCATCCACCGAGCGCAAGTTGAAGCGTCAACCCAAGAAAGAGACCTAAAAGCGAACCTAAAACAGTGCCACCTAAGATGTTCACAAACGCGCCTGCGCCACCGATAAACATGACAAGCAAGCCGTAAACGAAGGCGTGCTTCCAAGAGAGTTTTGAGCTTCGGTACAACCTCGCTGCAAACTTGGCGAGCAGTGCAAAGAGAACGAAGGAAAACACTAGCGGTAGGAACGCAACTAAAGTGAACATTTTGGCTCTATTGGTTAGGATATCTAGCGGGGCGTCTACTGAACTTATGGGAGTTTATAGTACAAAAGCTGCGACGTGATCTGCCGATTGCGTCTTACAAGCATAGGATGAATTTTGCGGGTTGGACGTAATTCTAATCTGGCGTCACAAAACACTACGAAATGTATAGCTGCTTAGGCAACAAATACGCCGGCTAAAGCCAAAAATCAACTCTTAATCTGCACCCAAAGCTTATCCAGCCGCTTCACACTCACCGGCTGAGGTGTCCGCAGCTCTTGGGCGAAGAAGCTGACGCGGAGTTCTTCTAGTAGCCATCTAAATTCCATCATCCGGTCGTCCACCGCGCCTTTACGTTCTGCAACCAAGCGCCAGTAATTTTGCTCACTTGGGCGCAGTTCGGCGAGTTTGGCGGCATCGCGGGCGGGGTCGGCTCGGTATTTGTCTAGGCGGGCGGTGATGGCTTTGAGGTAGCGGGCGAAGTGGTGGAGCTGGGTGAAGGGGGTTACCGCAATGAAGCGTTTGGGCATCAACCTTGCCAGCTGGGCGGCGACGTCTGCGGTGGCTTCGGGCGCGTTTTTGGTGTCTTTGAGTTTGCGGGCGGCGGTGGCGTATTCTTGCAAAATGATAGCGACCAATCTCGCGATTTCGCTGGAGATTAGGGTTAAACGGCCTCGGCCCTCTTCCAGTCGCTTGGTAAATTCGGCAGCGTTGGTCGGCAGTGGGTCGAGCAAAAAAGCGCGATCCAAGGCTTTGGCGATGATTTGCTCGCGCAGCTCCTCAATCGTGCCACCGCCGGTGTTGTCCGCACTGCGTCCCACCAGCATGTAGGCGGCGGCCATTTTGGTGAGGTCGGGGATGTTTTTCTCTAGATACTTGAGCGCGTCTTTGATGTGCAACGCAAACAAACGGCGCAGACCGGCTTGGTGTTTGGCGGCTGCTACGTCGGGCTCGTCAAAAACTTCAATGCTGACGGCGTCTTGCAGGTCGATCAGCGCGGGGAAGCCGATCAGCGTTTGGCCGCCTTTGTTGATTTCCATCAGCTCGGGTAGTTCGCCGAAGGTCC
>JAAFJF010000027.1 GCA_013298815.1 Polaromonas sp. | reverse complement strand
TTGCAGACCGACAGTTCCAAAATAAGACCTTTTAACTCCCCAATGAAAACCCGCTTCATCCTCATCAACACCAGCCACGCCGGCAACGTAGGCGCTGCCGCCCGCGCCATGAAAACCATGGGGTTCGCCGACATGGTGCTGGTCGCCCCGCGCTGGGCGAATGTGCTGCGGCGGGAGGAGACGATTCAGCGTGCCAGCGGAGCCCTGGACGTGTTGAACAACGCCCGCATTGTCGAAACCCTGGACGAAGCGCTGGACGGCATGACCCACTTGTGCGCCACGGCGATGACGCCGCGCGACTTTGGCCCGCCGACGCGTGGACCGCGTGAGCATTTTGAATTGCTATTAAAAGATGAGCAGTTTAGGCAACAAATACTTCGACTAGAGCCTGATTTGACCCCTAAAACGGATGAATTGACGAATTCTGAGGCTGAAACCACTGTCTCTGCTTCGGGTATGGGTTTTTTGTTCGGTTCCGAGCGTTTTGGCATGGCCAATGACGACGTTTACCGTTGTAACGTGGCGCTGAGCATTCCAACGAATCCGAAGTTTGGTTCGCTCAATTTGGGTGCGGCGATTCAGCTGATTGCCTATGAGTGGCGGATGACGCTGGGTGGGTTTGTGGATTCTGAGACAGATACTTCCGTTCGCCCTGAGCTTGTCGAAGGGTTGAAGGCTTCGACAATGCCTGTCCTGAGCCCGTCGAAGGGCTCAGCCCGAACTGAGGGGACTGGACGAACGGATATTCGTGGGTTAGCCGACGCAGCCCAAGTCACCGGCATGTTGCAACACTGGGAGAAATCTCTCGCCGACATCGGCTTTTTAGACCCCGCAGCACCCAAAAAGCTGATGCCAAGGCTGAATCAGCTGTTTAACCGTGCGGCGCTCAGCCCAGAGGAGATTCACATCCTGCGCGGTATTGCTAAATCCATGTCTGAAGCCGCCAAACAAGGTTTGAAATAACTGTTTAAACTCAAGCCCATGTTTTCAAGAATCCGCTCTGACATCCAATGCATCCTTGACCGCGACCCCGCCGCCCGCACGCGCTGGGACGTGATTACCAGCTACCCCGGCTTTCACGCCGTCGTGTTACATCGCTTGGCGCATGGCTGCTGGAACATGGGATTCAAATGGTTGGGGCGTTTTATTTCGCACATTTCGCGTGGACTAACGGGTATTGAAATTCACCCTGCAGCCATCGTGGGTGAGCGTGTTTTCTTCGACCATGCCATGGGCGTCGTTGTGGGCGAAACGGCTGAAATCGGCGACGGCTGCACGATTTATCAAGGCGTCACGCTAGGCGGTACATCGCTTTACAAAGGTGCTAAACGGCACCCTACGCTGGGTAAAAACGTGGTGATTGCTGCGGGCGCTAAGGTGTTGGGCGGCTTTACCGTGGGAGACAATGCCAAAGTTGGCAGCAATGCCGTGGTCATCAAACCCGTGCCTGCGGGCGCAACGGCAGTGGGCATTCCCGCCCGCATCATCATGCCCAAGTCGTCTGAAGACAGTGGCGACGCAGCGATGGCAGGCACGTTTTCAGCCTACGGCATCACCAATGAAGATGACCCCGTCAGCCAAGCCCTGCGCGGCTTGGTAGACAGCGCCACCACGCACGACCACCAAATCGCACTGCTGTGGCAAGCTTTGGAGCAACTGGTTCGCACAGGCAAAGTGGGCGATTGCGTTCCGAGCGATGCCTCGCTCAAAGAGTGCTTTGAGGCGGAGAAGCTGAATCAGTTGATTGGGAAGTAGCTTTGAGGAAAAAGCTTTTTCAAATCACAGACGGCCTTGTGAGTCTTCTGGAGTTGGTAATTACAGTTGGACTTGTATCTTTTGCAGGCTTAACGGCATTTATAGGTCAGTTTGTGCTTACTGGCATCTTTTTGCTGATCGCTTTTGGTGTTTTTCTACGCTTTAAACGCAGAAAAACAAATAAATCGAAGATTTGAGCTAGCGCACCCGAATCGCCGTTTTCGGCCTAAAAGCCTTACAAACCGCATCATTCGTTTCCATATACGGCCCTTTTCCTTCGGTAATCAGGTCAACGCAGTAGGGCACAGCAGCAAAAATCCCCGCCACAGCCTGCGAGCCGTCGGCATTTTTCAGCCCTTCCAGCGTCTCGGCAATCGCCTTGGGTTGCCCAGGCAGGTTGATGATCAGGCTGTTGCCGCGAATCACAGCCACCTGCCGCGACAAAATCGCCGTCGGTACAAACTTCAGGCTGATTTGCCGCATCTGCTCCCCAAACCCCGGCATCTCCTTGTCCGCCACCGCCAGCGTCGCCTCCGGCGTCACATCCCGCAGGGCAGGCCCCGTGCCACCGGTGGTCAACACCAGCGAGCAGCCTAAATCCACCAATTCCACCAAAGTCGCGCTGATTTTGGCCGTTTCATCCGGAATCAGCCGTGGCTCAAACGTAATCGGGTTTTGCAGCGCCGCAGTCAGCCATTCTTTTAGCGCAGGCAAACCTTTGTCCTCATACACCCCCGTAGAAGCGCGGTCGCTGATGGAGACGATACCGATTTTGATGGGGTCGTGCGGGTTATTCGCAGAAGAGGTGATTGCTATCATTTTATCGATGATTTTTAGAGGGTAAATTGGCATCTAGCCGGCGTATTTATTACCTGAAGTGCTATGAAAATATAGTAAATTTGATTGTTTGGATGAATTTTAAAACCGAAACTTTTTCAGCAGCTCTTTTATTGGTGTAGGTAGTAGCTGTGCAAAATGTCGTATTCCTAAAATCAAGTGCTGCTTGCGAGTAAGTGGCACTTCTGATTCAGATACTTTATTTTTGGTAATTGCAATCTTGGCCAAATCCTGTTCGCTTACAGTTCTTAGCTCAAAGTCCTCAAATATCGTATCGGATTCGCCAATTTGACTTGCATCAAAATCTACGGCAACGCTTTCAGTCGTCAATTCCTTTGATGGCTTTCTTAGATAGCCGTGAGTCGTAGATGCAATTTCCCACCTGCCTTCTGTCTTCAAAAATTGAACAATAGGATCATGCATCCAGTCGTTGTATTCTCGATGTATGAATTCATGCACTGTCAAATTCAGAAATCTGCCACGCCATTGCTCGGGTAAATGATGGTTATAGTGGCGCATTGTCTGCCGTAACGACTCTATGGGTTGACCCGCAATTGGAACGAAATGTGTGAGCACATGAAGCCCTTCAAACAAACGTAAAAATCCTTGTCGTGTTGCGTTGAAGTAATGATGTGGATAGCCATGCTCTGCTTGCAAGAACGGGATGTCAGCAATCAAAATGCCGCCGGGTTTTAAAACTCTTTTTAACTCTTCCGCACTGATAAAAGGATCATTGACATGTTCAAGAACATCAAAAGATATAACTAAGTCAAAACTATCATCTGCAAAAGGTAATTTTTGATTGACAGCAAGAATATCGATATTTGCATACGCTGCAATTTCTGTTTGAACTAACTGAGGATGAGTAAATTGCTTGGAACCCGCACCACAATCTAATACCCAACCTCCACGTGAAACTACATGGTCAAAGGCTGGATACCCAATGTATCCATTAGATGTATTAGCAGATACGTTGTCTGTAGCTATTATTGAGAATTCTATGCTTTCTTTTGCGGAGATGAAATTGAGAGCTGAATTGACTTTGTTAATTTTGAAGCCACAAGACGCGCATTCTGTTCTTCCATCTTCAAAGGTAAAACCATTTTTGCTGCATACAGGACACTTAAGAATTTGAGCCAAGTATTTTTCTTTTGTCATTTTGAGTCTAATCTGTCTTTTTTGTTGCATGGGTTAAATTAGCATCTATCCGAAGTATTTATTGTCTAAATAGCTATCAAATAAATAGTAAAAATCGTCTAAGACTGACCGGTTTCAGATGCATCATCCGCTCTATCCTCATACTCCAACCCCTCCCGCACCAACAAGAAAATCTCCCGATAAGCCCGCCCTTGGCGGTGCGGCGTACCAGCTGGGGCTTTGACCATGGCGTCCTGGTCTTTGCGGGCTTGGCGGATGAGGGCGCGGAGTTGTTGGGTATCTGTTTCGGGCTTGATGCCTATCCAGCGCTGGAAGGCGTCGTCGTTGGCGATCAGGTCGTCGCGCCACTTTTCTGCGACATGCAGGGCCATTTTGTCGGCGGCGGAGCCAGTGGTTTTATTTAGAATGGCAGTTTTGGCGCGCTCAACTTCTTCGGGCTCTAACTTACGCATCAGCTTGCCGATGAACTGCATGTGGCGACGACGGCCTTCAAAGTTGGTGATGCGGTGTACCTCGGTCAGCGCGTCCAGCAGTTTGTCATTCAGGCCGATATTGGCGAGTTGGTCAGCATTCAGCGTCGTGAGGTTTTCACCTAATTCTTGCAGGGCATCGCTTTCCTTTTTGTCGTCGGTGCGGCTAGTTTCATGCCGGCCTTTCATCTCGCGTTTGAGTTCTAGGTCAATAGCGCTGTCTTCAGCGACAAAGTGCCCGTTGACGTAATAACCTTTTTTGAATTTGCCTGCCATGATTGCGTTTTTCTTTAGTATCTGAGTAAGCAAGTATCATAAGCGCTTGGGTAAGTGATTACCATGAATAAACCAATGAAAAACACCGCTTTGAAGACAACTAAAACTGCTAAATCCACCGTAAAAAACACTGGTACACAAGGAAAAACCTCTGGTTTTGCCTATTCCCGCCCATTTTTCGAAGATTTGGTGGACAGCGCCATTGCGCATGCCAAGAAAATTGGCGCGACGGACGCGGGGGCTGATGCGTCTGAAGGCTGCGGTTTGAGCGTGTCTGTTCGCAAAGGCGAGTTGGAAAACGTGGAGCGCAACCGCGACAAATCATTGGGTGTCACGGTGTATGTCGGGCAGCGGCGCGGTAATGCCAGCACGTCAGATTTCTCCAAAGCCGCCATCGAGCGCACCGTGCAAGCCGCGTTTGACATTGCCCGATTCACGGCGGAAGACCCGTTTGCAGCGCTGCCGGATGAAGCCGATATCGCCACCGAAGCTGAAATCGCCGCCATCAATTTAGACCTGTTTCACCCTTGGGCGGTGACCAGCGAGCAAGCCGCTGTACTGGCGCTGGAGTGCGAGGCTGCGGCCTTGAACACCAGCAAACGCTTCATCACCAACAGCGAAGGCGCGGGCGTATCAGCCCAGCAAAGCCACTTTTTCAGCGCGCACACGCATGGATTTCGCGGCGGCTATGCCAGTTCGCGGCAATCGATGTCGGTATCGCCCATCGCTAGCCGTGGCGACGACATGCAGCGCGACGGCTGGTACAGCACGGCACGCAATGTTGACGATTTGGCATCTCCCGAGGCTATTGGTCGTTACGCCGCACAGCGTGCTTTGAGCCGTTTGAAGTCCCGCAAAATCCCCACAACTGAATGCCCCGTGTTGTTTGAATCACCCGTGGCTGGCGGTTTGCTTGGTGGTTTGGTCAACGCGGTCAGCGGCGGGGCGCTGTACCGCAAAAGCTCATTTTTGCTCGATTCCTTGGGCAAACAAGTGCTGCCCAAGCACATCAATGTGATGGAAGACCCGTTTGTACTGCGTGGCAACGGCAGCTCGCCGTTTGATGATGAGGGCGTACGGGTCAAAGCACGTCAAGTCATCAAATCTGGCGTTGTGGAAGGCTACTTTTTAGGCAGCTACAGCGCCCGCAAACTGGGCATGAAAACGACGGGAAACGCTGGTGGATCGCACAATTTGACGATGACATCGACGCGTACTCAGGCGGGCGACGACTTGGACGAGATGCTGCGCAAACTCGGCACAGGTTTGTTTGTGACCGAAATGATGGGTTCAGGCGTCAATGGCGTGACGGGTGACTATTCACGCGGTGCGAGCGGTTTTTGGGTTGAACACGGCGTGATTGCCTTTCCCGTGCATGAAATCACCATTGCTGGCAACTTCAAAACCATGCTCAAAGGTATTGAGGCGATTGGATCAGACACTTACGTGTCTGGCGCGAAAACGATGGGGTCGGTGTTGTTAAACCGCATGAAGGTGGCCGGAAGTTGACATTAAACACAGTTAAGCAAAGCTACAATGGCCGCACCGTTCAACAAGTGTTAATTTAAGGTGTTCCCTATGTTTAAGTCCTTACCCTATGTCGCCGCAACTGGTGTTTTTGCTCTTGCTCACGTGGTTGCACAGGCGCAAGACTTAAAAATGAGCACCAATTTGGCTGAGGCTGGTCAATGGACCGTGATGGCATCGCCATTGACGTTTCATTACTCAGACATCAACAGAGACGAGTCAGAAGAAAAACACTCATACGTTTGGCTCGTAGGCGCAGAAAAAATGTTGAATGAGCGCTATTTTGCGGGTGCTGCGTTTTTCAGTAATTCTTTTGGGCAGCCTACGCAGTATGTATATGTAGGCGCTAAATTTAGACCAGAGCCTAGCATGCCTAAGCTTTTCACAAAAATATCAGCGGGTGTCATTCACGGCTACAAGCCACCCTACGATAAAAAAATTCCCATCAATACCTCAAGCGGTTGGGGCTTGGGGGTGATTCCTTCAATCGGGTGGGACTTCAACGACCAGTTTGCTGCACAGTTGAACGTGTTAGGCGCAGCTGGGTTGATGTTACAGATGAATGCAACGTTTAAGTAATGCCCTATTGGACATTACCTAGTGTCATTACCTTCCCAATATGAGTTGGTTGGATTTAACCGGATGGCCCTAACCAACCTAACCCCCTGAATCTAATCAGCTGATCCTAACCTAGTTGTAGAACTCAACCAGCTAGTGCAGCCTTGACAGCAGCCGAAACTTGACCCATCTCGGCTTTGCCCGCCAATTGCGT
The DNA here is from genome assembly GCA_013298815.1 of Polaromonas sp. GTDB lineage: Bacteria > Pseudomonadota > Gammaproteobacteria > Burkholderiales > Burkholderiaceae_C > Aalborgiella. Next base: position 33,955 of record JAAFJF010000027.1, on the reverse strand, counting down.
CTTGGCCGCACCCATGACTTTTCCCATGTCGCCGGGGCCAGAAGCCCCCAATGTAGTGACGATGGCTTTAACGGCAGTTAAGACTTCCTCAGACGTCATACGCACAGGTAAATAGCCTTGCAAAACGGTGATTTCAGCCGCTTCTTTGTCAGCCATATCTTTGCGTTCGGCTTTTGTGAATGCGTCAATGCTGTCTTTGCGCTGTTTGATCATTTTGTCGATGATGGCAATAACCATGGTGTCGTCCAAAATGACACGCTCATCCACTTCTTTTTGTTTGCAGGCAGACAAAAGCAAGCGAATTGTGCCCAAACGCTCCGCGTCTTTGGCACGCATGGCAGATTTCATGTCTTCGGTGATTTGGTCTTTGAGTAACATAAGGGTTTCCTTTTCGAAATACTGTCGATTTATTCTAGGTTGAAAAATTGCGTGCTTAAAGTAAAAAAGCCCGCAAGAGCATGTCTGGCGGGCTTGTTTTGCGCTTAAAAGCTGTACGGTTAGTACACTCTAAAGCGGGTAAGCTTTAGTACATTTTCTTAGGCAACTGCATAGAGCGAATACGCTTGTAGTTACGCTTGACAGCAGCAGATTTCTTACGCTTACGCTCTGTAGTTGGCTTCTCGTAAAACTCGCGAGCGCGCAGGTCAGTCAATAAACCCAGCTTCTCAATCTGGCGCTTAAAGCGACGCAGTGCAACATCAAACGGCTCATTCTCTTTTAAACGAATAGTGGTCATGAAATAATAATTTCCGAAAAATAATTGCGCTGGGAAGATCGTAGCCCCGCGCGGGGTATTTGTTGCTACACAGAACAATGGCTCATGAGTGCAGCTGTAAAGTCTTAGATTATACCCAATTTTTTTACTAGCCATCAGCATGCCGTCCAGAATGACGCTGAAACCTTGGTCCAAGAATGAATCTGAAACTGAATTTGGGGTACATTTTGCGCATGAATACTGCTAAAACAAACGCTAAAACAAACCTTCAGTCGCTCACCAAATCTGAGATGGCATCCTACATTTTCGCTGCCATCGCGCTATTCGCGGTTGTGAAATTTGGCCTATTGGTCGCTTTGTTTGCAGGTTTGTTGGTGTATTCCTTGGTGCATTTGATGGCACCCGCTATTGAAAAGCGATACAGCAGTAAAACATCGCGCACGATTGCCGTGGTGTTACTGTCAACGGTGATTATTATGGCTATTAGCGCAGCGCTGTGGGCTGCGGCGGTGTTTTTGCGCAGTGATGCGAGCAATCTTCAGCATTTGCTGCAAAAGCTGGCAGACATGATTGAAGCCTCGCGCAGCCAACTGCCTCAGTGGGCGAGCACCTATTTGCCTGACGGCGTGGACGCTTTACGCCAGTGGATGACCGACTGGCTGCGCGAACACGCCGGCGAAGCCAAAGGCCTAGGTCAACAAGCTGGGCACATTGTGGTGCAGCTCATTTTGGGCATGATTATTGGCAGCATGGTGGCCTTGAATGACACTACCAACGACACGTCCGACAATGATAAAAAACCTCAAAAACGTGCGCTGGCTGATGCTTTGACCGAACGCGTGGGCAATATGGGCTTGATGTTTCGCAAAATTGTGTTCGCACAAGTCTATATTTCGTCCATCAACACCGTGTTTACGGCTATTTACCTGGCTGTTGTTTTGCCGATGCTAGGTGTGCACTTGCCTCTAACCAAAAGCATGATTGCCATCACCTTTTTGGCGGGGCTGATACCTGTGGTCGGCAACATCGTGTCAAACACCGTCATCGTCATCGTGGCGCTATCCTACTCACTGCCTATCGCCATTGGTTCGCTGGTTTTCATGGTGGTGATTCATAAGTTGGAATACTTCTTGAACGCGCGCATCATCGGAGGACAAATCAATGCAAAATCTTGGGAAATGCTGACCGCTATTTTGGTGATGGAGACGCTGTTTGGTGTGCCAGGTGTGGTGGCAGCGCCGGTGTTTTATGCGTATATCAAAAAGGAATTGATGGACAGGGGGTTGGTTTAATTTGCAGTTTGGTCCGTTTGAGCCTTAAACCTCTGCGCCAACCCTTGCGCACAAGCAAACCCACTCGCCCAAGCCCACTGAAAGTTGTAACCACCTAACCAGCCGGTCACATCCAACACTTCGCCAATGAAATACAGCCCTGGCTGCTTGGATTCCATGGTTTGCGACGACACATCCCGCGTGTCAACGCCGCCAAGGGTGACTTCGGCTTTTTTGTAACCCTCAGTTCCAGTGGGCGTTAGTTCCCAGCTTGACAGCCGCTGCGCTAATTGCGTCAATGCTTTGTCGGGTACGTCGCTCATGGGGCGCTGCAAGGTGGCGTCGGTGCTGGTCCATGCGTCGGCTAAGCGGGAGGGGATATTTGGAACGAGGTTCGCCAATTCGTTTGCTACCAGTTTGTGAGAGCGGGCTTTAGATTGCTGTAAAAGCGCTAAAACATCTGTATTTGGCGCTAAATTTATTCTAATAGCGCCGTTCTCACGCCAAAAGCTTGAAATCTGTAAAACTGCAGGGCCACTTAAACCTTTGTGGGTGAAGAGCAAATCTTCTGAAAATGCGGCTTTCTCGTTAGATTTTGACTTTTTTGTGCCCGTTTCAATGACGACGGGTAGCGCTAAACCAGCCAAATTTGCGTAGGGCAACCAATGGTTATTCTCGCTTTCACCGCCAAACGTGAGTGGCACAAGAGCAGGTCGTGGTTCGACCAAGCGAAGGTTAAATTGTTTAGCGATGCGGTAGCCAAAATCAGTCGCACCAATCTTAGGAATCGACAACCCACCGGTGGCGATAATAATATTTGAAGTCTTTATAATACCTTTATCGCTATTAATTTCATAGCTATTTAGGCAGTTAATACGCTGGCTAGAGTCACTTTTAAGCTCTAAATCGGCATTTTTTGAAGGAATTTCTTTGATATTACGAATTTGACAAGGTTGCCAGCGATGCACGCCGCCCGCTGCGCACTCTTTGAGCAACATATCGATCAAATCTTGCGCTGAGTGGTCACAAAACAGCTGGCCTTTGTGCTTTTCGTGGTGACTGACGCCATGTTTGTCCATCAGTGCAATGAAGTCACGCGGGGTGTAGCGGGACAGGGCGCTGCGGCAAAAATGCGGGTTATCACTTAAAAAGTTGGCGGGGCTGACGTCTTTGTTGGTGAAATTAGCGCGACCACCACCTGAAATGCGGATTTTTTCAGCCACTTTGTCGCTGTGGTCAATGATTAAGACTTTCAAACCTGCCTGCCCAGCCACGCCTGCGCAGAACAAACCAGCTGCACCCGCCCCAATGATGACCACGTCAAATTGATGTGAGTCGATTGAATTTGTCATAAAAGAGATTAAATATCACTAAATATTAATAAAAGTTGTTAAATTACTTAAAAACGGTCAATCGACATACCACTGATATCCACATCTGGCGTGCGTTTGGCAATCAAATCAGCCAAAACTCGCGCACTACCGCAGCTCAACGTCCAGCCGCTGTCACCATGCCCTAAATTCAACCAAATGTTGGGTACGCCACTAGGGCCTATAACGGGCGGGCCGTCTGGCAGCATGGGGCGTGCGCCTTTCCATTCGGTCACGCTGGCCCCCATGTTGGAAATGTGCGCTGCGCCTGGAAACCAGTCTTGCAGCACTTTGTACAGGGTTGAAATCGCGCTAACTTGCTTGTTTTCTAGCGAGCCGCCAATTTCAGCACTACCCGCCACGCGCACGCGGTTGCCCATGCGTGAAATCGCCACTTTGTAGCGTTCGTCCATCACCGCACTGCGCGGCGCGTTGAGCGGTTCGCGAATGGCTGCGCTGATGGAATAGCCGTAAACGGGAACAAGCGGCAGCTTGCGCCTCAAAGGTTTTAATATCGGTTTAAGCAGTTTGCTACTTGCCGTGCCTGCGCACATGACGACAGCGTCAAACTCTCGCGTTGCGTGATGTTGTGCACCCTCATTTGCTATATTTAAAATAGCGCCTTTGGCAGATAATACGCTGGCTACGGTCGTATTCATCTCATATTTAACACCTAATTTTTGTGATTCAGCTTTGAGCAACAAAGTGAACTCGCGGCAGTTGCCAACTTCGTCATTAGGCAGGTGCAGAGCGCTAAAAAAGTCGTTGTCAGGGTTCAAAGCCGGCTCGACCAAGCGGGCTTCTTCGGCTGTTATTTCTTTGAACGGCACGCCAGTTTCACGCAAAACTTGCAGGCTTGGCTGCATCAGTTTGGCATCTTTAGCGCTGCGAAGTAGCACCATCAAGCCGTTATTGCGTTCAAATTCCAACGACAAATCAGCAGTGACCGCGTGCAAGCGGTCGCGGCTGTAGCTAGCGAGAGCTTGCATAAGGTTGCGGTTGGCGAGGTAAGTATCAAGTTTGCAGGCTCGCCACGCTTGCCATATCCACCCTAACTCATTGTTAGATAAAGGAAATTTAATTTTAACGGGCGCGTGGTTGCTAAATAGGTGCGTTAAAACCTTTAACGGCATACCTGGTGCAGCCCAAGGTGCGGCGTAACCTGGCGCGATGAGGCCTGCGTTGGCAAAACTAGATTCGACGGCGATGGAGGCGTTGCGCTCAAAAACGGTGACGTCATGGCCATCACACGCCAGCTCGTACGCTGTGGTGACGCCGATAACGCCTGCGCCAACTATGGCAATTTTCATGGGTAAATACGATTTTCTGAACGGAAAAAGAGAGGAAGTGACTGCTAAAGTCGGTGCTTACACAGATTATCGTAGATAAAGGTCGCCATGCTATAATCGATAGGCTTTACCAGCAAGGCGTAGCTACTATGCAGAGTAGGTGAAGTTATTCGCGAATCAGTCCATTCAAGGTGTTGCGCAATACGGGTTGAAATTTTTTCAAGCTTTGTTGTCACAAATCGGACTGATTTTAGACCTAACCTTTTGATTTAATTGGAATTAATCATGTCAGTAACCATGCGTGAAATGCTAGATGCGGGCGTTCATTTCGGACACCAAACTCGTTTCTGGAACCCAAAGATGGCTCCGTTTATTTTCGGCCATCGCAACAAAATTCACATCATCAACTTGGAAAAATCGCTCCCGATGTTCCAAGAAGCGACCAAGTTTGTGCGTCAATTGACCGCAAACGGCGGTACCGTTTTGATGGTCGGCACCAAGCGTCAAGCACGCGAAATCTTGTCTACTGAAGCGCTGCGTGCAGGCGTACCTTTCGTTGATCAGCGCTGGTTAGGCGGCATGATGACCAACTTCAAAACGGTCAAAATTTCCCTTAAGCGTTTGAAAGAAATGAAAGTTCAGCAAGAAGCTGGCTTGGACGCTTTGAGCAAAAAAGAACAACTCATGTTTTCTCGCGAAATGGCTAAGCTTGAGCGCGACATGGGCGGCATTCAGGATATGACTGGTTTGCCAGATGCGATTTTTGTGATCGACGTCGGTTACCACAAAATTGCCATTCAAGAGGCTCGTAAATTGGGCATTCCTTTGATCGGCGTGGTTGACTCTAACCATTCACCAGAAGGCATTGATTACATCATTCCTGGAAATGACGACTCATCCAAAGCAGTTGCCTTGTATGCTCGCGGTATTGCTGATGCGATTATCGAAGGCCGCAACAACCGCTCAAACGAAGTCGTTAAGGCAGCTAAGCCTGAAGGTGCAGACGAGTTTGTTGAAGTTGAAGAGGCACCAGCGGCATAAACATAAGTTTTGCCCTCGCTTAGGCTTGAACTAAGAAGAAAAGAGGGGGCACTGGTTGCCCTCTTTTTTTAGCCAAAATTTTTAATATTTGAATATTGAGTAGGAGTTAAATATGACCACAATCACCGCCAGCATGGTAGCCGCATTGCGCGCTAAGACCGATGCGCCAATGATGGAATGCAAAAAAGCCCTGACAGAAGCCGCAGGCGATATGGACAAAGCAGAAGAGTTGCTACGCGTTAAGCTCGGCAGCAAAGCTAGCAAAGCGTCTGACCGCATCACCGCTGAAGGCGTTGTGATGTGCAGCGTCAGTGGTTCAACAGGTGCGATGCTTGAAGTGAACTGCGAAACCGACTTCGTAACTAAAAACGACAGTTTTCTCGGTTTGGCGCAAGCTGCTGCAGATTTGATTGCTAAGCACAATCCGGCTGATATCGCAGCTTTAGGCGCGCTGCCTTACAGTTTAGATGGTTTTGGTCCAACTTTGGAAGATGTGCGTAAGGGTTTGATCGGGAAAATTGGCGAGAATATGAGCTTCCGTCGTTTCAAGCATTCAGCCTCAGGCGCAAAATTGGCAACTTACTTGCACGGCACACGTATTGGCGTGGTTGTTGAGTTTGAAGGTGATGATGCTGCTGCAAAAGACGTGGCCATGCACATTGCGGCAATGAAGCCAGTGTCTTTGTCTAGTGCAGATGTGCCCGCTGAATTGGTTGCTAGAGAGCGCTCTGTAGCAGCTGCAAAAGCGGCTGAAGATGCAGCTATTGCAACAGCTGCGGGCAAACCAGTGCAGTCTGATGAAATCGTTGCCAAGCGTATTGAAGGCGGCGTGCAGAAATTCTTGAAAGAGGTTTCTTTGTACGATCAAGTTTTTGTCAAAGCGGCAGACGGCAAGCAAACAGTTGCTGCCATGTTGAAAGACAAAGCCACGACCATCAAAGGCTTCACCTTGTACGTGGTTGGCGAAGGTATCGAGAAGAAGGTTGACGACTTTGCAGCTGAAGTGGCAGCGCAAGTAGCTGCAGCCTCTAAAGCGGCCTAAAACTTTTTAGATTAGTTCTTAGCAACCCAACTATATAACACCATCAATCCAAAGGAGTCGTCTATGTCTGAGCCAACGCCAGCTAACAATGCACCCGCATACAAGCGGATTTTGTTGAAATTGTCTGGTGAGGCTCTGATGGGAGATGACGCCTTCGGCATCAACCGTGCCACGATTGTGCGCATGGTTGAAGAGATTGCCGAAGTCACCCGCATGGGTGTCGAGGTGGCGGTGGTGATCGGTGGTGGTAATATTTTCCGTGGCGTTGCTGGTGGCTCGGTAGGTATGGATAGGGCTACTGCCGACTATATGGGTATGCTGGCCACAGTGATGAACGCATTGGCTTTGGGTGACACCATGAACAAAGCGGGATTGACAGCCCGTGTAATGTCTGCTATCAATATTGAACAGGTTGTAGAGCCCTATATTCGTCCTAAAGCACTGCAGTACCTCGAAGAAGGCAAAGTGGTTATTTTTGCTGCAGGCACGGGAAATCCATTTTTCACAACTGACACTGCTGCTGCGTTGCGCGGCGCAGAAATTGGTGCTGAAGTCGTACTCAAAGCGACCAAAGTGGATGGTGTTTATTCAGCTGACCCTAAAAAAGACCCAGCAGCTACTCGCTACGAGCGATTAAGCTTTGACGAAGCCATGATGAAAAACCTAGGTATCATGGATGCCGCAGCGTTTGCGGTTTGTCGAGAGCAAAAATTACCAATCAAGGTGTTTTCTATATTCAAGCATGGCGCTTTGAAGCGTGTTGTGATGGGTGAGAATGAGGGCACTCTGGTTTTTGCATGATTATTAAACTAAATTTTGATTAAAATTTCGGAGCCATAGATGCCAACAACACAAATCAAAACGCAGGCAGAAACGAAGATGGATCAATCCATTGCAGCGTTCAAAAACAACATCAGTAAAATTCGCACCGGTCGCGCAAGCCCAGCATTGCTTGAAAGCGTGCAGGTGGATTACTACGGCAGCTTGACTCCGATTAGCCAAGTAGCTAATTTGTCTATGATCGACTCGCGTACGGTTGGTGTTCAGCCTTGGGAAAAGGGCATGGGTGCAAAAATTGAAAAAGCAATACGCGACAGTGATTTAGGCCTGAACCCTTCCAGCATGGGCGATTTGATTCGTGTGCCAATGCCTATGATGAGCGAGGAGAGGCGAAAAGAAATGACGAAACTGGTGCGTAATGAGGGAGAAAGCTCCAAAATTGCCATCCGAAATTTGCGTCGAGACGCTAACGAAAGCGTCAAAAAACTAGTAAAAGAAAAAGAAGCTTCAGAAGATGATCAAAAGCGCTGTGAAGCTGAAATTCAAAAAGTTACTGATCGCCACATCATTACAATTGATCAGTTGGTTGCTGCCAAAGAGCAGGAGATTATGGCGGTTTAAGCCATTAATTTGCTCTTGCTTGTTTTGATATTCATTTTTTAAATGACAACTGATCGAAGCGTCCCCAGTCATATCGCCATTGTGATGGACGGAAATGGTCGCTGGGCCAATCGCCGGTATATGCCGCGCGTGGCTGGACACAAACAAGGTGTTGATGCTTTGCATAGGTGTGTAAAAGCATGTGTTGAGCGAGGCGTTCAAGTTTTAACTGTATTTGCATTTTCATCAGAAAACTGGGAACGGCCCGCCGATGAAGTTTCGGGATTGATCGAGTTATTGGCAAAAGCTCTTGCCCGTGAAGTGGCGCAGCTCAGCAAAGACGGTGTTCGCATCCACTTTGTTGGTGAAAGAGATAGTTTGTCTGATGGTTTAAAACAGGGTTTTGAGCAGGCAGAAAGCGCTACAGCTCACAACTCTCGGCTTATTTTTAATATTTGTTTTAACTATGGTGGGCGATGGGATGTTGCACAAGCTGCTTCAAAATTAGCGGTACAGGGCAAAATCATCAATGTGGAAAACTTGAACACTGTCATGTCTCTGGCTCATGTAGCTGACCCGGATTTGGTCATTCGTACGGGTGGTGAGCAGCGAATGAGTAATTTTTTGCTTTGGCAAGCGGCCTATTCCGAGCTCTATTTCAGTGACAAATTGTGGCCTGACTTTGATGAATTTGCTTTGGATGAAGCAATCAGTGAATTTAAACTGCGTGAACGTCGATTCGGCAAGACATCCGAACAAATCCAGTTTGAAAATACGAAGTGATTTGCTTATTCAGCTGGTAAATAATTTGCATAATTTCAAACAACAAAGTTTCTATCAACAAAGGTGAATACATGTTGAAACAACGCGTCATCACCGCCATGATCATGTTAACCATCGTACTGCCAACACTATTGTTTGCAAGTCCATGGCCTTTTTGTGCTCTAGCGCTGCTTTTTATCGCAGCGGGCGCTTGGGAGTGGGCTAAGTTGAATGGTATGAAGTCGGCAGGCTCAATCAGTTTTGCTGGTCTTTTTTTCGCATTAGCTTTGCTTGGATGGTATTCGGGCTTGATTGACCAACCGCTGCCTGTGTTCTGGATATTGGCCAGCGGTTTATGGGTTCTCATCAGCGCTTGGTTGCTTAAAACAGGCGTTTCTGGTTGGGCTCAAATTCCTGCGACATTGCGGCGCATAGGTGGCATGCTTGCGCTGTTATTGGCATGGTTGGCTGTTGCGCAAGCACGTGTTCAAGGGGTTAATTTTTTAATGTCAGTATTGACACTGGTTTGGGTGGCAGACAGCTTTGCTTACTTCGCAGGTAGAACATGGGGTGGTAAGTTCACCGCAAATAAGCTTGCAGCCACCATCAGTCCTGGGAAAAGTTGGGAAGGCGTTTGGGGCGGTATGGTTGGGGTATTCTTACTTGCTCTGACATGGGTATGGGCTGATAGCCATTGGCAAGCTGCTGTACCAAGTTTGTACTCTCGGTTGCATGGTCAATATTTGGTTTTAATGGCAATAGCCTTGCTGTTTTTAACGGCTATGAGTGTGGTTGGTGATTTGATTGAGTCCTTGATCAAACGCAGTGCAGGCGTGAAAGATTCGAGTGGGTTGTTACCCGGCCATGGCGGCGTGCTGGACCGTGTTGACGCACTCTTACCAACACTACCAATTGCCATGATGCTGGCTTCTTTGGTGAATTGACTTATCATTTAAATGACAAATTTAACGACACATTTAATGAGCAAGCAGCACATCGCCATACTTGGCTCAACGGGCTCTATCGGTACAAATACGCTGGATGTCATTGCTAGGCATCCAGACCGATTTGAGGTTTTTGCCCTCACAGCGTCTACACAAGTTGACTTGATGCTGGCTCAAATTATTAAATTCAAGCCCAAATTTGCGGTAATGGCAAGTGTTGAACACGGCAAAGAATTAGCGCGCCTGGTGAAGTTAAATTCGCTACCCGTCAACGTTTTGTATGGGGCATTGGCTATTGAAAACATAGCCAAACATGAATCTGTTGATGTGGTGATGGCTGCGATTGTAGGTGCGGCAGGATTGGCGCCTTGCTTGGCCGCTGCTAATGCGGGAAAGCGACTTTTGTTAGCAAACAAAGAAGCCTTGGTTGTGGGTGCAGAGTTGTTTTTAGATGTTGTCAAATCTGGTGGTGCGACCTTGTTGCCGATTGACAGTGAGCACTCGGCGATTTTTCAGTGTTTGCCGAGCGATAGAAGCACGTGGGCAAGCAGTGTTGAGAAAATCATCTTGACAGCTTCAGGCGGACCTTTTCGCACGCGCGATATTTTTAGTTTAAGTGCTGTCACACCTGGTGAGGCTTGCTCGCATCCTAATTGGGTCATGGGGCGAAAAATCTCGGTAGATTCCGCCACCATGATGAACAAGGCGTTAGAAGTTATCGAGGCGAAATACCTATTTGATGTTGAACTTAACCAAATCGAAGTAGTCATACACCCGCAAAGTGTGATTCACTCTATGGTGCAATTTCGTGATGCTTCCGTACTTGCACAACTTGGCACGCCCGACATGCGGGGGCCAATTGCTTACGGACTGTCTTGGCCGAACAGAGTTGAAAATGGTGCTTCAGCAATTGATTTTAAAAACTTGTCTGCGATGACTTTTGAGGCTATCGACAGCAATAACCACCCCGAACGGTTTCCAGGTTTAGCTTTAGCTTGGGATGTGCTGCGTGCGCCAGCTGGTACTACAGCTGTACTAAATGCAGCTAATGAAGTTGCTGTGCAAGCTTTTTTGGATGAACGCATCAGGTTTGATCAAATCCATGGAGTCAATCAATCTGTGTTGTCTGCCGTTTCCCCCCCTAAGCCCATGAGCTTAGGCGATTTGTTAGCCATAGATTCACAATCGCGTGAAGCTGCATTGGCTCAAGTTAAACACCTTGAGATGTAAGCCATGATGACCGTTTTGGCTTTTGTTGCTGCACTGGCATTATTGATTGCTGTTCATGAGTACGGACATTATCGTGTAGCCGTTGCATGTGGCGTTAAAGTGCTTAAATTTTCAATAGGTTTCGGTAAAACCATCTTTAAGTGGCAGCCCAAAGGTTCAGATACTGAATTTGTCATAGGTATCTTGCCGCTCGGTGGTTTTGTCAAAATGTTAGATGAGCGCGAGGCTCCTGTTCCGGCTGATCAAAAACATCGCGCTTTCAATACACAAGCTTTGCATAAACGTGCCGTTATTGTGGTGGCTGGACCAATGGCCAATTTGATTTTGGCGATTATTTTGTACGCCATTGTGAACTGGGTGGGTGTTCAGCAGCCTAAAGCTATTTTAGCAAGCCCGACGGTAAGTTCAGTTGCGCAGCGAGCAGGTTTAATTGGTGGTGAGCATGTATTGAAGGCGAGTTTTGTTGAAGAAGATTTAGTCCCAATTCAGTCGATGGAAGATTTGCGCTGGCTTATTACACGCGGAGCGTTGAACAATCAAAATGTGCGATTGGTTGTTGCTGCGTCGGCAAATTCTCTTACGCGAGAGGTTATTCTTGATTTGCAGTCGTTAGAAGTTAAAGAAGCTGACGCTAAATTGTTTCAAAAAATTGGCATTACAGGACCGTGGACTAAGCCAATTCTTGGTGAGGTTCAAGCTAATGGCGCTGCAAAACGAGCTGGTTTGCAGGCTGGCGATGTTGTCACAAAAGTTGACGATATAGCTATTGTCGATGGTCAGCAGTTGCGCCAGATAATCCGTGAGTCAGTGACATTTAGCAAAGGACAAACACTTGGGTTAACCAGAAACTGGACTATCAATAGAAATGGACAGCCTGTTGTTATTCCTGTTGCTACTGAAATAAAGTCTGATGGGGCAAATGATATTGGCAGGATCGGCGCATTTGTGGGTGCTTTGCCTGAAATGACGATTGTGAACTACGGGTTCTTTGAGGGATTCCAGGTTGGAGCCATTAAAACCTGGGATGTATCGGTGTTGACATTGAAAATGATGGGCAAAATGCTCGTTGGACAAGCCTCGCTCAAAAATTTGAGTGGTCCGTTGACTATTGCTGATTACGCAGGAAAATCAGCAAATTTAGGTCTAGCGCCTTATTTGATCTTCTTGGCACTGATTAGCGTCAGTTTAGGCGTGTTGAATTTGTTGCCACTGCCAGTATTGGATGGCGGCCATCTGATGTATTATCTCTGGGAAGGCTTGACTGGCAAGGCTGTCTCAGAGCTGTGGACGGAGCGCTTACAGCGAGGCGGAGTAGCCTTGCTTTTTAGCATGATGGCTGTAGCGCTTTACAACGATATGACTCGACTATTTGTAATTTAATGAATCAATCTAACAAACCAAACATCAATAGTCCACTGACGAATCTTACTCAAAAGGGCGTGCGAAAAGCCGTTTTGATGGCTGCAGCAGTTTTAGTTTCTGGTGCAAGCTGGGCTATCACCCCATTTTCTGTCAAAGACATTCGTGTCGAGGGCTTACAGCGCGTAGAGCCTGGTACGGTGTTTGCCACCTTGCCTTTCCGAATTGGCGATACCTATGACGATGAAAAAGGCTCGGTTGCCATACGTTCATTGTTTGCATTGGGAGTTTTCAAAGACGTGCGTGTCGAGGTAAGCGGTGATGTGCTTGTGTTGATCGTTGAAGAGCGTCCAACAGTTGCCGGTATCGAGTTTTCAGGTACCAAGGAATTCGACAAAGAAGCGTTAACGAGAGCGATGCGTGAAATTGGCTTGACTGATGGCAGGCCTTTTGACAAGGCACTTTTAGACAAAGCTGAGCAAGAATTAAAACGCCAGTATTTGACTCGTAGCTTGTACGCAGCAGAAATCGTGACCACGGTGACTCCTATTGAGCGAAATCGCGTTAATTTGACCTTCAGCGTCGTTGAAGGTGATGTAGCGAAAATCAAAGAAATCCGCATCACAGGAAATAAAGCATTCAGCGAATCAACCTTGCGAGGCTTATTTGATTTAGATACCGGTGGTGTGTTGAGTTGGTACACGAAAAGTGACCGTTACACCAGATCAAAGTTGAACGCCGATATTGAAACCATGCGCTCTTATTACTTAGCGCGTGGCTATTTGGAATTCAAAGTTGAAGCTCAGCAAGTTTCTATTTCTACAGATAAAAAAGATATTGTCATTGCTTTAGATGTCTCTGAGGGGGAGCGTTTTACAGTTTCTGATGTCAAATTAGCCGGCAGCTATTTAGGCAAAGACGATAAATTTAAATCGCTGGTAACTGTTTCTGCGGGCCAAGAATACAACGCTGACAAAATCGCAGAAACCACCAAGGCCATGGTTGCTTATTTTGGAGATTTTGGGTTCGCATTTGCGCGAGTTGCTATAAAGCCCGATGTTGATCGTGCAAAGAATCAAGTTGCATTAACACTTACTGCTGATCCTGGCCAGCGTGCGTACGTACGCCGTGTCAATATTTCAGGCAACAACAGAACACGTGATGAAGTCATTCGTCGTGAGCTTAGGCAGTTTGAGTCTTCTTGGTATGACGGTGAAAAATTGCGCGCCTCGCGTGATAGAGTCGACCGGCTAGGATTTTTTAAAGATGTTCAGTTTGATACTTCTGAAATTCCTAATGCACCAGATCAAGTCGATATCAATATTGTTGTAGTCGAAAAACCAACAGGTAATATTAATTTTGGGGCAGGGTATTCCACTTCAGATAAGCTGACTTTTCAATTCGGCATCAAACAGGAAAATATTTTTGGAAGCGGAAACTATTTGGGCGTTGATGTTAATACGAGCAAGCTAAATCGCTCTTTGAGTGTCACGACTGTTGATCCTTACTTCACTGAAGATGGTATTTCTAGGATTTATGATGCCTACTACCGCACGACAACGCCAGCCAGCGCCAAAGAAGGTGATTACAAGGTCGTAACAACAGGAGTAGGCGTTAAGTTCGGTGTCCCGATAAGTCCTGTTGACACTATTTATGTAGGTGCAGGTGCTGAGCAGAACAAAATTGTTACAGGCAACAATTTACCTGCTGCCTACCTCGACTATGCAACGCAATTCGGCTACAGCAGCTATGCACTACCGTTAACCTTGGGTTGGTCTCGGGATGACAGGGACAGCGCCCTAACACCGAACTCAGGTAAATTGCAACGTTTGTCGGCTGAATGGAGTCCTATTGGCGATGTTAATTACGTCAAGGCGGTAGCTCAGTATCAGCAGTACATTCCATTGAATAAGCAGTTTACGCTAGCCTTCAATGGTGAACTGAACTGGGGTAAGGGCATGAGCGGTAAGCCATTCCCAGTCTTTAAAAATTCCTACTCTGGTGGCTTGGGCTCAGTGCGCGGTTTCGAAGCTTCATCTTTGGGGCCTCTTGATGAAACGACAAAAACTGCATTGGGCGGAGCTAAGAAAATCACTCTTAATGCTGAATTTATAACGCCGTTCCCAGGTGCTGGCAACGATAAAAGTCTGCGTTTGTATGCTTTTTTTGACGCTGGCAATGTGTATGGTGCCAATAATCCCTTTGTTTTAAGTGAACTTCGCACATCAACAGGAGTTGGCATCAGCTGGATATCACCTATAGGTCCCTTGCGTTTGGCTTATGCAAAGCCCATAAGAACATTTACTGGGGATAAAATACAAAAAGTGCAATTTCAAATCGGAACAGCTTTCTAATGAAACTCAATATCAAACAGCCTCGACTTTCTCTCCTCGTCTTTTTGACACTTGGCTTGGCAAGCTTATCTTGTGTTGTATCGGCACAAGATTTTAAAATTGGATTCATCAATACAGATCGGATCTTCCGCGACGCAAACTCTGCAAAAGCTGCGCAAGCAAAACTAGAGCAAGAATTTCAGCGTCGTGAAAAGGAGTTAAACGATCAAGGCGCGCAGATCAAAGCTACTGCCGATAAGCTAGAAAAAGATGCTCCTACTTTGGCTGAAGGACCACGAAACGCGCGTCAAAAACAGTTGACAGACCAAGATCGTGAATTCCAACGTAAGCGCCGAGAGTTTCAAGAAGATTTGAACGTTCGTAAAAATGAAGAGTTGCAGTCTGTGCTAGAGCGCGCCAATAAAGTAGTTAAACAGGTGGCTGAATCTGAAAAGTATGACTTGGTTGTTCAAGATGTGGTCTACATCAATCCAAAGCATGACATTACAGACAAAGTGCTCAAAGTCTTGAACGGAACGAAGTAACTTTATTTCTTGGTTTTGGTTCGCGTGTGGTCATTACTTTACATCAAATTATTGAAGCATTAGGTGGCAGACTCCACGGGGATGGTACGAAGCAAATCAATGGTCTAGCTGGTATCAAGCAGGCTAACAGCTTTGAAATCAGTTTTGTTAGCAATATCAAGTACGAACAAGATCTGATAGATTCGAAAGCAGCTTGCGTTATTGTTAGCCCGCATTTGGAGACTATTGCACATAAGCGAGGCGATTACATTGTTGCAGAGCAACCTTATGTTTACTTCGCCTTGCTAACACAGCTGTGGAAACAGCAAAGCTCACCCAAAAAAAGTGGCTTTATACATCCTAGTGCGATAGTTGATACGTCTGCAACCATCGACGAAACAGCTGTGATTGGCGCGCTGTGTGTTATTGAAGCTGGCGCTCGCGTTGGTGCATTCAGCACACTTAAATCACGCGTAACTATCAGTGAGGGCTGCGTTGTTGGTGAAAACTGCATATTGCACTCAGGTGTGGTTATAGGCGCTGATGGTTTTGGTTTTGCACCTCAAAAGTCTTCACAAGGTATGGCTTGGATAAAAATTGAGCAATTGGGCGCGGTAAAAATCGGTAATGATGTTGAAATCGGAGCAAATACCTGTGTAGACCGTGGCGCTTTGCACGATACCGTGATTGAAGATGGTGTCAAACTTGATAATTTGATTCAAATTGGTCACAACGTGCACATTGGTAAACACACTATCATCGCTGCGGCGACAGCAGTTGCTGGAAGCACAGAGATCGGTGGCTATTGCATGATTGGTGGCTGTGTCAGTATTGCGGGGCATTTGTCGATAGCTCCACACACTCAAATATCAGGTGCTTCTGTTGTAACTCATTCGATTCGCAAAGCGGGCACTTATACAGGCTTATTTCCGTTGGACGACAGCGCCGCTTGGGGGAAAAATGCAGCGGCATTAAAACAATTGTCCAGCTTACGAGACAGAGTACGGTCGTTAGAGAAAATAAACAATAATTAGAATACAGTTGAAATCAAAGAAAGAAAATTTATCATGATGGACATTTACCGCATCCTCAAGCAACTGCCGCACCGTTACCCGTTTGTGTTGGTCGACAGAATCACCGAGCTTGAAAAAGGCAAATACATCAAAGGTTACAAAAACGTTTCCATCAATGAGCCGTATTTCGTCGGCCATTTCCCGCACCGTCCTGTGATGCCTGGTGTTTTGATTGTCGAAGCTTTGGCACAAACAGCGGCTTTGCTCGGGTTCGATACACTTGGCGTGACGCCAGATGACAAAACCATGTTTTATTTTGCGGGAATTGATGGCGTTCGTTTTAAGAAACCCGTCGCACCGGGCGACCAACTTTGGCTTGAAATGCATGTTGACCGTGTTCGCTCAGGCATGTGGAAGTTTATTGGTAAAGCCAGTGTGGACGGCGAAGTGGTGACTGAAGCGACCATTATGTGCACCATTCGTATGTTGGGTGATGAAGATTGATTCACGCTACAGCTTTAGTTGACCCCAAAGCGCAGCTAGACAGCAGCGTTGAGATTGGCCCTTACAGTGTGGTAGGTGCGCATGTGCGTATGGGCTCGGGGACGCGTGTCGGTGCGCATTGCGTGATTGAAGGCCACACCACCATTGGCAAAGATAACCAGATCTTCCAATTCAACTCGATAGGTGCGATTCCGCAAGACAAAAAATACGCGGGTGAACCATGCGAACTGCATATTGGCGACCGCAACACCATTCGTGAGTTTTGCACACTGAACATCGGCAGCCCGGGTGATGCGGGGGTGACTCGCGTGGGTGACGACAACTGGATCATGGCCTACGTCCACATTGCGCATGACTGCCAAGTGGGTAACAAAACGATTTTGGCGAACAACACGACGCTGGGCGGTCACGTTCACTTGGCCGATTGGGTGATTGTGGGTGGACTCACGGGTATTCACCAGTTTGTCAAAGTGGGCGCACACGCCATGGTTGGGTTTTCTAGCGCAGTAACCCAAGACATTCCCCCATTTATGATGGCCGATGGCAACCCGTTGGCTGTGCGTGGCTTCAACGCTGAGGGCTTGCGTCGTCGCCAGTTCAGTGAAGAACGTATTTCAGCCGTCAAACAGATGCACAAACTGCTGTACCGTACGGGTAAAACCTTGGCACAAGCCACCAGTGAGATTGCAGAGCTGGCGCAAAGCATGCCGCAAGCCGCCACCGATGTAAGCTTGATGAGCCAATTTTTAGCGCAAAGCACGCGTGGCATTGCACGCTAAAAATCAAGGTGAGCGCTGAATCCCCCCAATTCTCGCTGGTGGCTGGCGAAGCCTCGGGCGACTTATTGGCAGGTTTACTCTTAGAAGGTATGCAGCAGCGCTGGCCTCAGATGCATGCCAGTGGCATTGGCGGAGCGCGCATGGCAGAGCGTGGTTTCAAAGCGTGGTGGCCCAGCGATAAATTATCCGTTTTCGGCTATATGGACGCTTTACGCCACTACCGTGAGATTTTGGGCATCCGCAACCAGCTCAAAACCAAGCTTTTAGCCAGTCCGCCTGATGTTTTTATAGGTGTCGATGCCCCTGATTTCAATCTTGATTTAGAAGCTGATTTACGTCAATCAGGCATCAAAACCGTGCATTTTGTCTGTCCGTCCATTTGGGCGTGGCGTCCTAAACGGGTTGAAAAACTCAAAAAAAGCTGCGACCACGTACTCTGTGTTTTCCCGTTTGAGCCTGAAATTTTGGCCAAGCATGGCATTCCTGCAACCTTTGTCGGGCATCCGCTGGCATCCGTTATTCCTATGCAGCCAGACAAAGCGAAAGCTCGGCAACTGCTGGGTTTAGACCCAGCAGACAAAGTTGTCGCCGTTTTGCCAGGCAGTCGTCTGGCTGAGATAAAGCACCTCGCACCACGATATTTTAAGGCAGTAGCCAGCGTATTTGTTGCCTATCCAGCTATGAAATTCATAGTTCCTTCTGTGCCTCAACACATCACTTTGCTGCAACAAATAGCCAAAGAATGTGGTGTTGAAAATCAGTTACAAATCATCTCCTGCCAATCGCACACCGCATTAGAAGCCTGTGACGTGACCTTGATCACCAGCGGTACCGCTACCTTAGAAGCCGCTTTGTACAAGCGCCCCATGGTGATTGGCTACGCGCTGAACTGGATGAGCTACGAGATTATGAAACGCAAAAAGCTGCAACCTTGGGTGGGTTTGCCGAATATTTTGAGCGGCAAATTTGTCGTGCCAGAGCTGATTCAAGATGACTGTACGCCGGAGGCTTTGGCCGCTGCAACCTTGTCTTGGTTTGATGCGCCTGAAAAAGTGGCTGATTTAGAGCGACAATTCACCACCTTGCACACCCAATTGCTCCGAAACACCTCAGAACTAGCCGCCGATGCCATCGCCCAAGTCCTCAATCAAACCGCTAAAACCGCCAAGGCCGGTTAAAAAACCTGCTGTAAAGGCAGCTGTGTCTGTTAAAACGGCTAAGAGCAAGTCAAAAAGCCTGTCCAAAAGTTTAGTCAAGGCCGAACAAGTTGCTTTATATTGGGACGCACCGGGTTTGATGGCGGGTGTGGACGAAGCAGGGCGCGGTCCTTTGGCGGGCCCCGTGGTCGCCGCCGCCGTGATTCTGGACGATTTGAATCCCATCAAAGGCTTGGCTGATTCCAAAACCTTGACCGCTGCCCGCCGTGAAAAGCTCTACGACGAAATCCGCGCCAAAGCCTTGTGTTGCTCTGTTGCGGAGGCTAGTGTGGCGGAAATTGACGAACTCAACATCCTGCAAGCCACCATGTTGGCCATGCGCCGCGCGGTAGAGGGCTTGCGGTTAAAACCCGTCAAAGTGCTGGTCGATGGCAACCGCATCCCGACTTTGGACGTGCTGGCGGAGGCGATTGTGAAGGGCGACAGCAAAGTGCAAGCCATTTCCGCCGCCTCCATCTTGGCTAAAGTCACGCGCGACCGCTGGTGTGCGGAGTTGCACGCCAAGTATCCGCTATACGGTTTTGACCAACACAAAGGTTACGGTACGGCGCAGCATCTGGCAGCGCTGCGCGAGTTTGGCGCTTGCCCAGAGCACCGACGCACGTTTGCGCCTGTCACAGCAGTTTTGATTCGATAAATCACTGAATTGTTAAAAAGTTAATAAAAACAATGACTTACGCCGAATCTAAAGACGATATCACCCACATCACGTCTCGCGACAACCCACTGCTTAAAGAGTTGCGCAAACTCAGTTCAGAGCCCACCGCATACCGCAAAACAGGGCGTGTGTGGCTGGAAGGCGACCATTTATGCAGCGCAGCGCTCACCCGAGGAATTAAACCATCAATTGCCGTATTTTCAGAGTCTTTTATGCCTCTAGCCGGCGTATTTACTGCCTCAACAGCTATTAAAAGTATAGTAAAAATAGTCATTATTTCAGACAAACTCTGGCAAGACATCAGCGGCTTAGAGTCGCCTGCCAAGATGGGCTTTGTGGTTGATTTGCCCAGCTCCTTACAAATTACCCCGAATGTCGCCACCGTCATTTTGGACCGGGTGCAAGACGCCGGCAACGTTGGCTCCATCCTGCGCAGCGCCGCAGCATTTGGCTTCAAGCAAGTCATTGCACTGACGGGAACTGCTGCCTTGTGGAGTCCCAAAGTGCTCCGAGCCGGCATGGGCGCACATTTTGGGCTGCAATTGGTTGAATGCGCGAGTCTGGACGACTTGGCAGTTTTGACCGTCCCCTTGGTTGTCACCAGCTCACACCAAGGTGATTTTTTGCAAAACCTCATGCAAAACAAACAGTTGCCGCAACCCTGCGCTTGGGTGATGGGGCACGAAGGGCAGGGCGTTCGGGCGGAATTGTTGCAACAAGCCAGTGTTTCAGTGCGGATTGGGCAGCCTGGTGGGGAGGAGTCTTTGAATGTGGCGGCAGCTGCTGCGATTTGTTTACATGCCAGCTCGGTGACTTAAAAAATTGCATTTGATATACAAGGGTTTCCCCGCAAGCTCAGCTATAATTAGAGGCTTCCTGTCTACCCCACGTACGCCTAGCGCATCAAAATAGCTTAACCCTGACATAGCAGCCTCAAGACGCCTTTACAAAAGACGTCTTACAGCCAGCTTGGGCGTACCCGTATTTATTTTCGGAGAACCCAGTGCTTCAGTCACTCAAGCAACGTTTCCCCCTAGCCATTCTGGCACTCGCCGATGGCACCGTCTTTGTCGGATCTTCCGTTGGTGCAGCGTCTAAGGATGTTCCTCATACTGTCGGTGAAGTTGTTTTCAACACCTCAATGACCGGTTACCAAGAAATCCTGACCGACCCCAGCTATTGCCAGCAAATTGTTACTTTGACCTACCCGCACATTGGCAACTATGGCATCAGTGAACAAGATGTTGAGTCGGCTAAAGTCAATGCCGCAGGTCTAATCATCAAAGATTTGCCATTGATAGCCTCGAATTTCCGCTCCACCATGAGCTTGACTGAGTATTTGGTCAAAGAGAAAACGATTGCGATTGCCGACATCGACACCCGCCAGCTGACCCGCCACTTGCGTACCCACGGAGCGCAAAACGGCTGTATTTTGGCGCTGAATGAAGGCGAAGCTGCTACACCAGCGCTGATTGACAAAGCGATTGACTTGGCAAAAGCTGCGCCTAACATGTCAGGACTGGATTTGGCAAAAGTCGTCTCCACCACCAAAACCTACGCTTGGACACAAACCGAGTGGCAGTTGCATAACCCGACTCTGCAAGGCAAAGCTGGATATTCTGAACAATCAGAAAAAACTGCAGCTGATACAAAATTCCATGTCGTAGCCTACGACTTCGGCGTCAAATACAACATCTTGCGCATGTTGGCCGAGCGCGGTTGCCGCGTCACCGTCGTGCCTGCGCAAACCAGCGCTGCAGATGTGCTGAAGTTGAATCCGAACGGCATTTTCTTGTCCAACGGCCCTGGCGACCCAGAACCGTGTGACTACGCGATTGCGGCAGCTAAAGAGTTGATTGAAACCGGTATCCCGACCTTCGGCATTTGCTTGGGTCACCAAATCATGGCTTTGGCCAGCGGTGCGAAAACCTTCAAAATGAAGTTCGGTCACCATGGTGCAAACCACCCAGTGAAAGACTTGGACACTGGCAAAGTTAGCATCACCAGTCAAAACCATGGTTTCGCGGTGGACGAAAAAACATTGCCTGCCAATTTACGTGCCACCCATGTCAGCTTGTTTGACGGCACGCTGCAAGGCTTGACTCGCACTGACAAACCCGCGTTTGGCTTCCAAGGTCACCCTGAAGCATCACCCGGACCACAAGACATCAGCTACCTTTTTGACCGCTTCGTCGCATTGATGGAGGCGAAATAACATGCCAAAACGTACAGACCTTAAAAGTATCCTCATCATCGGCGCGGGCCCGATCATCATTGGTCAAGCCTGCGAGTTTGACTATTCTGGCGTGCAAGCCTGCAAAGCCTTGCGTGAAGAGGGCTACAAAGTCATCTTGATCAACAGCAACCCCGCGACCATCATGACCGACCCCGCCACGGCGGATGTCACCTATATCGAGCCGATCACTTGGCAAACGGTTGAAAAAATCATCGCTAAAGAGCGTCCCGATGCGATTTTGCCGACCATGGGTGGTCAAACCGCATTGAATTGCGCTTTGGATTTGTGGCACAACGGCGTATTACAAAAATACACCGGTGCAGCTACTGGCAAACCCGTTGAGTTGATTGGCGCGACACCTGAAGCCATAGACAAAGCCGAAGACCGCTTGAAGTTCAAAGACGCGATGACCAAAATCGGTCTGGGCTCAGCCCGATCAGGCATCGCACACAGCATGGCTGAAGCGTGGGACGTGCAAAAAACGCTCGGCTTCCCAACGGTTATTCGCCCTAGCTTCACGCTGGGCGGCACTGGTGGTGGTATTGCTTACAACTCTGAAGAGTTCGAGACGATTTGCAAGCGCGGCTTAGAAGCCTCGCCAACCAACGAGCTGTTGATTGAGGAATCCCTGCTCGGCTGGAAAGAGTACGAGATGGAAGTGGTGCGCGACAAGGCGGACAACTGCATCATCGTTTGCTCAATCGAAAACTTGGACCCCATGGGTGTACATACCGGTGACTCCATCACCGTCGCACCCGCACAAACTTTGACCGACAAAGAGTACCAAATCTTGCGTAATGCATCCTTGGCGGTGCTGCGCGAAATTGGTGTTGACACAGGTGGTTCTAACGTGCAGTTCTCCATCAATCCAGTCGATGGTCGCATGGTGGTGATTGAGATGAATCCGCGTGTGTCACGTTCATCTGCGCTGGCTTCGAAAGCAACGGGTTTCCCAATTGCCAAAGTAGCTGCGAAGCTGGCTTGCGGCTACACGCTGGATGAATTGCGCAATGAGATCACAGGCGGGCTCACCCCAGCGAGCTTTGAGCCTAGCATCGATTACGTTGTCACGAAAATCCCACGTTTCGCCTTTGAGAAATTCCCAGCTGCCGACTCCCGTTTAACCACGCAGATGAAGTCGGTCGGTGAGGTGATGGCGATGGGTCGCACTTTCCAAGAGTCGTTCCAAAAAGCCCTGCGCGGTTTGGAAGTCGGCGTGGACGGTATGAACGAAAAAACGCAAGACCGCGAAATCTTGGAGCGTGAATTAGGCGCACCTGGCCCAGAGCGTATTTGGTATGTGGGCGATGCATTCGCCATGGGTTACACCGTGGACGAGGTGTTTGCACTGACTAAAATCGACCCCTGGTTTTTGGTGCAGATTGAAGAAATCGTCAAAATCGAGTTGGAGCTGGAAACCACGTCACTCGATAAAATTGATGCTGCTACGCTACGCTTATTGAAGCAAAAGGGCTTTTCAGACCGTCGACTGGCCAAGCAATTGCGTACGACAGACACCGCTATTCGCGAAGCGCGTCACGCCGCGAATATCCGTCCTGTGTACAAGCGCGTTGACACCTGCGCGGCAGAATTTGCGTCCAACACGGCTTATTTGTATTCGACCTACGAAGCTGTTCATCCGCTCAGCTCGGGTAGCGAATGCGAAGCCGCGCCTTCAGACAAAGAGAAAATCATCGTTTTGGGCGGTGGCCCGAACCGTATTGGTCAAGGTATTGAGTTTGACTACTGCTGCGTTCACGCAGCGATGGCGATGCGTGAAGACGGTTACGAGACCATCATGGTCAACTGCAACCCTGAAACTGTATCGACCGATTACGACACCTCAGACCGTTTGTATTTCGAGCCGGTGACGCTGGAAGATGTGTTGGAAATTGTTTCGATTGAGAAGCCAGTTGGCGTGATCGTACAATACGGCGGTCAAACGCCTTTGAAGTTGGCGCTGGCTCTGGAAGCCAACGGCGTGCCCATCATCGGCACCAGCCCGGACATGATTGACGCTGCCGAAGACCGAGAGCGTTTCTCGGCGCTCTTGCATGAACTGAATTTGAAGCAACCGCCCAATGCGACGGCGCGTACTGAGCCTGAAGCGCTGGAAAAGGCTGCAACTTTGGGCTACCCGCTCGTCGTCCGTCCAAGCTATGTGCTGGGTGGCCGTGCGATGGAAATTGTCCATGAGCAGCGTGACTTGGAGCGCTACATGCGTGAAGCGGTCAAGGTCAGCCACGATTCACCAGTTTTGTTGGACCGCTTTTTGAATGACGCCATCGAGTGCGATGTGGACGCCGTGCGCGACCACACCGGCCGCGTTTTCATAGGCGGTGTGATGGAACACATTGAGCAAGCGGGCGTGCACAGTGGCGACTCAGCTTGCTCTTTGCCACCCTATTACCTTAAGGCTGCGACAATTGAAGAAATCAAGCGTCAAACCGCTGCAATGGCTAAAGCCTTGAACGTGGTGGGTTTGATGAATGTGCAGTTTGCGATTCAACAAATTGAAGGCCAAGATGTGATCTACGTGCTGGAAGTGAATCCGCGTGCCTCGCGCACCGTGCCGTTTGTGTCTAAAGCAACAGGCATCCAACTTGCCAAAGTAGCGGCTCGTTGCATGGCAGGACAGTCCTTGGATGCACAAGGCATTGGTGAAGAGGTGACACCACCGTATTTCAGCGTCAAAGAAGCTGTCTTCCCATTCGTCAAATTCCCGGGTGTCGATACGATTCTTGGGCCTGAGATGAAGTCCACGGGTGAAGTCATGGGCGTAGGTAAAACCTTTGGCGAAGCGTTTGTTAAAGCGCAGCTCGGCGCTGGCACCAAGCTACCACGCCCGACGGATGCCGTGAAAAAGGTGTTTTTGACCGTTAAAAATAGCGATAAAGCTCGTGCAGTCGACATAGCACGTGCCTTAGTCGCTATGAATTTTGATGTGGTAGCAACCAAAGGAACGGCTGCTGCCATTAACGCCGCTGGTGTGACTTGCTCCGTCGTCAACAAAGTCACCGAAGGTCGTCCGCACGTGGTCGACATGATCAAAAACAACGAAGTGGCCATGGTCATCAATACCGTTGAAGAGCGCCGCAATGCGATTGCTGATTCACGCGCGATTCGCACCTCGGCTTTGTTGGCACGCGTCACGACATTCACGACCATTTTCGGCGCGGAAGCGGCTGTTGAGGGTATGAAGTACATGGACAGCTTGGGCGTGATTTCGGTGCAGGAGATGCATGCGCAGTTGCTGTAAGCAACTTTTAACGGCATAATTAAGCGACATATTCACCAAACCGCCGAATGCTGTCCTGATAAGGCAGTTCGGCGGTTTCGTTTTATAAATTCAACTAATTTAGATCATTTAGATACAGAGAGACGGTACTATATATGTCAACATTACCCATTACCAAGCGGGGTGCTGAGCTGCTTAAAGCAGAATTGCACAAGCTTAAAACTGTTGAGCGCCCGAGCGTTATTGCTGCAATTTCAGAGGCGCGCGCGCAAGGCGATTTGAGCGAAAACGCCGAATACGACGCTGCCAAAGACCGCCAAGGCTTCATCGAAGGACGCATTATCGAGCTCGAAGGCAAGCTCTCCGTGGCACAGGTTATCGACCCAACGGCGTTGAACGCTGGCGGACGCGTTGTTTTCGGCACTACTGTTGATTTGGAATCTGAAGATACGGGTGCGAAAGTGACTTACCAAATTGTGGGTGAAGATGAAGCCGATATCAAATACGGCTTGGTCAATATCAGCAGCCCAATTGCTCGTGCCTTGATTGGCAAAGAAGAGGGTGATGTTGCAGAGGTGCAAGCACCGGGTGGTGTGAAAAGCTACGAAATTGTTAGCGTTCGTTATATCTAACTTTTATTTAGAGTTATAGATTTTATTAATATTAATTATTGAGTTTAATATTTAATTTTGAAATATTTACCAATCTCAAAATTAACCGTGTTCACTGCAGCATTGTGGTGGGGCAGTTTAACTACGCTTGGTTTCTTAGTGGTGCCGATGTTGTTTCAGTATTTGCCAACCAAGGCGCTGGCTGGCAACATGGCGGCACGACTGTTTGATGTGCAAACTTGGGTATCTGTGGCCTGCGGGTTGGTTTTATTGTTGATTTTGTTTCCTAAACTTATTGAAAATCGAGTAAACACAAAAAGTAGTGCTCTAGGAGATATAAATTCGCCTCTAGCCGACGTTTTAGCTGCCTCTTTAGCTATTATATTTGTAGCGTTTGGTTTATCAATGGCGCTATTGGTTGCTTTTGGCGTATCGCCTCGCATTGTGGCTAGAGAGAACCTGATGTTCTGGCATGCAGTTGGTAGCTTGATGTACCTCGCGCAGTGGGTTTGCGCGGGTGTCGTGCTTTGGAAGCTGTCGAATACTTAGCTGGTAAGTTGAGTTTAGTATTCGAACATTATTTAATAACGTATTAGATAATGTTTTTTTAATACTATGTTTGGCTACGCTTTTTAACCGATGTTTGCTTAGGCTGCGCACGTTTGACTTTGCCCCCTTGCGTTAAACGCTGGTTGCCCAAAACTCGCAATGTTTTTACTTCCGGACGCTGACCGCCACGGCTTGAGTATTTCAAAACCTTGAAATCACGGGGACCGGCCATACGGTCGTCGTCTTCTGAGCGTTCTTTTTTGATCTCTAAAATCGGACGCCACAGTACCAAGAGCTTGCCGATATGCTGAATCGGCGCGGCAGAGAGTTCTTCCGCCAAGGTTTGGTACATTTCTTCGCGAGCAACGCGGTCGTCACCTAAAACGCGGATTTTTATCAGGCCGTGAGAGTTCAGTGCGGCATTGGTTTCTTTTTTGACAGCAGCAGACAGACCGTCGTTACCAATCATGACGACAGGTGACAGGTGGTGCGCTTCAGCGCGGTGAACTTTGCGCTGTGCGGGGGTAAGGATTATTTTTGACATGCTCCTATTATCGGTGATTACCAGGTATTTACCCAAATATTAGCCACGACAGAGGATAATGACAAAAGATAGAAGACAAAAAAACAAATAAAAAGTGAAAGTAAATTAGTGAAAGTTAAAACACAGAGCCGAAAAGTCAACAAAGCGTGGCTGAACGACCACGTCAACGACACCTACGTCAAGCTCGCTAAGCGTGAGGGCTACCGTGCCCGTGCGGCCTACAAGCTCAAAGAAATTGACGAGGCGCACAAGCTGATCAAACCTGGCCACATGGTCATTGATTTGGGCTCAACCCCAGGTGCGTGGAGCCAGTACATTCGGCGTAAATTGTCCCCCAAAACCGCAACGGGCGGCGGCGCTGCCGTGGGTGAATTGAATGGTCGCATCATCGCACTCGATTTACTGGCGATGGAGCCCGTGGAAGGTGTGGTTTTCATTCAGGGCGATTTCCGCGAGGAAGAAATTTTGAACCAAGTCACTTCCGAGATGAAGGGCGATTTGGCCGATGTGGTAGTGTCAGACATGGCGCCCAATTTATCGGGTATCGACTCCACAGACGCAGCGCGGGTAGAAAACTTGATCGAACTGGCGATTGATTTTTGCAAAAACCACATGAAGCCGGAAGGTGCACTGGTCGCCAAAGTCTTCCATGGCAGCGGCTACAGCCAGTTGGTGGTGATGTTTAAGGCGCACTTCAAGGTGGTGAAAGCTATCAAACCAGCATCATCACGCTCCGAGTCCTCAGAGACGTTTTTGGTCGGTATGGGTCAAAAGCAATAGTAGCTTCCATCTAGATTGCACAATCTGCCCCTCGATTGATATAGTTTGATGCAATTTAGGGTTTTTAATAGCCTTAAAACGAGACTTAATCGCGCTTTTTCATCTTGAAAAGCCTAAAATCAGACACATGTTGACTGTGTAGTCCTAAGGAGTTTCTCTTGAATAAAGAATTGTTTTCGAAGTTTGCCGTTTGGGTTGTCATTGCTATGGTGCTGTTCACCGTGTTTAAGCAGTTCGATGCGAAAGGCGGTACGCAGGCTGGCTCTGTGGGCTATTCCGACTTTTTGGAGGAAGTTCGTAACAAACAATTCAAAACAGTGACCATCAGCGAAGGCGCTGGCGGATCTGAAATTGTCGGCACGAAGTTAGACGACACCAAAATTCGCACCACTGGCACGTTCATGGATCGCGGTTTGGTGGGTGATTTGATCGCCAACAACGTGAAATTTGACGTGAAACCACGCGAAGAAGGCTCCTTGTTGATGTCTCTTTTGATGAGCTGGGGCCCTATGCTCTTGTTGATCGGTGTTTGGGTTTATTTCATGAAGCAAATGCAAGGCGGCGGTAAAAGCGGCCCGTTCAGCTTCGGTAAAAGTAAGGCCAAATTGCTCGACGAAAGTGCCAATACCGTGACCTTTGCCGATGTGGCCGGCTGCGACGAGGCCAAAGAAGAAGTCAAAGAAGTTGTCGACTTTTTGAAAGACCCGGGTCGTTTCCAAAAACTTGGCGGTCGTATTCCACGTGGTTTGTTGCTGGTTGGTCCACCGGGTACAGGTAAGACCTTGTTGGCCAAATCAATTGCCGGTGAAGCCAAAGTGCCGTTTTTTGCGATCTCCGGATCAGACTTCGTTGAGATGTTTGTAGGCGTGGGCGCATCCCGTGTTCGCGACATGTTTGAAAACGCCAAGAAAAACGCGCCTTGTATTATTTTCATCGACGAGATTGACGCCGTTGGTCGCCAGCGTGGAGCGGGCATGGGTGGTGGAAACGATGAGCGCGAGCAAACACTGAACCAGATGTTGGTTGAGATGGATGGTTTTGAAACTAACCTCGGCGTGATTGTGGTGGCTGCAACCAACCGTCCTGATATTTTGGATGCTGCTTTGCTGCGCCCGGGTCGTTTTGACCGCCAGGTGTATGTGACGCTGCCCGATATTCGTGGTCGTGAACAGATTTTGAACGTGCACATGCGCAAAATCCCAGCGTCGCAAGATGTCAACCCTGGCACGATTGCCCGTGGTACGCCTGGCATGAGTGGTGCTGATTTGGCCAACCTGTGTAATGAAGCTGCTTTGATGGCAGCGCGCCGCAATGCCCGCGTTGTGGAAATGCAGGATTTTGAGAAAGCCAAAGACAAAATCTTGATGGGCCCGGAACGCAAGAGCATGATCATGCCCGAGGAAGAGCGCCGTAACACAGCCTATCATGAGGCCGGGCATGCGCTGATCGGCAAAATGCTGCCCAAGTGCGATCCTGTGCACAAAGTGACCATCATCCCGCGTGGCCGCGCTTTGGGCGTGACCATGAGCTTGCCTGCAGCGGATCGCTATAGCTATGACAGCGAATTCATGCTCAGCCAGATCGCCATGCTGTTTGGTGGTCGTATCGCGGAAGAAGTATTCATGAAGCAAATGACCACGGGCGCGAGTAACGACTTTGAGCGCGCCACGGGCTTGGCGCGCGACATGGTGATGCGCTACGGCATGTCCGAAGCGCTGGGCCCCATGGTTTATGCCGACAACGAAGGCGAAGTATTCTTGGGTCGCTCAGTCACCAAAACCACCAATATGAGCGAGCAAACCATGCGCTCTGTTGACACCGAAATTCGCCGCATTATCGACGAGCAATATGCACGTGCCCGCAAGTTGATTGAAGACAACCAGGACAAAATGCATGCCATGGCGAAAGCTTTGTTGGAATGGGAAACTATTGACAGCGACCAGTTGGACGACATCATGGCTGGCAAACAGCCGCATGCACCCAAAGACTGGACACCGCGTATTCCACCTGTGGACAGCAACAGCGGTGGTAGCGGTGACAGCGGAAAGGCACCAGTGATCAAACCAGAAGCTGCACCGACAGCTGCTTAATTACTGATTTGAAACTGATTTAACGTCACTACAACCATAACAAACGAGGCAATTGCCTCGTTTTTAGTTTCAACTCGGTAAACACGTTTTAATTAAAATATCTACATGTTCTGGCAAACTTCCCGCTTTCAAATCGACTTAAATACGCCCAAAGTTATGGGTATCGTCAACGTCACGCCAGATTCATTTTCTGATGGCGGGAAGTATGCATCCTCTGGTTCGGCTATCAAACATGCTGAAAAACTACTCAAAGACGGTGCAGATATTTTAGACATTGGTGGTGAGTCCTCAAGACCAGGCGCACCTCAAGTACCGCTAGATGTTGAGTTGTCACGCGTCTTGCCGGTTGTGATTGAAGCCGTCAAACTCGGCATTCCTATCTCGGTAGACACTTACAAACCACAAGTCATGCAAGCTGTGTTGGACGCAGGGGCAGACATCATCAATGACATTTGGGCGCTGCGACAAGTTGGAGCGGAGTATGTTGTTGCTAAACACCCAAATTGTGGCATTTGCCTCATGCATATGCACAAAGAGCCGCAAACCATGCAGTCAGAGCCCATGCAGGGCGATGCAGCTTCTGTTATCTTGCAAGTGCTATTATTTTTAGAGCATCGTAGGCAGTATATACATGGGATAGGTGTTGATTTGTCGCGTATGGCCATCGATTCTGGGATTGGTTTTGGCAAAACGGTAGAGCAAAACTTTGCGTTGCTGGCACGGCAGCGTGAGCTTTTGGCACTGGGTTTGCCTGTGCTGTCGGGTTGGTCGCGCAAAACGTCTTTAGGCGCAGTGACAGGCCTTCCCATGGCTGAGCGGATGCCGCCCAGCATCGTAGCTGCGGTTTTGGCGGTGCAAAACGGTGCCAGCATAGTGAGGGTGCACGACGTGCTTGAAACTGTAGCCGCACTGAAGGTGCTTGATAGCGTCTGTCAATTGAAAAAGGTTTGAGCATCAGCGAGCAAAGCATTAATCTTGTTGCTAGCTGTTAATTTTTGTTGAAATTAGTTACACATCTGAATATAATAAATAAAACCATAATTAATATGACAAGAAAATACTTCGGTACAGACGGTATTCGCGGAGCAGTAGGGCAACATCCTATTACGCCTGATTTCGTACTTAAACTTGCACATGCTGTTGGTCGCGTACTGAAGCAATCAGAGGCTCGTCCAACTGTTTTGATTGGTAAGGACACGCGAATCTCAGGCTATATGTTGGAAAGTGCTTTAGAGTCTGGCTTCAACTCAGCGGGGGTTGATGTCGTATTACTCGGCCCTATTCCTACACCTGCTGTGGCTTACCTGACCCGTGCACAGCGCGCAAGCTTGGGCGTTGTAATCAGTGCCAGTCACAATGCATTTGCTGATAACGGTATTAAATTTTTTAGTGCAAAGGGCACAAAGCTTGATGACGCATGGGAACTCGCCGTTGAAGCCGCTATGGAAGAGACTCCAAAGTGGGTTGATTCCGCAAATTTAGGTAAGGCAAAGCGTTTGGATGATGCCGCTGGTCGTTACATTGAGTTTTGCAAAAGTACGTTCGCTAACGATTTGACGCTAAAAGGCCTGAAAATCGTCGTCGATGGCGCAAATGGTGCGGCTTACCAAGTTGCACCGAAAGTGTTCCATGAGTTGGGTGCAGAAGTGATTTCTATAGGCTGCTCACCAGATGGTTTGAACATTAACCATGAGGTAGGTGCCACACACCCAGACGCGTTGATTGCAGCTGTGCATATGCATAAAGCCGACTACGGCATCGCGCTGGATGGCGATGCTGATCGCTTGCAGTTTGTAGATGCTCAGGGTCGTTTGTTCAACGGCGATGAAGTACTTTATCTCATGGTCGCTGAGCGCTTGGCTCGAGCCGAACCTGTGCCAGGTGCTGTGGGCACGTTGATGACCAATTTAGCTGTCGAATTGGCCTTGAAAGCAAAAGGTGTCGCCTTTGTTCGTGCCAAAGTGGGCGATCGGTATGTGTTGGAAGAGTTAGATAAACGCGGCTGGATTTTAGGCGGCGAAGGCTCAGGCCATTTGCTCGCGCTAGATAAGCACACAACTGGCGATGGTATTGTTAGCGCTTTACAAGTGTTACAGGCTTGCACGCGCAGCGGCAGAACGATGGCAGAGCTGCTAAGCGAGGTAACGTTGTTTCCCCAGACATTGATAAATGTTCGCCTGCAGGCTGGTCAAACTTGGGCTAAGCTTCAAAAAATGCCAGAGCTACTTGAAGCAACCCAAGCTGTCGAAGCAGAGCTTGGCAACACGGGCCGCGTTCTAATTCGCGCGAGCGGCACAGAGCCTTTGGTACGTGTGATGGTCGAGGCTCAAGATGCTGTGCAAGCAAAAAAGTGCGCGCAACGTATAGCCGACACGCTTAAAACCTAGCTTTATTTTAGGAGTTTCGCAGTCATGATTACGGTCCATCACTTGAATAACTCCCGTTCACAGCGTGTTATTTGGCTCTTAGAAGAATTGGGTGTGGATTACGAAATAAAACGTTATGAGCGCGACCCCAAAACGATGCTAGCACCTAAGGCGCTGCTGAAAATACACCCCTTGGGTAAATCGCCTGTGATCACTGACGGCGACATTACTGTTGCAGAATCAGGTGCGATCATTGAATATTTGATTGATCGTTACGATATAGAGCACAAGCTATCCCCGTCACCAGGAACACCAACGAGACTACGATATACATACTGGCTACATTTTGCAGAGGGCTCTGCTATTTCTCCCCTCTTGTTAAAGCTTGTATTCAACAAAGTTGAAAAAACGCCAATGCTGTTTTTTGTTAAACCTATCGTTAGAGCTATTTCCAAAAATATCAAAGCTAGCTTCATTGATCTGCAAATCTACGCTCAGTTGAACCATGTGGAGTCTGAATTAGGCAAGTCTACATGGTTGGCAGGTGGTCGTTTAACGGGTGCAGATATCCAAATGAGTTTTCCGTTAGAAGCCGCCGAAGCACTTGGCATGTTGGACGAAAATTACCCCAAAATCACGGCGTACTTGCGGCGCGCGCACGGCCGGGCGGGTTATAAACGAGCCCTAGAGCGTGGCGGTGAATATAATTTATTGAACTTAACTTAGCCTTGTAAGCACTATTCTATGGAGCTAAATTAAAGCAGATTTCTATCTTCGTTGGAATGGATGTATCCTGTCTGATGAATAATCAAAGATAAATAATCCGCTCCAATAATTGGGTTAAAAATCAATCAGTTGCATCATTTAAGTATTGATTTATCAAAGTACCGATGACCGCACCAAGGGCTTGAGCCACTACAAAACCAAGCGTGCTAACCGGTGCAATCCCAGCAAAACTGTCGCTGAACATGCGCCCCAATACGGCTGCGGGGTTTGCAAACGAGGTGCTAGCGGTGAACCAATAGGCTGCGCCTATGTAGCTAGCCACCAAGGTGCTGGTTTTTGCTTTCACATGAGCAGTGCCCGAGCGCAAAATCACGGTAATTAAACCCGCTGTTGCGACAGCTTCAGCCAGCCATTGACCTTGGCCACCACGAACGTGCGTGCTGAACTGCAGCACAGGTAACTCAAACATGACATTCGCTAACCATGCACCAGCTATTGCACCGAGTAATTGAAATGCTATAAATAGTATAGCAATGTAGGCAGTAATTACAATGGATATAGTATTATTTGATCTGTTTTTAAAGTAAACAACCAAAGTAACTAAAGGGTTGAAATGTGCGCCACTTATGGGCGCTAAAATCTCAATCAATACAAACAACGCAAAAACGGTGGCGAGTGTGTTCGCTATCAAAGCCACACCCAAGTTGCCACCACTCAAACGCTCAGCCATGATGCCCGAGCCAATAACAGTACAAAGCAGGGCAGCAGTGCCTGTGAATTCAGCGAAAAGCTGTTTTTTGAGGTCAAATTTCGGCGTCACCTCGGTGTTTTCACGCACGCTCATGATTTGGCTAGTTCGCGTGCACTGGTTTGCAGCATCAATTTGCTCACGCTCGCAGCTGGCAAACTGGTTAAAAGCTCTAAACGACGACGGATGGCGTGCAGGGTTTGTCGAAAGGCTTCCAGCTTTTCAGCCTCTGTGCCGTCTCCCGCAGAGGGGTCGGCATAGCTCCAATGAGCGGTGGCGGGCTGGCCGGGCCAGTAGGGGCAGACTTCACCCGCAGCGTTGTCGCACACGGTGATGACCAAATCCATGTGTGGCGCGTTGGGTAGGGCGAATTCATCCCAGCTTTTGCTGCACAGTCCATCGGTGCTGATGCCCGCTTTTTGTAGCGTTTGTAGTCCCAAAGGGTTGGGTTGCTGGTTGTCGCGCGGGCTGCTGCCAGCGGAGTAGCCTTTGAACCTGCCTTGCCCTAGGTGGTTCATCAGTGCTTCAGCCAAAATGCTTCGGGCGGAGTTATGGGTGCATAAAAATAGAACGTTAATGGCTTTATCAGTCATGGTTTTTTCTTAAAAATAATATAAATCAAAGAGTTACAAGGTA
>JAAFJF010000026.1 GCA_013298815.1 Polaromonas sp. | reverse complement strand
CGGGAATGTCTCCTACCGTGGTGTTGGCGCTTTGGCTGCCTGTCAGGTTACCCCATGAGGTCGATAGGCTTTCCCAATGGGGGTTGAATTTCCATTCGTAGCCGTCCCACATCCGCATCCATCTGACCGCGCCTAGTGCTGTCTTGTGGTTGAAGTCGTTGGCTACTGTCGTGGCGTAGCCGTTGGGTTTGCTGATGGTTAGTGTGCTGGGAGTTTGCGCTTGCGCGGGTATAAAGCCAGCAACTGATGCAGCAAACGCTGTTATGAATAAAGCTATTGATTTCATGTTGCGCAAATAAGTTGAAGACGATGCGTCAGAAGTTTTTTTAAAATCAGAAACAGTATTCTGATCTTGAATTGAGGTGCTATTTATCCTTCGCATTGCATGCCACCTTTTGGTATGAAGACACATTTTTTGCCTTTCATGATGATCGGTGTGCTAGTGCCACCGCCACCATAACCACCTCCACCGCCGCCGCCATAACCTCCGCCACCTCCGCCTCCTCCGCCTCCGCCACCAGCTGGGCAGCTGCTATTACTAACTGAAAACCATGAAGATGAGGCACCGCATGTAGAAGTTGCACCATTTGCGCATTGAAAATCGCATGTGATACTCATGGTGTTGCTGTAGCTGTAGCATCCGCCGCCCGAAGCGTTTGGGGAGCTAGCCGCAGCTTCTAGTGATTGCAAAGCAATGACGCGATACGGTATGGTGATGCGTTCTTTGGCATCTATCTTGGCTGGTACATTGACAAGAAACTCATAGCGGAAAAATGCATCACTTTGGGGAAGTTGTTGCTTCACGTTGTTGGCACGGATAAGCCCATAATTAGTCAAAGTAAGCTCGCCATAGTAAACATCACCAACATTCATTTTCGGCAAGTTAATGCTTGGCGGTTGCATGACAACGACTGCGGCAGGAACATCGGTCTCAAAAGTAGCAGTCAGCGTGATGTCGTAACGATCTTGAATGGTAATTTCGCGTACTGACCACTCAACAGTGATTAGGTTGTAGTTTAAAAAGACAGATTGATTGGCAGTGATTCCTGGCTTGACTTGCAAGCGTCCAGCAGATTCTTGGTGATTTTCTGCTTTTGCACGGAACTTGTAGCGACCAGATGGCAAATTTTGGAATAGCGCTTCCCCGAGACTGTCTGTCACTAACTCTTGCTGAACGGTTGGTACATCTTCGTTTTGTACGATGATAGTGGCATTCGCCAAACCAGCGATGAGCTTTCCATCTTTGCCAATCGTCGCGGTATATATGTCAGACGCTTTGAATAACAAGTTACCTTTCCCGCTTTGTGTGAGACTGGCGTAAATATTCAATGATTGACGAGGGACATTGTCTCCTACTACGTCTAATTTGAATTCATACACACCTTCAGCCGTACCAGTAGGAGGCGTAAAACTAATGTCAATGATTCGACTTGAACCAATTGCTAATGTGCCATTGGATTGTGTAGCAAGGCTTACCCAGCTAGGCGCTGGCGAGCCATCAGCTTTTAAAAGACTAAATTGTAAATTCAAGGCTTCTTGCAAACCGTTGTTCTTCACGGTGACCGATTCTATTTGGCTGCTGCCCTGTGCCAAACCTGTTTCGACAATTGATGGTGTGCTAACCAAATAAGGTTTTGCTTCTGACAGTGTGTAATTAACATTTACCTGGCCCAGTGGAGAACCTGCATGATCGTCACTCATCACGTTGAAAATCAAGCTGCCAGATGGTTGTGCCTCGTTGTTTGCTGTAAATGTGACAGGGATATTTAAAGTTTGCTGTTCTACCAAATTGACTGGCGATGACAGCTTGGTAGTAATGCCAGCTGGTAGTTGACCAGTAGGTTGGCTCGCCGCATCAATCGTCAACCTTAAATTAGTTGCCGATGTACCGGCACCAGCGGTTGCTGTAAAAGGAATGTCAAAAGGATAATTTTTGGGTACATCTAAGGCAAAGGGCGTGGGGCCGACTGTCACGCGGTTGATGGTGAAGCTTTTTTGCTCAGGACGATCGGTGATGTCTGGGTGAATAGCGCTGACTTTGTAAAGACCCGCATCAGTGACTGTTGGTTTAAAGGTGTAAACAAACTCACCAGTAGCATCAGTCAAAACGCTGTAAACACGCTCAAAGCCTTGTTGGTTCAAAACCAGTTTCAGTCGCGTGTTTGATAAAGGTGCTTTCGAAGCGCGATCAATGGCACGACCTGTGATGGTGATGTCTTTATCGCCGAAAGAGCTTATTGGGTTGACGTTGGTAACTTCACCTATATACGCGGTGTCTAACAGCGAAACCGTTTTTTCTGAACCACGTCCAGCGATTTGGATTTCATCATCTTGACCCGTGTGATAGTGCATTTTGTCAACCTCTAGCTTGACACGAATGCTGTTTGGGCTGACCAGCGGTACATTGATGTTAAAAACATCGGATACATAATTTGTACCAGCCGGTATACGAGCGACAGTTTGGCCATTTGTCAGAGAGATAACGTTAGCGCCCAGAGCTTGTTTATACGCTTGGGTTGACAATACATTGCCGTCTGCATCCAAAATTTTGAAGCGTAGCTCTGTCGAATCATCAGCGCCATTGTTATTCGCTGTCACTAACTCTATATCAACAGCAGAGGTGTTTTCAATCGTTAGCTTGAGCTTTCCTGTTGCACCACGCGTAAATTCTTCTGTTGCCATGCCTACGACCAACGCACCTTCAGTCACATCAACTACTTGATTGCGCGAAATCTTAATTAGCTCACCTTCATGCGGAACAATTTCAACTCCGACTTGCGTTTGTGGTGCCCCAGGCAAATCAGCGTATCCACCAACGATCACTGGCATCAGTCGTGTTTGATTACTCGCAAGTTCAAACATTTCAGATTTATGCTCTTGGAACTGAGTAGATTCTTTGTCGATTGGTATACGGATAACAACACGCATACCCTCTAGGGTGCTTGCTGAAGTGTTTGTAACTTGAACTTGCAACTTATTCATCACACCGCGTTTGATGGGTAACCCAGAGGTGACTTGCGTAGACACTTTGGGCAAATCTATACTGCGTGACATTTCAACGCCATTGGCATCTACGGTGGCAATCGTATAGCGCCTCTCGCCAGCTGTAAAACCGGTGTCAGTAAAGTTTGTATCAGCAATAGGCGTTGGTGTTAACTTCAGAGCCAACGTAAACGAGATATCCAGTGATATTGCCGTTAGGGGCTTCCCAAGAAATGATGGGAAGATTATTGCTAATTTGCTCAACTTTCAGATTTCTCACTGGTAGCAAACTGGCATTCAGGTAAACCGAATTTGAAATTGCAGATTCATTGCCAGCGGAATCTAAAGCAGTAACAACATAAGCCCCCTGTGTTGGTGAGGGATTGGTGTCGTAAGTTACAGGGTTTTTAATCAGCGTTTTGTAGGGTGTTAAGCCATCAATAGTGGTTATTTTTGTACCTGTTGTGCGGTACAAGTTGTAATAATCAACTGTGCTCGCTAAGGGTGGCTGCCATGTGGCATAAATGCCTTGCCCAGTCAGCTGTAAGGCTAGGTTTTGTGGCGCACCAGGTGCTGTTGCGCTAGTCGTTACATCGACAGCTGCGCTTTGGGAAGAGACTGACTCTTGCGCATTAGATTGTCTTATCGTGGCAATGGCATATTTATAAGCACCATCTTGGGGTGTTTGATCGATGTAATCAATGCCACTGGCACGTGAAAGCGGTTGCAAGGTGGCTTGCCCTGGGCCTTGGCGGAATATTTGATATCCAAAAGCTTCCTCTACCGCTTGCCAGCTTAGCCGTACTTTGCCGGCTGGGCGAGCTTTGGCAACGAAGGCCGCAGGCGCTTCCAAGGGAGGCAGGTTACCTTGATAGACTTGGAAGCGATTGAGCGCAGAGACTTTTGTAGAGAAATTGCCCAGGTCATCTTGCGATTGAAAGCTGAAGGTCAATGCTTCTGGGGAAGCTAATCCGCCATCGGCCGGAAGTGTGAAGTTGGCTGTGTAGGTGCTGGCATTTAGCTGAGTTAAACCACTTACAACTGTTGGGCTACGCGAGGCGCCAGACAACAGATATTTAACTGTAGGAATCGCAATCGGCGCTTTAATGAAGCTAAAAGTTGCCTGTACAGTTTTTGCTGGGTCATTTTTTATTGGTGAAGCAGGACTTAAAACAATGCCCACCAAATGAGGGCCATCTGTGTCAATCTTTAAAGTTGCACCAACATCAACGTCTGTACCGCGATTACCAACCGCGTCTCTTGCAGAAAACAAAGCGTTAGCCGTGCCAGACAGCGTATTTGAATCGATTAAAAAACCACCTGAATACTTGGAAGCTGCAGTAGATGTTAAATCTACAGGTATTGGCACACCGCCTTGAGGAACAATGGATAAATAAGGCGGTGATAGCAAAGGCTCGCTGGTCGTCACGGTAACAGTGACGCGCCCTTGGCCAAATCTACCGGTAGCAATGTCAATTTTCCCTGCGGTTGAATATTCAATTGATATCGCTTTCGGTGCAGTACTGTCTGAGTTTGCCTGAACAGCATTAGTCGGTAAAGACGGTGTGCCGAGGTTGTTTACGGCGACAACGCGATATGTCCAGCTTGCATCTTGAGGCGGTAGATCGTCAAAAGCGATTACCTCTAACGGGTTTGAATTTATTTTTACGGCTTCGTTAATAGCAGTAAAGATATTTGGTGCACGATATATATCGTATCCAGTGGCATTTGGATCTGTCGAGCGTGTCCAGTTCAATCGCACAACTCCCGCAGCTTGCGCTAAGGCGACTAGATTTTTAGGACTTGCGGGAACTGTAATATCTAAAGTAGCTAATACTGCGCTTGACTTGACGCTTATGCCGTAAGAATCAGCAGAGGTTGCTTGAATTTGATTTGCCCCAACCAACAGATTGACTGTGCCAGAGAAGCTTCCGTCATTCGCCGCAGTAAGAACGCTACCTACTGTTTTCCCATTGTTGAATAGCTGAACCGAACTATTTGGTTGCGCAATTCCAACCACTTCAATAACCTCATTTCTGGTGATTAAACCATTTACAGGTTGATTTAAAGTCGGCGCTTCGGGTGCAGCATGTGAAATTGAGACTGTGTAACTTACATTCGAAACATTCACTAAAGAGTCAATGGCGCGAATTGTTAGCGTATGAGAACCATTCGCAATGCCATCTAGATTCAGCTGAACTCTGTAATTGTTATTTCCGACATCGCCGCCAAAAGCACTAACAACACCGTCAACCAGTAATTCA
The DNA here is from genome assembly GCA_013298815.1 of Polaromonas sp. Lineage (GTDB taxonomy): Bacteria > Pseudomonadota > Gammaproteobacteria > Burkholderiales > Burkholderiaceae_C > Aalborgiella. Next base: position 35,850 of record JAAFJF010000026.1, on the reverse strand, counting down.
ACCCGGCCTACCCCACTACGATCTATCGCTGTTAGCGACAACTCTGCATTTCTAACAAAGCTTGTTCCATTGGTTAAAGCAACGCCGTTTACATTGATATTGCTGATTGCTGGACCCACAACATCCGGAACGGGCGCTGCGCGCGACAGGGTAACTGTTGAAGTTTGCTCACTAGTACGTCCAGCTAGATCTGTCGCTACAACTTTGATGATGTGCGTGCCATTTGCACTTAAAGCAGTGTCCCAAAAATGTGTGTAGGGTGAATTTGATAACGAATTGACCAATACGTTATCAATAAAGAATTGCAGTTGCAAGAGTCCTGCCCCATCGACAGCTTGCGCTTCAATGGTGATTGGTTGACTGATTACGCTTCCCGATGCAGGGTTTGTGATCGTGACCAATGGTGCTTGTGTATCGATCAATACCCCGCCTATAAGACTGGCAGTTGTAACAACGCCGGATGCGTTTCGGAATTGAATGTTAACGACTTTACGCCCATCTCCATCTGATGTGATGAATGTAGTTTGTCCGCGCCCATTGACCAAGGCTTGGAAAGCTACCCCACCAAATGCATTACCTTCAGCTATGCGATATTCGGTAGCATTGACACATGAAAAGTCTAATAAAACACTATGCTTGTCATAGTAAGGTGCTGGGGCCGCAAGTCTTATATTTGGATTTAGCAACGGTGCTGAAACCAAGAAATTAGAGGTATTGACTCCAATAGAAACAATATCGCCTAAACCTTGCGGATTTGCGATCGTTTGTTTAGGGCCTGTACTATGTCCCCACCAATTCCCTACGGCTTCAATGATCGTCGCAGGTGTTGTGTTGTTTATAGCAACAGTTGCGTTGCCTGCGAACTGTGTGCTGGTGATGGTTGCAGCGCTATCCTCATCAGCCTCAATGCCCACGTTATTGCGCAAAAAACTAGAGTCTGTAATGGTCGGATTAACGCCATTTAGCAATCTTAAGCCAACAGCACTGTCCGTGATTTGGATGAACTGATAGCTAGGATTTCCAGCACGAACAGTAAGAGCTGCGGTAGCTTTATTACCAACTATTGCACCTGCATAACGCAAGGTTATGTCGTTCAAATTTATTGAACCGTAATCAACCGAAGATTTCTCAAGTCTTAATCCTGACCAGTCGCCCACAGCTGCAACTTGCGGTGTAGCACCAAGTTTACCGCCAACAGCATCATCTTTTTGACTGGTCAGCGTGATGGCTTTACCAAATAGCATGCGGTCACGAACGACCAATTGAGCATCCGCACCAAACTTAACAACAACGCCATCCTCAATCATAAGATCAGCTGCCCACGCTTGCGGCCCAATTGCAAACAGGACTAAAAATAAACGCTTCAGGAGACGATTCGTGAATAAATTTAAGCAATAAGACGTTTTGCCCAAGAAGCTTTGAACTTTGCTAAGTGATATGACTGAGATCATCTTGCGAATAGGGTTGGTGTTATATGGGTTTGTCATCGCCGTTGCAATCATGGGTTGATGGTGATGACACCTGTTGTCACGCTGGTTAGGCTTGAGCCGCTAGCAGTTAGCGTGGTTGTCCCGGCTGAGAACCCAGTCATGTTTGCTAATTCCGAATCTGTTGCCCCTGTATTTATAGTAATAGTTGCGGGCACTCTTGCCACGGCCGGGTCGCTACTTGTTATGTTGACAGTTATGGGAGCAACCGCCGTCTGGTAACTACCGTAGTATCCACCCGGCGCTGTTAGATAAACATTAAATGCTGATGTTGCGCCAACTGTTGTTGTGTATGGACCTCTAAAATTCAATAGAGGAGAAACGACATTCACAGCCAAATCTTGTGTAGCGCTGTGTCCAGATGCTGCAGCTGTAATAGTTGTATTACCGATGCCCGTTCCCTCTACTTGGAAATGAGCATACGATTGACCAGCTGCAATAGTGACTGTCGCAGGTACTTTGCAAACAGCTATAGCGCTGCAGGTTAAGTTAACGATTAAAGCCTCTACACCTGGCAGCGCAGTTCCGTTGACACTACGTTGGACATAGACTTCATATAGATAAGAGTTGAGCCCTTTGCCTACAGTCACACTTACGGTTGAAAAACTCAGCTGTGGTGCGGCAACAGTCTGTACTTCAGAGACAGTGTTATTTCCACCCGTTATTTCAGCTTTGATTTTGTAGCTTCCGGCTGTGGTTGGCGTTCCTACATAAACTTTTGGGCTGTAGAAAACTCAGCTGTGGTGCGGCAACAGTCTGTACTTCAGAGACAGTGTTATTTCCACCCGTTATTTCAGCTTTGATTTTGTAGCTTCCGGCTGTGGTTGGCGTTCCTACATAAACTTTTGGGCTGTAGTAATATAGTGAATCTAATCGTGTCCCCGCCTTCAGCACAGCTTGCGTTGTCGCATTACCAGCGGTTGCGTCATCGTATAGTGCAGGAACAATACCAACCGGCGTAGCTTCTACAACTGATAAATTCACAGGTAGATCTGCTGCTAATTCAGAATACATACTGAGGTAATCGCCTCCAGGTATGCTTACATTCATGTAAAAATCATCACGCTGGCTAGTCGTACTACGTGTTGTGTCTAAGCCAGCTATTCCAATTTCTGGGTTGACAACACTTACAGCTAGCTTCGTCACCGGCGAGGCATAGCCCGTTGCTGTCGCATCAATCGTCACTGGTGATGCGCCTGTCAAGCTCACGCCTATTATGCTGAAATATCCGTATGACTGACCTGCTGGGATTGTTACCGTGACTGGAACGCTTGCTTTAGCAGCATCGCTGCTGGTTAAGTTGACAGTTAGCGCGTCAGCCCCAGCTATTGCAACACCGTTTGCACCACGCTGAACATATCCGCCATAGCTGTATGAGGCAAAGCCCTTACCAACGGTTAACGAACTGACATTAAAACTCAGCTGTGGTGCGGCAACAGTCTGTACTTCAGAGACAGTGTTATTTCCACCCGTTATTTCAGCTTTGATTTTGTAGCTTCCGGCTGTGGTTGGCGTTCCTACATAAACTTTTGGGCTGTAGTAATATAGTGAATCTAATCGTGTCCCCGCCTTCAGCACAGCTTGCGTTGTCGCATTACCAGCGGTTGCGTCATCGTATAGTGCAGGAACAATACCAACCGGCGTAGCTTCTACAACTGATAAATTCACAGGTAGATCTGCTGCTAATTCAGAATACATACTGAGGTAATCGCCTCCAGGTATGCTTACATTCATGTAAAAATCATCACGCTGGCTAGTCGTACTACGTGTTGTGTCTAAGCCAGCTATTCCAATTTCTGGGTTGACAACACTTACAGCTAGCTTCGTCACCGGCGAGGCATAGCCCGTTGCTGTCGCATCAATCGTCACTGGTGATGCGCCTGTCAAGCTCACGCCTATTATGCTGAAATATCCGTATGACTGACCTGCTGGGATTGTTACCGTGACTGGAACGCTTGCTTTGGCACTGTCTGTACTTGTCAGTGTTATAGAGACAGGCTTATCGGAAGTCATCACATTTCCGTCTGAAGTAATACTCACATAATTACTCGATTCATAGGATTTAAATCGTTTACCAACAACAGTCGCCGCCGCATTAAAACTTAATACAGGTTTGCCGGTCACCGTTATTGGCAGGTTGACGCTAGTCAAGCCCGCAGCACTTGCCGTCAGCGTAGTTTCGCCTTTGGAGATACCGCGTACGGTGGCCTGCACCAAACCGCCGGACGTTTCACCAGGCGCAATTGTTATCGATGCTGGTGTGACTGTAGCTTTGTTGCTGTCCCCCATACTGAGATTAACAACGACACCGCCTGCAGGCGCAATATTTGATAAATTGACAGCAAACGATTTAGTAGCTGCTTCGACCACAGACAACGAACTGATAACTGGTTGCCCCAAACTTAGCGTGACTGCTCCAACTTTGACAGACATGGTAGTTGGGCGATAACCAGCTGCCGCTGCATTTACTGAAGTCAAGCCAGCAGCGATGCCTGTAAGTGTGAAGTTAGCAGAGCTTTGGCCAGCAGGAACAGTTATAGAGGGCGACACTGTTGCTGCTGCGGTATTGCTACTTTCAAGTGTAACGACCAAACCACCTAATGGTGCTGGATCAGACAAGTTCAATGGTATTAAACGAGTAAGACCGGGAGATACCAAGCTACCGTCTGGTAAGTATATGGATGCAGGATCGACAACGACTTCCGCCCTACCCTCAACATAATCAGCCGCTTGTGCAACCAAAAGCGAACGGCCTAACGCGATAGAAGTAACTGTGGCAGATATTGTCGTTGCACCAGCAGGAATAAGTACTGACACTGGCACTCTAGCGATTTGTGTATCGCTACTAATAAGATTAACCAGGAGACCAGGAACCCCTGCAGGTTTGCTAGTTTGAATTGTTATATCCGTTGTACGTCCTACGCCCATCCGGATGACAGCGGGTGTGATGGTTAATGTTGGTGACGCAATTACAATGACTTGAGATTGACCACTCACATATCCTACTCTACTCGCAGTAATGGTGCTAGACCCAAGATCATTGGCTGCCAGTAAAAATGTGGCAACAGTTTGACCAGCTGCTATATTTACAGCAGCTGGCACTGTAACTGCGGCAGTGACACTAGAGGTTAAATTTACTGAAATACCGCCAGCGGGGGCCGGGTATGGTAATTTCACAGCTAAGGCTTGAGACACACCTTTTGTAGCTGTTGCAACATCGGGGGTTACAGTCAATTGAGCCGCAATAGCTGGTAGAACACGTTCATTCGAGAATATGAACTGGCCTGCAGTCAAAGGATCAGGAGATCGCAAACGTACCAGCATACTGTCAGGCGTGCTTGCTGCAGTCACTTGAATTCGCAGCTGCGTCGCAGAAACAAACTGAGTAGCAACAGCAGCACCATTGACTTGAACCACTGATTGATTAGTAAAATTGTATCCGTTGACAACGATATCAACAGCGCCTTGACCCGCATAAACAGTTGAAGGATTCATGCTGGTCACTGTCGGCTGCGCTTGAATTACTTTGAGAGCATTGACAAGTTTGGCCTCGCCTGCGTGCACCAAAAACCGAGCGGTTGTACTGCCAATAACGGCCGACGTTTCCGCCACCACAGACAAACTGGCTTGAGTGTCCGTGGCACCAGGTAAGATTTCAACCTTCAAATCCGTGTTATCAAATGATGCTTTGCTGAGACCCGTAAGCCTTGTGCCAGTCACATTCAGCGTTAAAGTCTCCCCTTGTTGAATCACGTCTGGCGTGATTGAGGTTACTTTTGGAGACGCGCCAACGGATACCGTACCTGCCGCAATTACATACGAAATACCGCGTAAACCCCATGTAACACTGTTATTTATATCGCCTGCTGGCACTGCAATTCCGTTGATTGTGTTGCCACTTGCTTGTATCCCAACGCCCGATGGCGATGCGGCCAAGTCGACCGTGATAGCAGAGCCCGAGTGGAACCGCAAGTTGAGGAAGTTAAAAATTGGTGCAGATCCGTTGACGACCAATCCACTACCATGATCAAAATTCACATAATCAAGTTTGGTGTTAATCGCTCCAGCGTTGAAGGTCCATTGCTTCCAATCTCCGGGCGCGGCCGCTTGACCGATACGTGTTTTTTCTGACAAGACTTGAATGGGGTTGCTGGCAGAGCCCAAAGCTTTTATCCCGCCTGCTTGTACAGTTAGACCAGAATTGCCGGCCATGTAAACCGTAACGCCAGCATCAATGGTCAATATGGCTCCGTTTTGTACGACGATATCACCGCTTACCAAGTAAGGACTACTGGCTACCGTCCAACGTGAGTCAGTAGCGATAGCCCCCGCAATCGTTGTCTGCGCCGTTGCAGCAGTGGCCAAAAGGAGCGCACCCACCAGCATGGCTAAACCAAAATTTAGTACTTGCTTTGCACGACAGGCAAGTTGATTGAAACAAGTTCGCAGCATGTTGATTCGGGGCATCAATGCCAAGTCCCTCAATACAAGTTTGCCAGTGGGTCGAATGAAGTTGAGTGCCATGTTGAATCGTCCGCGTTTCTTGTTTTTTTACTTATCTGCCGGTTGCAGCAACCCAAGCTGGGTAACCACCATCCAAAATGCTCGTCAACAGATATCCCTGCTGTAACAATTTTTCAGCCAATGGCTGAGAGACGCGATTTCCGTCGTCAATCAGAACCGTCCAGCGTTGTTTAGAGAGAACTGCCAAATTTGCTGCAAGCAAATGCGGCATGATCCGCAACGCTTTGGGGAAAGGCGTAGCTTCTGGCTTAGGCGGTAGTGGCCTGAAGTCAACAATTTGTAAATCAACGTCGTCTTTGATAGCTTCAGAAAGCTGTTTCGGTGATATCAGCTGTGGTCGCTCTTGCAAACGACTTAAATCAATCTTTAAACCCAAGCGCTGCCAATCCATTGGCGTACCTGAAAGTCGCTGGCTAAGTTGATTGAGTCCATCGGAAATCGCGCTTTGTGTTAACCGATCTTGAACGACACGGTTTTGTGCCGCCCGCGATGAAAGAGTGGTGACGTAATAAATCGGGCGTACGCGACTACTTTGGGCGTCTAGTTTGTTATTTTCTCGATCAGCGTCTATTAAGAAAAATGGCGTGTTAGAAGCTGATAGTGCCTGAACGCCTTCTGGTGAAATTTCCTGTGGCAGTGAACCTGTCTGTGCGTTTGCGGACAAAACAAGCAATTGACTGCTGCAAATTGTAAAAAGTGACAGCAGGAGTTGAACACCACTTTTGCGAAATTTCGAATATGTGCGCACGGAAAAGCCCTAAATTTAAAAGTTCCGTGACTGTAACGTGAATTTTTAGCAATTACTTTCAATTGCATTAATTTACTTTTTGGATGTAGTACTTTTGAATTCACTTTTCAAAACCCATCCTGATTAAAGCAAACTAAATCACATTGAATCTTCTATTTGTTGTATAGCCAGCGAGAACAATTCGATTACATATTTTGATTTTTTGATTTCCGCCATGACAAACATCCGCAGTGCTTCTTGATGATTTTTCTACTCAGTTGGACTTCTGCGGGTTCTCGCCAAGGCAAACCAAGACCTGACTAAGGCAGACTCATAAGCAGCTTCTATCAATGATGACATCAATATCACTTGGGCTATATCGGTTTGTTTGGCTACCGAGCCATTGACCCATGCTGACGGCCAACCAGAATGCAAAGTCTTTAAAGTCTCACGCAACACCGGCACGACACCTATGGTTTTTCGGGTCAAGGCCGTCAATTCGCTAAAAACGGACGATTGAGGTTTGGTAGGAATTTTCTTTACTCCTAAAGCTGTGACTCACGTGTCACAACTTTTAAATCCCGCAACTATGATAAATAAAATCCAAACTTGCGCAAACAATTTGCCATGAGATTCTAAATACAGCACAGCGGTTACTCACTTCGAATGACCAGTGCTTTATGTGGAAATTCACGATGAACAAATTAAATACAACTAACCATTCAGCTGTGGCAAATCAAGTTGACAAAAATCCCCTTGCTGAAAACAACTTTTTTGTGCCCTGCGTACCCATTGCAATCAGTGCAAGTTTAGTAGCTGCGCAGCCACTAGCCAAGAGACTTGCAAATTCTGCTACTGAGTTTGCCCATTTGTCGTTTGATGACTTTGCCAGCATTCAACTCAAAAAGTCTGAATTGCGTCTCAAAGTTGATGAGTGCTCGGCAACTGATGAGGCTTTGCTCGATATTTGTCTTTTGAACGTGGGGGACTTGTTTTGCCACTTGGCTTCCTACCAAGTGGCGCGTGGCCAAGCGGAATCAACCGATCTTGATGCGGAATCCCAGAGCGCAGTACAACTTGCCTTGGAGCAGGTACACGCCTATACCTCTGCGATGGATTTGGTAACTTCGGATTATTGTGTGGATGGTGTCATTCACCCAGTGAGGCTGTTTGATGCTTGTCTAAAACGGGTGCAACTACTGCAAAAGCGCTGGCAGGACAATTACTTTCTGTCGATTAAGTTGGCTTTGCAGTTGCAAACGGACGCAGTTTACGATGCAGCAGCGTCGTATTTGACTGAGATGTGTCAGCATGGACTCGACAACCAGATATCCCTTGAACCAGTACCCCAAGCACAAGAGGATGTTTTAGTAGCAATGACGACGTTTGTGGATTTGCCATTTTCTGGTGAATGGCCGGTTCTACGGGAGCGCGTTATCGTTTTGGGCTATGCAGATGATGCGAATAATGCAGGTCACGAAGGAGCTGCGCAATGAATTACACATTCTTCGCAGAAACGTTCCCGTGGCTGGCACCCATGGGGCAATATTTTGCAGCTATTTTCTTGATCTTGTTGATGGCAGTGTCTGTGGTTGCGCTCGAAAATCGGCAGTGGGGTAAACAAAAGATGGCATTGGAGGATTGGAAATTTGATATGGGTTACACGCGCGAAGTGCTGATTAAGTATCCGCATTTGAGTGAAGCTGAGGTATCTGAAGCTTTTGAGCAACTAAGGCTTTATTTCCGAATTTGTTGGCAGTACGACAATAAGTTGGTAGCTATGCCATCTAGACTAGCAGATGTTTGTTGGCATGTTTTTATCTGTGACACGCGAAACTATGCGAGATTTTGTGAGGCTGTGCTGGGGAGTTTTTTACATCATGAACCGCCAAGTAGTGTTAAGTTGGTTGAGTTGCAAAAAGTGGATAGTTTTGAACGTAACAATTCGCAGTTTAATCTGCCAATGTTGGCCATAGCACGTGCATACAAAGGGGCTTTGGCTATTGAGGTGAAAGAGAAAGTCATAAAGAAAGACAAAGCAGCCCGGCCAATACCTACCTTGTTTGCGATTGATGAGCGTTTGCAGATTGAAAATGGGTTTTGCTATTCGGAGGAGTTTTTGAAGTCTTTAGCGGAATTTGACTTGGAAAAGGCGGAGGCAAGACTTTCTAAGACTGATGGTGCTGCGGATGGGTCGGCTGCAGCTTGTGGGGATGGCGGGAGTTGTGGGTGTGGGGGATCAGTTTGATTGTTACGAAAACTATTAAATTTCTCATTTTTAACGTGTGACACGCGTGTCACAACTTTTTAAAACGCGGAATAGAGTCGTTCATTTTGTTGACCCGTCAAAGTGTGAGCTTGCTTTGTTGTATCAGATGGCTCTCTAGATGGTGACCGTGAGGCGGTATAGCAAAAGTTTAAAAAGTGGGACTAATAGCTCCTTGAGGCGGTGTAGGGAGCACCCCTTCTACACCGTTAGCTGGTGCAATAAATGGCCTCTCTACGCCGTGAGACGGTTTAAGGCTTGTAATTTTCAACGGGTCAGACTTGTGATAAGCCCCACGGACGAATGACTCAACGGCACCGTGGTCATAACCTTGCAGTCGATCGAGGGTTTGCCATGTTATAGCGTACCAACTTGCCTTGTTGGGTCGATGGCCTTTCACCGTCTCGTGAATGAACCCAGCTTTTATGAGTTCACGCTTGGCGCGTGTAATCACGTCAGAGCTGTTCCAACCACGCTTTGACAAATAGGCCGCAGACGCCAGTAATCGTCCATTGTTGTCACGTACAAATTGGCGTGCAATCTCCATCAGTAAGGAGCGCGAAGGATGCGATAAACGGCTATAAGCTGGGCAATCAAGCACTCTCCAAGGGATTGCAGCAAAGCCACCTCCGTCACGTCCTGAATCGCCTTTGACATTTTTGTTTCGTCCGTTCGCCATGCTTAGTTAACCATTCACACTAGTAAGTACATGACCTTAATTCTGTGAGGAATTTGCAGAAGATGCTTTTAAAGAAGTGATGGATTTATGGCGTTGTTTGAATATTAGATATTTGAAATCATTGTAGGACTCGGTGTGCCTACAACTCGCCGAATCTCGTAGCCTTTCCAACAATCTAGTCCCAATCGATACAAAGTCATCACTGAGAAATCGATCAATCGCTTCTGTTTGAAAGCAATTTATCAGCACTGACAAAAAAATATTGCAAATGAAAACAAACTGGTAATTTTCAAATGAACGTCAATACGATTTTTTTTTACACTGTGAAATTGCTATGAACGAAAGTAAAGCATGGTAATTCGACAATGACTCTAGTCGTGTCCGGTGGCTAAAGTGAGCCGGTGTTGCTGCCGATTCCGTTGGTCTATCAGCTTTGAAATTAGATAAAAGTACACCAAAAACAAAAGGCCATGGGTTTACCCTCGCTTTTGAAATTGCAAAGCAACTGACTAAATTTATACTTTTTCATGAGCTTCACACAATGCCCCTACTCAACACCGAAAAACCTACTGGTGAATACTAGATGTCCGCACAAATTTTATTGAAACCCGTCTACCTAGACAAGCCAGGGGCTTGCACTTTCGTAGCTATTAAGGCGACGACACTTGATGAACTTGTGCGCAAAGGCCAGTTCCCCAAGCCACGAGTCCTATCTACCCGTCGCGTTGGGTTTTTGGTTCGTGAACTTGAGGCCTGGGCCGAATCGCGCCCTGTCAGCGACTTGCTTCCGCCTCCAAATACAGGTGCCAGAAAGAGTTCGACAGTATGAGTTGCGAGAGTTGTGAATGCTGTAGATTTTTGAAAATGCCACCAAATCCTGAAATCTGGAACCACATGAAATAGAAGGTGTACATAGGTGTTTTTGGCTGTTTTTTTACCAATGAAGAAGAACTTTGCCTCAGCCAATCAGGATGCAAGCGCATGGATACACCCAGTGATGTACACAACAAGTGGGTGCTAAGAATTAGGCCGGTTGCACCAATCCTTCTAGCTTCTCAGCAAGTATCGTAAGCCAAATTCTGCGCTCCTTGTCGTAACCGTACGTGTTATAGACACCAACCACACCTGGCTGCACATGCCCTAGAATCGCCTCGCCAATCTCATTCGGGCAACCCATCGCAGCCAGCATGGTTCGCCCAGTGCGACGCAAATCGTGTGGACTCCAGTGCGTCACCGTCAAACGATCACGCATATGCTCTGGTTTGACCTTGCTGTACGGTTGAAAATAATGTACTTTGGTCTGCATGTAGGTCTGTTGCTGATGACCGATAACCCCAAGTCGTGAGACGCTAGGAAACAGCCAACCATCATTCACTGCAATCAGCCGCTGCACAATCTCCAAGGAACGCCCAAGAAGCGGCACCCGCAAGTCAGTCGCAGCGACCTTGTGTTTACCCTTGGTCATGGACTTGGGCATTGTCCACCACCACCCATCTTTTTCCTCTGTGATTTGCTCACGCCGCATTTGCACAATCTCTGCGCCCCGTGTACAGGTCCAGAGCTGCACAGTCAAAAAATCCTGTACCTGCTGGCTAAATCTTTTCATATCTATATGATATAGCTTAGATATTTCAACTTCCAACAGCGTTCGTTTAGTCGTGCCCTTATGCACGCCATCTCGTACCGCTCCCAAACTGCGTAACTTGCGAACCGCTACCAGCCGCCACCAGTTAGGGAGATCGTCAGGAATGCGGCCAGCATCCAGGGCATAGTCCCATGCGGCTCCCATCTCACTCTTTACACTCCCAGCCATCACGGGTCGGTCTGAAAGCGTTTCGACAAGATCAAACACAAAACGACGATTGACGATGTTGGCCGGCACATCCAGGTAGTCAGCCAGTGCGTTTTTCAGCCGCGCATAGACGGCCTTCGCACCTTTGGGCTCCCGCCGCCTCTCCAAATAGCCGCTGGCGTAGTCATCCACCATCTGCCCCAACGTGTAGCCTAGCTCTGGTCCGATTTTGATGGCAAACTTCGCCTTACGTTTGGTTGCCATCAGGTCCTCGCCGTTATCACGACGAGCCCGTAGCTCCTGCCACTCCGCCGCAGCTTCAGCCACTGGCATGGCTGGCCACGAGCCGATCTTGATTTGCTTCATGAGATCTGTCGCTGGATCTTTGTAACGGTAGGCCCAAGTGCGACGGTTTTCAGATGCAATCAAACGCAGCCCTGTACAGCCATCAACGACAATATGCATACCTGGTTTTAGAAGCTTAGCTGCTCTTGCGTCAAAATACATGTACTACCTTTTATGGAGACGAGCTGAGGACGTAAAAAACCTACGCCAAAACCTACGCCAAGTGGCAAGTGTAAACGGGTTTTAGCGTGTGTAGACGGGTTTAATGTTACGCTAAAAACTACGCTGAATTGAAAAAATATTCCAATAAATCAAGGGTTTACAACAATAAATCCAATAAAAACAACAACTTACGAAAGTACTTAGAATGATGAATATTGTGATCCTAGACGACTACCAAGATGCTGTGCGTAAGCTGGAATGTGCTTCCAAGCTAGATACTTTTAATGCCAAGGTTTATACAAACACCGTGAAAGGTGTTGGTCAATTGTCTTTACGGTTGAAAGACGCTGACATTATCGTGCTGATTCGTGAACGCACGCATCTTAATCGTCAAATCATAGAGAAACTGCCTAAACTCAAACTCATCGTGCAAACAGGCAAAATTGGCGCACACATTGACGTTAACGCCTGCACCGAGCGTGGCATCGCCGTTGCGGACGGCACTGGCTCGCCCACAGCGCCCGCCGAAATGACATGGGCACTCATCATGACCGCTATGCGCAGGCTTCCCCAATACATTGCCACGCTCAAACACGGCGGTTGGCAACAGTCTGGTCTAAAAACAACTGCCATGCCTGCCAATTTTGGTATTGGTATGTCACTCAAAGGGCGAACTTTAGGTATTTGGGGATACGGTAAAATTGGACAACTGGTCGCTAGCTTTGGTCAAGCTTTTGGCATGAATGTGATGGTTTGGGGAAGCGAAACATCTCGTCAAAAAGCCAGAAGCGATGGCTTCGCATCTGCAACTTCAGTTGAAGCATTTTTCTCAGCCTGCGATGTGCTTACGCTCCACTTGCGTTTGCACGACTCAAGCCGTGGCTTGGTAACATCGTCGTTGCTTTCTTTGATGAAACCAACATCATTGATTGTGAACACCTCTCGCGCCGAGCTGATTGAACCTGATGCGCTGATTTCAGCGTTAAACCGTGGTCGTCCCGGCATGGCTGCAGTTGATGTTTATGAGTCTGAGCCCGTGCTGCAAGGCCAAGCCTTACTTCGCTTAGAAAACTGCATTTGCACACCACACATTGGCTATGTCGAGCAGGACACTTACGAAATGTACTTCAGCGCCGCCTTTGACAATATCCTCAATTTCGTCAAAGGTACGCCGACCAACATCGTCAACCCAGGCGCTTTACAGGTTCGTCGATAAGCTATGTCGCCAAATTATGACGATAGATATTGCGCTGCTCCCTGCCCTGCGACAAAACCACTGGCCAAACTAGCCGTCAACAGATAACCCCCGGTAGGCGCTTCCCAGTCCAACATTTCTCCCGAGCAAAACACGCCAGCAGCTAACTTTTCATTGGCTTGTAGCATCAATGCAGGATTCATTCCCTCAAAAGCCACCCCACCAGCGCTGCTGATCGCCTCGTCAATGGGTCGCGCAGCTTTCAAGGTGATTGGCAAAGCTTTGATGCCAGCTGCCAATGCGACAGCATCATTCATTGCGTCTTTGCCCAAAATTTCATACAACAACGCCACTTTGACGCCGTCCAATTTCAAGCGACTCTTCAAATGGCTCACCAGCGAACGAGATCCACGTGGATGCCGCACCTCTGCCAACACTTGCTCAGCCGTTCTGTCTGGCAGTAAATCCAGCAAGAAAGTCGCCGTTCCATTAGCGGCTATGTCGTCACGCAGCCAACTTGAGGCTGCGTAAACCAAGCTGCCTTCCACGCCAGTATCAGTTACGACAAACTCGCCTTGTTTTTGAAAACGAGGTTTGCCAGAATCATTTGCGTCATGAGATTGCACCGTGATCGCCACCGTCTTGAGCGGTTGCCCCGCAAACTTCTCGACAAAATACGCACTCCAGCCCACATCAAACCCGCAGTTCGAAGGCAAAAGCGGCTTGACCAGCACGCCCTGCTTCCCCAGCACAGGCACCCAAGCCCCGTCAGACCCCAGCCGCGCCCAGCTACCGCCCCCCAGTGCCAGCACCACCGCATTCGCATGCACAACGACATTACCCGTTGGCGTTGCAAACTGCAAACTGTGTCCCGATGTATCAGCGTGTATTGAATCAGCCCAACCTAGCCACTTATGGCGCATGTGAAACCCCACACCTGCAGCACGCAGCTGGTGCAGCCAAGCCCTAAGCAGCGGCGCAGCCTTCATATCCTTGGGAAACACCCGACCAGACGAGCCCACAAACGTCTCCACACCCAGCCCATGCGCCCAAGCTTGTACTTCAGCAGCGCCAAATTGCGCAAGCAATGCCCCGATTTCGCCGCTTCTAGCGCCAAAGCGCGACACAAAAGGTTCAGCAGCTTCAGAATGCGTCAAATTCAACCCACCCTTGCCCGCCAGTAAAAACTTGCGCCCCACGGAGGGCATGGCGTCATACACATCGACCTGCAAACCCGCTTTTACCGCTTCTTGCGCCGCCATCAAGCCCGCCGGGCCACCGCCAATGATGGCTATTTGTTTTTTTGTTGGATTAGTCATTTAGAGGATTATCCATGCGCAAAGATCAGTCATTCCCGCGTAGGCGGGAATCCACGACGATATAGTTAAAAACGTCCCTAAACAATCTCTATCATTTTTCCCGTCGCCGTCAAAAACGCCGCTTTCACCGGCTCACCCGCATAGCAAGCTTGCACCGCAGCGACATAAGTACGCATTTGCGCGACCAACTCAGGCTTATTTTGAGGCTGCGATTCCGATTTGTAATCTAGCACCCACCAGTCGCCCGTATCCGCGCGGCGCACCAAGCGGTCTAGACGCAGGAGTTTGCCTTTGGCGACAAGCTCGATTTCATTGCCTTGCCAACTAACTATAGCTTCGTCCCAAGCCCATGCGCCCTCACCTGCCATGATGCGTTGCGCCATTTGCGCGGCTTGCTCGGCTTCTTGGTGGCTCAGCTTAAATTCCAGCGCCACCGCATCCACCTGAGTCAAATCTTCACGCTGCAGCAAGCGGTGCATGGCTTGGCCAATGCGAGATTCGAGGGATTCTAGCGATGTTTGAACCTCTTCTTCAGCATAATTTACTATACTTTCAATAGCGTCATAAGCAATAAATGCGCCGGCTAGAGTGGAATTTGATGCATTTTTTAAGATATTTTCAGTATTTTTTAGGCTAGGAAGTACCAAAAGCTCAATTTGCGCCGAAACATCCGCATTGAACCGAGAGTGTCCATCAGCCCCCGTACCGTCGTTCCCGCGCAGGCGGGAATCCATCGTGGCGCTGGTGGATTCCCGCCTGCGCGGGAATGACGGAGGATGCGGGAATGACGTATCCAATTTACTCACCGCCTGCATTCGCTGCCACCAGCTATCGGCATTTGAATTTCTCGGCTGCGAGCTGGAGATGACCAATTGCTGCCGCGCTCGCGTCATCGCCACGTACAAAGCATTTAACTCTTCGCGTAGCCGCGCCTGTTTTTCGACGTCAAACGCAGAAGCGGCACTGGGCGCAGGGCGGCTTTCGCTGGCTAAAAAGACGAAACTGATCGGCGTTGCCGTCTCACCCGGCCAATCGACCAACACCCGCATCGACGCCGCTGGCGTGGGTATCGCGTCGGTGTCCAAGATGATGACGACATCCGCCTCCAAGCCCTTGGCACCGTGAATCGTCAGCAGCCGAATGGCGCTGTCGTCGCTTGTCATGGGCGATTTCACGGTTTGGGTGACGTCCGCCATGTCAGAGTCACCATCTGAATTCGCCGCACTCAATCCAGCCTTCATAGCGCGAACAAACGCATACGGCGTCAAATACCGCGCTTGGTCGATGTCTAGCGCCGCACTCAGCAAAGCATTCAAGTTCGCCAAAACACTGTCCCGCCGCGTCGCCGGCGCAGCGCTGGCGTAGCGGGCAAGCACGTCGCCATCGTGAAATATCGCATCCATAGCGTCGTGCGGTGGCAAGCTGTCAATCCAGCTCTTCCATAATGCCAATTTAGCCCCTAGCTGGCGTATTTCCTGCCTAAGGTGCTCTGAATTTTGTAGTAAATCAAACCACGAATTCAAAGTAGCAGAACTCGCCTTTTGGGTCAAGGCAATCTCCACCAAGTCATCATCCGTCAATCCAAAGAACGGCGATTTCAATGCGTGGGCGAGTGACAAATCATGCGTAGGCGACACCAATACATCAAGTAGCGCAACGATGTCTTGCACCTCGGGCGCGTCAGCCAAGTTGGTTTTTTCGGGTTGTTGGCTGGCAATGCTGAGCGTTTGCAGTTCGGCTTGCATCAGCGTCAAACGCGAGCGTTTCCGCGCTAACACCATGATTTCTTTGGGGTTTTTACCCGATTTCAAAAGCTGCTGAATGAACTGCGCAGCTTGACGGCACTCCAAAGTCACGATTTTTTCTTCGACTTCTTCGCGCGGCTCGGTCAAGCTGTCGCGCCAAACTGGTTCTGCAGAATCGTCAGCAGATTTATCCTTAGCTATGCGTTCAATTTGCGGCAATCGCACAACCGAACCCGCTTCTAGAATCTCCGTGCTGTGCGCTCGGTAGTCCGAATACTGCTTCACCTCCTGCGCCTGCAACATCACCGCATTCACCGCTTCCACCACCTGCACGGCATTGCGCCGTGTGTGGTCGCAGCTGAGCAAATCGCCATCTAAGCCGTCTTGGACGAACTGCTTCGCTGCGATGAACACTTGCGGCTCGGCTCGGCGGAATCGGTAAATGCTCTGTTTCGGGTCGCCCACCATGAACACCACCGGCGGCTTGCTGCCCGCGCCTGCGTAACCCGACAACCAAGCGTACAAAGCCTGCCATTGCAGCGGGCTGGTGTCTTGAAACTCGTCAATCATCAGGTGCTTGACCCGCGCATCCAGCCGCTCTTGCACCCAACCGCTCAGCTCAGAGCTGGACAGCATCACCAGCGCAGCCCGCTCCACATCGTTCATATCCACCCAGCCGCGCTGGCGTTTTAAATTAGCGAACTCGTTAATTAACAATCTGGTTAATCTAGCCATGCGCTGCTGGTGCTGCCAAGCGGCGTGCTGGGCGATAGCGGATTGGAATCTAAGCGCCAAATCTTGCGCTCTGGCAACAAACTCATTCTCAGACAGCGAGGCGTTGAACTTGCGGGGCGTGCCTTTTTCCGTCAACAAGGCAGCTATTGCGCCAGCTAAGTTGTTGTCAGTTATGGATTTTTCTAGCTCGACACCCTTGGCACTGAAGGTTTTTTGCGATGCTGCGCCTAAAATTTTGGCTGCGTCGGCGAGTATTTGCTGGCGCGTATTGCTAGCTAAAAACGCAGCCTCAGGCGATTCACACCCCGCAAAATCAGGAAAAAACTCAGCAAAATGCGGCACTGAAGCATCAACCAAGCCTTTTGCATCCGCCAGCTCAAACTCAACCCGCTTAGACAGCGCCTCGTCCAAAGCCTTCAACGCTTGCGATTTGCCGTGCTCAGCAACCAATTCCTCAAAATCTCGTTTGGCCGTTTCGTCTTTCAGCAACGTACCAAAAAACCGCCGCCAAACGCTGGGCGTAGCCAGTTTGTCGTCTTCCAGCAGCGTGTAATTGGCTGGTAGATTCAAGCCTTCTAGCACCGAAAGCGGCGCGGTTCGTAGCAGAGATGCAAACCAGCCATGAAAGGTTTTGATCTGCACACCGCGCCCTTGCGAGAGCGTTTTTTGATATAAATTTTGTAGCTGCTCAGGCAATGAATACGCCGGCTGGAGGCTATTTTTATTGCCTTTATTGAGCTTATCGAGATCAATGCCGCGAATTTTTAGCTCAAACACAAGCTTTTCAGGCGTCGCAAAGGCAAACTCAGCCAGCCATTCCTGCAAACGCTGTCGCATCTCACCGGCAGCTTTTTTGGTGAAGGTGATGGCTAGGATTTCATGCGGCTTGATTTCACCCTGTCGGTCATCTTCTTCCAGCAAGGCGCGAATCATCCGCGACACCAACATCCAAGTTTTCCCCGCTCCCGCGCAGGCTTCGACCGCAACGCTGCGCTGCGGATCGCAGGCAATAGCGTAAAACGCGTCTTTGCTAACCGGCTTTTTATTGTGCTCGTAGGCGGCTGTCATATGACTTGTCCCCCACTTTGAAAAAGGGGGGCTAGGGGGGATTTAAACACTGCAATCACCAAAAATCCTTCCGACACAGCCCACGCGCCGCACAATAATCACAAGCAGCGCCCTCCCCTAAAGCCGGTAGCGGCTTACCCGCACTGATGGCTTGCATATCGTCCAAAATACCCTCAATCAAAGCGCTACGGCTGTGGTCAATATCGGGCTGAGCATAGGTTTTGCTCTGCTTTTCGCTGACGTTAACGTAGCCCGCCTCCAGCGTATCATCCCCCACCAAGGCAGCGTAAAACGCCAGCTGCGTATCTTCCAGCGGCTCTTTCAGGCGCTTGACGGTTTTGCTGTCGCTCTCGGTTTTGTAGTCCAACACCATGGTTGTGCCGTCGGCTGACTTGTCGATACGGTCCAGCTGCCCCACCAGCTTCAAGCCAAAATTACCAATCGACAGCTCCCGCCAAACTTCGGCTTGGTCAAACGTCCAGCCCGCAGCCTGATGCCCAATTAGCCAATTGATGTAACCATCGCGAAGCTTAGGCCAAGTCGCTTCCCACGGTAAAAACGCATCTTCTGGGATGTTTTGGGCAACTGTTATTTCCGATTTTGCTATATTTAGCATAGCTGTATAGGCAATAAATACACCGGCCAAATCCATATTTTTATCAATTTTTGATGTATTTTTGAGATTTTCTTGAAAATGACTCAACACCGCATGCAGCCACAGCCCAAACTCGCGTTTATCCAAGTTTTCTTGCAGTTCGTCGTCTTCTTTCAACCCCAACTGCTGCAGTGCAAAAAATTGGTAAGGGCAGGTGCGTAGCTTGCTGTAGCCGCTGGCGGACAGGCGGGTAATGGGGAGTTGGCTGCCGTTAGGCTGCGGTTTGGGCGTTGGATTAGCTTCTAAAGCTTGCTTGATGCGAGGGTCGGTTGATATTTTTTCTACCTTGCTCTGCTTCAAACTTAGCTGCAAGCTTTGCACCAAGCTGCTGGGCAAAACAGGTTCACCCGTGGTTTCAGACTTGCGCCACAAAACATCGCACACTGGCGTTTGCAGGGCGATGTGCCAGGCAGCGCGGGTGGCGGCGTCTTGCTCGTCGCGGGTGATGAGTCCCAAAGCTAGACGCTCAACGGGTGACCACTGGCCGGGCAGCATGGGCGACGGGTCGAACCGCGCCTCGTCACAACCTGCCAGCACCGCAGCTGCAAACGGGCGGGCCAGCAGCTGGCTCATGGGCAATATGGCGATTTGGGCTTGCTCAGGGTACGGCGGTTTGTAGCTGGCGGACTCTAGCGCAGTGTTCAACCAAACGGTGAATTCGCTCAGGCTCCAGCGCTCATTGCTTTGGAAATGCGGTGTTGAATGTTTGCTTAGACATAAAACCTCTAGCACTTTGACACCCGCCAAGTCATCCTCCAGCGCTTGCAACAAGCCGCTGTTTTCCAACGCAGTGCGCAACGCCACCAGCCAAGCGCTCAGAATGCGGGGCGATTGCAAGCCCGCACGGGCGGATTCGATTTTTTGCGTTGCAGCCAACAGTTCGGCATTCCCGCCCTCTCCGTCATTCCCGCGAAGGCGGGAATACAGGGTGGCGCTTGTGGATTCCCGCCTGCGCGGGAATGACGGCTCGGACGCATCCTCCTGAGTTACCAACGCTACCCAACTCGCCCAAGACGCCCGATTTGCCTTGCGCACGGCCTTTTCAAGTGTAGCCAGCTCGTCAGCTTCAATAATTGTGTTGTCACTGTTCTTCAAAAAATCCAGCACGCTGTCGGTACCAGCGTTCCATGCGCAAGCTTTGAGATATGCCATCAGCTTGGCAGCCGCGCGGGTGGTGGACAAAATCCACCCAGTTTCATCGCGCACTTGTACGTTTTGTGTCGCCAGCATGGCGCGGATACGGCGGGTCAAGGCGCGGTCAGTGGCCGCCAAAGCAACGGGGATTCGCCCCGCTTCAATGTGGCGTAGCACACAAGCAGCGGCGAGTTGTGCTTCGTCGTGGGCGTCTTTCGCGGGGTAAAGGGTGATACCAGACAGATTTTCAGGCAGCTCGGTACTAGGTGGTGACAAAAATGCGGTATTTTCACCCCAATGCAGCATCAAAGCCCGCGCCAAGGGGTCACGCTGCAAGCCTTCTAAAACGAACAAGCAGTCAGTTTGAGATTTCATCAGAGTATCATCAAACAACACATCGCTGGCGTAACTGCTGGTAGATGCCCAGTAAAGTGCGAGCTGCGCAATGGACGATTCGTTGGCAAACGCTGCTGAAACGATGCCGCCAAACACATCGCGTCTGACATCGGCAGCCCAATCTAAGCGCTTTTTAGGGTGAACGGCTGCTGCACTGGCGGCCAACTGGTGTGCTGCTTCGACCAATCGTGTGGTGATCAGCTCTTGCTGGGTAGCGTCCAAACCGGCAAAAACGCCCAATTTGGCAGTTTTGAGTAACTGCGCCGCTTTGAGCACGTCTTGTGCCATCTCGAAACTGATATCGCCAGTTTCAGGCTTAAAGGGTCGCAATTGGTTCGCCCAATTTGACGTGGTTTGGAACTGCGGCACGAACCCTGAGGGGTAAATCTGCGCCCAATGCCGCCTAGCCAGCGGCATAAGCTGCGCAAATGGCAGTAAAACAACGCAGCGCGACAAATGAATGCCTTTTTCCTGACCATTTTCATGGACAGCGAGGCACAATTGCCGCCAATAAGCGGTGTTTAAGTCTGAGGCGTCAAAATCTGACTTTATATTTGACACTTAGGGTCTTGCTTTCTGTCACAATGGTCTTACTCTAATGTATCTGTAGATTTAGCAATTTCTTGCGCCCTCTTTTTACTATTTCTTTTTACTTTTCCCGCCAATATATAAGGACTTCACCATGGCCAGCGATCTCATCAAACACGTTACCGACGCAACTTTTGAAACCGAAGTGCTCGGCTCCAAAGCACCTGTGTTGGTGGATTATTGGGCTGAATGGTGCGGTCCTTGCAAGATGATTGCTCCAATTTTGGACGAAGTGGCTGCCGCCTATGGCGACAAACTGCAAATCGCCAAGATGAATGTGGACGAAAACCGCGACATTCCGGCTAAATTTGGCATTCGCGGCATTCCGACGTTGATGTTGTTTAAAGACGGCCAATTGGCTGCCACCAAAGTTGGCGCGTTGAGCAAATCGCAGTTGACAGCGTTTATTGACCAGCAAATGGCTTAAATTCAAATTCCCCTTCAATTTGAAGGGGTGCCCAACGGGCGGGGTAGCTGCAGGCGAACAAACTACCCCGTCGCTTCGCGCCACCCCTTCCAAGGAAGGGGAACAAATCGAAAACGGTTTTAGCCTAAAAATCTGTCATAATTCCCGCATACTAAGTTTTAGCCGTAGAAACCAAGGTTTCCCAAACGGCACTTTGAACCTTTATCTAAGTTCTCAAGTTTCCAAGTTAATTTTCTGAGTCGCTCCTATTTAAGCACTCAGCACCTTCCCCAAATTCTGTTTCTTCCATTGCCCATATCGGGTTATCACACTTAAATCTCACATGCATTTAAACGAACTCAAAGCCCTGCACGTTTCTGAAGTCTTGAAGCAAGCCGAAGAGCTTGAAATTGAAAACACGGGCCGCATGCGCAAGCAGGAGCTGATGTTTGCCATCATCAAAAAGCGCGCCCGCGCTGGCGAACAGGTATTTGCTGATGGTGTGCTCGAAATTCTGCCCGACGGTTTTGGTTTTTTGCGCAGCCCAGACACCAGCTACACCGCTTCCACCGACGACATCTACATCAGCCCAAGCCAAGTGCGCCGCTTCAACCTGCACACTGGCGACATGATTGAAGGCGAAGTGCGCACCCCTAAAGACGGCGAACGCTACTTTGCGCTGAACAAGCTGGACAAGGTCAACGGTGGTGGCGCGGATGAGAACAAGCACAAGGTCATGTTTGAGAACTTGACTCCGCTGTTCCCTAAAGAGCAGATGAAGCTTGAACGGGAAGTCAAGGGTGACGAGAAGAACAACGAAAACATCACAAGCCGCATCATCGACATCATTGCGCCCATCGGCAAAGGCCAGCGCGCCCTGATCGTGGCGCAGCCAAAAAGCGGTAAGACCGTGATGATGCAGCACATCGCCCACGCGATTTCTGCCAACTACCCTGACAGCTACCTGATGGTCTTGCTCATCGACGAGCGCCCAGAAGAGGTGACCGAAATGCAGCGCACCGTCAAAGGTGAGGTGATTGCGTCCACGTTCGACGAGCCAGCCGCCCGCCACGTGCACGTAGCCGAAATGGTGATCGAGCGCGCCAAGCGTCTGGTTGAACTGAAAAAAGACGTGGTGATTTTGTTAGATTCCATCACCCGTCTGGCTCGCGCCTACAACAACGTCGTGCCCAGCTCCGGCAAGGTGCTGACCGGCGGTGTGGACTCCAACGCCCTGCAACGGCCAAAACGCTTTTTGGGCGCGGCCCGTAACGTCGAAGAAGGCGGTAGCTTGACCATCATTGCCACCGCTTTGATCGACACCGGCAGCCGCATGGACGAGGTGATTTTTGAAGAGTTCAAAGGCACTGGCAACTCCGAAATCCACCTAGACCGCCGTTTGTACGAAAAACGCGTGTTCCCAAGTATTCAGCTCAACCGCAGCGGCACCCGTCGTGAAGAGCTGCTCTTGGCTCCTGAAATCCTGCAAAAAACCCGCATCCTGCGCCAGTTTATGTACAACATGGACGAGATTGAGTCTATGGAAATGGTGCTCAAGCAAATGCGCGCGACAAAGAACAATGGCGAGTTCTTTGAGATGATGCGCCGCGGCGGTTGATTAGCCACCTAGTTTGCTATATTTTCTATAGCATTTTAGGCAGTAAATACGCTGACTAAAGGCTAATCAAACCGCGTTTTGAAGGGTTTTTTACCGGCTAACTCCTCTGATGCAACCGGTGCCGCAACGGCTGGTGTAGCCTCTTTGGGCGCGGGTGCTGGTTGCAAAGCTGCAGTCAGCACATCAAAACTGTCGCGCTTTTCAGCCATACGTGAAAAGTCCAAAGCCGTCATCCCTATATCGTTTTTCAAGCTGATGTCTGCCCCCTCATCTATCAATAATTTCACAGCTTGAGCCGTGCCGTATTGTGCCGCCATCATCAACGGCGTGGTTTTGTTGGGCGATTCGGTGTCGATGTAGGCATGGTTTTCCAACAGCAGCTTGATCATCTCCACATGCCCACCCGTAGCAGCGTAGTGCAGCGGTGTCCAACCGGTTTTGTAGACGTCTGCGCCACGCTCAATCAAACGCTTCGCAAAAGCTGTGTGCCCTTTCAGCGCCGCTATCATCAGCGGGGTTTCGTCATTTTTGCTGCGAGTGTCTACCCTAGTGCCAGACAAATCCAACAAAGTTTTAGCTACTTTGAACGCGCTCTCCTGCATGGCGATGTGCAAACCGTGGCGACCTTCGCTGTCCAGCGTGTTCACATCGAAACCACGAAATAAAACCGTGACCAACGCGCCATCGTTGTCGTTTTTGATGGCGGTAAAGTAGTCGTCAATCGGTGCTGACAAGGCTGCCAGCGGAAACAAAAGCGTAGCTATAAATCTACAAGCCATTGTTTTTAATGTATTTTTTGATGCTTTCATAGTCGACATCATGCCATAAATCACTGCATCACACCCTGAAACAAATTGTCAAAATTGCTACTGGTGATGCGCCCAACTTCCTCAACATCCAAACCTTTGATCTCCGCAATCTTCTTCGCCACAAAGGGTACGTAAGACGGATTGTTCGTCTTACCACGGTGCGGCATAGGGGCTAAATACGGGCTGTCGGTTTCTATCAACAACCTGTCCATAGGCACAAAAGCCGCCACATCGCGCAAATCTTGGGCTGATTTAAAGGTCAAAATCCCCGAAAGCGAGATGTAAAACCCCAAATCCAGCGCCGCGCGGGCGACTTCTGCGGTTTCGGTGAAGCAATGAAACACGCCGCCAGCCGATTTAGCGCCCATGTTCCCCTCGGTTTCACCCTCTTCCCGCAAGATCGTAATCGTGTCCGCAGACGACGCGCGGGTATGGATCACCAGCGGCTTCTTCACCGACTGCGCCGCGCGAATATGGGTGCGAAAGCGCGCACGTTGCCACTCCATATCGGCAACGGTACGCTCACCGAGCCGGAAATAGTCCAGACCCGTTTCACCAATCCCCACCACACGCGGCAGCCCAGCACGTTGCACCAAGTCGTCAAACGTTGGTTCTCTCAACTCCTTGCCAGGTTCGCTGCTCGCCTCGTTATCAGGATGCACCCCCACCGTCGCCCAAAAATTGTCATAACTCGTCGCCAAGTTGTGAACAGACTCAAACTCCTCCATCGTCGTACAAATGCACAAAGCCCGAGTCACCCGCGCCTGCGCCATCGCGGTACGGATTTGCGGCAGCTGGGACATCAGCTCAGGGAAGACGAGGTGGCAATGGGAGTCGGTGAACATGGAATTGGGTGAATTTAGAGAAAAATTGGTTATTTAGGGGTTAAATATGTATCTATCCAGCGTATTTACTGACTGAGCAGCTATATAATTTATAGCAATTATCATCATTCAATACACTAGTTTTTTGCCGCTATCACCCTTTGCGCTCCGCTAACCAGCGCTTCCAGCATCAAACCGGCATTGAACGGGTGTTCTACCGTTCGGGCGGTGGCTGACAGGGTTTTGTGCCATCCAGCCAAAGCTGTGTAGCTGGGCATCGCAATCGGTAAATCTGCGGGTTTGAAGAACCTTGGCGCTGCGCCAGATTTGGCGGCCATGAGGTCGTGGCAGAGCTTTTGTTGGGCGTCTAGCAGGTCGGCGGGGAGCCAGTTGGAGACAAAAGCGACGTCGCCTTTCGCCATAGCTTTGGGGAAAGATTGCCAATCTGCGGGGTTGCGGCCGGAATTGGCGAAGGTCAGCGCATCAGCGGGGCGACCGCCAGCGGCGCGTAGCAAGGGCTCGGCATCGGCTTTTTTGACACCCTGCTCTGCCAGCCACGCCAGTGATTCATCGGCTTTCGGCCATGTCAGCGTATGGGTCAGGCATCGGCTGCGAATCGTAGGCAATAGCTGATGCGCGGCTTCGCTGGCGAGGACGAACTTCAAATCGCCCGGCGGCTCTTCCAGCGTTTTCAGGAGCGCGTTAGCCGTTATGTGATTCATGCGCTCTGCGGGGTAAACCAGCATGGCTTTGCCGCGGCCACGACCTGCGGTGCGCTGGGCAAACTCGACGGCGTCGCGCATCGCGTCGATGCGGATTTCTTTGCTGGGTTTGCGCTTTTTGTCGTCTATGTCGGCTTGCGCTTTTTCACCCAGCGGCCAGCCGAGCTCAATCATCACGGTTTCGGGCATCAAAATGCAAAAGTCGGTGTGAGAGCGCACATCGATGGCGTGGCAGCTGGTGCAGGTGTTGCATGCGCCATGCTCAGTCGGCGCATCACACAGCCACGCACGAACCAGCGATAAAGCCAACTCGTATTGACCCAAACCCGACGGCCCTTGCAACAGCCAAGCGTGGCCGCGTTGTTTGAGCAGATTCTGCGTTTGTGCGGCTATCCACGGCGCGGGTGGCGCTGCGACTTGCGTTTCTTCCGCGACAGCTTCTGACGCTTTCATGCAGAACGACCTTTTTTCAAAAATCCTTTAGATTCAACAGCTTGCAACACATCTGCCCAAACCGTTTCGCGGCTTTGGTTGGCGTTGATTTTGGCGAAACGGGCTGGATTCTCGTCCATGCGCTTTTGGTAGCCCGCAGCCACTTGTCGGAAGAACTCGACGGGCTGGGCTTCAAATTTGTCTGGCACGCGAGCGCCGGCGAGGCGTTCGGCGGCGATTTCGGGCGGGAGGTCGAACCAAATCGTCAAATCGGGTTGTCTTATTTGTATTGAAGGCTCAGAAACGCTACTTTTTACCTCTAAATCAGACTCTAGCCAGCGTATTTGTTGTGTTATTTGCTCTAAATACGATAGCGTTTTTAGGTCAAACCCGCGCCCACCGCCTTGGTAGGCAAAGGTGGCGTCGGTGAAACGGTCGCACAAAACGACGTCGCCACGGGCTAAGGTAGGTTCTATGACTTTGTTCAGGTGGTCACGGCGTGCGGCGAAGACCAAAAACGACTCGGTCAAAGCGTCCATCGCGTCGTTCAAAATCATCTGGCGCAGCTTTTCAGCCAAAGGTGTGCCGCCGGGTTCGCGGGTTTGGATGACTTTGTCTGCACCAAATTCAGCCTTGAACGCAGCAACCAAGGCGTCAATATGCGTCGATTTGCCAGCACCGTCTATGCCTTCAAAGCTGATAAAAAGACCGTTTTCAAGCGATTTCAACTTATTTACCCCGAATGTATTTATTCACAGCCCGATTGTGCTCTTCCAACGTGTCGCTGAACTGGCTGGCTCCCGTGCCGTCGCCTTTGGCCACAAAATACAGGGCGCTGCTGGGTTTTGGCTGAACGGCCGCCAAGAGCGCGGCTTTGCCGGGCATGGCGATGGGGGTGGGTGGTAGGCCGGTGCGGCGGTAAGTGTTCCACGGGTTGTCGTCTGCTTTTGCGCTCAGCCAGTTGCCGTCGTATTCTTTGCCTTTGGCGGGGCCTGCGCCGTAAGTCACCGTTGGGTCGGTTTGCAACGGCATGCCGATACGCAGGCGGTTGTTGAACACGCTGCCCACCATGGCGCGGTCGGCTTTGCTGCCGGTTTCTTTTTCGACGATGCTGGCCAGCGTCAACGCATCATCCATGGATTTCAACGGCGAGTCGCTGGCACGCATCTCCCACGCAGCGTCTAAATTCTTGTTCATGGCTTGAAAAGCGCTTTTCAGGACGACCCAATCGCTGTTACCTTTGGTGTAGGTATAGGTGTCGGGGAAGAAGCGGCCTTCTGGCTTCAAACCCGGTTTACCCAGCTTTTCCATGATAATTTCTGGCTTTAGCCCGCGTGTTTCCTGCCTAAGGTGCTCCGCTTTTGAGAGCGCTTCGCGTAACTGGGCAAACGTCCAACCTTCGACCAAAGTCACGGTTTTGAAGGCTTGGTCGCCGCTAACCAGCTTTTTCAGCAAGCTGCGCGGCGTCACGCCCGCCTCCAGCTCGTAACTGCCCGCTTTGATTTTGCGGGCATCGCCTGAGACGCGAAACCACAGCTGCAACAACGCCGGTTGGGTTTGCACGCCAGCTTCTACAACTTGCTGGGCAACGGATTTACCCTGAGATGCCGCATTGGATTTGTCTAAAGTGAACTCAACGGTCGAATATGTCAAATCAAAAGGCTGGTTTACCCACCAAGCCAGTGCGCCCGCGCCTGCAGCGATAAAAATCGCCAACAATGCGATAACTGTAAAAAACCTCTTGAACATCAGCACATTGCCCTAAAAATACGCCATGGAAAATAACGACATCAATCTGCAATGATAATTCACCTATGAACCCCTCAAGCATAAAACACACACAATCAAGCGCCGAATTACCCTCTGGCGTGGTCAAACTTGAGCATTTGGGCATCATTCGCGTCACAGGTGCGGATGCCGCGTCGTTTCTGCAAGGTCAGTTGACCAATGATGTGGCGCTTTTGGGCATGAACGAGTCGCGTTTGGCGGCGTTTTGCTCGGCCAAGGGGCGGATGCAAGCGTCGTTCATTATTTACAAACGCCCTGCTTTAGATACGACCCAAACAACACCAGATATCTACATGGTTTGCAGCCGCGACATTTTGGCACCGACTTTGAAGCGTTTGAGCATGTTTGTGATGCGGGCGAAGGCCAAGTTGACGGATGTGACGGCTGAATTTAACTTTTTTGGATTGACCGGAAATACTATTAATTTAATAGCTGCTCAGGCAATAAATACGCCGGCTACAGTCATATTTAATGCCTCTACAGCAATTGCACTGCATCCCGCATTGGGTCAAACGCGTGCACTGTGCGTGACACCCGTTGGTGATGCCGCGCCCGTTGGAGAAACACTGTCTGCAGAGATTTGGAACTGGAGCGAGGTGCACACTGGCATCGCCACCATCACAGCACCCATCGTTGAAGCTTATGTGCCTCAAATGCTGAATTATGAGTCTGTGGGTGGGGTGAACTTCAAAAAAGGTTGCTATCCAGGACAAGAAGTGGTGGCACGGAGTCAATTCCGTGGAACTTTAAAACGGCGGGCTTACGTTGTGCAAATCGACTCTACAGACACGCAACCCGTTGTCGGACATGAAGTTTTTCATGATTTGGATGCAGAGCAAGCTTGCGGCATGGTGGTGCAAGTTGCTAAAAACCCAGCGACTGATTCAAGCGGTGGTTACTCGGCCATTGTGTCCATGCAAGTTTCAGCCACCGTGGGCGGCAAGCTGACTTTGGGGTCAGCCAGCGGTGCGGACATCACTTTGTTGCCGCTGCCCTACCCTTTGCTGGAAGATATTTGAGAATATTTAAAGCCTTTTCACCATCTCAATATGCGGCATGCCTTCATCGTCAAAAGGTTCGCCCTGCGCTGTAAACCCTTGTTTTGCATAGAAATTTTGTGCATTCCATTGTGCGCCAAGCTTGACCTGCTTGTCTCCTCGTGATTTTGCCGCTGCAACAAGTGTGCTGAGAATGTCTTTGCCCAGCTTGGAGCCGCGCATCACACGGTGCACCGCCATTCGACCAATTTTGCTGGTTTGGACACCGTCCACCACGCTGGTTGGTAGCAAACGCCCTGTTGCTAGTGGCTTACCTAAGCGGTTGTAGACGACGGCATGAAGGCTGGTGGCGTCAAAAGCATCTTTTTCAATCTCTAAAGCAAAGCCTTGCTCGTTGACGAAAACGGCTTCACGGATGACAAAGGCATCAGCGCCTAAGGCTGTCACGTCACCAGTTTTCAAGCTTGTCATAGGCTCACCTGCTTCAAAAGCGGTCAACAGCTCACGGAAAGCTGCGGGCACGGGCTGTGAGCTTTGGGTGGCAGGATTGGCGTAAACGTAAATCAGCTCACACGTCACCAGTAGCTGGTCAGAGCGAAAAATAGCGCCATTAAAAACAACGGATGAATTGCCTATCTTGGTGCATTTGAGCATCACGTCTAGCTGGTCTTCGTATCGGGCGCTGGCGAAGTACTCGACACTGGCTTTTTTCACGTACAAATCACCACCCCATTGGTGCATGGTTTCTTCGTAGGGGATGGCCATGGCGCGCCAGTAGTCGCTGATGGCGGTGTCAAAGTACATCAAATAGTGGGCGTTGAACACTATTTTTTGTAAATCAACCTCCGCCCAGCGCACCCGAAGGCGGGAGCTGAAGCGAAAGTCTTGTCTGATGAGTGGTGTAGCGCGGATGATTGGTTGTGGTGAAGTTTGCGACATCAGTAAATTATGTCACGCCAAACCAAATAACCGAGCTGCTTAATGGTATTTGTAGTTCATGCGCAAGTGCCAGCCTGTCCAACTCGCGTTTGAGCTGAAAAGTTCAGTATCTACAAATTTCCCGATGTTGTAGCTCAAACCAAGCCACATATTGTCGACCAATCGCACACCAATCTCAGCACCAATACCCGAGACAGAAGCACCTGTGCCCCACATGCGGCTGGCCATGATGCTGCCATCGATACGATCAGTAAAGTCATAAGAAACGCGACCGGAAACCAAGGTTCCTTGCCATTTCGTGATGACATTGCCAAAGGTTTCATTGACATATTTAAATGCAGCTTGCCCGTTGAGTGTGAAAGCTCGAACAGGATGGTAGTTACCCTGCACACTAAAAACGGTTGTGGTGCTGTTTTTAAGATCTGCAAGCGCTGTACTGATGTCTGTACGATGCTCAAGGCGCGCTAAACCGTTAAACATATTGGTTTCTACGTCGCGGTAAGCCAAGCCCACCTGAAAGCGATTTTGGGTTTGATCGCCTGCACCTGTATCCCATTTGTCATGCGTGTACATGTACAAGTCGCGCGCAATCGCAGACCAATTGTTATCGAGCTTACGGTCGTATGCAAGTGTGGCGTTCCACTGGTCAGTAGGCCGCGAAGTGCGGTACTCCAATTTCCCACCTAGCTTATAAACCGGATTTCCGCTGTACATGGCACCTAAGCTCATAGCGACCGCATCGCCTTTGGCTCCTTCATAGGGCCGTAAAGCTTGGCGTTCTGCGCTCGTATTGATCATAAAACCATCGCTGATGCTCCATTGGTTACGTATACCAATGGATGCTGCTGCATCAAAACCATTTTGAGCACCAGACAAACGATATTCGCTGAACAATTGCCCATCTTTCATGTATTCAGTATCGATACCGATGACAGACGTTCGCGTGTTGGTGCCATCTAGGCTGTACCCAGCAGCATTACCGCTGAGTGTATTTTGAAACTCATAGCGACCGTAGACGCGGCTCTTCTCGTTGATACGATATTCCGCACCAATGGCAGAACGTTGTCGACCTGTGTCGTCCGTGGCACGCTCGTATTCGCCATAAATGCTGATGTCATTTGTCACTTTGCCAGTTAAACGGGCGCGTAAGCTGGTGTATTCGTTGTCTATATCACCAGATGCTGTCGTTGCTGTTGTCGTGTTCGCCAACGAAGGTAACAAGCTGGCACCGTTCGCAGTGCTAATGCCGACGCCGGTCGTGCTAGCGAAACCCAGGCCTGGCAGACTCGACTGGGTATTTTGTAAGGACGTGACGCTAAGTGCACCAGATTTACCTTTTTCCTTGACATGATTCACACCCAAATCGAGTATCAACGCGTCTGAAATTTTGTAATTGACACTGGCGCCGCCTGCTTCTCGTTTAGAAGCCGTGACTAGCTCTTTGGTTAGTATGAGATCAACTTTTACAACAATCTGTTCGCTTACTTTGTAGCTAACATTGGCGCCAGCTTCCTCCCTGCCTGCAGTGATGCCCGCATTACTGTTTTGGAAGTCGGCGTCTGCCTTGCTGACATACGCACGTGCTTGCAGGTCATCCCCCGTGTGGCGCAACTCCATGCGTGCAGCCTGACCAGTTTGAACGACCGCAGAGGGTACAACACCACCTAAAGCAGTGGGTGAACCGTTGGTTGCTGAGGTAATGGCATCAATACTTTGGTTATAAAACTGTGTTCCCGTGCTTTTGGCCGCTTCAGCCACAAAATAGGTTTGCGAGCCAAGTTTAATTTCGGCGTTGATTCCACTGAGTTTGTAGGGTGCGAGGGTGTTTTTATCTTCAACATGTGATGCTCCTATCGAGACAGGACCAACTTTAACCTTCGCATCAATGCCACCAACCCAGAACTTTTCTCCACCTTCATCGACTTCGTAAGTTATGCGAATCGACACAGGATTGAGGTTCTCATCCACAGAAGGAACGGGTTTGCGAAACAACATCTTGCCGGTAAAGGGTTCAAAGTCGTAATCAACAAAACGTGTCAGTAATTCTCGTTTCAAAATGACTGAAACTTGAGCTCTGTCGCGAACCAACAACTCAACTTTTTCTGAATTAGCAACTGCATTCGCTTGACCTACGGCATAGGGGCCACTGATACCTAAACCAGGCTGCTCGTCAACATAGGCTCTGAGCGTATCGCGCGCAGCCCAAGCGTTAACTTTGACGGTATCATTTTCAAAATGGTATTTACCGCCTGTGAGACTGCGGCTGTAACTGGCAAGCTTGGTCGCCTCGTCTGTAGCTGCAGTGGTGTAATCACCATAGAGCATGTAGCTCTTGTCTTTGTCGACACGCACATACAAGCGGCTGGCGCTTTGTGCATCAAAGTTTTTGACGGATGCATCACCAAAGACCGGGTAATAAGTGTTGGGATCGATGTCTCGAAACAATTTTTGTTGAACAATCTTATCGCTATCGTAAGCAGCTGTAAGCAGATATTCTCCCTTGATGGTGCCCTTGACAAACATCGCGACACGGCCAGCGACTGTTTGACGTTTGTCACCTTCGTCTGTGGTTTTGGCGAAATTACGCAAAGTCTCATCAAAGTCTGTGGTGACGATGTTCGGCGTTAAAGCGTCTTTCTTGAACTTGGTCAGACTAATGGATCCTTCGACCATCCCAACGACCAGCATAGGACGTAAATCGGGTACAAAATCAACCACGCCTTGAACTTTAACGGCACCAGAGCTGACGCGAACCAGAGATTCGCCTGCAATGTTTGATGCAACTAAATTTAAGCAAGCCTCACCTGTTTTAGTTACCACTTCCAATGAAGAGGCTTGCGTTGAATAGCCATCAACACTGAGTCTACCCAAACTGGTTTCAATCAATAGTTTAACGGGGGTCGTAATCAACGCCCCCACTGCGTCATAAGCTTTGACGCCAATTTTGAGGATAGCGCGTCCATCTGCGGGCGCTTGTGCATTCGAAACAGACAATAGTATCTTTGAGCCGACTGGCAAACCCTTGCTCTCGCCCCACAAACCCAAATCTGCAGCGACAGGCAGCCGAGAGTTGTTCGAATTCAAAATATCTAGGTCGGAACCATCTGAATTTTTAAACACCACGCCAGCCGAACCACAAGCAGCGCTTAAAGCGATTGGCGGACTGACAGGATCGACCTTGTTGTCTGTCGCGGTTTGCGCTAATAACTGGGTAGAAAAACCAGCCGTCATCAGCGCAAAAATAGCAGTTGCAACTGGCTTGAGTGCTCTGTTTTTTGCATTCTTAATCATAGTAGGGCTCAGAGCAAGTGATTCAGCTTTGTTTGAGGCAGGTGTGTTCAGTTGGCTGTTCATTTTGAACCTCCAGCTTTTTTACAGTCAATCGAATCAGGTTGTGTAGTGCACAAAAACGGTATCGAATACCCCTGCTGACTTGAATCAAACTCTAGTGGTTTGGAAGGCGTCGACGAAGCAGAGGAAGATGGCGTCACGGACCCAAGTTTGATGCGCTGGTTGACTTGCTCCAAGATACTTGGTGTGCAAGACCCTTCAATGAAATCAGCTCGGTACAACTCGCCGGCTTTGATGTTCATCATCAAACTCACGCCATCGCCTAAGTTGCGGTTGCTTGTGATGCCCATACGGCTGCCAACTGGCATGGTCGTTGTATCAACTTGCATGACATGGCTGATGGCTCGTACGCCACAGATGCTGTATTGACCGTTTTCATCAGTGGTCATATTCGTACCATCTTCCATGTACAAACGAACACTTGGAATACCAAGTTCACCTTTGTCTTGCATCGCATTTTGATTACAGTCAACGAAGACCTTACCAGCAACACAAGCTTCGCGTGTAAACACACCGCGAGTCACCAAGATTTTGGCAGTTGCCACCAAGGATGATGTCGCAAACGGTGCTTTTGCTTGGGCACGGTTGATACCATCACCCAGGTCTGAGCCGATCCCCAAACGAACACGGTAGCGAATTTCAACTATTTCTTTGTTGGCAACTGTGCCAACGTTGTAAGTCACGGCAGGGCCAGGTGAACCAGCAGGGTTGGCCATGGCAGAGATCACACCACCACGAACAAGCTTGACAGTGCCTTCGATTAGCTTAAAGCCTAGCGGCAGCTTGTCAGAAATAGTCACGTTTTTGGTTGTTCCACCCACAGATTTAACGCGCAGTGAATACTCGACAGAATCACCAATCTCTGCATTTTTGACTCCAGCACGTTTCTCCAAGAACAGACCCGTTTGTACGATAACCGTTGCGCAGGTCTTGCCGCTTTCTTTCTCGGTCCCCGTTAAAGTACTTGTGCCTTTTGCAACTACGCAGTTAGACGCTTCGCCACCTTCTACAGTATCACCAAGCTTCATTTGGTAGCGAAGTTCAACAGTGCTGGTCGCTGCAATGGTACCTATATCAAATACTAGCTCATCATTAGCGAAGCTCGGTGATGCAATCGCTGTGCCACCGACTTTTGCAGTACCTGTCACATATTCGAAACCAACTGGTGGCTTGTCTGTCACCTTTGTTTTAACTGCACTTGTGCTTGAGTTGCTAATTAATATTGAATATTCGACAACTTCACCAGCAGTAGTTACCTTCGTTGCCGTCGATTTTTTAATACCCAACTCGCCATCATCTTGCGCTGCAAAAATAATGCTGGTTGGCACACCTGAAGCTGAGTCACCGCCCACCGCAGTCGGCGGCAATGGCGTTGCAGGCAAAGTACCCGGTGGTCCTGAGGTTGCTGGTGCAGTCGTTGAAATATCTGTTGCGGCTGCATTTGTTGGTGGTACCGGCGTACCAGATGCAAGAAACGTATAACCAAGATTCACAGCTGTATCAGTGGCAACTGCACTTGCATAAGCTAAATTATTTTGAGAGGTGGTAGGAAGATCACCCGTGCCAAAGTCAATCGTTACTTTGAATGTAGCTACGCAGGACTGGCCGCCGGTTAAATCATTGACACCAGAGAACAACGCACTTGCTGCGGCTGTACCTAGGAATGATGTACTTGCGGGTGTACACACTGCGCCGTTAGCACCGTTAGAGACCGCATAGTTACTGACGGTAATAGAACTCGCTGTCGGGAATGTGGTCTTCAAATTATCGTTGACTTGCACGTTATATGAAATTGGTGTTCCAGCACAACCTAAAGGCGCAGAGGCGCATACGTTAGCAACCACAATGCTGTAGGAGACTTCGAATACCTTGGGACTTATTTGTTTAGGTACTCCTACTGCTTTCACCGTATCGATAGCTGAAATTGGCACAGTTATGGTGGCGTCTTTGCAGTTGGTCGGATTCAGCTTTTCACACAGGGTGTACACGATTGTGTAGGTCCCCGCTGGCGTGCCCGCTGGGACGCTGACCACGCCGCTGGCTATGTCCAGCGCCGGCACCGGCGCGCCGCCTATCGAGGTCGCCGGTGTTTTGACCACCAAGGTGGCGTTGCCTGTCGGACCCACGGTCGCGGCTGCGCCGTTGACGGTGTCGTTACTCAGCGCGTTGCCCGCTGTCGGGTTGCCGCTGGCACCATTGACGCCGCTGATGGTGTCGTTGGTCGCTACCACCGGGGCGGCTGTGACTGTGACGCTGATCGTGGCGTCTTTGCAGTTGGTCGGATTCAGCTTTTCACACAGGGTGTACACGATTGTGTAGGTCCCCGCTGGCGTGCCCGCTGGGACGCTGACCACGCCGCTGGCTATGTCCAGCGCCGGCACCGGCGCGCCGCCTATCGAGGTCGCCGGTGTTTTGACCACCAAGGTGGCGTTGCCTGTAGGACCCACGGTCGCGGCTGCGCCGTTGACGGTGTCGTTACCCAGCGCGTTGCCCGCTGTCGGGTTGCCGCTGGCACCATTGACGCCGCTGATGGTGTCGTTGGTCGCTGTTACATCACTAACCAAGTTGGGGCCCACGGAGGCGCAGCTGGCTGCTGGGGCGCAGCTCGGTCCAGGTGTCGGTGGTGTGCCGCCGCCCGTTGGGTCGGTCGAGATGTAGTTGGTCACGCTGGTGCCGGCGGCCGCTGCGATCGGTTTGACCACGATTTTTAAGGCAGTGTCTGTGCCGCCCGCTGGCGCAATACCTGTGGCGTTGCTGTAGCTGCAGCTGACGGTGCGGCTTGGCACCAAGGCGCTTAAGGCTGCATCTGTGGTCGCGCCTGCCGGGGTGCAGGTCCAGTTGGCGCCGCTGGCACTGACCAGGTCCATGTTCGATGGGATCAGTTCTTTGACGGTCGCTGTCGTCGCCACCCCAGTGCCGCTGTTGGTCACTGTGATGGTGTAGGTGCTGTTGGCGCCTACGATCAGGCTTGGGCTAGGGGCCGATTTGCTCACGGCCAGGACGATGCCGTTGGCCACTGGGTTGGGGCCCACGGAGGCGCAGCTGGCTGCTGGGGCGCAGCTCGGTCCAGGTGTCGGTGGTGTGCCGCCGCCCGTTGGGTCGGTCGAGATGTAGTTGGTCACGCTGGTGCCGGCGGCCGCTGCGAT
>JAAFJF010000025.1 GCA_013298815.1 Polaromonas sp. | reverse complement strand
AGCTTAACTCGACCGCAAACCGTCAAATGAAAGCTCCCCTTTCGCCCGGTGGGGCGAGAGGGGTTGGGGGTGAGTGGGGACAACAAGCCAGCTTGCGCAGCTACAAAATGCTATAAATAAAATAGCTGCTCAGGCAATAAATACGCTGGCTAGATGCCAATTTACCCCTCTAAAACGCCATTCACAACCCAAACTGTAACTCCGCCAACCGCGCATACAAACCGCCTTTTGCCACCAGCTCGGCATGCGTGCCTTGCTCTGCAATCTGCCCGTGGTCGAGCACGATGATGCGGTCGGCTTGCTGGATGGTGGCTAGGCGGTGGGCGATGACTAGGGTGGTGCGGTCTTTCATGGCGGACTCTAGGGCAGCTTGGACCATACGTTCACTTTCGGCATCTAGGGCGCTGGTGGCTTCGTCTAAGAGCAGCAGCGGTGGGTTTTTCAGCATGGCGCGGGCGATGGCGATGCGTTGGCGTTGGCCGCCGGACAAGCGCACGCCGCGTTCACCCAAAAAGGTGTCGTAGCCTTCGGGCAGCTTGGCGATGAACTCGTCGGCAAAGGCGGCTTTGGCGGCGGCTTTGACTTCATCGTCCGTAGCTTCTGGCTTGCCGTAGCGGATATTTTCTAAGGCGCTGGTTGAAAAAATCACCGCATCTTGCGGCACGATGCCGATGCGGCTGCGCAAATCTTGCAGGTTCAAACTGCTGGTTTCCACGCCGTCCAGCTTGATGCTGCCGGTTTTCGGGTCGTAAAAACGCAAAAGAAGCTGGAACACCGTGCTTTTACCTGCGCCGCTGGGGCCTACGAGCGCCACGGTTTCGCCAGCTTTCACGTCCAAGCTGAATTTGGTCAACGCCGTTTGCAGTGGGCGGGAAGGGTAGTTGAACTCAATCGCTTCAAATTTAATAGCGCTTCCGGCAACAGATACGCCGGCTAGAGCAGGATTTTTAGGGGATTGGATGGGGGAATTGGTGTCCAGCAGCTCCATCAAACGCTCGGTCGCACCAGCGGCGCGCAACAAGTCACCATAGGTTTCGCCCAAGACCGCAAAAGCGCTGGCCAAGATGATGATGTACACCACGGTTTGACCGAGGTGTCCCGCCGTCATCGTGCCCTGCATGACGGCCTGCGTGCCTTGGTACAAGCCCCAGAGCAAGCCTGCACTGGTGGCGATGATGATGAAAGCGACCAAAATGGCGCGTGCTTTGCTGCGGGTGACGGCGGTTTTAAAGCCGTTGTTGGTGCTCAAGTCGAATCTGGCGGCTTCTTTGTCTTCCGCCGCGTAGCTTTGCACCACGGGGATGGCGTTTAGTACTTCGGCGGCGATGGCGCTTGAGTCTGCAATGCGGTCTTGGCTGGCGCGAGACAGTTTGCGTACCTTGCGGCCAAAGTACATGGCTGGCATGACTATCAACACCAGCGCGCCCAGCACCTGCAACATCACCCACGGATTTGTCCAAATCAGCACGCCCAGTGCACCGATGCCCATCACGGCATTGCGCAACCCCATAGACAACGACGAGCCAACAACAGTTTGCACCAGCGTGGTGTCGGCGGAGAGGCGCGACAGCACTTCGCCAGTTTGTGTGGTTTCAAAGAATTGCGGGCTTTGGCGCAAAACGTGCGAATAAACCGCGTTGCGAATGTCCGCCGTGACGCGCTCGCCCAACCAACTCACCGTATAAAACCGCGCCGCGCTGAACACGCCCAAAGCAACGGCTACGCCAAATAGGGCAAAAAAGTGATTCCGCAGCGCCATCACCTGCGCGCCTTTGTCAGTGGTGACCAGGCCACCGTCAATTAAGCTGCGCAACGCCAGTGGAAAAGCCAGCGTGGACACAGCAGCCATCACCAAGAACAGCAAAGCCAGCCCGATTTGTAAGCGATAAGGCCGTAAGAATGGCAAAAGCCCCGAAATAGAGCGCGGGGAGGTGCCTTTTGGGCGGTCAGAAGCAGTGGTCATAAAGGACTAAATAGGGGGAATTATTGGAATTGCAAGCCAAAGCTCGCTTTTCAGAGTAACCCTGATTATCCATGAGACCCAAGCGCATCATTCAAGCGCCAATCAGTCATTCCCGCGCACGCGGGAATCCATGTTAGCGCTCGTGGATTCCCGCCTGCGCGGGAATGACGGTTCGCATGGGCATTTAGGAGATTTAATCCTTCGCGCCCAACTTCAAAGCCTCATCCCGCATCGTTTTCAGAGCCACAGCATCAGCTGCTTGCGTCGGCCAGCCGCTCAAATGCTTCTGCGTGATGCTGGACAAGGCAGACAGCCAAGCAGAGTCGTCGTTCAAACAGGGAATGTAGTTAAAAGTTTGCCCGCCAGCGTTGGTGAAGGCTTCCCGCACTTCCATGTTGATCTCTTCCAAAGTCTCCAAACCATCGCAGTTAAAGCCAGGGCAAATCACGTCAATGCGTTTGACACCGCTTTTCGCCATTTCAATGACGGTCGGCTCCGTATACGGTTGCAACCATTTTGCACGCCCTAGGCGCGATTGAAACGTCACTTTGTACTGTGCGGGTTTCAGCTCTAAGGCCTCGGCCAGTAGCCGCGCTGTTTTGTAGCACTCGCAGTGGTAAGCATCACCCAAATGCAGACTACGCTCAGGGATGCCGTGAAAGCTCATCACCAGCATGTCGTTTTGGTCAAAATTCGGCCTACCGTTGATCTGCCACTGCTTGCGGACACTTTTTTCTAACGCTGTGATGTAACCTGCGTCGTCGTGGTAGCGGTTCACAAATCGAAGCTCTGGGATACTACGTACTTTGGCAGCCCATGTGTAAACTTGGTCGAACACAGCTGCCGTGGTGGTAGACGAATATTGTGGGTAGGCTGGCAAAATCAGCACACGGCTGATGCCTTCCGCTTTGAGCTTGTCTAATTGTGTGGCAATCGAAGGGCAAACCTTACCCGTGGTGTAGCACATGGCATAGCGCACAGTGACACGGAGCCCCGCTTCCCCCAGCCAGCCGTGAAGCAGCTTGGATTGCTTTTCTGTCCAGATCTGCAAAGGCGAGCCCACTTCTTTACCAACAACTTTGGCATGCGTTGGGCCGTGCTTTATCCAAATTGAGTCGTATTTAGCAGCTGATTTGGCAGAACGAAACGGCACGATGATGAGGTTCAAAATAAACCACCAAACCACCCGTGGAATCTCCACGACACGCGGATCGCTCAAAAACTCGCGCAAATAGGTGCGTAAAGCGGCAGCAGTGGGGGCGTCTGGTGTGCCTAAGTTGCAGAGTAATACGGCAGTAGTGGCGTTGTTGGCAGGTGCTTTGCCGTGGGTGAATTTGGGTTCTGGTTGAAAAGTCATCCTGCTATTTTCGCTCATTAATGCTCTGGCAAACATTTACATATACAATTTTAATTGAGAATGATTATCATTTAGAATATTGAAAATTGCTCCAAAAGGAAACGAATATGTGTAATCACAACTTTAGTCAAAACTTTAACCAAGCTTCTACTATGCATTTTGATAAGCAGGTGTTTGACACAGCTCCAAAGCCGCCGCAGTATTTTCAACCTAACTTGCAGCCAGAGACAATTGCAAATGCGGGCTCGCGCAGACGCAGGTTGTGGGATTTGCCGCGCCACACCCATTGTTCTGTCGTAGGTGTTTGTTTGCCGTTGCATGTCTTGTGTACGCAGGTCAACAAAGCCTTGGGCGGCCAAGCCATGGCTGATGACTATGAAATACACGTTGGTGCAGTAGCGGAATGTGCTTGCAAAAATAAGCTCTCGGTAGCTTTGCAAAAAGTGCTGGAGCAGCGCTACGCCAAAGCCATCGTGCGCTTCAAGCCTGCGAAAACAGCACGTGAATTGGCCCAACTTTGGACAAAAGCCGTTGAAGATGGCGATCTTGCAGGGGCCTTCTGGGCAGTTTTGACGCACCCACGCTGCGACATAATTTTGCAAGAAGTGGTTTGTCGCGACATGCACATGCTGCAACACCAAGCGGGCGCTGTGGTGCGCACAGACATCACAAAATTCAAAGCCGTGGTTGCTGAAAACGTTGTTTTAGCGCGAGAGATGGGTCGTGTGCAAGAGCGTGTCACGCGCGTGCTGGCTGAAAAGTCGGCAGAAATAGAGAGGCTCAAAATGGCACTAACGCAGTCACAAGGACAAATCATCAGCAAAGACAGCCAAATTGCTTTCCTCACCGCAGACTTGCTTAGTTTCAAAGCTGGTGTGTCTGAGCTGGAAACTCGTGTACGCTTACAAACTAAAGTAGAGCTTTTGGAGCGGCGACAAGCTGATCAGCAAGCGCTTATCAGTGATTTGCATCAGCAGTTAGCAATCAAAACTGACATCGAAGCGGCAAGTGCAAAGGTCAACGCGAACTTGGCTCAAAGCAATCAAGCCATCCAAACCAAGCGCGTCATCCCGATTGCGGTGCAGCTGCAGCAAAAATCTGTGTTGTGCGTGGGTGGGCGCATTGGCAACGTTGCAAGCTACCGCGACGCCGTTGAGCGCGTCGGTGGTCGTTTTGCCCACCACGACGGCGGTTTAGAAGACAATCAACACTTACTCGACGCCAGCCTAGCCGCCGCAGACATGGTGATTTGCCAAACTGGCTGCATCAGCCACAACGCGTATTGGCGTGTCAAAGATTTTTGCAAACGCACTGGCAAGCAATGCGTGTTTGTCGAAAACCCAAGCGTCTCGTCGTTGACACGCGGATTGGAGCAACTGGTCAGCAGTGAAGGGCAACTAGTTT
Organism: Polaromonas sp.; assembly: GCA_013298815.1. Taxonomy (GTDB): domain Bacteria; phylum Pseudomonadota; class Gammaproteobacteria; order Burkholderiales; family Burkholderiaceae_C; genus Aalborgiella. Next base: position 37,887 of record JAAFJF010000025.1, on the reverse strand, counting down.
AGTTTTTTTTACCAAAATCTAAAGCTGTAGTGCGTATGCTTAGGTCGCTTTACGCAGTTTTAACGCACTGTAACGTGTGGCTTTGTGTGGATGCTTATGATTTGAAATATCAATCAAACACAAAAACATGCAAAACAAATTGCCTCACATAACGCGTCGAGACTTTTCGCTCAGCTTAGCGGTGCTAACCATGAACCAGTCAACGCTTGCCCAGTCAACGCTTGCACAAACTGCTCTTGCGGCGAACGAACAAGCGCTCTGGCGCGAACTACGCAATGGCGGTTACGTTTTACTGATCCGCCATGCGGATGCGCCCGGCACATTTGACCCGCCAGGTTTTAAGCTGGGCGTGTGCAGCACACAGCGCAACTTGAGTGAGGAAGGGCGCACGCAATCTAGGCGTTTGGGTGAATTGATTCGGGCTCAAAATGTCGCTATCGCGCAGGTTTTTAGCTCCGAGTGGTGCCGTTGCATTGATACAGCAACATTAGCCTTTGGCGCTGACAAAGTGCAAACTTGGCCCGCCATAAGTTCTCCCAGAGGAGGTGATGAAAAGCAAAAACTAGCCAATTTGGCCGCAGTGCGTCGGCGTATCAGCCGAGCCAGCCTGAAGACCAACATGGTGTTGGTCACGCACATGTTCAATATTCAAGACATCACCGGTCTGGGTGCTGCGCAGGGCGAGATTGTGGTTCTACGTGCCCAAGATGAACACTTGCTTGTGGTGGGGCGGATTGTGGTAGCTTAAAAGCCATTACTACTTTGCATACCAACCTTAAGTGCGTGATTTTCAAATTGGCGCAATTGTTCAATACTGAAGTCTCCAAAACTACTTAAATTAGCGTGTTGATAATTTTGGAGTACGCCATGTCTGTAAATTTGAAGGTGAATGGTCGAGAAGTTCTGGTAACCAATGCAGATCATAATGAACCCTTGCTTTGGATCTTGCGTGAAGACTTAGGCCTTGTTGGGACGAAGTTTGGCTGTGGACAGGCCGCGTGTGGTGCATGCACAGTGCATGTCGGTGGTGTCGCACAGCGTTCATGCGTAACAACGTGCAGTTCAGTGGTTGGTGTAGAAATAACCACGATTGAAGGCTTGTCAACGCCCAATAGCCTGCACCCTGTGCAGGTCGCTTGGACTGAGATGCAAGTTCCGCAGTGTGGCTATTGCCAAGCTGGTCAAATGATGTCGGCAGCAGCGCTGATTGCACAAAATTCTCAACCGAGCGATGCCGAGATTGATGCTGCAATGGTCAGTAATTTTTGCCGCTGCGGCACCTATAGTCGTATTCGAGCTGCTATCCATCGTGCTGCGCACATTGCACGGACGCAAAAAGTATGAATCACCTACAACTTTCGCGTCGTCGTTTTCTAGCGGCTACAGGTTTAACAGTCAGTTTTTTGGCTGGTTGCTCAATACTGCCGCCTATTCCTAAGCGACCGTCACCTACATACGAAGATGCTTTAGGCTGGATTAGCCTCACTCCGTTTGGTACGTGGTTGTTGTATTCGCCGCGCATGGAAATGGGGCAAAACATCTTGTCGGCACTGAGAGAAATAGCCGCTATCGAACTGGGCGTATCAGCAAACTCTGTCGAAGTTCGTCTACCTACAACGTCGCATATTGGTCGTGTTAAGGCTACGGTTGGCAGCGATAGCGTGCGTGAATTGTGTTTGCCATTAGCGCGCGCTTGCTTCACCTTGCGCAGCGCTTTAATAGCGCGAGCAAGGATCAAGTTGAAGGTTTCGGATGCCGTCGATTTGAGTATTCAAGGCGATGATGTGGTGGCAAGCACTGGCGTACGGGTGAGCTTGCGTGAGTTGGCAGTCCCAGCGCTACAACTGAAAGCTGTTGAAGTCGCTCAAAAGGATTTACGGTTTTTTAATGCGGAGCAGTCACAGACAGGCCAACGAAAACCTTTCGCGCAATTAGAGGCTATTTTGCGTGGCCAAGTTTTGTATGCGGGAGACGTGCGATTGCCTGGCATGGTTTACGGCGTGGTGTTACGTGCACCTTGGGCCGATAGCGCTTTGGCGCCGAGCAAACTAGAACGATGGGATGAAGCGGCTGTCAGAGCTGTGCCAGGTTTCCTAGCCATCGTGCACCATCCATTGCTTGCAGGACCAGCATTGGTTAGTACACGCATGGCGGCATTGGAGTCCATGCGGATCGCTGCAGCTGCAAAATGGAGTATGCCATCGATGGCGCAATCGAATCCCATGCTTATGGTTGATGTTGATAGAGCACTTGAAAATGGTAGTTTTACAAAAAGTTCAGGAAGTGTGCAAAAGCCGATTGATGAATGGTCAGTGGATCTCCGTCTGGATGTTCCTCTCGCTAGTCATGCGTTTATCGAACCGCGCTGTGCTGTAGCTCGCCCCACATCCACGGGTGGCTTAGAGATTTGGTGTGGAACGCAAGACCCGTTTTTTATTCGTGATGTTTTAGCACGCGATCATGACTTGGATGTTGAAGCTATTAATGTGCACGCAATGCGAATTGGCGGCGGGTTCGGGGGGAAGGTGCTTGCTACAGTAGAGCGTGAAGCTGCGGTAATTGCTATGCAGTTGAGCAAACCTGTGAAAGTTCAGTGGTTACGCACAGATGAGTTTCAAGCTGCATACCAAAGACCACCTGTATCTCATCGCATTCAAGCGACGCTGGATGAAGAAGGAAGAATTAGCGATTGGCGGCATACCCTATCAACATCACACGTGTTGTTCACCAATGCAGTACTGCCACCATGGTTGCAAAAATTGACCCAAATTATTGGTGATGATGGCGCAGCACGTGGACAATTGCCAATATATGATTTCGCGCGTCAGCAATTGGATTTGAAGCTAACGCGTTTGCCAGTTTTGACAGGGCCTTGGCGAGGTTTGGGCGCTGGACCAAATGTACTGGCTATTGAAATGGCCATGGATGCAGCTGCACGAGTAGCAAATATTGATCCTTTAGAGTTTCGCCTACATCATTTGAAATCTAGTAAGTCAATAAATCCAGCAGGAGATACAAAGCGATTAAGTGAATGTCTTCAGTCATTAAAAAAATTAATGATAAATACGCCTGTCGATTCGATTGTCAGTACCCTATTAGCTAAAGAAAAACGAGCGAATACGAAGATGATTGAATCTCAAGGTATCGCCTCTGGCACTTATAAAGGTATGAGTTACGCTGCAGCTGCAGCTCAGGTCGCAGTAACAGTGAACGCAAAAAACGAACTCACATCGGTTCGACTATTGAAGTTGTGGTGCACGCATGATTGCGGCAGGGTCATAGATCCTAACTCAGTGCACGCTATGGTCGAAGGTAATTTGGTTTGGAGTATTGGGATGGTGTTGACCGAGCAATTAGATGCGCCACTCGGCACAGCGATCCAAACCAGTTTTGGTACCTACAATATTCCAAAAATGACAGATAGTTGTCCTATGGAGATTAAGCTTATGGCATCTGATGAATCACCCACCGGCGCTGGTGAAACGGCAATAGTTGCGGGTGCTGGGGCAATTGCCAATGCGGTCACTCGGGCGTTAGTTCAATTAGGCCTGCCTGCGCCTCAGCGTGTACCCATCACAGCGACTAATTTACAAAGTTGATTATGCAGTTCATTTATGAGTGATTTTGCAAGCGCAGCCATGCTTCGCGTCATACATGCGGGCATGCGCAGATTGGGAATGGATAGCCCCGTTCAGCAGTGGCTGCGTAGTGCAACGGTGCCTTTGAATGCGAAGCGCCAATTAGTTGAAATGGTGATTTTGCAACTTGGCGTGGATTCACTGTTAGAGCTCGGTCAAGGTGTGCATGATGTTGAGGATGGCAGTTTATTAAATCTATTAGTGCATAAAGGGCAACCGCTGCGAGTCATGCAGGCATGGCAGCGTCTCGAGCGTTTTGTGCATTCACGCCATCGTTTGCAGCAAACTGTGATCGACAGTTGCACGATAGAGCACCGTCACATATCATTGGTTGATGATACCAAGCCATCAGCAGCGGAGGACTTGGTCGTTCTTGGTGTCTTAATCGCGCTATTAGAACGCGCAGACTGCATCAACGTAGTCGCAACACTGGAAAATGGCTTGACAGTGTGGCCCATTGGAAATGTGAAGGCCTTAAGCTTGGCTTGCCAAAGTGGATCGACTTCTCTTTGGCGTTTAACTTGGGATGTTCCGGAAGTCGTCACGGAAAAAAGAAATCCAACACATCCACCTCAGTCGGTAAACTTCAGTACACAAATCGAAACTTGGTTGAAAATCAATGGCACTGAAGCGATCAGTATTGAGCAGCTAGCTCAACACTGTTGCCTCAGCGTACGTAGTCTACAGAGGCATCTCAAAAATGAAGGTGTACGTTTTGTAGATGTGATTGCCAAAGTGCGCACAGAACGTGCTGCGCAACTATTGTCAAGTGGTCAAACGAGTTTGGCTGAAATTGGTTTTGTCAGCGGGTATACCGATCAAGCGCATTTTTGTCGCGACTTTAAACGCCATATTGGATTCAGTCCGCAGCAATATCGTCTAGATCATCAGTTTTAAGCTAGAGCAATGCAACTGCTTGAATAGCGCTCCTCACCGCTCCCTCCAGAGTCGCAGGATATGGCCCAGCCACGTAATCGCCGCAAACCAACAAACCGGGGGCGATTTGATTGCTTGGGCGCTTTAAATCTGGCGTGCAGGCGAAGGTGGCGCGCTTTTCTACGATGGTTTGGATGGGTTGCAAATCTGGCAAATTCAGCTGCGATTTGCCTTGCGCGATAACGCGATTTTGCAGGTCCAAGCGGCCGCCTTGACTGGCGCTGATGACGAAGGCGAGCAAACCTTGTTCGCCAACCGACTGTCCGCGGCCCGCGTTGATTTGACCGCGGTCAAAGACGAATTGGGCTGGATTTTGTGCATCAACGCCTGTGTCGCTCCTCAATGCGAGCATAGGCTGCGACAACTTTGCACCTTTTGAGTAAGCGTACACCGTAGCAATCGCTTCATATCGTAGCGCGTTCACGCTGTTTTGCCAATCCAACACCTCACGACGCACTAGATGCTCTAACTCTTTTGCTATATTATTTATAGCTGAATAGGCAGTATTTATGCTGGCTAATACCATATTCGAGGGTGATCCAGCCAATATCACGGCATCAAACGATTGTTTAACGGTAGTGGCGCTAATTTGCCAGCCAGCGTTGCTGTAATCCATGCTTTCCACCCGCTCCCCCAGCAACACTTTGCCACCATGTTTGACCAGCCAAGCGGCGGCGGGGTGGGGGAAGAGGTTGGACAAATCGCGTTTAGGAATCAGTAAATTAGCACTGCCGAAGGACGTTTTTGAGTCTATTTGTACGCTGGGGCTGAACATCGCATCTTGCAGCACCCGCAGAAACACCTGTGCGCTAGCGTCTGCCATCGGCGTGTTGAGTGCGGACAGGCACAGTGGCTCAATCAGCTCAGCCATCACGCGCGCGGTGATTCGAGGTTTTGAACGCTCGCAGAGTTGCAACACGCTAAGGTGCTGCGAACAGCTAAACCCGCCGCGCTGCCAGTTTGATGCTGCCCGCAAAAGTGCTAATTTGTCGCCCCAGCTCCAGCCCTTTGCCCTCGCAATGCCCCAAGCCGCGTCTAAACCCACCACCCAAGGCGTTGGCCAATCAGGAAGTTTTAACCCTGTTTGGTCGGGGAATTGCATCGTCAGCGGCATCCGCAGCAGCGCGTTTTCAAGGTTCACACCGACGGTTTGCATCAGTTTGAGCGTTTCAGAATAAGCGCCAATCAGGATGTGCTGGCCGTTGTCTAATGATACTGGCGTGCCATCAGGTAAGGTGCTGGCGTGCGAGCCAGAAACAACTCTAGCCCGTCCACCTAGTGCGTGAGATGCTTCAAAAACCGTAGCGTGGTGGCCTGCCTGCGTGGCAGCCACGGCAGCCGCCATGCCCGCCCAGCCGCCGCCTACGATGGCAATTTTTTTTGAAGTACTCATTTGACGTTATTTATTAAGACTGTCATTCCCGCGAAGGCGGGAATCCACGCGCACCACCATGGATTCCCGCCTTCGCGGGAATGACGAATGTTATTTTCAAACTTTACCCAAAGCCTGAACTTTCCAAGCCAGCCACATTTTGCGCAGCGGGGTGAGCTTGATGCGTTGCGTCATCACCGCAAAATTATCCCGCTCAATCTCGCGCAGCAAGCTGCGGTAAATACTCGCCATCATCAAACCCGGCTTTTGGGTTCGAAAGTCAGCCGGTGGCAGCATTTGCATGGCCTCGTCATACAGCCCATGTGCCCGCTGCGCTTGAAAGGCCATCAAAGCGGCAAATCGGGGCTGGAAGTCTGGCTGCACCGTTTTGGCGTCGTATTTCAGCAGCTCATGCGCCTTCACATCAAACTGCTGCAACTCGTTCATCGGCAGGTAAATCCGCCCCCGCCGTGCGTCTTCACCCACGTCGCGGATGATGTTGGTCAGCTGGAAAGCCTGCCCCAGCTTGTGGGCATAGTCCGTTGTTTTAGGGTCAGTCTGCCCAAAAATCTTAGCCGCCACCTCGCCCACCACGCCCGCCACCAAGTGGCAATAGCGCTGCAAATTGGGGTAATCCAAGTAGCGCGACTGGTTCAAATCCATCTGGCAGCCGTCAATCACAGCCTGCAAATGGCGCTCTTCAATGCCATAAGTCGCACAAAGCGGCATTAAAGCTTTCATGACAGGGTGGGAAGGATTCCCCTCAAACGCCTTAGCCACCTCCGCAGCCCACCAAGCCAACTTGGTAGCCGCCACCCCGTGGTCAATCGCGTCATCCACCACATCGTCCACCTCCCGGCAAAACGCATAAAACGCCGTAATCGCCGCGCGGCGTGGCTTGGGTAGGAACAGAAAAGCGTAATAAAAACTACTGCCAGAAGCGGCAGCTTTCTCTTGGACGTATTGCTCAGGGGTCATGGGCAGTATTGTTACATTGAAATGCTTTGGTATTGAATACAATAAGTGACTGACTATTGGTGATTAGCTGCTGCAATTTTGATTGGATGCGTATGTTTGGTAATGTTGGAAAAACTAGACTTTCGAATTCCTACGCTCTAATTGCTACATTATTTTTGCTAATTGGATGCCAGTCTTTACCCAAAGTGCAGCCAAATCCTCTGGCTCATCTTCCAGAAAATGTCAAAGATGCCGAGTTAGCAGAATTTGTTGAAAATCACATTCTCGTGGTGCAAACCTGTTTACCTGATAAGAAAATTAATCTTGGAACTCAAGACGTAGAAATTGACAATTTGCTACCTCTGACAGTTTGCCAGAGGCGTCAATCGTTGGGTCGATCTTGTCCAAAAAATTGGTTATCTAGCGAGCCCAGCGATACTAAGCTTCCTTTTGAAGATGTGAGAAAGGTTCGAATTTGGTCTGCAAGCGACGATCCGCAAAACATTGAGGAACGTTGGATTCCATCTGGAACTGTTATTCGGAGTCCGATTGTAAATAGCGCGGGATCGTTTGTAAGCTATTTGAGAGATACAACAGCACTTAATCAACCTGTATTTGAATATACAGTTGATGAGCCTAGGTATTTATTCGCATGGAGCGTTTCAGTTCAGAGAGATTACGGAAAGAAAAAAACCACTTTTTGGTATCAACCTCCACAGAATTTGCAATTAAACAAATTTTCGCCATGGAGCAGAGCTGATTCTGAGGAGTCTCCGCAAAATTTACAGTCCGTGAAAATGGCAAATAATTCAGATTTTCTCAAAAACCAGCTTAAAGCAGATTCTCCACTTGTGCGATTCGGATTGTTTACAACTCGCCAATATAGCGATTCGCTTCGCTTATACAACCATGTTTACAAACAAGCGCAGCCTCAAGTCAAGGTGAAAGGTGGATACAAAAGTAACGAAGTATTTCAAGTTCTCAGAATGAGGTCATCAGAAATACCAGCCTGTGAGTAGCTATTAATAATATAGCTGCTTAGGCAATAAATACGCCGGCTAGAGCCATATTTAAACCTATTTCAGCTACATCCACAGCGCTCTCCACCCAATCACCAAATAATCCAGCTTGGTCAGCTTGGGTCGCTTCTCCAACATCGCATAATCCAGCGCTTTGATTTTGTCCAAGATGCGCAATCCGCCTTGAACGACGAATCTGAGCTCCCAGCCGGCTCTACCTGGGATTAAATGCACTAATTTAGAGCCTTTTTTCATCATGGCCAGCGTATTTACTGCCTGAGCAGCTATCAAATTAGTAGTGTTTTTAGTTTGTTTTAAGTTATTCAAGTCTGCGCGGGTGACGTTGAATTGGGCGCAGGCGGCGTCTGTCAGATAAAAACGGCCACGCGGGATGTCTTGGCTGATGTCTTGCCAGAAGTTGATGAGTTGCAGGGCGGTGCAGATGTTGTCGCTGTAGCCTAGCGCAGTGGCATCTGTGATGCCGTAGAGGTGTAACAGCAGGCGACCGACGGGGTTGGCGGAGCGGGCGCAGTAGTCGTGCAATTCGGCATCGTTTGCGTAACCTTGACCGTCGCGGGTTTTGCGTATGTCTTGCTCGAAGGCGCTGAGTAAGTCGTCTAAGTGATTGATGGGTAAGGAGAATTTGGTAATGGCGGCTCTTAAGGGCTGGAATAATTGGGGCCAGCGGGAAGATATTGACGAAGTGGCAGCTTCGCCTTTGGCTGCAATTAGTAGGTCGGCGCGGAAGGCGGCTAGGTCGTCTAGACGCTGCTGCGGGCTGGCATCGCCCTCGTCAGCCAAATCATCGGCGGTGCGGGCAAACCAGTAAATGGCGGCTATTGGTTGGCGCAGGTGGGGCGGGCATAGCCAGCTGGCTACGGGGAAGTTCTCGTAGTGGGTGATTTCTTGTATGGATTGCGGGGCGGACATAGCGAGTAGTTTAATCAGGTTAAAATAGAGGGCTTACCAATTTTGAATGCGGCTTGGAGTCATTTCCGGCGGCAATTTTGAGAGTTTTTCGATGCGCGGGTGGCGAAATTGGTAGACGCACCAGGTTTAGGTCCTGACGTCCGCAAGGATGTGGGGGTTCGAGTCCCCCCCCGCGCACCATCGATTGACTGTTTTTGATTCGTTTCGTCGAATCCCTTGATCTTTTTTTGATAAATAAGTGAGTACAACATGGCTGTGACCGTTGAAACCCTAGAGAAATTAGAGCGCAAAATCGTTTTGTCGCTGCCAACCAGCGTGATTGCAACTGAAGTTGACGCGCGTTTGAAGAAAATCGCTCGTACCGTCAAAATGAACGGTTTCCGTCCTGGCAAAGTGCCTATGAATGTGGTGGCACAGCAGTATGGCTACTCTGTTCATTACGAAGTGATGAATGACAAAGTGGGCGAGGCATTTGCCGTTGCTGCTAACGAAGCTAAGCTGCGCGTGGCTGGACAGCCAAAAATCACTGAAAACGAAACCGTAACTGAAGGTCAAATGACATTTGACGCGGTGTTTGAAGTGTTCCCAGAAGTCAAAATCGCTGATTTGGCAACCGCTGAAGTCGAGAAATACTCGGCTGAAGTGACTGACGCTGCCATCGACAAAACATTGGACATTTTGCGCAAACAGCGCCGTACCTTCGCACAACGCGCGATCGACGCTGGCGCGCAAGACGGAGACCGCGCAACGGTTGACTTTGAAGGCAAAATCGACGGTGAAGTGTTTGCAGGCGGCAAGGCCGAGGCTTACCAGTTCATCGTGGGCGATGGCCAGATGTTGAAAGAATTTGAAGAAGCTGCCCGTGGCATGAAGTCTGGCGAAAGCAAGACTTTCCCATTGGCCTTCCCAGCAGACTACCACGGCAAAGATGTGGCAGGCAAAACGGCTGACTTCATGTTGACCATCAAGAAGCTGGAAGCCGCCCATTTGCCAGAAGTGAACGATGCTTTGGCAAAATCACTTGGTATTGCAGATGCGACAGTCGCTGGCTTGCGCTCCGACATCAAGAAAAACCTAGAGCGCGAAGTCAAAGCACGTTTGTTGGCTAAAAACAAGCAATCAGTGATGGACGCATTAGTAGCCAAGGCTGAGTTGGACTTGCCAAAAGCCAGCGTGAAAGCTGAGTTGGACCGCATGGTTGAAGGCGCACGCGCTGATTTGAAGCAACGCGGCATCAAGGATTTCGACAAAATGCCAATCCCTGAAGATATTTTCCAGCCACAAGCTGAACGTCGTGTGCGTTTGGGCTTGGTGGTTGCAGAATTGGTGAAAGCTAACAGCTTGCATGCCAAGTCTGAGCAGGTGTCTAGCCACATCGAAGAACTCGCTGCCAGCTACGAAAAACCAATGGACGTGATTCGTTGGTACGGCAGCGACAAAAACCGCATGGCTGAGGTTGAAGCCATCGTCATCGAAAACAATGTGACCAATTTTGTGCTGTCAAAAGCCAAAGTGGCTGAAAAAGCGATTTCGTTTGACGATTTGATGGCGCAGCAGTAAATTACTTAACCAACTCGGTTTATTGGGGCTTGTGTTTTCGGACGCAAGCCCCATGTTTTTTGGGTACGTAACATGGGTACATTACTTTGGTAAAGTCAAACCCTCTCAACTTGCCGTACAGTACGTCGTTGTACAACATCATTTAACTTGGAGTTTTCATGAGCAATATTTATTCGCAGTTCGGTCATCAAATGGCTTCATACACTCAGGAAATCCAGGGTTTGGGCATGGTACCCATGGTCATTGAGCAATCTGGCCGTGGTGAGCGCTCTTATGACATTTACTCACGCCTGCTCAAAGAGCGCGTGATTTTCTTAGTTGGTCCGGTGAATGACTATGTTGCCAACTTGGTCGTTGCACAGCTTTTGTTCCTTGAGAGCGAGAATCCAGATAAAGATATTTCTTTTTACATCAACTCTCCAGGTGGCTCTGTGTCTGCCGGCATGGCAATTTTTGACACTATGAACTTCGTCAAGCCTGAAGTTTCCACGCTTTGCACCGGTATGGCCGCCAGCATGGGCTCGTTTTTGCTGATGGCGGGTGCAAAAGGAAAGCGCTTCTCATTGCCAAACTCCAAAGTCATGATTCACCAACCATCAGGTGGCAGCCAAGGCCAAGCGACTGAGATTGAAATTGCAGCGCGTGAAATTTTGAAAACACGCTCTCAATTGAACAAAATCTACTCAGAACGTACAGGTCAAGCGCTCTCAAAAATTGAAGCGGACATGGAGCGAGATTTCTACATGACTGCCGACGAAGCCAAAGAATATGGCTTGATTGATGCGGTGATTTCTAAACGACCTTAATTCAAGCAATAAAGCTCCATAAAAAGTCCTCGAAAGTTCATTTCTAGGCCTTTTTGAGCTATTCCAGTACCTTTTTGGAATATCATTAAAACAACATTGCTTATTATTTGAAAAAGGTGCTTCTATATGGCCGAGAAAAAAGGCGCATCTGGCGAGAAAACGCTGTTTTGCTCGTTTTGTGGGAAAAGTCAACACGAGGTAAAAAAACTCATTGCTGGTCCCTCTGTGTTTGTGTGTGACGAGTGCATTGAGTTGTGCAACGAAATTATTCGTGACGAATTGCCCGTTATTGCGGCTGATGAGGCGCGCAAAGCGCGAGGCGATTTGCCCACACCGTCAGAAATCAAAGCCAATTTAGACAATTATGTGATAGGTCAAGACGTCGCCAAGCGTACGCTGGCGGTGGCGGTGTACAACCATTACAAGCGTTTGCAGCACAAAGACAAGTCGAAAAAAGACGATGTTGAGTTGGCAAAAAGTAATATTTTGCTGATCGGCCCTACCGGTTCCGGCAAAACGTTTTTAGCTCAAACATTAGCGCGCATGTTGGATGTGCCGTTTGTGATGGCGGATGCCACTACGCTGACCGAGGCGGGATACGTGGGTGAAGACGTTGAAAATATCGTCTCCAAACTGCTGCAAAGTTGCAACTACGAAGTTGAGCGGGCACAGCGCGGCATTGTTTACATTGACGAAATTGATAAAATTTCACGCAAATCTGACAATCCATCCATCACCCGTGATGTGTCAGGAGAGGGTGTGCAACAAGCGCTGTTGAAACTGATCGAAGGCACGATGGCCAGTATCCCACCGCAGGGCGGACGTAAACATCCGAACCAAGACTTCTTGCAAATCGACACTACGAATATTTTATTTATTTGCGGCGGCGCGTTTGCTGGCTTGGAAAAAGTCATTGAAAACCGCACGGAAGCATCCGGCATTGGTTTCAGTGCTATGGTGAAAAGCAAAGAAGTACGTAGCATCACAGAAGTATTCAACGAGGTGGAGCCAGAAGATTTGATCAAGTTCGGCATCATCCCCGAGCTAATTGGCCGCATGCCCGTTATTGCGACCCTGGCAGAATTGACAGAGGATGCGCTGATGCAAATCTTGACCGAGCCGAAAAATGCTTTGGTCAAGCAGTACAGCAAGTTGCTCAGCATGGAGGGCGTGGATTTAGAAATTCGCCCATCTGCATTAAAAGCCATTGCTCAAAAAGCCTTGAAACGCAAAACAGGCGCTCGCGGCTTGCGTTCCATCTTGGAATTGGCACTGATAGACACCATGTATGAATTGCCAAACCAAACCAATGTTGAAAAAGTCGTCATCGACGAATCAACGATTCTCGAAAATAAGCCGCCTTTGATGGTTTATCGTGATCTTGCTAAAAAAGCTTAAAGGCTACCGATGTCCGCACCTATTGCATTACCTGCTGAACCTTTAGATTTGCCCTTGTTGCCACTGCGTGATGTGGTGGTGTTTCCGCACATGGTCATACCCCTCTTTGTGGGGCGCCCAAAAAGCATCAAGGCATTAGAGCTCGCCATGGAAGCAGAGCGTCGCATCATGTTGGTAGCGCAAAAAACGGCTGCTAAAGACGAGCCGTCTGTGACAGACATGTTTGATGTTGGTTGCGTTTCCACGATTTTGCAAATGCTGAAGTTGCCTGATGGCACGGTGAAAGTCTTGGTTGAGGGTCAGCAGCGCGCGCAAGTGAACCGTGTGGACGATGCAGAAACCCATTTCACGGCTAACGTTACGCCCATAACAACGCAAGATCTTAAGTTGACAGCCAAAGGCGAGAAAACACCAGATATCGAAGCCTTGCGCCGCGTGGTGATGCAGCAGTTTGACCAATACGTCAAGCTGAACAAGAAAATCCCACCGGAAATTTTGAGTTCAATTTCAAGTATTGACGACCCAGGTCGCTTGGCAGACACGATTGCGGCGCACTTACCTTTGAAGCTTGAAAACAAACAAGTCATTCTTGATTTGTCTGACATCAAAGCGCGCTTAGAAAGCTTGTTCGAGCAAATCGAGCGTGAAGTAGACATCTTGAATGTGGATAAAAAAATCCGTGGTCGTGTCAAACGCCAAATGGAGAAAAATCAGCGCGATTTTTACCTGAACGAACAAGTCAAAGCGATTCAAAAAGAACTAGGAGACGGTGAAGAGGGCGCTGATTTCGATGATTTAGGCAAGAAAATAAAACTTGCCAAAATGAGTAAAGAAGCTTTGAAGAAGGCCGAAGCTGAGTTGAAAAAACTCAAACTGATGTCGCCCATGTCTGCTGAAGCGACCGTGGTACGCAATTACATTGATGTGTTGATTGGTTTGCCGTGGGCTAAAAAAACCAAAATCAAGCACAACCTGCCAGAAGCAGAGAAGGTATTAAACGCGGACCATTTCGGACTGGATAAAGTCAAAGATCGAATTTTGGAATACCTTGCGGTTCAGCAGCGAGTTGATAAAGTCAAAGCGCCAATTTTGTGTTTGGTGGGACCTCCGGGCGTGGGTAAAACGTCGTTGGGGCAATCCATAGCCAAAGCAACCGGCCGCAAGTTTGTGCGTATGGCTTTAGGTGGTATGCGTGACGAGGCGGAAATTCGTGGTCATCGCCGCACTTATATTGGCGCGTTGCCAGGTAAGGTGTTGTCGAATTTAAGCAAAGTGGGCGCTCGCAATCCATTATTTTTATTAGATGAAATTGACAAGCTGGGTACGGAATACCGTGGCGACCCGTCAAGCGCGTTGCTTGAAGTTTTAGATCCCGAGCAAAACCATACATTTGCAGATCACTACGTAGAGGTAGATTTTGATTTGAGCGATGTGATGTTTGTCGCTACTTCAAATTCGATGAATATTCCATCTGCGTTGCTAGATCGTATGGAGGTGATTCGTTTAGCGGGTTATACAGAGGACGAGAAAACAAATATTGCCATCACTTATTTGCTACCTAAGCAAATGTCAAACAATGGTGTGAAAGCCAGCGAGTTGAAAGTGCCTTATGAAACAGTACGCGACATTGTTCGCTACTACACGCGCGAAGCAGGCGTTCGCTCTCTAGAGCGAGAGTTATCAAAAATTTGTCGCAAAGTCGTCAAAGGTTTGCTGCTCAAGACCTACAAAGCGCCCGTCACTGTGACGCCAGACAATCTCAACGATTATTTGGGCGTACGCAAATTTAGCTACGGCCGTGCAGAAGAGCAAAACCAAATTGGTCAAGTCGTTGGTTTGGCTTGGACTGAAGTGGGTGGTGATTTGCTGACGATTGAAGCAGCCATCATGCCAGGCAAAGGCGTTATCACACGCACAGGTTCGCTAGGCGATGTGATGAAAGAATCTGTCGAAGCGGCGCGGACCGTGGTGCGCAGCCGTGCCAAACGCTTAGGCATCAAAGAAGAGATGTTTGAGAAGCGTGATATTCATATCCATGTGCCTGATGGTGCTACGCCGAAAGACGGACCAAGCGCTGGTGCGGCGATGACGACGGCATTTGTCTCTGCGCTGACTGGTATTCCCGTTCGCGGTGATGTGGCGATGACCGGTGAGATTACTTTGCGTGGTGAAGTCACAGCTATTGGTGGTTTGAAAGAAAAACTGTTAGCCGCTTTGCGTGGAGGTATCAAAACCGTATTGATCCCAGAAGAAAATGCCAAAGACTTGCAAGATATTCCCGAGAATGTCAAAAACGGTTTAGAAATCGTGCCTGTGCGCTGGATAGATAAAGTATTGGAATTGGCGTTGGAGCGGGCGCCAACACCCTTGCCTGATGTTGATCCAATCGTTGATGCAGTGACTGCTGCTACAGTTTTGTCATCTGCTCAGAGTTCATCGACAGAATCCATCAAACATTAAAACCGAATCACCAAAAAGCCTAGAAAAATAGCCTATAATCCACCTATCGACATGTAGTGATATTTGATTAAAACTAAATATCACTTTAAGTTTATATATTGTTTTTACCGCACTTTTGATTTTTTAAAAAGCACAAAAAATAGTTTATAATTCGTGTTGTGATTTGCGGGAATAGCTCAGTTGGTAGAGCGCAACCTTGCCAAGGTTGAGGTCGAGAGTTCGAGACTCTTTTCCCGCTCCAATTTTTAAAAAGGGAAGCTAATGCTTCCCTTTTTTGTATTAAAGAACGTATTGAATAACGATACTTTCAATCTTTAGCAACTGCTAAAATATTGAATCGTTAAGTTAAGTTTTTGGCGCAGTAACAAAGCGGTTATGTACCGGATTGCAAATCCGAGTAGGTCGGTTCGACTCCGGCCTGCGCCTCCAAATTGCTCGGCTATGTGTTTTATGCATAGTTTGACAGCCTCGATGGTGGAATAGGTAGACACAGCGGACTTAAAATCCGCCGCTTTCGTTCATAGCGGGCGTGCCGGTTCGATTCCGGCTCGAGGCACCAAATCAAAAATTTTATTTCTCGCGTTAAAATACGGCTGTAGCCAGCGTATTTATTGCCTAAGCAGCTATCAATTGTGTAGCGGTATTGGATTCTGTTGAAGTATTCCATATCTTAGATTCCAAAGCAGCATTTGACGACAATTTGCGGTATCCTTGAGTGACACACAGCAGATTTGTTTTACCTATGACCCGCTATAACGCCCCTTTTGAAATTCATGTGCATGGCCAAGTTGCACTGCTGCCTAGCGTCAAATTTGAGCAAATTCAAGATGCTTTGAAGCCACTTTGGAGCTATGCGGGTGCTCGCTCATTGTCGGATGGGGCAGGTAGTTCCTATGAAGAAGAACCCGGCATCAAATTTGATGCAGTGGAGCATCTTTTACAAATGTGTTGGACAGTGCCTGGCGATGAAGATTTTCGTCAGTCGCTTGACGAAATGTGCATGAATCTAAACGAGATTGCAGAAAGCGGCGCTGCGATCGAAGTCACTTTTTACGATACCGAGTTTGACGACGAAGATCGAGACGAAGACCCTAGCATCGAAGACGACTCTAGGGATGACTTTTTGATGCTATTTGTAGGCCCTACGCCTGCTGCCATCATGCAAGTCCAGCGCGATTTATTGGTGCAAGATGTTGTGAATCTCATGGAGCGTCATTTTGATGGTTCAGAGTTGGCGGGTGTGGTTGCTGAGGTCGATAAGCTGTTCACTGAGCGGTTTGATGCCTTGGTTAACTCACTTGAATTGGGTAAACCGCCGCGTGGCGGTGGTGGCGCGGGCGGGTCAGCGCATGGTGGCGGTGGTCGTCGTCCAAAACACTTGCACTGAAGTTCAGAAATAACTAACTTCAAATAATTCAGCTGTGGCGCTTTTCTCTCAAGACTCTCTGAATACTGGCGTAAAAAAACGCGAAGTCTTTGGCTGGGCGATGTATGACTTTGCCAACTCGGGTTACACCACAGTTGTTATCACTGCTGTTTTTGCTGCATATTTTGTGGGCGGCATCGCTCAAAAAGCAGAGTGGGCAACCTTTGCTTGGACAGCTGCGCTGAGCGTGTCGTATGCCATCGTGATGCTGACGATGCCCAGTTTAGGCGCCTATGCTGATTTGCATGCAGCGAAAAAGCGGCTGTTGGCTTTGACGACTATTGCATGCGTCATCGCCACTGCCTGCTTGGCTTTTGCTGGTCCAGGCAGCGTAACCTTAGCGATTGTGCTGATTATTCTTTCAAACACTTTTTACGCGTACGGTGAATCGTTGACCGGCGCTTTCTTGCCTGAATTAGCAAAGCCAGAGGCTTTTGGTAAAGTGAGCGGTTGGGGCTGGAGTTTTGGTTACTTTGGTGGCATGTTAGCTTTGGGTATCAGTTTGGCCTACGTGTTGTGGTCACAAAGCAAAGGTATTCCTGCAGAAAAGTTTGTGCCTGTGACTATGTTGATCACGGCGGTGATTTATGGCGCGTCAGCATGCGTCACTTTTTGGCTCTTAAAAGAGCGAGCCTTGCCAAACCCGAAAGCTTTACAGCAAAGTGGTTTCAAAGCATCTTTGGCGCAGTTGAAAACTACTTTTAACCAAGCTAAACACTACAAAGATTTCATGTGGTTTTTAGCTTGCGGTGTGTGCTACCAAGGCGGTGTTGCCGTTGCGATAACTTTGGCTGCCATCTATGCGGAGCAAGTGATCGGCTTCAAACCGCAAGAAACCATGGTGCTGATTTTTGTACTCAACGTTGCAGCAGCCGTCGGTGCTTTCGGATTTGGTTATTTTCAAGATAAAGTAGGCCACAAAATAGCCTTGAGTTTAACTTTGGTGGGCTGGATTGCAACTTGTATCATCGCAGCCATAACCACGACCAAGAGTGGTTTTTGGTATGCCGCAGCGATTGCTGGGTTTTGCATGGGCAGCAGCCAATCTGCGGGGCGTGCCATGGCCGCCATGTTTGCACCACCCAAGCAAGTGGGTGAATTTTTCGGCCTGTGGACATTTGCTACGCGCTTAGCCAGCATCATTGGGTCACTAAGCTATGGTGCGATTACTTGGATGACAGGCGGAAACCAACGCATAGCCATCATGTCTACATCTGTATTGTTTATTGCCGGTTTGCTGCTGCTTATCCCCGTGAATGTTTCGCGCGGGCGTGCAGCGGCGCTGAATGCTGCTTAGTTTAAAAATGAATCAACCAACTTTAAATTTCGTCAATTGTCCCGATACAACAGGGCAGCACCGCATGGCTTACTGGCAGTGGGGCGATGACAATAGTGATCACGTGATCATTTGCGCTCACGGCTTGTCGCGCCAAGGGCGGGATTTTGATGTTTTGGCACAAGAACTTTGTGATGCTGCCTCAGGTAAGTTGCGAGTTGTTTGTCCAGATGTCGTCGGTCGTGGCAAAAGCGATTGGCTCAAAGACCCCATGGGCTACCAAATCCCGCAATATGCAGCTGACATGTTGGCGTTGATTGACCAGTTGCAACCCAAAACTTTGGATTGGGTAGGCACGAGCATGGGTGGTTTGATTGGCTTGGTTGTTTGCGGCCAGCCAGATTTGCCATTGCCCGTGCCAGTGCGTAAACTTATTTTGAACGATGTTGGTCCCGCCATTGAATGGCTGGCCATTCAACGTATTGGTCAATACCTCGGCAAAGCCGCCCAATTTGAATCGGTTCAGCAGGCGGCAGACGCTATGTGGGCGATTTCAAGCAGTTTTGGGCCGCACACCAAAGAGCAATGGTTGGCTTTATCGCAAGCTATGGTTAAACCTAATGGCGCTGGATTTGTCATGCATTACGACCCAGCCATTGCGATACCGTTTGCTACTGCGACAGAAGAGTCCACCAAGCAAGGTGAAGCTACGTTGTGGGCGCTGTATGACAACATCAAAGCGCAAACCTTGATTTCACGCGGCGCGCTTTCAGATTTGCTATCTGTAACGACTGCTGAAGCAATGACGCTACGTGGGCCAACAGCGCAGTTGGTTGAGTTTGCTGGCGTGGGACATGCGCCTACTTTTGTAACTGCTGATCAGGTAAAAACTGCTGTTGATTTTTTGTTGGGAAAGTCTTAAATCTTGCCAGATATCACCCCGCAGGCAACGCTTGAAAATGCCAAGGTATTTGCCCAACCTTTCCTTAGACACGTCACTTTAGAAACAGGTGAAAACGCTTGGCTGCATGCTCAAGCAGTTTCGCAAATATTGCTTGATATTGGTGGTTCTGAAGCCATGCAGGCGGCTTGCTACTTGGTTTATACCTGTGAGCATTTGAACAAACCGCTCGAGGTCATTGGGCAAGCATTTGACGAAAATTTGGCATCGCTGGCAGTTGAAACTACCAAGCTGATGCACATGCAAAAGCAAACGCGCGCAGCTACGGCGACGGCACATACCGAAACCGTGCGCAAAATGCTGCTGGCGTTTTCGCGCGATTTGCGTGTGGTGATGTTGCGTTTGGCTTCACGCTTGCAATCGTTACGCTATTTTGCTGCAACCAAGGCGGATGTATCTGAGAGCATGGCGCGCGAGTCGCTGCAAGTATTTGCGCCCTTAGCAAACCGTTTGGGCATTTGGCAGATTAAGTGGGAAATGGAAGACTTGTCTTTCCGATTTCTTGAGCCGCAAACCTACAAAGAAACGGCCCGTTTGCTCGACGAGAAACGCACCTTGCGTGAAGACTACGTCGAGCAGCTTCGCGAGCAACTCCAAACTGATTTAGCCAAGCAGGGCATCAAAGCTGAGGTGCAAGGCCGCCCCAAGCATATTTACAGCATCGTCAAAAAAATGCGTGGTAAAGACTTGGGTTTTGATCAAGTGTTTGACATTCGTGCTTTGCGCGTGATTGTTGCGGAGATTGACGATTGCTATGGTGCTCTCAGTTGGGTGCATGCCCAATTTTCACCCATCAGTGATGAGTTTGACGATTACATTGCCAAGCCAAAAGCCAACGGCTATCAGTCGCTGCACACCGTTGTGCGCGATGCATCTGGCCAAGCCATTGAGGTGCAAATCCGCACCCAAAGCATGCACGACAAAGCCGAACATGGCGTGGCAGCGCACTGGGTTTACAAAGAAGCTGGCGCCAAAGGCTATGCTGGCGTGTCAGCAACGGGCAGCTACGACGCCAAAATCGCCGTGCTACGCCAACTGCTGGCTTGGGAGCGCGATTTAACCCAGTCGGAACAAAGCGATATAAGCCAAGAATCTGCTGCCATTTTGAGCGACCGGATTTATGTGCTCACGCCTGAAGCCGCTGTGGTCGAATTGCCGCAGGGCGCAACGGCTGTTGATTTTGCTTATACCTTGCACACCGACCTAGGCCACCGTTGCCGTGGTGCCAAATTAGATGGCGTCATGGTGCCACTCAACACGCCGCTTAAAAATGGCCAAACGGTCGAAATCAATGCCGCCAAAGAAGGCGGCCCGTCGCGGGACTGGCTCAATGTTGAGCTTGGCTATTTAACAAGCAGTCGCGCTAAATCTAAAGTGCGGGCATGGTTCAATGCCTTGGCAATGATGGAAACCATAGCGCGTGGACGCGAAGCGGTTGAAAAACTGCTTCAGCGCGAGGGCAAAACAGCCATCAAACTGGTTGACTTAGCCGTGCAACTCGGCTTCAAATCGGCTGATGACTTGTTTGAAGTAGTCGGAAAAGACGAATACTCTTTGCGCACCATTGAGGCTTTCTTCAAACCGCCAGCACCCGAATTAAGCACCGAAGAGCTACTTCATAAGCGAGCCAAAGCGGAAAAGACACCCATAGGCGGTGTTTTGGTTGTCGGTGTTGATTCACTCTTGACCCAACTCGCCAAATGTTGCAAACCCGCGCCTGGCGACGCCATTGGCGGCTATGTCACGCGGGGCAAGGGCGTCAGCATTCACCGCCAGAGCTGCAGCAACTTTCAAGCCTTGGTGGCACGCAATGAAGCGAACGACGAAGGCCGCGTGATTGATGTGGCTTGGGCGAAAGAGAAGTCGGCTAATCCGCGAACCGTTTCCAATGGCAGCAGTAACAGTAACAGTAACAGTTATGGTAACGAGGTTTACCCCGTTGACGTCGTGATTGAAGCGGCCGACAGCCAAGGCTTGCTTAAAGCGATTTTGGAGGTGTTCTCAAAAGACAAGCTCAACGTCATCGCCGCCAACACACAGTCGCACCGCAGCAGTGGTGGCGACACTGCGGTCATGACGTTCACGGTGGAAGTGACTAATTCAGCGCGTTTGAACAAGGTACTCAGCCAAGTGCTAGAAGTGCAGGGCGTTCGCTCAGCGCGTAGAAGATAAGCAAATAGGTAGCTCAACAGGAGCTGCGACAAAGATAACAATAAAACCGTCCCGCGAAGAGAGAAAGTACGCTTTAGCCTGCTATAATTCGCATAGTCGAACAGACTTTTAGGCGCGTAGCTCAGCTGGTTAGAGCACTACCTTGACATGGTAGGGGTCGTTGGTTCGAGTCCAATCGTGCCTACCAATTTTTTAAGCTTGTAAATCCTTATAAATCAAGGGCTTACAGGCTTTTTGGTTTTTGGGTGGCTTTTATTTCACATCCAAAAACACCAAGGTATGAAAAAAGTATGAAAAACCACTTTTAAATTTTGTTTAAAAAGGTGTTCGTACTCTCGTTAAGATTCATTCAAACCGATCCACCACACCCACAAGCTCCTCCATCCCCGCAAGCTGCCCCCGATCCATCCGCAGCACTCTCAGACTTAGAAAGACTTGCTTCAGCCTTCTTAACGTCAAACGTTGCAAGATTTCCCAAAAACTCCGCCGAATAGCAAAACCCATCGTCAATCCGAAGTCGCTCGTCCATCGAAAACAATGCCGGTACTGCCAAACGGTCATGAGCGCCTTGGCAGACAGCACCTTGATAAGCCCTCGCATTCGCTAGCATTTGCCGTTGATTGCGGGCATCAGCAGGCATTTTTTGTAATTCAATTCCATTTGGCGGCTCGTGATGCAAAAACCGCCCAAAAGCTAACTCACAAAACTGTGCGTAGTTCCGCGTATCGAGAATAAACAGATGCCAACAGGTATCAACTAGCCTCGAAGGCATGGCAATCAATCGCTTCTCAAATCTCCAACAAATCTGGAAATACAGCCTCAATTGCTCAAAAGCTTCGGATACGTCGTTTTCTGTCAAGTGCGGGTACTTCTGTAATACCTCCAGCGTGTAAGCATCATCAAATCGCCAACCTTCCAAAGCCTTTTTTTGCTTGCTCCAAATCCGGCTTTCAAACACAGGTATTGAGACAGCGAAAAGCAGGATCAAAAAAACAGCTGCAAAAAATTGCCCTATAGGCTCAACCCAAGGAAACATCTCAGTAAAGAGTGAATAATTCATTGTGCACCTCCATCCGTCTTACCACCTAAATTAGTGACTTGCTGCTGGATGGCCACCGACGCAGGCCAAGTGCCACTGAACGGTAAATCCATGCAGCTTGCCATGGCTAGCAAGACATTTTCTTGAGCCAGTGGTGTCGGATCGATCGTGATTTGATTGTTCAGACCCCATTCGCAAATGGTTTGAAGTGACGAAGCGACTGCGCCCAAAAGAGTGTCTTTCTGAACTTGAACAAAAAGTGAAATCAATTCACGGTCGTTATTTTCCAGGCGTTGTCGCAAATCCTCAACGCGGTTCATGCAAGCTTCCAGTAGCAGTTCAGCTTTAATAGCACCATCAATAAAATAATCAGCTTGGTTCAGTCCAACACCTGCTGCCAAGACCTGGACCTGGGTCAGATCAGTCTGCAAAAATCCTTCCAGCTTTCTGACTTTATCGCGCTGATAGGTATCTTGTGGGCGGTTTTTCTGTATGGATGTCTCCTCCAGAACCTTGCCCTCAAGCATGTGGATGTTAGCAAGATGGTTAAACATGGTGGCCATGTTGACCGTGCTTTCTTGTAGCAAAGTCTCGATTGCTTGGGCGCATTCCCGGGATTTGATGAGCAACTCGTCCCGTTTCATAGCAACACAGTCGAATTGGGTTCGGGATAAGTTTGCGTAGTCGACAGAGCTTGCAGCCAAGCATTCGGCGAGTGACTGCGTACGAACCAAAGCATAGCTGACGGCTGTCGGCATGTAGGGGACGCAACGCCCAGTCGCAGCGTGAGAAATCGATAAATTTACAGTTTTCATATAAGACCCAAATAAAACACCAACCATACAAAACGATGATTGAAGTGCTGCATTTAGAATCTCATGTCCAACCCTTCGCGCAAGTTTGAAATTCGGAAAACGAGGTCAAACAAGCGTTTGCAGTCAAAAAATACAAATTATTAGCAAAATACCTAAACCTGCGCCACAGGTCTGGTCTTCGCCAGCTTGTCCAACACGCTCTCCATATCCTCAAAATCCAGCACATCGCCCAAGCTGCCATCATCATTCACCCAACGCATCCGCTCCTTACCATCAGGTGTCAAAAACAGCACTTTCCCGTAGTTTTCCGGTGAATGTTGCGATTTTCGCGATGCGTCTTTGGTGTCTTCTTCAGTCTCCAACAGGCGTTGCATGGGTTCATCGGCAGGGTTGTGCTTCACGCAAACCACAAAATCTGGGTAGAAATAGTTGTCATGCTCGGCTCGCACCACACGCACGGCATACGGTTTGTTGCTTGGGTTGCGGTGCCACCAAACCACAAAGTTGGCGCGATCCAAGGCTTTGGAGAAGCGGTTTTCCAAGCTGTTGCCAAACCAAGCACCGTCAAAGTGACCTTGTGAATATGGATTGCCTTCAAACGTGTAGTTTTTGTCTGCCAACCACGTACGGTCGTCCATCAGCATCCGCTGGGATACTAGCTCGCCATCCGCATTTGTAGGCGGTAACACGCCGTAGATGTTTTTAGATGATGTTTCCAGCATGATGCTGCTCGGGAAAACCATCACATCAGGCAACGGCTTGGCATTCACAAGCTTGGCACGCTTGGCGATTTCACTGAACATAGACTCGGGCAACTCTTGCTCACACTTGCGAATCACCCAGTGTGCGGCGTCCCGCGACAGGCGGGTGCGTTCAGTCTCATTAGGTTGTGATGCATCGGGCAAGTTGTCAGCTTGATCGTTAATAGCGCTTAGCAAACGGCTGGCCAGCACCTGCACGATGATTTTGTAATCTTCCTCCTCAGCCTGTGGTCAGCTCGTTGTGGCGCTCAATTTCCTTAATGCGGTTTATCGCTGCTTTGATGGCTACCCCAGGCATCGTCTGCCACTGTGATGACGTCCGAGCGCATGCCATTGTTGAATAACGACCCCTCTAGCCCCAAACCAGTAGCCGCTGCTTCGGCGATAGGCAGACTTTTGACTTCTGGGTACGCCGGTTCTGGCATGTCAAAAGCAATTGGATATTGGTCGTCAGGCCGGTTTGTATAAACCACCGCTTCCGATACGGTTTGCCTCGTCACAAATTTCTCGGTTTGGCCCTTCAAGCAGGTTTTTAACATCCGTGGACGCTTTCACAGCAGCTTCAAAGCCTGCCTGTGCCTGTGCTTTGCCTAGGTAAACATAGGCGGTGTTCAAATCCGCTGGGATTGCCTTGGGTTTGCCAAAGGCATCGCGCACCAGCGAGACATACGCATGACGCGGCCAATAAACTGCATGGCAAAGTCGGCATCGTTCCCCGGCTTGGTGCTGGCCAATACAAAAGCGCGGGGTGCGTAAAAGCCTGTGCCGGCGGATTGTTTGAAGATTAGTACCTCGTAACTAGTGTTATTGGCAATAGCAGCCATCATCACTGGGTCTGGCTCATCGGAGCTATGGCGGCCAATGGCGTCTGCGGGCACACCGCACTGGCGCATTAGGTCGTCAGCCGCTTCATCCACGGTTTTGTCACCGTTGGCAACTTGCACCAACAACAGGGGTTCCAAATTGATGCCTGCAGCAGCCGAGTTTTGCTTGATTTTGAGGTTGCGCCGCCAGCTTTGCCGCAGCACCGTGCGCCGCATGTCGGTGATGTGTGCAATGGTTTCTCCCAAGTTGTAAACCACGGTTTCGATGTACTTTTTGTTCAAACGGGCTTGTACCATCTCGTCGCGGCTCACGGCAAAGCTCACTTGGGCGTTGTAGCCCGCATGCACCAAAAACTCGTTCAAGCGCTCGTCTTTTGGCGTGGCGGTAGCCATGATGATGTAATCAGCCTTCAGCCCAATGGGCAAACTTGCCAAATTTGGTGCCTTTGTCCAAGGCTATATGGCTTCGTCCACCACCAGTCCAATTTGCAGCCCTTGCAAACGAGCGCGGGGGCATGAGTGGCACGCAACAGGCGCAATTGTCGAAATTCTCGCCTTCGATGATCAAATTTTGATGATAATGCGTACCTTCTTGCGTGTGGCTGAATTCGGAGACGAGGCGTGGCAGTAAGACGTTTGCATTGAGGGAGTCGTCGCGCTCGATAGCGTTACTTTCCCAATACAGCCCCAGTTTCTGCTTAGTCAAATGCTCAACTAGAAGGCTGCGAAGCTGCGGAGCGTTGAGATTTGAAAACTGCTTGAGAGGTTCAGCGCGTTTTGACTTTGCAGTGATGACTATCGTGCCCAAAATGGATGAGTTTTATCTCTTGTGAAAACTGCTTGTAGCCAAAATGCAACTTGTCATTTGTCCATGGACATCCATAGGCGTTTGGGTGAAAAATAGTTGTTACGCTGCAAATATTAGTCTTGCAATTGATGAATTCAGGTCATACAATTAAATCTCGCGCAAGCGGAAGCCTTCGGGCAAACTCAGCCTTCTGGTTGTTTTAAATGAAATTTGGTAATTGGAAAATATTCCTCTGCTTATTGAGCAGAGGTAGCAAGTGACGCAGAAATCGTTGCTTGTTTAAACACGGCTAAATCTTTTGGTCGTAAGTTTGCATATACAGGGTGGCAGCCCATGCTGTTTTGACTGGCAAGTCTGACTGTATGGAAATGCGTGTATGCATATTTGACTTTTTGATTCACTCAAATAGTCGCGCAAGAACTTATGCTGCTTCACTGCAGCTAATCGCCTGCCTGCGCGTCTGCGCCGCGCATAACAACCACGCTTAAAACTTGGAGTTCCATATGGAATTTTTGGTCACCCGCGCGGAGCTGTTACTTGTTTGTCACATTAGCAACTCATTGAGTTACGATTTGCAGAACAACGGAAACCTGACAAAGCCAAAAAAATGGTGTGGATCTGGAACACGTTTTTGTTTGCGAACCGCTGTTAATGAGTTTGCCAAGATGAACAATTTAGAAATACCAACTGATGCCACGATACTGCAATATTGGAACTCAATAGTCGCCATTCGTGACCAGAAAGTAGAACTGAAATTGGCCAAAAAAGCCAAGGCTAACAGCTAGGACTTTCGCAAGTCTTCCCAGAACCATTTCGGTTGGCGATGGGCATGCAGTTTCAACACAGAGTCTGTATACCCATCGTTTTTCAAAGATGCCGTTACCAACGGAACGATGAACTTTTAAACCCTGCAAACAGTAGATCCACAAGATCGAAGCACAGTAATCTCGTTCACAAGACGCCCCCATCATGTTCAAACAAAACTTGGTAGAAAACAGCAAACTAAGTCAAAACTTTACGCTTCCACTTTAGCGACGAAGTGAGTGACAAAAAAATAGTGACGTACAGAAAATACGCCACTAAAAATGAAAAATAAGTCATTGAAAATCAATTACTTACGTGGTTTCAATAAGACAATAAAAAAATATGACACCTATGCCAAATTGGCCTTCGTGAACATTTTTATGAAATCAAAGCTTGACCCGAGGATGTGCCCGCACTGCGCGGACTTATCACCTCAACTAACCCAAACTTCCCGGGTAAAGCAGCTTAAAACTTTCCAAATTTAGCTCGATTAAAACTGTCATCTTTTAACCGATGTCATCAGAAAACGCAGCGTAGCCCATGGCTGTAGGCGCGCGCAGGTTTTACAGCCAATGTCGAAGCACGTCTGTACTTTTATGTCATTTTTTATTTTTAGGAGTTTCATCATGAGTCGTAAAACTGAGGCAATCCACTCGGTCGTCGTAGCTATCAGCAAAATCGGAGGCGCGCGAAAAACTAAAGAGCAGCGCGCGATTATTTGCAAGAACTTCATCGCATGGTGCTTCAAGAACGGTTACCTTTTTAACTCAATCAGCGAGGTGACTTTATTGATGCTACAGGAGTACTTCAAAGCACTGCAGAACCAGGGTATCAAAGTCCCGACACAGCACAACAGGTTATCAGCCATCCTTAAAGTGATGAAAATTTTGCGCCGCGAGTCAGTCTTAGAGGGTATTTCCGCCAAAACCGTTGGGCTGCAAGCTCGCAACAGAGCGGGCACGAAATTGCCGATACCAGACGATTTCTTTAAAGCCGTTATAGAGCGTGCTATAAATTTGGAAGAGCCCGAACCAGGATTTGTGCTTGTGCTCAAACTGCAACGTCTGCTTGGTCATCGTGGTTTAGAGTCGTTGATGAGTGTTAAAGACTTAGAGAAATACGCAGTTCAAGCGGTTGAAGCGATTGAGGCTCAAAAAGTTCCCATCAATCGTGGCACAAAAGGAAAACGTAAAAGATTCACTGAGATTATTCAAAGCAAGGCATTAGAGACGTTGATTGTCATTCGTGAAGCGCTGGAATTCATGCGAGCAAACGGCGGATATTTGATCGTTTGCGGTAAACACGGGATTGACTCCGCAACGCAAAAATACCATCGGTTAGCGACAGAAGTCGGCTTGGTCGGAAAATATGCACCGCATTCACTTCGATATGCGTATTGCGTGGATAAAGTCATTGAACTGCGAGATGAAGGATGCAACCGCAGCGAAGCCATGGCTTTGGCTGCTAATTTCTTGGGACATGGTGACGGAAGAGGGCGGTTCATCAGCATGGTTTATGGCAAAACTGTGATGCACACCGTACCGATTGAAAAGCGGAAATCTCGGCTGGATAAGGCTATGGGGAATATTGATCGGATGATTGAGGCGCAAAATATCAGCTTTGAAGAACCCGTTGCCGTTGCAGCATCAGAAAATCACCATCAAGATATTGACTGAGTTCGTCAATATCGCGCGACACCACGCCCATAGATGTAAAGTGCGCATGCCAATTCGCAACAATGAGGCAGATGTCTTTGACGATGGTCTTGGCTTGTTTCAGCGGCAGGCTAAATTGCCTAGAGTCGGATAAGGCGTTTTCAAGCGTGGACTCACTGCCATATTGACCCACACGCATCTGCTGGTAACGTAAACCCTGCACGCTAGGAACGATGTCATACGCGGGTGACAGCGCATAGCTGCCATTCATTGAACGCAATAAAGCATGGTTTTTTTCATGGTCATCGGTGTTGTCCATCAAAATATTAAAAACCATTCGCCTGAAAAGCTCTTCTTGCTGCTGCTTCACAAGTTCAGGCGGTGCTAAACGGCGCAGCAATTGCGATAATTCAGGATAGCCAAGCTCATCACCCGCCGCTTTGAGGGCAACATTGGCGGAGACAACATGTAGTCTTTGATCAAACACACGATCAAATCTGCAAACGGCGACTGCATGTCTAGCATCTGTGCCTGCGTTTTGAATACCCAATGCTCGCGTTTCAGCGCATTGAATGCCGCAAGTTTTAGCCAAAGTCATGGTCGCGTGCTCAATCAGCGGTGTGTCTAAAGACTCGCCTTCTGAGAATTTAACTATCCATTGCAATCCATCTATCTGCATCAATGATTTTGGTCTAGCCCCGCCCAAAGATGCACCGGGACGTAGTAATCGCTGCTGCAAAGCGTCAACAGCTTCATTGGCCAGTACTTTGCGAACCACTTCAGCCATCGCATCCAGCCCAGCAAAGTTAGGCCTGGTGCTGATGGGGTGGGGCGTATAAGCTACACGTGATGTGGAAACGCCTAATGCGCCCGTGCGATCATCGCCAGCAAAATACAAATACTCCATCAACGATAAACGACTCGTCTTTTCAAAAAGACGAATCACACGCTCACCCCAGCGATCTGGTCGAGCATCATCCACCGCACCTGATGCGCAATCTTTGTCAGAGGGTATGAATTCGTCAGGCAAAAGCGGCAAATCTTCACTAAGCGCAAAACCATCGTTCAACCAAGCAGCGTCATAACTCAACGAGACTTTGCGATTGCGATCCGCAAGACGAATATCTCCAATCAATTGTGGCGTTTCGGGGGCCCCCAGCCACCACAGGTACATCGTGTCTTGCGGAATGAAATTGGTTGCATTCATAGGGCTAGACCTCAAACAGATCGTTCATTAACTACCGCCACTTGCAAGGAAACTTTGCGAGAGGACGCATGACGAGATGTTGCTTTCTTAATTTCCATCACTAGTGCGCCCAAATCCTCTTTCGGACTCGCCAACTCTGCCAAAGCCCTGTGTCGCCCCATCAGCCACAGCGCAGTGGCATAAACTCCCATGCTCACGCTGGGGTCACCCTTTTCCATGCGTATCAATGTAGGCACCGATACCCCCACGCGCAGTGCCCAGCTTTTAAGGGATTCTTTGCGCCGCTGTCGCGCGATGGCAAGATCTGCACCCAAAGCATGCAATGCTTTTGAAGCTACGTTTGGCATGAGGTTGATGGCATCTGAAGCTTTTGTCATAACATATACTTTATCATATTCTATGAAAAATCAACTTATATGATATTTTGCAATGATATGTGATGCCATTTGACATTGTTTAATATCTTTTAAATTCTGGAAAATGAAGCATTAGATGACGTTGTCGGCGTTTAGATATGAGCTTTCAAGGCATTAAGCATCTCAAGCTGTTATCTGAACTGTGATGAAATCGCACAGGGGGATATTGATTAGTCGCTGAGTGAACATGGGTATATTTTGAGCGAGCGTCCGCAAAGCAGAATTTTTTTTTCATCACGCGCTACTAAACAATGATGAGACACTGCCCTGATGACATATTTCCAAGCTGGCACAGCAGTTAGTAAGCGACGTAACTTCAAAATTGCAGAATAGCTATGTTAAAGTTGCTAAGAAAACTCACATCGAGTTCATTTCTATAGTTTTTTCAAAGCACTAAATATTCGCATGCCTCCATTGCATCCCAGTTACCGCCCAGATATTGACGGATTACGCGCAATTGCTGTTTTATTGGTAGTTATACATCACGCCTTTCCCCAGATTTTGCCGAGCGGTTTCATCGGGGTAGATTTGTTTTTTGTGATTTCTGGATTTCTGATCAGTACTATTATTTTCCAAAATCTAGAGAATGGTACGTTTAGCTTTTCAGACTTTTACGTGCGTCGTATAAAGCGCATTTTCCCAGCACTTATTCTAGTTTTGCTTGCTTGTTTGGTCTACGGCTGGTTTTCACTCTTGCCAGCAGACTACAAACAGTTGGGTAAGCATACCCTTGCAGGTGCTGCTTTTGTATCCAATTTCGCCTTTTGGAATGAATCTGGTTATTTTGATGGTGACTCTAAACTCAAGCCACTTTTGCATCTGTGGTCCCTAGGCATTGAAGAACAATACTATATATTTTGGCCCTTGATCGCATGGTTGGCTTGGAAGAGAAAGATCAATTTACTTAAGCTTTGTATTGTTCTCTTGGTTATTTCTTTTGTCGCGAATCTGGTTATTATTCGGTCCAACACTGTTTCTGCATTCTTTTCACCAGCCTCCCGGTTTTGGGAGCTATTAATAGGCTCTGTACTGGCGTATGTGAATTTAAACAAACTAGTCACAATGGAGCACCGACATAGCAATCTGTCAGTATGGCTAGGTTTGAGTTTACTTGTCGTAGGCTTGGTGTTCATCCACCCAGAACGCCGTTTCCCTGGTTTTTGGGCCTTGTTCCCCACGTTATCAGCTTATCTGATCATTTCAGCAGGTCCAAATGCTTGGTTTAATCGTGTTGTTCTATCCAATCGCTTGCTAGTTTGGGTAGGTTTTATCAGTTTTCCACTGTATTTGTGGCATTGGCCGATATTGGTTTTTGCGAAGCAAAGTTCTACTCAACAACCAACTAACCAATTACTAATGCTGATGATTGCCATCAGCATTGCACTAGCCTGGTTGACATATCGGTTGATCGAACGTCCCATACGTTTTGGTAAGTTGGGAGGAAGGCGTAAGGCTTTATTTTTATGGTTACTTATGATAACAATCGGTTATTTGGGCTTCAATATTTATAAGCGAGAAGGCTTGAGTTTTAGAATGCCGCCTGCCTTGCAGAAAATAGCAACTTTCTCGAACGATTACTATAACAACTCCAACTACGAATGCTTGATTCAAAACTCCGATAAAGATATACAAAATCCCCGTCATTGTTTTCGGAACTTAGGCAATACAAATAAATCCATTTTGCTATGGGGTGATTCATACGCATGGGCAATCTATGCAGGCATCAACAAAGTAGCCTTACCTCATGCCAATGTTTATTTGATGGCAAAAGCTGGCTGTCCACCCCTGCTGGAAGTTGAGCGAACGGCAGTTAATCACTGTAAACCTCAAAATGCACGTGTGATAGAGACCATCAAAACTGAAAAATATGATCAAGTCGTGTTAATGGCGCGATGGGATCATTGGACTTATCAGTCAGATAAGTACATGCTCAGCATATCTGCGACAGTTGATTACTTAAAAAACAACGGAGTCAGACAAATTTACATCATAGGACCACCGCCAGAGTGGCATCCAGGCCTTCAAGACGTTTTGGTATCATCTGCGTTGCGTGACAAATCAACTCATCGATTGGCAAATAGGCTTTCTGAGGGCGTAACTGTTAGCTCAGCGCTTGATCAGCAATTAAGTCAATTGGCGCAAGAAAAAGGAATTTCATACGTTTCTTTATTGAAAATTCTCTGCGATAAGAGCGGCTGCCTCACAAGGGTGGGGGACGAACCAGAAGATTTAATCGGCTATGACGATGGACATTTATCAAGAAAAGGCGGTGAATACGTTGCAAAGCAATTCCCGTTAGATTTTTTTAAGTTTCATCAGCCCTGAACACAATGGTTATCTAAAAAAAGTATGATGGTGGCATCATGATTTTTCCACGCCTAAACTACAAAAAACTTAACCCCTTACAAACTGTTGAGGCTATTTATCAGTTGCTACTCAACCGATCTATTGACCCAGCAGGCAAAGCCACTTGGACAAGTGTGATTGAAGCGGGTGAGTATTCACGATGCAAGCAGCTCAATTTCATTGTGCTGTCTGACGAATTTTTGATCAGTTTTGACAGTATCAGTAGACTTGAGCGCTTACGCCGCACGATGTCGATGCTCAGTTTGCTAAAAATGGAGAAGGCCGCTCCCATGCAGCAAAGTGAGTTGATTTATCGATTTATTTTGAACCGAAAAATTGATGATTTGGGCGCGCAAAGCTGCTCAGACCGCATTGCCAAAGGCAATTTTTCAGCCTTAGGTTTGATTCTGCGGCTGATGAAGTCTGCCGAATTTAAGCAGCCTTACATCAAGCGCACGCCCACTCAGCAGTTGCATGGTGCGCGTATGGCATGGGCTGGGCAGCTACCTGCCGCCAAACGTGTGCTGGATATTGGTGGTAGCAGCCCGACCGTGCCTGAAGGTGCGTTAATAGAGCTCGGTTTTGCGCATAAACCCGAAAAACTGATTATTTTCGACAAACCACCCAATGAGCAATTTTGGGGAACTCCTAATTATTCGCAAGCAAACACCCGCAACCTTCCATGGGGTGCAGGTGCAATACATCCACGGCTATGCAGAAGATATTTTGCAAAACGAAGAGCTACACGATCAATTATTTGACATGATTTATATGGGTCAAGTGGTGGAACATATTTATGAAGATAAATTACCGAATGTGCTGTTGTGGATTAAAAACCACTTAGCACCTGGCGGTAGATTTTGTTTTGACACGCCAAATCGCTCAATAACACGCTTTGAAACCGGCGAAGATCGATATATAGATCCTGACCACAAACGTGAATATACGCCAGATGAGTTAGTCGTTTTACTGAAGGCTGCTGGATTCAGCATCGAGCAGCAATGGGGAATTTTAAATATGCCAAATGTCCTCGCGAATCAGCGCCTTAGCGTAAAAGACTACTACGATGGCAAGCAACTTGCGCCTGATCCAGCACAGGGGTATTGCTTTGCAATGATGTGTCAATGCCCTAAAGATGTCACTTTTTAGGCTTGAATAGTAGAGCTTGTGTTAGTCACATTGGCTCGGTTAGAAATCATATTTAGTCACAGTACGGCGCTCTTAATATCATAGCATGACGACTCTGGCTACTTGCTTTTGACGCAATTGATGTTGTTGTACATCCTCAAGATTAAGAAAGTGAGTACTTAAGTGCTATATTGCCTTCAGTTTATATGTTCGCATGTATATGGCTTATGTAAATTGAGAGGGAGCTAAATCGCTTTTAAGGTTTTGTTGAAACTGATTGTAAATTTCAGGGAACTTAAACGAAAGTCAATAGTTTTGTCTTTTAAACTTCGAGCCAGTTTTATAACTTAAGTAACTGCTATAGCGATTTGATGGCGCTGTTTGTGGGGTTATGAGGCATAAAAAAGTTAACAAAGACACGAATGACTACTTTTAAACAACGCTTCTCAGGTTTTAACTCCGTTTTTGTGTGGGTGTTTGCTAGCTTATTTTTGAGCTTAAGCAGCACTACATTGGCACAGACACTATTAGCAGGAAGTGTGGCAGGTCAATTCTCTGTGAATCAAAACGGAGCGGCAACGTATGCCCTGCCGATTCAAGTGCCGCCTGGTGTCACAGGTATGCAGCCTCAGTTGAGCTTGAATTACAACAGCCAAGATGGGCATGGATTGGCTGGGGTGGGTTGGAGTTTGGGTGGATTGTCAGTCATCACCCGTTGCGAACAAACATTAGCGCAAGAGGGCGTGCGTGGAATTGTTAATTTGGACGACAACGACAGGTACTGTCTTGAGGGTCAGAAGTTGATGTTGGTAGCAGGTGCTTACGCGCAAGACGGCGCCGAGTATCGTACTGAAAACGATAAATTCAGCAAAATCATTTCTTACGGCCGTTCAGGCAGTGGTTCAACTTGGTTCAAAGCTTGGACCAAAAGCGGCCAAATCATGGAGTTTGGTAATACTGTTGACTCACGTGTAATCGGAAGCGGCTACACAACTGCACGTCAGTGGTCGCTGAATCGAGTGACCGATGTCAATGGGAACACTATGACCATCAGCTACCTTAACAGTGCTGATCGTACAACCCATTTGCCAGAAATTATTACCTACGGAGGTAATACGGTAACTGGTACTGCGGCAAATCGCAGTGTCTTAATTGTCTACGCAACTCGACCAGATGTCACCAATTCATATATCGGCAATCAAAAATTAGTTGAATCCTCACGAATTTCAAAAATCACTACCAAAATTGGCACTACTGCTGTCAAAAACTATAACCTTACATATGAGTTAAGCCCTTCAACAAAACGCTCGCGTTTAACTAAGATTGATGAATGTGATGGTCTGGCGACAAGCTGTCTCAAGCCATTGGCGTTTGCTTACAACGATGCAGATGTTACTGTTGTAAATAGAAATACAGCAGGGCATGGTATTGGCGATAAGGGTAAAAAGTTAGTTGACTTATTTGGCGATGGTCGACCAGTGTATTACACGCACAATAGCGCTGGCGATCATTTTGCGACGCGTATTAATGCAGATGGGGGAAAACAGGACTGGGTGTGGTCAGGTGGTCATGGCGTAGGCAGTCAAGGTGACTGGGAGATAGTAGACATATTCGGCGATGGCCGGCCAGTGTATTGGACTCAATCTGGGTTTACTCACAATGCGACGCGCTTAGATGAAAATGGGAACAAGCAAAACTTTCAATGGTCTGGGCATGGCAGAGGGGGTAATGGTTACAAATGGCTAGATATATTTGGGGATGGTAAGCCTGTGTATTACACGCGGACTGGCGATAACCATTACGCGACAAGATTCAAAGTAGATGAGACATCTGAAAGTTGGACTTGGCCTAATACTGGGATGGATGGTTGTCCTCAGCCTCCACCTTATGATGCTTACGACTCCATGTTGAATGGTGTGCATGATTTGTTTGGAGATGGTCGCCAAATGTTCTGGCAACGTTGTGGGCCTTATTGGGGGATTCATTCTGCCATTCGATTTAATACAAACAACACAGTCACACGGACAGATTGGGATCTAAAAGACGCACTTGGTTTAAACGCCAATTTGGGTGTGGATGCTATCCATGCTGGAGGCAGTTTGGTTGATGCTTATGGTGACGGTCATCCAGTGATTTGGTCTAGAACTGGTGACTATTCAAATACCAATGTAGTCACGCAGTTGAACAAAGACGGAACACATTTAACGCGCACATTTCCTAATTTCAATGATGGTGATTTGATACCTTGGACTTTTGCAGACATTTTTGGCGATGGCCATAAAGTTTATTGGCAAATTAACGGTACGACTCATCGTGCTGTCCGAATGAATAAAGATGGAAGCTATCAACAGTGGTCGTGGACTGGCTTTGCTAAGAATGGCGATGATTGGCGATTGGCTGATTTGTTTGGTGATGGTCGACAAGTTTTCTGGACACGAAATGGTTCCACTCATTATGTAAATCGATTGAACCAAGACGGCACAATTGAAAGTTTCACTTATGCTGGTCACGGACTTGGCTCTGACGGTTGGGACATGGGTGACTTGTATGGTGATGGCCGCCAAGTGTATTGGACACAAAATGGTACGACGCATCACACTACATCATTCTCGCGTGGCGATTTTGACAACCTCAAAACCGTCACTGGATCAACGGGTCTGAAACAAGCGTCTACATACGCTTCCATTAACCAACCAACTACGCCTGCACTTTATACAAGCGACAGAGCAACCGCTTCAGCAGCTGTTTTTCCACAAAAAGACATTCAGTTCCCGATGCGGGTTGTTAAGCAAGTTGCTACCGACACTGGTCTTGGTGGCACCAGCTTAACCACTTATACCTATGGTGGTTTGAAGTCTGACCAAACAACAGGCCGTGGCTTCTTGGGTTTCCGTTGGATGGGTTCAAAAGACTTAAGTACCAATATTGAGACGATGTCTGTATTTCACCAAACATGGCCATACGTGGGTATGCTCAAATCAAGTGAAACGCGGCTAGCCGGGTCAGGCAATGGCGGCTTGCTTAAGCGTTCTACTGTTACCCCAGGTTGCAAAATTCCTCTTACACAAGCTGCATGTGCAGTGTTTCCTGCGGTCAATCCGCCTGGTACTTTGTATTTTCCATATACCAGTCTTTCGGTTGATGAGTCATGGGACTTAAATGGCACTGCATTCCCAGTAGTAACCACAAGCTATCAATACAATCTCACGGCTGGTGATA
Organism: Polaromonas sp.; assembly: GCA_013298815.1. Classification (GTDB taxonomy): domain Bacteria; phylum Pseudomonadota; class Gammaproteobacteria; order Burkholderiales; family Burkholderiaceae_C; genus Aalborgiella. The sequence goes on along the minus strand of JAAFJF010000025.1, from coordinate 1,954 downwards.
GCCAGCTATATGGCAATCCTACACAGATCACAGCGACGACAAGTCTTGGCTTGATTGTTAAAACTGTCAACACGGTGAATGAATACTTTCCCGCTAACACCACAAACTGGGTATTGGGGCGCTTGAAGAAATCAACAGTTACAAACACTGCGACTGACAGCAACATCACAACAGGTAACCCTATTTTGCCATTGCCGACCATCAACGTATCTCGCTTGAATGGTTTGCCAATGAGAGCACCTGGAACGACGGGTGCTACTTGGAATACGACAAATGCGACATCTGTTACATATGTATGTACAAGTTCTGGCACAGGTTACACAGCGCCATTAACAACCATGGCTTTGAGTGGCAGCACATCTGGCCCGACATCGACGGCATGGATTGGCTACCCCAGCACATGTACTTGGACGGCAATAGGGCAAGGCGGCACAGCGACTTATGTTGAGACATTGACGACAGTTGCACCCACTCCGACTATTTCGGTGACAAGAACGCCATTACCACTAAAAGCAGGACAAAATCACTCAGTCGTTTGGTCAACCACCAATGCGACATCAGTGACTCAAGTTTGCACATCCACAGGCACAGGTTATACGTTTAACGGAGCGCAGGCGCTAAGTGGCAATACCGTAACGGCGACCAGTGCAGCTTGGGTGGGTTACCCAACCCACTGCGTCTGGACGGCGACAGGTAGCGGTGGCACGGCCACAGCTGTTGACGACTTCACCACGGTGGCCATACCGGCACCGACTATCGCAGTGAATAGAACCCCACTTCCCCTTGTTGCCGGTCAAAACCATACAACGGTCTGGAACACAAGTAATGCTACATCGGTAGGCGTAGTTTGCACCTCATCAGGTACAGGGTACACCACTAACGGAGCGCAAGCCTTGAGTGGTAATAGCACCAGTGTGGCTAGCGCAGCCTGGGTTGGTTATCCAAGCCATTGTGTCTGGACGGCAACAGGCCCTGGTGGCACAGCAACGGCTATTGATGATTTCAGCACCGTAGCACCGCCTGCACCACCAAGAATACCCGTTTATCGCGTTCGATATGACTTAAGATATTTCCATACGACAAGTGTTGCAGAGCGTGATTGGCACATTAACAATTGGGGTGCCGTGTATGAAGGCATTCCATTTTACGTGCACGGATCGGCTACTGCCATTCCCGGCTTGTCACCTGTATGGCGCTATAAAAACACGAACAACAGCACATATTTTTATGTGATTAATGCAGGCGAGAATGCGAGCATGGTCAACTACCCGCAGTTTTCTTATGAAGGCATTGCTTGGTACGCCCAACAAAACAATGCTGCAAACGGTGTCGTACCGCTTTACCGCTATCGCTGGTATGACACGGGTAACCAGATGTATTTTTATACAACAACCAATGGTGGAGGCGGCGATTACAACATCTCTGAAGGGATCTCTCAGTATGTTTGGACAGCGCCATGATAAAGCACCTCAAGAACCCCATCATGGAAAAACCTGCATACTCGCTATTGCCAATATCGCCCGTATTGCGCCACTTAGCCACTGGTTTACTGAGTCTTGCTGCACTTTTCAGTGCAGCAAACTCAACCGCACAAACCCTAAGCGCCACGCGCGCCAGCAGCTTCACATACAACGCGCAAGGCTTGCTGCTAACCGAGACGATAGAACCCGACAGCCCGAATAGCTGCTTGGTCACCACCTATGGCTACGACGGCTATGGCAACAAAGCCAGCATCAGCACCCAACCCTGCGCCGGAGCCACAGGTAGCGCCATTGTCAGTGCCGCCACCCCGCGCACAGCCACAGCCACCTACGCCGCGCAAACAATAACGGTAGCTGGCAGCAGCTACACCACCCCAGCAGGCTACTTCGCCACCAGCAACGCCAATGCCTTATTACAGGCAGAAACCAAAGAATACGACCCCCGCTTTGGCGGCATCACCAAACTTGTGGGC
>JAAFJF010000024.1 GCA_013298815.1 Polaromonas sp. | reverse complement strand
TGAGGTGTTTGTAATTCATAGGGCAACTTTGACTTGCAGGTCTTGAGAAGCTTTAGATGCTAAAACATCCTCAGCCACCTCTTAACCCTTAGTTATTCAAAGTTGCACTTCGTAGTTGAATCCGCCTCATGATAAACATCTACTTTTCTATTAAAATTTATATCATGTTTAGTGATTACATTTGGAAATTGTAGTTGTTTAGTAACTTCGACACCATTTAATAATAAATGGATTTTTTCTTTGTATAAACTATACCCACTTGCGATAGTCCAATTCAAGTGTACTGATTTCTCAGGCGTTGCAATAGCGCTAAGCTTGAAAGCATCATCTGGCTCTAAAAAATTATTAGCCTGCGTTAAATTCGTAAAAAATATAAACAGCAAAAGTGTTATTACTTTTAGAAATTGATCTTTAATAGTGTTCATTTTTTTAACTTAAAATTATTTAGTTTTTTTGTATTTTGAAAAATCTCGCCTTGGTTGTTTGTAGCCAAAAAACCAAATCCGGAGTTTTCAAGATATTCATGTCCCTGCTCTTCAAGCAACATGGCAATTGTTGCAGCAGCACCTGCTGCGATGGTCAAAGGCGCTAAAACGGTAACGCTTCGCCAATATGAAACGGGCATACCCGTACGAGGATTCAAAATGTGACAATATCTTTGACCTTCGATTTCAAAAAACCGCTCGTAATCACCACTGGTTGCAAGCGCACCTGATTTAAGTTCTATTGAGGCATAACAGCTCAACAAATCCCTCGGATCTTGAATGCCAACCGACCATCCTAAATCATTTAATTTGCAGCCAATTGCCCTCATATCACCACCAAAATTTATCAATGCCGATGAAATTTTATTTTCTAATAAAATTGTGGCAACTCTATCAACGGCATATTCTTTACCATAACCACCCAAGTCAACTTGCATGCCTTTTGTGCTAAACCTAACTGCATTTCCGCGACGTTCAAACTTTCGCCAATCAACTAGTGATTGCATTTTTTTTATTTGTTTTTCGCTCGGAATACTTGGATTTTGAAAGTTCCAAATTTTTCCTAATACACCAGAAGTAATATCAAACAAATCATTACTAGCTTTGTACAAATGTTCGGCATAATCAAATAAGCTACAAGTTTCATCATCGCAATCAATCCAGGCACCTGCCACATTTGAATTAATTTGGCTTATGATACTTGTAGATATATAACGAGAATATTTTTTCTCTATACGTCTAACCTCTTTGATTGATAAATCGATTACTAAATCTGTAGCTTCACTTTCTAATATATCAATACTGCATTGACCGCCTAAAGCATTAAATTTAATTTCACAATACCTTTGACTCATGCGTATACTATTGGTTTAATAAAAATTAATTAAAATTTATGTAAATAACCAATTTGAACCATAGTTGCATTTAAATTTGATAAGCCTTTACTTCCCGACGAGCCTAGATACAAACCTGTGCTTTGCCTATATGACTCTAATTTAATATCTACGCTGGAATCTGGTGTAATCTCTTTGCTAACTTTCAAACCTAAAGTAATTGCCCCCATGCTTGAAAGACGCTGGTCAGCGGAATAATATTTAGTTAAGTCAGACCCATTCGGAAAAGGAGGATCGTAATAAAAGCTAGCTTTAGACTGACTGTAGTATCTTAAGTTCGGAGTTAAAACCCAACCATTACCAAGTGGCTTTACAAGTTCTAAACCCAATGTATGCGCTTTAATTCCAAACGTATCATTATAAAATCTGTAAGATAATTTTGTGGTTACCCCAACATCCTTGATGTAATGATTCCACCTTGATAAAAGTACGCCTGTCTGTTTGCTTCTAGGCCTATTGTCCAAGGGTTTATATGGATCTGAAAAATAACCACTAGCGTCAGAATAAGTTCCGCTCAACTGAATAATATCTGTAGGTGTAATTACTTGGGTAACACCAAATTGAAGTTCAACGCCATTCTTTTTTTCATTAACAACTATTTTATTAGTTGGATTAATTTTGTCATTGTTAAAACCTATGCCGGCTGACAAGGTTGTATTATTATCCTCTGAGGATTTAGTACCTGATATTGAAAAAGCATTTGATTGATAATCATGCTCGTTTGAATATGCGGCCCCAATACTAACTGTTGCGTGATCAAAGTACCTTTTTATCCTAATATCACCCGCGGTTCTTTGGTCAGACATTTGCGAAGCACCAGATGTATGGTATCTGGGTGAAGCGCCTGAAACTTTATCGTTGGTTATCGAGCCTTCAATTAACCACTTTCCGGCAACTGGCAATGCAATATACATTGAGGGCGACACGACAGATCCCGTGGTGCTTACTTCCTTATCAGCTTGTTTTTGATGATAAGAGAGAAGCTTTGTGCTTATCGTGCCATAGTCAGGAATCACTTCAGCTTGTGCTACTGGCACTAAGCCTGGCAAAGCACAGGCCGCCAATAATAAAGCTGCACCGCCTTTAGCCTGGTTCATTGAAAACGAATCCTTAGATTTAAATTGTTTAATTACAGCCACAGCCACCTCCGCCAACACCAGAACCACCAGAAGCTGCTTCTCTGCTGAAATAGGTGTGATCCGTGAATTTAGCATCTAAGACATCAGCTTCAAACGTCATTTCTGCACGCGCTAAATCTGCTTTTTCCCACACTTCTACTGTTTTTAAATGACTGCAACCTGCGATGCAAGCAATCAAGGTTGAAGCAAATATTAATTTTTTAATTGAATATTTCATTTTGTAAGTGCTTGCTGTATAACTTGCTCAAGTTGCGCTTTATCAGTATCTCTAAAGCCAGTATGCTGATAAATAACTTTTCCATTTCCGTCTATCAATACGCTGCTTGGCATCCCCTTGATGGCGTATGCCTTTGGCGTCAAGCCTTTAGAGTCATAAGCTACAACAAATTTTGCTGGCAAATTTGCTAGAAACGTTTTGGCATCCTCTGTGTTTGCATCGACATTGATAGCCACTACTGAAAAGCCTTTAGCAGAATACTTTGACTGCATTTCGTTTAACCATGGAAACGATTGTTTGCAGGGTCCACACCAAGAAGCCCAAAAGTCTAAGTAAATTAACTTACCTTTATAGTTTGAAAGTTTAATTGCAGTACCCTCGCCAGGCAAATCAAAGCTTGGGGCGAGCTCTCCATTGGTAATAGCGTTCGATGGCATAGCCAACAAAGATATTAAACAGAAGAATAGAATGGATAATATTTTTTTCATTTTTTATAAAATTTTTTATATTATTTAATAAGCACCTGGGTTGGCTGCATATGTTGCTATTTGATTCGCCTCATTTGCACTTATGGTCCCAGCCAAGAAACCCATGCCACCTGTGTTAGCAGCAATAGCCGCCAAGGTCTTTGATGCGTTTCCACCTTTGCCAGTATTACTGCCGTGGCACGATACACAGTTGTTTGCCCAAAGAGTTTTGCCAATAGAACCAGCCGACGGCGTAGGCGTAGGCGTAGGCGTAGGCGTAGGCGTTGGGGTGCTGGGCGTTGGAGTTGGCGTGCTGGGCGATGGACTAGGTGAGCTTGGTGTAGGCGTTGGCGTACCAGGTGTAGGTGTAGGCGCAGGGGAACCTGGTGTAGGCGTAGGCGTGCCCGGTGTAGGCGTAGGCGTGCCCGGTGCAGGTGTAGGTGCACCCGGTGCAGGTGTAGGCGTAGGTGCGCCAGGTGCAGGCGTAGATGCTGAAGCGGTGGTATCAACTTTTGGGTCAGTAGGACCTTCACTGCATGCTATTAATAAAGTGCCCGTAGTCAAAGCTAGTAATAATGAACTGATTTTTTTAATACCTTTGGTTTTAAAAAGTGTTGAGCAATTTGAATTTTTCATAAAATCTCCCATAGGTTAGCTTAAAAATTAGATGTGTAGTTAACTCATCTAACTTATATATTTTTCAAATCAGTAGCAATATCATTTAAATTGATCAAGCTTTATTTGAATGTTTTTTTATCTTAGCTATCGATTCTGAAAGTTTTCTTATGGTGTTTTGATTTATTTGTAAAATAACATTACAGGAGTTACAGAGTCTTAAGCACATTATTTTAAATATGCATACTATTTAGTTATTTAATTAGCTTTTATCTCTAGAAGTATTAAATTTCAATTAAAGTTTAAATTCATAAATTCATAAATTTATAAAACATTAATGTGCATGCTTAAAAAATGTATGTGGACGCATTTTTTTAAACATCTCCTTGCTAGGCTTGTTCTGGGTTCTAATAGAGGGTATGTCTAGTTCACCAACCGTTTCCGCACCAACCTTAACAACGAAAAGCATGCCAGCAGACGATTTGCTTATGCATGCCGCAGCCCAAAAAATCGCCATGGGCTGGATGCACACGGCCAAATTTTTGACCACCGCACCTTCGCTCGACTTTTTACCGGCGCTAAATTTGCCCGAATTTGCCTTCGTTGGCCGCTCGAACGCAGGTAAATCTACCTGCATCAACACCTTGACGCAGCAGCACAGACTGGCTTTTGCGTCTAAAAAACCGGGACGCACCCAGAGCATCAACCTCTTCTCGCTTGGTAAGCAGGGTGTGACAGATGCTATTCTTGCGGACTTGCCAGGCTACGGCTATGCGGCCGTGCCTAAAGCCGACAAGCTACGCTGGCAGCGCGTGATGGCTAACTATTTGATGACTCGCGAAAACCTCACGGCTATCGTGCTGATGTGCGACCCGCGCCACGGCATCACCGAGCTGGACGAGATTTTGCTGGAGGTGATTCGCCCCCGCATTGAAGAGGGACTCAAATTTTTGGTGGTGTTGACCAAGTCTGACAAGCTTAACAAAACCGAGGCTGCAAAAGCGCTATCGATCATGAAATTACAAGCTGGCGGCGGTGAAGTGCGCTTGTTTTCCGCGTTGAAGAAAAAAGGCGTGGACGACGTCGCGCATTTACTTTGGCAATGGGCGCATCCAGACCAAACGGCGGGAACAACAATGGGAATATTACCCAAAACTACCGGATAACCCTATCGTCAAAAGCGCGTTTCAGTAGCAAAATAGATAGCTACACATCAACAGAAACAGCGTCTTTGCCATGATAGAAATTGAGACCTTCCAGCAAACCCTGCCCCACGATATCACCCTGAGTTGCCGTGCAGCAGGGACACGCGGTCGTCCCGTTTTGATGTTTCTACATGGCTTTCCTGAAGCAGCTTTTGTGTGGGATACGCTACTTAAACACTTTGCCCAGCCCGAAAATGGCGGCTACCGCTGTATAGCGCCTAACCTGCGCGGCTTTGAAAAATCAAGCTCTCCCACAGAAGCGAGTGCTTACCGCGTCAAATTTTTGATGCAAGATATTGCAGCCTTGGTCGCCATAGAAACAGCAGATTCGGGCGGGCAACTCGAATGTTTGGTCGCGCACGATTGGGGAGGCGCTGTGGCCTGGGGCTTTGCCAACCAGATGCCGCATTTGACCAAAAAGCTCACCATCATCAACTCGCCGCACACGGGCACCTTCATTCGCGAGCTCAAAAGTAATCCCAAACAACAAGCCGCCAGCGATTACATGAATTTCTTGGTGCGGCCCGGGTTTGAGAAAGCCCTCGCCAAAGACGACTTTAAGCTGTTATTTGGGTTTTTTACCAATGCGGGTGCCGAGACAGGCGAATTTGCGTGGCTAACGCCTGCCCTGAAACAGCAATACCGCGACGTTTGGGGAGCGGGTTTGACGGGTGGCTGCAATTACTACCGCGCATCGCCCCTGCGCCCACCCACTGAAACCGACAAAGGGGCAGCTGGCACGGATATTCCACACAGCTTATTGACTGTTGATTTGCCTACTTTGGTGATTTGGGCCATGAACGATATCGCCCTGCTGCCTGAGTTGATCGAGGGCTTGGACGATTACATCCCGAACTTGACGCTTAGAAAAGTCGAGAACGCCACACATTGGGTGATTCATGAACAACCACAGCTCGTAGCGGCTTATCTGCAAGACTTTCTAAAACCATCGAGTCATTGACATTTATTATTTGTGCTATTTATTTTATAGCTGCTTAGGCAGCAAATACGCCGGATATAGCTATTTTTTACCTATTTTTAGCCTTTTTTGACTGTTTCAATTGATATTTGAGCTGTGTTGACATTAATTTGCCATGTAAGCAGCACGAATAGCTTCCACACGGGCTCGGTTCACGCCAAAGTCTTCGCGTCCTAAGCGGCTGGCGCTGCGCACATCAATCACGCCTTTTGCAGGATTGACCCAAAATTCCACGTCGTCAACAAATTTCAGCACCTTGGTCTTGGCATGAGCGTAGATGTAATCGGGTTTGGCGTCCACAATCGTCACGCCAGGCGTGGTTTTTAAGATGGACACCAGTACCTGCATCGAATTTGCAGCATTGTTGTTTTTAAACGGTAGCGGCTCTATCTTGGCGTACTGCATTTGCAGGTGGTCTGCATGCAAATCAGCTTGGCTGCTCACACTGTTCCGAGTTTTTGAGGGCGGTTTAAGGCGCTCATTCACCACACCAATATGATTGGGCTGCTTGCCTGCCAACAAACCAAATTGCGCGGCAAGTAACACGACGACGATCAACAAAATAATCAAATAAATAACAAACATGATTGTTTTCCTAAGTTTTTTATGAATAAACTGACTTTTCACCCGGCGGCCTGTCTTTGAATCTTTTGTGTACCCAAAAATATTGGGCAGGCATGGTTTTGATATAGTTTTCTAGCTCTTTGTTCATCAGCGCTGTGTCTGCTTCAGCGCTGTTGGATGGAAAATTTGGCCATGCGGGTAATACTTGTACCTCGTATCCATCATCGGTCATGCGGTTAAGCACAGGCACCAGCTTCGCTTTGCCCAGCCGCGAAAATCGATGCAGCGAGGGCACAGTATAGGTAGGAATGCCGTAAAAAGGAACAACAATAGACTCCTCAGGGCCAAAACCCATATCGGGCAAGATACCCAGCATTTCGCCCGAACGCAGCGCCGTAATAATGTCTTTAACGCCAGCAACACGGCCGAATAACCGAATATTGCCAAAGCGGGCGCGGCGCTTGAGTATCCAAGCATCCACCGTTTTGTTGGACTGGTTGGTATAAATGGTGATGAGTTTGCGCGGTATTTGCTGAGTAAACGCGGTATTACCAGCATCCAGCCCGACAAAATGCGGCACAAACAGCACCACAGGCTCGTCGTTTTGAAGCTGCTCAACCGCACCCGTGATTTTCAAGCGTCGCAACGTCACCGCTGCGCTGCCATGCCACAGCCAGCCCCGGTCCAACAAAGCTTTCATGAAATAGATGAAGTTTTGACGTGCTAGCCAGCGTATTTGCTGCCTAGAGTGCTCTGGAAAACATAGCGTCAAATTGATTTCAGCGACGCGCCTACGCGAGCGAATCACGTAAAACAGAAACGAACCCAGCAGCCAACCCAGCGCCCGCACCCAGCTGAGCGGCAAAATGGCCAGCAAACGCATGAAGCCAATCGCAAGATAAGCGCCCAGTTTCGAGCCAAATTCGCTCATTCAGCCACCTCTTTTGCTACCTTTTTTGCTACCTCTTGCGCTAGCTCTTTCAGGACCTCTTTTGCCTTCTCTTTCGTTTCGGCTTCTTTTCTGGGTTGTTTGTAGCGCCCATAACCCCACAAAAACTGTGTGGGGCAACGGCGTATCAAGGCCTCCATTTCAACATTCATTTGCAACACTGCGATATCCAAATCCGCGCTAAGTGCTTGTTTTAAAGGGTGAATGTGCAAAACATAACCCCGCCCAAAACTTAGCCGCTCGCCAAAACCCACCAACACGGTCGCACCCGTTTGGGCTGAAAGCCGCGCAGCCAGCGTCATGGTGTAGGCGCTTTTACCAAAAAACGGCGTCCACAGCCCCATACCATCAGGCGGCACTTGGTCGGGCAGCAGCCCTACGGCTTCACCTTTGCGCAGCGCCTTGATCATTTGCCGCACACCGGACAAATTGGTAGGCACAGTGGCTAGGCCAGGCCGATTGCGGGAGTTAGCGACCAATTGCGCCATCCAAGCTTTACGGGCTGGACGAAACAGCACGGTGAAATTGCCACGGTTGTGCTTGCTATTAGGACCAAAATCTTGCCCCCAAGCCTGCCCTATCATCTCAAAACTGCCCAAATGCGGGGTCAAAAAAATCACGCCTTTGCCAGTGGCATAAGCGGCTTCAATGTGTTCTTTGCCACGCCATGTGAAGGAGGCTTCAGCTTTACCCTGTGCTTTACCAGCCGAGCTCATCCACAGTTTGGGAAGCTCTGCCACCATGCGACCGCTGCTGGCGATGGCTCCTTTTACCGCTGAAAATGTGTAACCTGCCTGCTTGCTGTTGCTCAAAAAGCGGCCTCTGTAGGTCGGCGACAGCATAAAAACCAGCCAACCCAGCGCTGCACCGACGCCATGCGCCAGCCACAAAGGCAGGTAAGAGAAACATTTAAAAACAAAAATCATGCCTGTAATTATCTAGGCAAATATGCCAAAAAACGCTAAAATAGATAGGTCGCTGAGTTATTGAACAACTTGCAAGGCGACGTTAAACAACATTGCTAAAGCGTTCGTCCAAGCCAAGAACTTCTCTTTGCGGGCAACGCGCCCCAAACTTTCAGGAGTTCTCGCACATGGCAAATGACTATTTCTTCACCTCAGAATCCGTTTCTGAAGGTCACCCCGACAAAGTAGCTGACCAAATCTCTGACGCGATTTTGGACGCTATTTTTACGCAAGACAAATACAGCCGAGTTGCGGCTGAGACTTTGTGCAACACCGGTTTGGTGGTTTTGGCAGGTGAAATCACCACCGGCGCGAACGTGGATTACATCCAAGTGGCACGCGACACCATCAAACGCATCGGCTATGACAACACCGAATACGGCATTGACTACAAAGGTTGCGCTGTGATGGTGTGCTACGACAAGCAAAGCCAAGACATCGCCCAAGGCGTGAACGAAGGCCAAGGCATTGACCTGGACCAAGGCGCAGGCGACCAAGGCTTGATGTTTGGCTACGCTTGCGACGAGACCCCAGACCTGATGCCAGCGGCCATCTACTACAGCCACCGCATCATGGAGCGCCAAGCCCAGCTGCGCAAAGACGGCCGCCTGCCATGGCTGCGCCCAGATGCGAAATCACAAATCACGCTCAAGTATGTCGATGGCAAAGTTCACAGCGTGGACACTGTGGTCGTTTCAACGCAGCACGCGCCAGAAATGCAACACGCTGCCATTCGCGAAGCGGTGATCGAAGAAATCATCAAACCCGTGCTGCCCAAAGAACTCATCAAAGGCGACATCAACTATTTGATCAACCCAACAGGACGTTTCGTCATCGGTGGTCCGCAAGGTGATTGCGGTTTGACGGGTCGCAAAATCATCGTAGACACCTACGGCGGTGCAGCACCGCACGGCGGCGGCGCGTTCAGCGGTAAAGACCCCTCGAAAGTAGACCGCTCAGCCGCATACGCAGCGCGCTACGTGGCGAAAAACATCGTTGCGGCTGGCTTGGCATCAAAATGCCAAATCCAAATCAGCTACGCCATCGGTATCGCCAAGCCAACCAGCGTGATGGTGACGACTTTCGGCACGGGCAAAGTCAGCGACGAAAAACTCAGCCAATTGGTCAGCGAGCACTTTGACCTGCGTCCAAAAGGCATTGTGCAAATGCTAGATTTGCTGCGCCCCATCTACCAAAAAACCGCGGCCTACGGCCATTTTGGTCGCGACGAGCCAGAATTCAGCTGGGAAAAAACTGACAAAGTTGCAGCGCTGCGGGCTTCAGCAGGTTTGTAAGCACTCACTTAATCACCAAAAAAAAGCCGCCAGATCTGAGTCTGGCGGCTTTTTTTACTATATAAATAATAGCTGTTTAGGCAGAAAATACGCTGGCTAGAGGTATATATCAGTCTATTTTTTAAGCTTTCCAAGCAAAGCCTTTGCCTCTTTCTCATGCAGCTTCACTTCTTCCAAATTCGCCTGCAAATCCGTCATCTGCTCCTCCAGTTCAAGCTTGTGCGCTGCTAACACAGACAAAAACTTCTGCAACTGCACGCCTGTGTCACGCGGGCTGTCGTAGAGGTCGATGATGTCTTTTGCCTCTGTGAGCGACAAACCTAGCCGCTTCGCACGCAAAGTTAATTTCAAACGAGTTCTGTCTCTGGCGCTGTAAACGCGGCTACGACCGCCGACACCTTCGCGTTGGGGTGACAGTAGCCCCATGTCTTCATAAAACCGAATCGCACGTGTGGTCAAGTCAAACTCTTTGGCCAAGTCGGTGATGGTGTAACTTATGTTCATGGTTTTTTGCAGGCTTGGGGTAAGATGATTCACAGTTGACGTTTACGTAAAGGTCAACATCATTTTGAACGATTATGACGCAAAAAACACCTGATAAGCCCTATATTTCCAGCCCCATGAACGAGCTGGAGCGCAAGCTGCACTACCCACTGGGTGACACGATGCCAGAGTCTGGACAGGCGATTGAAGTTGCACCGGGTGTGAAATGGCTGCGCATTGGGCTGCCATTTGCGCTGAACCACATCAATTTATGGTTGCTACGCGACAACGTGGATGGTGCAGAGGGCTGGACGGTGGTGGACTGCTGTATTGACCGCCCAGAATCGCGCGCGCAGTGGGAGCAGGTGTTTGTCAACGCGCTGGAAGGGCTGCCGATTCTGCGCGTCATCGTCACCCACATGCACCCTGACCACGTTGGTTTGGCGCACTGGCTGTGCGAGCGTTGGAACGTGATGCTGTGGATGAGCGGCACGGACTACAACGTGGTGCGCATGGCCTGCGCGCCAGATTCTGGCTTTGACGGGCTGGAAAGCGCCGAGTTTTTCGCCAAACACGGCTTGGTTGACGCCGTTTCGCAAGAAAAGCTCAAAGCCAGATCAAACTACTTCACCAGCTTGGTGCCCAAAGTGCCACGCAGCTACCGCCGCATGATGGATGGCGACATCATCCGAATCGGTAGCAAAGAAGGTCAAAGAGCGTGGCGCTGTATCAGCGGCTACGGCCATGCGCCTGAGCATATTGCACTGTTCTGCGAAGATGCCAAAATCTTGATCGGGGGCGACATGATGTTGCCGCGCATTTCGACCAACGTCAGCGTTTACAACATTGAGCCCGAATCCAACGCCCTGCAGCTATTTCTAGACTCCATCGACAAGTTCGCGCCGTGCGCACCAGAAACCCTCACCTTACCTTCGCATGGCAAGCCCTTTGTCGGCATCCATGAACGCATCAAACAGCTACATGAGCACCATGCTGAACGCTTGGCAGAAGTGCGTGATACGTGTTCGTTGAAACCCAGCAGTGCAGCAGACGTGTTGCCCGTGATGTTCAAAAGAGAGTTAGATTTGCACCAAACTACCTTCGCCATGGGTGAAGTGGTCGCACATTTGCACTATTTATGGTTTAAGGGTGAATTAGAGCGTGAATTTTGCACCGATGGGGTATATCGGTTCAAATTATCTCTCACCTGCAGTTGAACCCGTAGACACTCCAGGCATAGCAGGGCTTGGCATGGCGGGGGCCGAACCGTCTGAGCTTGTTCTGGGGGCGAAGCGGCTGATGGCAGCAGTAGCTGCCGCACCCGGCGCTATCATGCTGGGCTGCACGATAGGTGAGGGAATAACGACAGGTGCAGAATTTGCATTGTTAGCGTTGTTTGCGCCGAGTTGCGGAAATCTTGATGCCAGCCCTGCAGCTACGTTAGGCGCTTGAACTGGCGCGGCGTTAGTGCTGTTGGAGAGATTAAGGTTGTTGGCGGCTTTGCGCTCTGGCAGCTCTAATGTTACGCCGTCAGGTGATTTGAGCGAGCTTGCCAAGATGACCCCATTTTTGGAGATGGATTTAAGCAGCAGATTATCAGCCACCATGCTGCCCACACGGTAAGGTCTAGCGGGCTTGCCATCCAAGGCGATAAGTGCGTAACCTCGTCCACCGACTGAATTTGCCATTCCAAACAGTACAAATTTAGTGCTAGCCATCGTATTTACTGCCTTAACAGCTATAGTATCAGTAGCGCCAAGTAATCTTCCTACGGCTTTAGAATCTACCACTACGGTGGGGGTGGACTGCGTTGTGGTGGCTTCAAGGGTTTTGGTAGTAGCGAATTTGAATGCCCAATATGCGGCGCATAGCCCAACTAGGAGCCAGATTAGCAATGTAAAGAGGCGTAAAGTCCAGCTATTCGCACTTGGTTTGAGGGTGGCTGTCGTCATTAGGCGATTATGATGCAAACTTGAATTTATTAAGACCCGTGTCTGCGTAGATTATGTTTAGTTGTTGTAAAGTTGGTTGAGAAATTATTTTAAGGGTTGAAAAATATGTTGCAACAGAAATTGGCAAACGGCAAGCAGCGTGGCAGCACTTTAGGCCACATCCAAAAAGGCTTTACGCTGGTTGAGTTGATGGTGGTTGTGGTGATTATTGGCGTTTTGGCGGCAGTTATTCTGCCCAATGTCATTGGTCGTGATGACGATGCACGCGTGACAGTGGCTAAAACTGATGTGAACAACATCATGCAGCAACTGAAACTGTACAAATTGGACAACCAAACTTACCCCAGCAGCGAGCAAGGCCTGCAAGCACTCATGACCCGACCAACAGCGGGGCCAGCACCTGCAAACTGGAAGGGTTACATTGAAAAATTACCAAATGACCCATGGGGAAAGCCTTACCAATACCTTAATCCAGGCATCAAAGGCGACGTTGATGTGATGAGCTTTGGCGCAGATGGTGTGGCAGGAGGCGAGGGCAAGAATGCAGATATTGGATCTTGGCAATAAGGTAAAAGTTAACATTCAGCAAGATACCCAAAAAGGATTCACGCTGATGGAGCTAATGGTGGTGGTAGCCATCATTGCTATTGCCAGCGCGGGCGTGATGTTTGCTATTCCTGATGCTTCTGCCACAGCGCTGGAGCGCGATGCGCAGCGGCTGGCAGCTTTACTAGACTCTGCCAGAGCACAGTCTCGCGCTAGTGGTTTGGCTGTAACTTGGCACGCAACGCCACAGGGGTTTAAATTTGATGGTTTGCCGCAAGCTAAAAATGCCAACACGGGTGAAATGGTTGATTTGGTGACATTCCCAACCTCATGGCTGAACGCTGATACCAGCGTAGCTGAGAGCTCCCCAGCAAACTCAGTCTTACTTTTAGGACCCGAACCCATCATTGCACAGCAAGAGGTTGTACTTCTGAATGGTGGGCGTAGCTTGACACTCGCAACCGATGGGATTCGCCCTTTTAGTATCAAATTTAGCGATACAACCAAGTGACGATTATTCGATGAGAAAACCAAGCGGGTTCACGCTTATCGAAGTTCTGGTAGCGCTTGGCATTGTGTCTATCGCGCTGCTAGCCGGTATGCGAGCGACAGATTCCTTGGTGAATAACGCGCAACGTTTGTCTGACGTGCTTCTGGGGCAAATTTGCGCTGAAAACGAGCTCATCAAAGTGCGCTTGAGCAAAGCTATGCCTAACGTAGGCGAGAGCACATTCAGCTGCGAGCAGGCAGGTAAAGTCATGGGCGGAAAAATGACCGTGACCGCCACGCCCAACCCCAGCTTCAGACGCGTGGATGCTGAAGTTTTTGATGCGCAGAAGATAGACAGAAGCGTTATCAAGCTCTCTACCATTGTGGGGCGGTTTTGATGAGTCAGTTGCTTCAACACAGCGTGATGCCGCGCAAAAATGCACATCGCTTGCAACGCGGCTTCACATTGGTGGAGCTACTCGTTGCGCTTGTGGTCATGGCGCTACTGGCCTTGCTGAGTTGGCGTGGGCTAGATGGTATGACTCGGGTACAAACTGCGACGCAAAGCAACACAGATGGCGTATTAGCTTTGCAAGCAGGATTGTCCCAATGGCAAACAGATTTAGACGCGCTTGTTGTGCAAGCTAATGTGCCTGCGGTTTCTGGGTTGGACTATGACGGCCAAGTATTGCGTCTGACAAGACGCTACACAGACACTTTTATCGACGCAAGCAACACAAAAAAAACGACCACTGGGGACAGTATTCGCGTGGTAGCTTGGAGCCAGCGCGGGGGCGATACGGCTAATGGCTCTGGCGCGTCAACTGTCAACAAATCGCAATGGCTTCGCTGGCAGTCTGACCCTGTAAAAACACGCGCTGAACTACAGGCTGCATGGTTGCAAGCCAAGCAATGGGCCAGCAACGCGACTGAAACCGACAAGAAAAATGAAGTTTTTGTCGCAAGCATAGACAAATGGCAAGTTTTTTATTACCGCAATGATGCTTGGAGCAACGCTCTGTCCAGTGCAGACGCTGGAGTGAACGATGTGCCCGACGGCGTGCGTTTGGTGTTGTCACTTGCGCCTGGGCAGGCGCTGACAGGTGCCATCACCCGTGACTGGGTCAGACCAACCTTAGGCGGAGGAAAATGATGCCTAAGCCGCAAATCAAAAAACAATGCGGAGCGGCCTTGCTGTCTGCGATGTTAACTGTGACGTTGGTGGCTACATTTGCTGCTGCTGCTTTGTGGCAGCAATGGCGCAGTGTGGAGGTTGAAATTGCAGAGCGCGCTCGTGTACAAGTGGCTTGGCTGTTGGTGGGAGCTTTGGATTGGTCGCGCTTGATCTTACGAATCGATGGGCGAGCAGGAACCACAGACCACCTAGCGGAACCTTGGGCTGTGGCACTACAAGAGTCGCGTCTTTCCACATTTTTAGCAGCAGACAAAAATAATACCGGTGGTTTAACCGCCGAAGAACAAGTTGACGCATTTCTGTCGGGTAGTATTGAAGACGCACAATCCAAGCTAAATGTGTTTAATTTGATTGAATCAGGCCAAGTATCAATGACTGATTTAGCAGCTTTCAAAAAGTTATTTACTCACTTTAACCTACCTGAGTCGGAGCTAGAGGTTTTTGTAAGCTATCTCAAAGCAGCCTCAGCAGCAAATTCAGACTTAAACCCAGCCGCTACAACTTTACTGATGCCACAACGCGTACGGCAGCTTACTTGGCTAGGGCTGAAACCGCAAACTTTGGCCAAGATTTCGCCTTACATCACTATTTTGCCCGTTAAAACCACGATCAATATCAACACAGCACCTGCAGAAGTTATTTATGCCAGCTTGCCAGGTCTAGAGTTGGCCGACGCCAAGCTAGCTGTGGCTGCCCGTGAAAAAGCGTTTTTCCCTAGTTTGAACGAAGCGGCAAGCACCGTACCCGCTCTCAAAGACAAGCTCAAAGATACCCAGCATGGTGTTTCGACGAAGTTTTTTGAGGTGACTGGTCGTATTCGCCTGGAGCAAACTGTGGTGGAAGAGCAGTCCTTGGTTGACCGAAGCGATATCAATCAAGTTAAAACCGTTTGGCGTGAGCGCTCAGTGGTGGCGTCGCCTGAAATACTTACAAACATAACTTCATCAAAGCTTTAATCTGTTGAGACAAAGCCCTAATACAATGCAGTTATGAGTAAGTTGATCGTCTCCCTTCCATATTCAAACACAGCCAGTGCTATCAATGCTGGTAGCACGGCTATAGCCAATAACACGCTGTACACGTTTGTACTGTCGAAAGATGGCGCAAATGATGACCCTAGCAAAGCAAAAACTGGCACACTGGCATTAAATGAGCTGCCCCAAGCAGACGCAACCGTCCTTGTCGTACCTGCGCGCGCCATATCTTGGCACCGGATTGACTTGCCTAAGGTCCCCAAAATACGTCTGCGTGCGGTACTTGATGGTTTGTTGGAAGAACGTTTACTAGATGACACCAGCGAAGTCGCTTTTGCATTGTCACCAGACGCGCAAGCCGGTAAAGCAACGAAAACCGAAAAGGGCGTCTGGGTTGCAGCATGCGACAAAGTTTGGCTGAATCAAGCTATACAAACTTTCGACGCTGCAGGCTGCCGCATCACGCAAGTGGTACCACAGCTTTGGCCACAAAATATTGCTGCAGTTAATATTACTGGCACAGCTGAAGAGGCATGGATAAGCAGATCCGATGCCGATGGGGTCATGACATTACCACTGCATTTAGGTGACACCAGCGGTGTTTTACAGGAACTGCTAGCACAATTACCTGCGGGCACAACCATAGCTTCAGAGCCAGCGGTGGTTGAGTTAGCAGAGGCATGTTTACTCCCCTACACCGATTTGAAGGTACAGCTTAGACCACAAACGGCGGGGCTGCTTTACAGTGCGACATCCATTTGGGAACTTGCTCAATTCGAACTGAGCTTGAGCGGTGATAGCCAAGGCATGAAAAACATGCTTCGCCAATGGCAAGCTTTTTGGCAGTCTAACGCGTGGCGGCCAGCGCGGTGGGGCTTGGTCGCATTTTTATGCGTCAATATTGTGGGTTTGAATGCTTGGGCTTGGCAGCAACAAGCTAGTTTGGCTAAAAAGCGGGCCCAACTAGGGGCAATACTCACGCAATCGTTCCCCAGCGTAAAAACAGTAGTTGACCCAGGTTTGCAAATGTCGCGCGAAATGGTTTCGCTACGGCAATCTACAGGCGCAAGCAGCATGCATAACTTCGAATCCATGCTTTCTGCTTTTGCCAGCTTAAACAACGCATCATCCACAGTATTTATTAATCCTACAGCTATTGAATATGTAGCAAATAGCAGTAGCGGCAGCACCAGCGTTAATTTCAAAAATACCAAACTTGCAACTACCGAGTTAATCGCAGCTCAAGAAAAACTAAAACCCATGGGATATGCACTATCACAAAATGGTGACACAGCCACACTGAAAGCGCAGGCCGCACCATGATGAATGCCTATCTAAACACTTGGCGACAGCTCAAAATGAGCGAAAGACGTTTAATTTTGATAGCGTTTTGGTTACTTATCATTGCTTTGTTATGGTGGTTCGCTATTGCGCCAGCACTCAAAACCATCAAAGAAGCACCTGCTCAACATCGTGAGTTAGACAAACAATTGCTTAACATGCGAACACTCAGTGCCGAGGCTAAAAACCTGCAAAACCAGCCTAGACTCGCTTTGGATGAAGCTCAAAAAGCTTTGCAGAGTTCAGTTACACAACGTTTTGGGAGTGCGGCGCAACTGAATTTGACAGGCGAGCGTGCGAGTTTGACGCTCAAAAATGCTAACCCTCAAGAATTAACGCTTTGGTTAACGCAAGCGCGGGTCAATGCACGAGCTTTGCCTACAGACGTGAAACTAAACCGAATTGGTGACACTTGGGACGGTACTTTGGTGTTGAATTTACCTAAAAAATGAAGTCTAAACCTAAGTATTCAACAGCATCTCCTTGGCTCTGGGCTATATCAGGCGCAATGTTGGGCTTGGCTACAGCTACTATCGCTTTTGCGCCTGCTGCATGGTTGGGCTCTAGTCTTAGCTTACTGAGTCAAGGTCGCGTTGTTTTGAACGAACCCTCTGGTACCGTTTGGAATGGTTCGGGGCAATTGGTGCTCTCCGGCGGCACTGGTAGTCGTGACGCCACTACATTGCCGGGCCGTATTCAGTGGCGACTCAAACCTACTTCATCATTTAAGTTACAAGCTTTGGTTTATGCCGATTGTTGCACGAACCAAAGCTTCAACATCCTTGTATCGCCTCACGCCAGTGGTGCAAGCGCTTTGATGCAACCCAGCCAATCCACTTGGCCTGCAACTTTATTGACTGGTTTAGGCGCACCCTTCAATACCATCGATTTGCAAGCCAACTTGAAGTTAAACACACAACTACTCAAGCTAGAGTTGATTAATAAACAATTAAATCTTGAGGGCAATGCAGCTTTGGATGTGCTGGATGCATCTACAAGGCTTTCAACTCTGAGGCCTGTGGGCAGTTACCGGCTGAGTTTTCAAAGCAGTCAAGATCCAGGTAAGCCGAGTTTAAAGCTAGAAACACTGAGCGGCAGTTTACTGTTATCTGGCAGCGGGCAATTAGCAGGCAATCGTTGGCGTTTCAATGGTGAAGCCAGTGCTGCACCAGGTTTTGAAGCTGCGCTGAACAATTTTTTAGATATTTTAGGGCGCCGCGTTGGTCCGCGTTCCATCATCACCGTAGGCTAAGCAATACATGGATATTCATTTCAAACTCTTTCAAAAACAACATGTTATGAATCGCTTTCAAAACAACCTTGCAACATCTTTAATCGCTTTAGCTGGCCTGCTCTCGCTCTCGCCGCTAACTTTATACGCCCAAAAACAAGGCGAGGCTATCACTTTAAATTTTGTCAACGCTGAGATTGATGCAGTGGCCCGTACGATGGGGGTTATCACGGGTCGAAATATGGTGGTTGACCCTCGCGTTAAAGGTACGATGAATTTGTCCAGCGAGAAAGCTATCTCACCCGCTGCCGCATACAACCAGTTTGTAACTGCGTTGCGCCTTCAAAGCGTTGTCGTAGTGGAATCTCAAGGGATTTTTAAAGTTGTTCCAGAGGCTGACGCCAAGCTACAAACCAGTGTTGTCTCTGCGGGAGGGTTAAACCCAAAAGCAGGTAGCAACCAAATTGTCACGCAAATTTTCAATCTCAATTACGACTCTGCGGCGAACTTGTTACCTGTCTTGCGACCGCTTATTAGCCCTAACAACACCATCAACGTCAACCCAGGTAACAACTCTCTCATCATTACTGACTACGCAGACAACTTGCAGCGTATCGCTAAAATAATTGCAGCTAGCGATATTCCTGCTGCCACTGATGTAGAAATCATTCCCTTGAAGCACGCGCTTTCTATTGATTTAGCACCGCTGGTATTGCGTTTGGTTGACTCTGGTTCTGCCTCTGCTGGAGCAACGGCAACGCCAGGGCAAGCAGATACTAGCGTTAAAACTGCTGTTATATCTGAACCGCGCAGTAATTCATTGATTATTAGAACTGCCAATGTGGCACGCCTGGCTTTGATCAAGTCTTTGGTAGTAAAACTGGACCAACCTAGCTCTCAAAGTGCAGCAGGCAATGTACATGTTGTTTTTTTAAAAAACGCTGATGCCCTCAAATTAGCCGTCACACTGCGTGCCTCACTGGCCTCCATTTCGACACCCGGAACGCCTACTGGCAGCGCTGTTGTCACAAGCGGAGCAACTGGTAACAATAGCTCAACATCTAATTCAGCGACATCTGGTGTGCAAGCCTCTGCACAGCCCTCAACTGGCGGACAAATACAAGCTGACCCAGCTACAAACTCTTTAATCATCACTGCAGCGGAACCGCAATACCGGCAACTGCGCGCAATCATTGATCAATTAGATGCAAGACGCGCACAAATATTTGTGGAGTCTCTGATTGCAGAAATTAACTCAGACAAGGCTGCAGAGTTTGGCGTTCAATGGCAGAACGCCTTAGGCAATAGAGCAGACACTAATAATCTCAGCGCTGCGGGGACAAACTACGGATCAGGTGGGAAAAATTTATTGGCACTCGCTTTGTCTGGTCTTTCTACAACAGCGACGACAACCACCGCACCGACTGTTTTGCCTGCTACAGGCTTGAATGTGGGACTGGGCACTTTGATTGCTGGAAAAACAGTTCTGGGAGTTTTTGCCAATTTTTTACAAACAACTGGTGAAGGTAACATCTTATCTACACCAAATTTACTCACACTTGACAACGAAGAAGCGAAGATTATTATTGGCCAAAATGTACCCTTTGTAACAGGTCAATATACCAACAGCTCAAGCAGCTCAAGCAGCAGCGGTACCGTCAATCCTTTCCAAACTGTTGAACGCAAAGATGTGGGATTAACATTAAAGGTAAAACCGCAGATCAGTGAGAATGGCACGGTTAAATTGGAAATTTTTCAAGAAGTTAGCAGTGTTCAAGCATCTTCTATCAACTCTACGACTGGCCTCATCACGAATAAGCGATCTATCCAAACCAACGTGTTAGTCGAAGACGGCGGTATTGTGGTACTGGGTGGCCTGCTACAAGATGAATACTCTAACAATCAAGAAAAAGTGCCTTTACTAGGAGATATACCGATTTTTGGAAATCTTTTCAAAACAGAATCGCGTGGCCGTAAAAAAACAAACTTAATGGTATTTTTAAGACCTGTTGTTGTGCGTGATGCTGCAGCAACCGAGCAACTATCGCTGGACCGTTACGACTTGATGCGAGCAAGTCAAACTGCAGCGCAGCCATCGTTCAACATCATCTTGCCTATCAACGACTCTGCGCTGTTGCCGCCACCAGTGTTGCGCTCGTCCAAGCAATTGAAAGTTGTTCCAGCAGAATGAAATACCCTTTGCCTTATGCTTTCGCTAGACAAAACCAGCTTTTATTAGCTGTTGATGACAAATCAACTGTTCTGTATTTACACGATGCTACTTCTCGCGACGC
This sequence comes from Polaromonas sp., assembly GCA_013298815.1. Taxonomy (GTDB): domain Bacteria; phylum Pseudomonadota; class Gammaproteobacteria; order Burkholderiales; family Burkholderiaceae_C; genus Aalborgiella. The sequence goes on along the minus strand of JAAFJF010000024.1, from coordinate 22,984 downwards.
GATGTCTGAAGTACTACGAAAATACAAGGTTGGATCTGTACAAAAATTACAACAAGATGTCCTAGTGCAACGCATCAGTGAGGTTTACGCACAAGGCGAATCTAATGCTGCGTCCATCGTCAGTGAAGTGGAATCAGATGCTGATTTGAGTCGCATGATGCAAGACTTACCCGCAGTAGAAGACTTGTTAGAGGCTGCAGACGATGCACCTATTATTCGCATGTTGAACGCTTTGCTTACTCAAGCAGCTCGCGATGGTGCCAGTGACATTCACATCGAGCCTTACGAGCGCCACTCGAGTGTTCGGTTCCGCGTCGATGGAACGTTGCGAGAGGTTGTACAACCTAATCGCGCTCTGCATGCCGCTTTGATTTCTCGCCTAAAAATCATGGCTGATTTAGATATCTCGGAGAAACGTCTGCCGCAAGACGGTCGTATCAGTTTGCGAATAGGTACTAGATCAGTAGATGTGCGCGTGAGCACTCTGCCAAGCGCACATGGTGAGCGTGCAGTATTGCGTTTGCTCGATAAATCCGAAGGTAAATTGAGTCTTTCTGCTGTCGGCATGGAAGGCGATACCCTAAACCGGTTCACTGGTCTACTAGCACAGCCGCACGGTATCATTTTGGTAACAGGCCCTACAGGGTCTGGCAAAACCACGACGTTATACGCAGCATTGAATCAACTCGATGCCAATAGTCAAAATATCATGACGGTGGAAGACCCCATTGAGTACGAGCTTGCGGGTGTAGGACAAACACAAGTCAATGCCAAAATTGATCTGACATTTGCCAAAGCACTTCGAGCAATTTTGCGGCAAGACCCCGACGTCATCATGATCGGTGAAATTCGTGATTTCGAGACAGCGCAAATTGCGATTCAAGCGTCATTAACAGGTCATTTGGTGCTTGCAACATTGCACACAAACGACTCAGCCAGTGCTGTAACTCGTTTGACTGACATGGGGGTCGAACCTTTCTTGTTGAGTTCAAGCTTACTTGGCGTATTGGCTCAACGGTTGGTTCGCAAAATTTGTACACATTGCGAAGGTGCAGGCTGCAAGCTTTGCGCTAAAACGGGTTATCAAGGACGTACAGGCATTTATGAGCTACTCGTCACCAATGACGCCATTCGCGCGCAAATTCACAACCACACAAGCGAGGCGGATATTCGCATTGCAGCGCTAAGTTCGGGCATGCGTTTGATGCGAGAAGATGGTGAACGCCTGGTTCAGGGCAATATCACGACGCGAGAAGAGTTAGTGCGTGTGACGCGCGATTGATGAATTGATTACATAGATAACCAATGCCAGCATACACTTTTGAAGCGCTAGACGACCAAGGCAACACCCGCAAAGGTGTTATTGAAGGCGAGTCGACACGCGTTGTGCGTGGTCTTTTGCGCGCACAGTCCTTGGTTCCCTTGAATGTAGAGCCTGTTGTTGGTGAATCGTCAAACGGCTCAACTTCTAGTGGTTTAAACAAGACTATTTTTGCAAGTCGTATATTCAACGCAACAGGGTTGAGCATTTGGACGCGTCAAATCGCAGGTTTGGTGACTTCAGGCTTGCCACTAGAGCGTGCGCTTACGGCACTGACCGACGAAGCAGAAGACGAGCGCCAGCGCAATTTATTGGCAAGTCTGCGTTCTGAGGTCAATGCGGGAAGTACGTTTGCAAAAGCGTTGGCACAGCATCCACGTGAATTTTCCAGTATCTACACCGCAGTGATTGGCGCTGGCGAACAAAGTGGCAGCTTGGGACAAGTGCTAGAGCGGTTGGCGGACGACTTAGAAGAGCAACAAGCCCTAAAAGCTAAATTAATCGGTGCGGCCTTATACCCTGCCATCGTAACTGTGGTTGCTATTGTTATCGTTCTTTTTCTTGTGGGTTACGTTGTTCCACAGGTGGCCAACGTTTTTGCTGGTACCAAACGCGCATTGCCATTTTTGACAGTTGCCATGCTTGCTATCAGCGATTTTGTAAGAAACTACGGCTGGCTAGTTCTTATTGCCATTATTTTGGCCATCATAGGTTCAAGAATAGCGTTGAGAAACGATGATGTTCGCGAACGATTTGATGCGGCTTGGCTCAATATTCCTTTGATTGGTAAATTAGCCCGTGGCTACAACGCTGCGCGTTTTGCAAGCACACTGGCGATGCTCGCCACCGCGGGTGTACCTATCTTAAAAAGCTTGCAAGCCGCTGCCATGACCTTAAATAACCGCGCCATGCGCACCGATGCTTTAAATGCTTTGGTCATGGTGCGTGAGGGTGCACCCTTGGCCTCAGCAATTGCGCAAAAGAAGCGATTCCCTGGCATCGTCAGCATGTTTGCACGACTGGGCGAACAGACAGGCCAGCTACCGTTGATGCTTTCACGCGCAGCCAAGCAGCTTAGTGCTGAAGTGCAGCGTCGCGCCATGCATTTGGCTACTTTGCTTGAACCTATGCTGATAGTGACCATGGGCTTGGTTGTGATGTTGATTGTGCTTGCTGTGCTGCTGCCAATCATCCAGTTGAATCAATTGGTGAAATAGCCACCTGTCTAGCTTTTAATTTTCAGTACTCAAACATCACCTCAAAACTACTTTGAAATTAATTAATCTATGACATATTTAAATATCATCGTTAGCACGCAAGCCCGTGTTGGCATCATCACACTCAATCGCCCAAAACAACTCAACGCCCTGAATGGCGAGTTGATGGACGAGCTAGGCGCGGCGCTCCGAGCGTTTGATGCAGACGACGCTATTGGCTGCATGATCATTATTGGTAGCGAAAAAGCCTTTGCAGCTGGTGCTGATATTGGTGCGATGGCCACCTATACATTTTCTGATGTCTACAAAAGTGATTACATCACTCGTAACTGGGAACATATCCGCAGTATCCGTAAACCAGTCATCGCTGCCGTTAGCGGTTTTGCTTTGGGCGGCGGCTGTGAGTTGGCGATGATGTGTGACTTCATCATTGCTGCAGACAACGCAAAATTTGGTCAACCAGAAATCAAACTTGGCGTGATTCCAGGTGCTGGCGGCACACAACGTTTACCGCGCGCCGTCGGCAAAGCAAAAGCGATGGACATGGCTTTAACGGGTCGCATGATGGATGCTGTTGAGGCTGAACGTGCAGGACTAGTCAGCCGCGTCGTACCCTTGGACAAACTCATGGATGAAGCTTTGGGCGCAGCGTTGATGATTTGCGAGTTTTCTCAAATCGCCTTAATGGCAGCCAAAGAGTCTGTCAACCGTGCCTTTGAAGGTGGATTGGCTGACGGCATCATGTTCGAACGACGCATGTTTCATGCCCTATTTGCGACGAGTGATCAAAAAGAAGGTATGGATGCTTTTGTGAATAAGCGCAAAGCTAACTTCACACATTCATAACTTAACGTATTCATCATTGACTGTGGAAACCATTCGCGTTGCGACTTGGAACATACACAAAGGTGTTAACGGTCTAGGGCCTAGACGTCGGTTAGAAATTCATAATATTGGCCTTGCGATAGACCAATTTGATGCAGATATTGTTTGCCTACAAGAAATACGAAAACATCATCGTGGTGAAGCGCAAAAGTTTCCGCACTGGCCAGTTCTTGAGCAAGCTGTTTTTTTAGCACCACTAGGCTATACGCCTGTGTATCAAACAAACGCCATCACCAAGCATGGCGAACACGGTAATGCCCTGCTAACCCGCTGGCCGGTTATCAAGCATCAGCATGAAGACATGTCTGACCATAGGTTTGAACAGCGTGGTTTGTTGCATGTTGAGGTTTTGGTACACGACCTACCCGTTCATGTCATTGTTGTGCATTTGGGTCTGATCAAGTCTAGCCGTCGACGACAAGTTGCGCAGCTTTGCGCCTTCATTCAGCGCGAAATCCCAAAGAATGCACCCTTGTTGGTTGCTGGGGACTTCAATGATTGGGGTTCAGCCTGTGAAACCATCTTAAAAACAGAACAACTGCAAGCTTTCAAAACAAATCCAATCACCGCAAAAAAGCTGCGCACCTACCCAGCCCGCTTACCGCTTGTTCAATTTGATTATGTCTTCGCAAGGCATCTTAAGGCGACCCTGGCAACAGTGCCTAGTGGCAGGCAATGGGCTCGCATGTCTGATCATTTGCCTTTGATCGCTGATTTTTCAACTGAAATTTGATATAGCTAACATTTCTTGACATGCACAACAAAGAACAAAGCGTTGCGAAGTCTAGCGATTTACAGTTGCTTGAAGGCAGTATTGCTTTTTTCCCTTCGTTGATAGCCACCATCGATAACGCTCAAAAGAGCGTTCAGATGGAAACCTATATTTTTGACGTAACGGCCAATGGTGCAGATGTCGCCATGGCTTTAGAACGAGCTGCACAACGTGGCGTGCAAGTGCGCGTGATGGTCGATGGATTTGGCACACCTGAATTTCCCGACGAATGGAAAACTCGTTTCAAATTAGCAGGCATTCAATGGTTCGTGTACGAGCCAATTGTCACTTTAGGTATATTTTTACCTAGCCAATGGCGTCGCTTGCATCGAAAACTTTGCGTCATTGATGGCACTGTGGCTTATTGCGGCGGCATCAACATATTAGATGATTGGCATGACCCCAACTATGGCGCTTTGGCTGCGCCTCGATTTGATTTCGCTGTGCGCGTCATTGGTGCGCTAGCGCTAGATATTCACTCAGCTACTTGCCAACTATGGGATCGTTTGACTCTAGGCAAGCCATTAAATATCAAGCGGGTAAAAACGGCGATAGAAAAATTACCTGCTGTACTAAAACGTCACCACTGGCAAGCCAATGCGCAAACTGGCAAAACACTTGCAGCTTTGGTGTTGCGTGACAACATCACAAACCGTGGGCAAATTGAGCGCGCTTACCTCAAAGCTATTGGCGATGCGCACAATGAAATCATCATCGCCAATGCCTACTTTGTACCTGGTGCAAAACTGCGGCGTGCCTTGGTTCATGCGGCCAAGCGCGGCGTAAAAGTTCAGCTGTTGCTGCAGGGAAAGTACGAATACTTCATGCAATACCATGCTGCTAGGCCGATTTATGGCAAATTGTTGGCTGCGGCAATCGAGATTTATGAGTATGACAAAAGCTACTTACACGCCAAAGTAGCTGTGATTGACGGCGTGTGGTCAACCGTCGGCTCTTCAAACCTGGATCCCCTGAGCCTGCTCTTAGCTCGTGAAGCAAACATCGTGATGCAAGATACAGACTTTGCACAAAGCTTGCGCAAACGCCTGCTATTGGCTATGGCGAACGAGGGCAAACGGGTTGATGCCACACAAATGGCTAACCGTCCTTGGACGCAGCGTTTCAACGAGATGATTGCATTTGCGCTTATGCGGACAGGTTTGTGGTTATTTGGAAAACGTTATTGATGCTTAAACCATTGAAAATTTCTAATGATTTTGCTATTGTTTTTGCTATAATTTTTATAGCTTTTCAGGCAGTAATTATGCCGGCTATAGCATCAAATTTAACTCAAAAAACATGGCGAGGTATCGTCATTTCCGTCACAGATGGGGACACTCTTCGGGTTCGTCCTATCAGCTCTCCACAAAGTACTTCACTTGGCTCTCCACCTGCTTCAAGTAGCAAATTAGATTCGTTAAGAATCAGGATTGACGGCATCGATGCGCCTGAAAGCTGCCAACAGTACGGCGCGACATCTGCTGCGGCTTTGAAAAAACTGACCCTCTCGAAACAGGTCACGATAACCAGCAAAAGGTTTGATGACTACGGTCGTGACGTCGCAAAAGTCACTGTCGATAACGTTGATGTGGGTAGTTGGATGGTGAAAAACGGCCATGCTTGGTCGTACCACTACAGATTCAGCAACGGTCCGTACGCCTCAGAGGAAAAAGCAGCCGAACGAAATAGGCTTGGTTTGTTTGCCGACGCTTCAGCAGTCAACCCCAAAATTTTTAGACGAGAGCATGGCTCGTGCTATTTACAGACTAAGCCAATTAAGAATGACAGCAAACGCTACAACTAACATCGCGTTTAAAGCGCACTTCATTCCAAGACATGTCGCGGCCATCTAACATTTGCAAGCGCCCTGCTAGCGACGTGCCAGCACCACTGATCAACTTGAGCGCTTCAGCCGCTTGCATAGAGCCAATGATGCCCACCAACGGCGCAAACACACCCATGGTGGCGCAGCGAGTTTCTTCTAAACTTGCATCTGGCGGGAAAATGCACGCATAGCACGGCGATGATTCTGAGCGGCTGTCAAACACAGTGATCTGTCCATCGAAACGTATAGCAGCCCCCGACACCAAAGGCTTGCGATGTTTCACACATGCAGCGTTGATGTTGTGGCGGGTGGCAAAGTTGTCGCAGCAGTCAATAACCACATCTGCCTCAGCCACCAAACGATCTAGCATTGCTGCATCAGCGCGTTGCAACACGGGAATGACTTGAACATCAGCATTGATATTCGCTATTTTATTCATAGCTGACTTGGCTTTAAATTCGCCGATATCAGCCAAATTATGTGCTATTTGGCGCTGCAAGTTGGTGACATCTACCACATCGTCATCAACCAAAGTGATGTGCCCCACGCCTGCTGTTGCCAAGTACAAAACAACGGGTGAACCCAGACCCCCAGCGCCAATCACCAGCACATGCGATTGCAATATTTTCTCTTGCCCTTCAACACCTACTTCGTTGAGTAGCAGGTGCCTAGAGTAGCGAAGGAGTTGATCGTCAGTCAAAGTAATTCAATTCAAATACTAGGATTGGTAAAAGAATTAATTATCTTTTTTCTCTTCTTTGCGTTCGACCAAAGTTTTACTAACCATCACCGGACGGCCTTTGAGCTGGTTAATGGCTTGGGCAAGCTGGAAGTCTTTCTCAGAGCCAAACTCTGGCGACCTACGTTCCGCGACAGGCTTTTTGGCTTCTTCTTCCAAGCGCTTCAAAGCAATTTCTTTTTCTTTTTCACGAGCTTCTTTTTTCGCTGGGTCTTCTGTCGTATTACCCTGCCCGCTTTCAAGATGTTTCTCTAAATCAGCTTCTCGGGTGCGCAAAGCTGCAAAGGGGCTGCCTTCCGCCGTTTCGTCAATCATGACATCAGGCACAATGCCTTTAGCTTGGATTGAAGTACCGTTGGGTGTGTAATAACGTGCTGTGGTCAACTTGATACCAGTATCTGGTCCTAACGGTCGCACCGTTTGCACAGAACCTTTACCAAAAGTCTGACTACCTAAAATCAGACCACGCTTGTGATCTTGCAAAGCACCAGCGACGATTTCGCTTGCAGAAGCAGAGCCTTCGTTAACCAGTACCACCAATGGCACTTTTTTAAGCGCAGCGGGCAGCCGCTTCAAAGGATCAGCACCACCACGGCGCAAATAAAACTCAGGAGCTGCTTTGTAGCTGAACTTGCTGTCTGCAAGCTGGCCATTAGTGGACACCACCGCGACGTTTTCAGGCAGAAAAGCGGCGGAAACAGCCACAGCTGCATCCAACAAGCCCCCTGGGTCGTTGCGCAAATCAAGCACCAAGCCCTTCAGATTAGGTTCTTGTTTGTAAATTTCCTCAATCTTCTTCACAAAATCTTCAACCGTACGGTCTTGGAACTGAGACAAACGCACCCAACCGTAACCTGGCTCCATAACTTTGCCGCGCACGGATTGCGTCTTGATTTCCTCACGAATAATAGTGACGGGGAAAGTACGGTTTTCGTCTTTGCGGAAAACAGTCAAAATCACCTTGGTGTTAGGGTCTCCCCGCATGCGTTTGACAGCTTCATTCAAAGTCAAGCCACGCACTGCTGCGGTGTCAATCTTGGTAATCAAGTCGTTGGGCTTTAGGCCAGCGCGAAAAGCTGGGGAGCCTTCAATCGGGGAAACAACCTTGATCAGTCCGTCTTCTTGCGCAATTTCAATGCCTACGCCTACGAACTTACCAGTGGTGCCCTCTCGAAACTCTTTGTAAGACTTCTTGTCGAAATACTGTGAGTGCGGGTCAAGACTTGCTACCATGCCAGAAATAGCATCGGTGATCAGTTTTTTCTCGTCCACAGGCTCCACGTAATCACTTTTGATCAAACCAAACACACTGGCCAACTGTTGCAGCTCTTCCAGAGGCATGGGCGACAACGCGCCACGAGCAACGGTTTGCAGCGACACTGTGGTAAGCGCTCCAGTCAGCGCACCTACGGAAATCCAACCTGCAATTTTGAGTTTATTGCCCATGCTTTGCCTTATCTTTTGACCCATTAGATTACCAAAATTGATGAATAGTGCTCAATATACACCTAAGAGCTAAAGCCAAGCGCTAAGTTCATCTATTACCCGCATTTGGTAAATATTTACTCACCTAAATAGTAATGACGAATGGGTTTGAGGTGCTCGTCAAGCTCATAAACCAAAGGTTGGCCGTTTGGAATATTCAAACCCACAATATCTGCGTCCGAAATGCCATCCAAATGCTTCACCAGCGCTCTAATCGAGTTGCCGTGAGCAGCAATCACTGTGCGCTTACCGGCACGAATAGCGGGAGCTAGCGATTCATCCCAAAACGGCATCATACGCTCTACTGTATCTTTCAAGCATTCGGTCAACGGAATTTGCTCTGGTTTGAGTTTCGCATAGCGAATATCAGCGCGCTCGCTGCGTGGATCGCTAGCCTCTAAAGTCGGAGGTGGCACATCATAGCTGCGACGCCATAGCAGCACTTGGTCATCACCGTACTTTTTGGCGGTATCGGACTTGTTCAAACCTTGCAGAGCACCGTAATGACGTTCGTTCAAACGCCAGCTGTGGACGACTGGCAGCCATGTACGATCCATAGCATCCAGGCAATGCCACAAAGTGTGCGTTGCGCGCTTCAAAACACTGGTGTAAGCCACATCAAACTCAAAACCAGCAGCTTTGAGCATTTGCCCTGCTTTCTGTGCCTGCTCAATGCCCAAAGGCGTCAAATCTACATCTGTCCAGCCAGTAAAACGGTTTTCTAGGTTCCAAGTTGATTCACCATGACGAATCAAGACTAATTTATGCATATTGACGCTTTCTATGGCCTTTTTGACCAAACTTTTACCGAACGTTTGACAGAATTGAGGATGAAATTCATAAGAATTCTAAAAGGATACAAGCTCTATTCTAAAATCTAACTCTTTATAGAAAGTACAACGTGAAATTTATTATTGACAATTGGATGTTATTTGCCGTCGCTATCGGTTCCGCCACCATGCTGTTTATGCCGCAAATCAAGGGAGCTGCGGGCGGTTCGCTCACACCAGCGGGCGCTGTTCAGTTGATCAACCGCGAAAAAGCCGTGGTGGTTGACGTCAGCGATGCTGAAGAATTTGCCGCTGGCCACGTCAACAATTCAAAAAATGTACCTTATAGCCAATTGGATGAAAAGCTGGCTGGGCAAGTCAAAAACAAAGAATTGCCACTGATTTTGGTCTGTACCTCAGGCATTCGCTCAAACCGTGCCGTTGCCACAGCTAAAAAGCTAGGTTTCGCCAATGTGCAATCCATGGCTGGCGGCCTGAAAGCTTGGCGCGAAGCAAATTTACCCATCGAAAAAGCCTAATACCCCAAAACGATACCATGCAAGCTGTAAAAATGTACACCACCGCCGTTTGCCCGTATTGCACGCGTGCGAAAAGTGTTCTCAAAGCCAAAGGCGTTGAAGCCATCGAAGAAATTCGCATTGACCAAGACCCTGCAGCCATGAAGCACATGATGGAAATCACGGGCCGACGCACCGTGCCGCAAATATTCATCGGAAGCACGCATGTGGGCGGCTGTGATGATTTGATGGCGCTAGACAGCGCGGGTGGTTTGACCAAGATGCTCCAGCAAGCTTAATTTACCCACCTAATTTATTGTTCGGACAGCTATAAAATTAATAGCTGCTCAGGCAGGAAATATGCGGGCTAAAGCCATATTTTATGCATTCTCTAAGACGTCAATATCCACCCCTCCAACGGGTCAGTCTTAGCAGGTAAACCGTAGTTTTTAACGTCTTTTTCATGTTGCTGCAGCGCCCAAGCAGCTTGCAGCATGCACAGCACCGCGTCCAAACTGTCGCCACTGGCGTCGTCAATCAAGGCGTCACGCTGGGCATGTGTCAGTTTGAGCCGCAGATTCAACCGTGTTTGCCCCAACTCTAGCTGCGTGACCAAATCTTTGCGGGCAATCAAGCGCTCAGGCGTTTGCTTGGCTTTGTCGTCTGACTTGTAGCTGCGGTTTTTTAGAATTTCTCTGGCTAGCAAACCTGGGTAGCCTTCCAAAGCGACACGTTTGTAGTCACCAGCGTGAAGTGCGGGCAGGTGAACACCCGCTTCCACCAAACGCGGCACACCCGCATGCAGCATGTATGCTACGGGCGGATTCACCCACTTCATTGACGGGCTAGAACCAGCTGGTAGATCGGTGGCGCGGTGGGCAAACTTGCCACCCACTGGCCTTGCATCGCAAAAAGCCTTGAAAGTGGTGCGAATTTCTTCCCGCGAAAGGCTGGCGTAATGACCAATGCAGGCTTTCCAGTCCGTAGGCCAACCCAGCGTTTCAACCAATTCACGCGGTAAGCCAAACGGCAAATCAAACGCAGCCACCCAGTCCTCCGGCTGCTTGAGCCATTCGCTAAAGCCGTCTAGCGTTTGAATAGGCTCTAATTTTGAGAGCGTAACACGCCCACTGTGTGCAGAACCTATGGCGAAAACGATAGGTTTTTTCTTACTGGGGCTGCTTGAAAAATCACAGCCAACGACCTGCATCACCGTCTGAGCGACCGATTCTGGCAATCAAGAGCGCCCAATGATAGAAGCTGTCGCCATCAACTCTTCCAACAAAGCCATAGAAACCGCCCCCGAAGTGCTGTACGGGTCAAGTTCAGGCTTTTCAGCATATTTCAGCAAAATCGAATGGTTGATTTTTTCCATGTTGACCTGCCCCATGGTCCAGCCGCTGAAACGGCGCTCTGAGATTTCTTCGTATTGCAGCAAAACCACGTCTTTATGGCGCGCGTCCTGCTGAATATGGCCGTATAACTCACTCACAGCACTGCGTCCGCCTTCAATGGCTTGCAAAAAGATGCCGCCACCATAGCAAAGAATGCCTGTGATGCCGCTTGACGGGTTGAACTGGCGCGACTTAGCCAAAATTCCTTCGATGGCATCGGGCTGGGTGTTGACCGCACGGCTAGCGTAAAGTAATCGTACCAACATGGTGTTTGTCCTTTAAATTTATTTTGTTTATTATTTTGCTGATCATTTAGGAATCAATGACAAAAACTCGCGGCGCAAGTTCATGTCTTTCAAAAATGTGCCGCGCATGACGGAATTGATCATCTTGCTGTCCATGTCTTTCACACCACGCCAGCTCATGCAAAAGTGGGTGGCTTCCATCACAATGGCCAAGCCATCGGGTTGGGTTTTGTGTTGAATAAGATCAGCCAGCTGTACCACCGCTTCTTCTTGAATTTGCGGTCTGCCCATGACCCACTCGGCCAATCGCGCGTATTTGGACAGGCCAATCACATTGGTGTGTTCGTTTGGCAGCACGCCAATCCAAACTTTACCGATCACGGGGCAAAAGTGATGTGAGCAGGCACTTCGCACAGTGATGGGGCCCACAATCATCAACTCGTTCAAATGCCCAACGTTAGGAAATTCAGTGATCGTGGGCTCAGGCTGATAGCGTCCTTTGAACACCTCGTTCAAATACATTTTGGCCACGCGGCGAGCTGTGTTGTTGGTGTTGTGGTCATGCTCGGTGTCAATCACCATGCTGTCCAAGACACCCTTCATCTTGCTTTCAACTTCGTCCAGCAACTTGTCCATGTCACCAGGTTCGATGAATGCGCTGATGTTGTCGTTAGCGAAATATCGTTTTTTGGAGGCTGCTACGCGCTCGCGAATAACGACAGACATCGGGCGTCCCTCGTCTGTTGGTTGGGTCGTATCAATGGCCATAGCTTCAGTTTTTTTATCAATATTCTTTGTACTCATATAAGAATATTACCAGTGTTTGCATAACAGCTAGTCGAATACGGGTTATTTCATACTACTTAACCCGATTGACGCACGAGCTTGTTCGCAACTAGAATTTTTATATGAATAAACCTCTACACACTATTTTCGGTGCACTTCTCACGGTATTGACAATGTCGTTTTCAACGACGGCATTCACCCAAACAGCTGCCGCCTTCCCTAGTAAACCCCTGAAAATCGTCGTCCCATTTGGTGCAGGCGGCATTGCTGACCTGACGGCACGCACTGTGGGCACCAAAATGGCAGAAATTTTAGGTCAACCTGTGGTCATTGAGAACAAACCAGGCGCGGGCGGTATCGCAGCCGGAGATTTAGTCGCGAAGTCTGACCCTGATGGCACAACCATGTTACTCATGTCCAACGGCACCGCTGTGACGGCCAGCTTGTTTAAAAGCTTGCCTTACGACACAGCGAAAGATTTTGCAACCGTATCCACATTGGGCTTTTTCGACATCGCCTTGGTCACCAAAGCTGATTCGCCGTATAAAACCATGACCGAACTGCTGGCTTTCGCCAAAGCCAATCCCGGCAAACTCAATATCGGCACCATCAACATTGGCAGCACGCAAAATTTAGCTGCGGAATTGTTCAAATCAACCGCTGATATCAATGCGCAAATCGTCCCTTTCAACGGCACACCGGCTGTGATTACTGCCCTGCGCGGTGGTCAAATCGACGCAGCGGTGGAGATTTTGGGCCCTGTCAAAACCCAAATTGACGCCAAAGCCATCAACGCCCTAGCCGTCTTCGGTCTAAAACGGTCAGTCAGCCTTCCAAATGTGCCCACAGCTCGCGAGTCTGGCCTGTCCAACATGAACGCCGCATCGTGGAACGCTTTGGCCGTCTCCGCCAAAACTCCTAAAGACATCATCGCCAAGCTGCACGATGCTGCAGAGAAAGCCCTAGCCTCGCCTGATGTGAAGAAACGTTTGGCTGATTTAGGTGTTGAAGCCGGCGCAAGCAGCCCCGAAGTCTTGGGTGAACTCTTAAAAGCTGAAATCAAGCGCTGGGGTGACGTGATTGCCAGAGCAAACATTCCAAAGCAATAAAAATCAACTACAAAATAAATCATGATTTCAAAACGCTTACTTATTAGTGGTCTAGCGGCGCTGTGCCTTAGCAGCACAGTGTCAGCGCAGCAAAACTGGCCAAACCGCCCTATCCGCCTCGTTGTACCCTTCACGCCCGGTGGCAGCACAGACATTTTGGGTCGCGCTATAGCGCAAAAACTCAGCGAATCTCTTGGGCAACCTGTGACCGTAGACAATGTGCCAGGCGCGGGCGGCTCAATTGGCGCGGACAAAGTGGCGAAATCACCCGCAGATGGATACACCCTGCTGATGGGGCACATCGGCACGCTCGCGGTCAACCCGTTGATATTTCCAAAACTGGCTTACAACCCCGTGAAAGATTTCGCACCCGTCGCGTGGGTGGCCAATGTGCCCAACGTGCTAGCGGTTCACCCCTCAGTGCCAGCCAAGAATGTGAAAGAGTTAGTCGCGTTACTGAAGTCCAAACCCGGTCATTACAACTATGGCACGGGCGGCAACGGCAGCGCGGCACACTTGGCGACTGAGTATTTGAAACTGCAAAGCCAGACCTTTATCGTCCACGTGCCATACCGAGGTGCTGCCCCAGCGGTGACGGACCTGCTTGCAGGGCAAACCCAGTTGATTTTCACGGGTGCGCCAGCTTTACTGCCTTTCATCAAATCAGGCCAACTGCGAGCGATTGCGGTGTCAAGCAACAAGCGCTTAGAAGCTTTGCCAGATGTCCCCTCCGTGGCTGAAACTGCAGGTTACGCAGGTTTCGAGGCCGATCAATGGTACGGCGTCGTCGCCCCTGCAGGCACACCGCCAGACATTGTGCGTAGGCTCAACACCTTGATCAACCAAGCCCTCAGCACCCCCGAGCTAAAAACCCGCCTGCAATCCGAAGGCGCAGTAGCCGTCCCCACCACCCCCGAAGCCTACGGCCGCCACATCGCCAAAGAGATCGAACGCTGGCGTCCTGTGGTTAAGGCTGGGAATATTCAGCCGAGTTGATTCAGCTCAACCTCAAGAATCTCAATCCAACTTCGTCCCCGTCTTAGCAATTACCCCACCCCACAGCTTAGTGTCAGCTTCCATACGCAGCGCCAAGCCTTCGGGCGCTGTGCCTAGAGCTTGCCAGCCTTGGTCAAACAGGCGCTGGCGAATGTCTGGGGTTCTGACGATTTTGGCGATTTCGTCGGCGATGCGTCTGGCGGTGGCTTCGGGCATGGATGCGGGGGCGAAGATGCCGTTCCAGACGGCGGCGTCGAATTTGGGCAGATTTGCGCCCTCTGCCACCGTTGGCAGCTCTGGCAGCAAGGTGGAACGCGAACTGGTGCTGACGGCGAACAGTTTTACTCGCCCTGCTTTGGCCTGCGCCACGGCGGCGGACGGCACCATGAAGCCTAAATCAACCTGTTTGCCGATCATCGCGGTGATGACTTGGGCGTAGCCTGGGTAGGGAATGTGCACAGGGGTAATGCCGCTTTGCGATTTGAACAGCTCCATCGCCAAATGTGCGCCAGAGCCTGCACCGACCGAGCCGTAATTGAGCTTGTCACCCTGCGCTATGGCGTAAACCATCAGCTCTTGCAAATTATTTGCTGGCAAACTGGCTGCGCCCACCAGCAACAACGGGCTGCTGGCAATAAGTGAAATGGGACGCAAATCGCGCACAGGGTCGAACGGCAGCTTGCTGTACAACTGCTTGGCGGACGTGAGCGGGCCGTTGATATTGACGCCAAGCGTGTGTTCGTCCGTCGCTTTGGCAACCAAATCGACGCCAATATTGCCACCCGCGCCGGGTTTGTTTTCAATGACGAAGGGCTGGCCGAACGCTTTTGCCAAAGGCTCGGTTAGCAGCCTTGCCAGCATGTCAGGCGAGCTGCCAGCGGGGAAACCGACGATGATGCGAACGGGTTTGGTCGGCCAAGCAGGCACGGGTGACACTGCGAGTGCTGCGGCAGCTGAGGCTTTTTTGGACTGCGCAAAACTTGTGGACAGACTTGCTGGCAGCAAAGTAGAAGCGGCGAATCCTGCCAATAATTGGCGGCGTAAAAGCATTGATTTTTTATTCATTTTGATCGAATTTTTACTATGAATTTAATAGCTTTTTAGGCAACAAATACGTCGGATAGAGCCATATTTAACCTATAAATTATCTTAAAACGTCGCTTCCACGATTTTTACCAATTCTGGTGTCACTTCGGGCAGCACGCCAAACCATTTGTGAAACGCTGGGCGGGCTTGGTGCAAGAGCATGTTCAAGCCGCCGGCTGTGGGGTTGCCACGGGCTTTGGCGGCTTTCAAGAGCGGGGTTTCCATGGGGATGTAAACCACGTCGGAGACCAAAGCCGTCTTCGGCAGCAAGTCCAAATTGATATCCAAAGCTGGATTGCTGCCCATACCTTGGCTGGTGGTGTTGACAAGCAGCGCCACATCCACCACCGCTTGATGGCGCTGATCCCACGCCACGGCAGAGAGTTTTGTGCCTAAATTTTGGGCAAAGTCGTCTTTGAAAGTCGCCACCAAATCGTGCGCATGGCTTTCGGTGCGGTTGCAAATGCGGATGTCTTTCACGCCCTTTTCCGCCAAACTCACCAGCACGGCACGCGCTGCGCCACCAGCACCCATAATCAAGGCAGGGCCCACGCTGGGCTGCCAATCGGGTTTGGCCACCAGCAGGCTTTGGATGTAGCCATAGCCGTCGTTGTTGTAGCCGCTCAAACTGCCATCAGCCTCGACCACGATGGTGTTGATCGCGCCCATGCGTTTGGCGGTGGCGTCCAAACGATCCACCATGGGCAAGGCCATGACTTTGTGCGGCAGCGTGAGGTTGCAACCCGCAAAACCCATGACGGACAAACCTTTGAGTGCGGCTTTCAGGTCATCTGGATTGGCTGGATTGACGGGCAGATACACATAAGTACCGTTCAATTCGTGCTTTTTGATCCAATGGTTGTGGATGCTGGGTGAGCGGGAATGTCCGACGGGCCAACCCATGATGCCGGCGAGTATGAAAGGTGCTTGTGTGCTCATGGTGCTTAAATCCGTGATGAAGTTTAAAAAATTATTTGAAATTTGTTTTGACCAGCTGCTGTATCAACTCTAGCATGGCTTGCTGTGTCAATGTGGCAGGGCGCAGCGAACTAACGGCGACGGACAGTTTACTGTGCAGTCCCGCGATGGGAGACACCGAAAACAAGCTGGCCTGACCCGAAGTGGTCACGGCGTTTTTCGACAGTACCGCGCAACCTGCGCCATCTAGCACCAAATCCAAAATCGCGGGTACGCCGTCGATTTCTAGCACGATATTGGGGTGGCAGTTGATATTGGCCATTTCAGACTCGACCAACATGCGAATCGCGTTCGGGCGGGTGGGGATGATAAGCGGCAGCGCGGCGACGTCTTTCAAACTGACGGCTTCAGACTGGTTGCGCTCAGACAGACGTTCTGATTGACGTTGCACCAAAAACTGGTCTTCGTCGAGCAAAGGCGTGATTTCCAGCCCCGGCGTGGGCACTGCACCGTACAGCAGCGCTAGGTCTAACTTGCCGTTGAGGATGGCATCTTGCATAGCGACGGACAATCCTTCACTGATGGCAAGCGCGGCTTGCGGCAATTTGGCGCGGAATTCACGCGTCAGCGGCACAGTCAGCACCTTGGCAATACTGGGCGGCAAGCCAATCGCCACTCTGCCTGCCAGCGAACCGCGCACACGCCCCAACTCTTCACGCAGGCGCTGTACCTGGTGCAATATGCCACGCCCGTGCTCTAGCAGAAGCTTGCCAGCATCCGTGGTCGTCGCGCCACGGCCATTGCGCACCAGCAAGTTTTGCCGCAATTCGACTTCTAAGAGCCGAATCTTACGGCTCAAGGCAGGCTGCGCCATATTGAGCGCTCGAGAAGCACGGGTAAAACTACCCAACTCTGCCACGCGGACAAAGTATTCGATTTGTTCGAGTTCCATAGGGTATTTTAGTGTCAACTTGAGAATAACGTCAATTCTGTTATTCATTTTTGCTATAACTGCTAGGCGCTGCAAGACCTTCACATTTCAAGCTGTTCGCAGCACAATTCCAATCTATGACCAACAAGACGATTAAGGGAATTTCATCCATGGCCACCCGTCAATTACTGACGGAATTGGTAGCCGACTACAAAAAGTCAGCCATGATCGACATCACCATCGAATCCGTAGGTGGCGTCGACGCTGCCAAGCGTGTGCAGTCTGGCGAAGCGTTTGATGTGGTCATTTTGGCGTCGGACGCGATAGACAAACTCATCGTTGCGGGACACATTGACCCGAGCAGCAAGGTTAATTTGGTCAATTCTGGTGTGGCAGTTGCTGTTAAATCAGGCTCAACAGTGCCAGATATTACCTCAGAAGCCGCCGTTAAGTCAGCAGTTTTAGCCGCCAAGACCATCAGCTACTCCACAGGCCCTAGCGGCGTGGCACTGGCTAAGTTGTTTGAGCGCTGGGGCATTGCCGAGCAAATCGCCAGATGCATCGTCCAAGCGCCGCCTGGTGTCCCTGTGGGCTCACTCGTCGCCAAAGGCGAGGTTGAACTGGGTTTTCAGCAACTCAGCGAGTTGATTCATTTAGACGGTATCAGCATCGTAGGGCTACTGCCACCTGAAATTCAAATCACCACCACGTTTTCAGCCGGTGTTTGCACAGCTTCAATGCAAGCAGACGAGGTGAAAGCTATGCTGGCATATATGACTTCACCCGCTGCTTCTGCTGCAAAATTGCGGCAAGGTATGGAGATTGTTTGATGATTTTTACTATATATTTAATAGCTGCTTAGGCAGCAAATACGACGGCTTGATTCATATTTACCCCTATTTTTTGATAAAAACCTGTTAAAACCACCTCAAATCACCCAATCACACTTAAAAGACAACCATGAGCCAACAAAAACCCCTCATCATCGACTGCCACGGCCACTACACCACCGCGCCCAAGGCGCTGGAGAACTGGCGCAACCGCCAAATCGCCGGCATCAAAGACCCCGCCAGCATGCCAAAAGTGTCTGAGCTCGTCATCAGCGATGACGAGTTGCGCGAGTCTATCGAGCTGAACCAGCTCAAACTCATGCGCGAACGTGGCAGCGATTTGACGATTTTCAGCCCCCGCGCCAGCTTCATGGCGCACCACATTGGTGACTTCAACGTGTCCAGCACGTGGGCGGCAATTTGTAACGAACTCTGCTTCCGCGTCGCGCAGCTCTTCCCCGACAACTTCATCGGTGCTGCCATGCTGCCGCAATCGCCGGGCGTCGACCCGGCGACCTGCATCCCTGAACTTGAAAAGTGCGTCAAAGAATACGGTAACGTCGGCATCAACCTGAACCCAGACCCGAGCGGCGGCCACTGGACATCGCCTCCGCTGTCCGACAAAGCGTGGTACCCGATTTACGAAAAGATGGTCGAGTACGACATCCCCGCGATGATTCACGTCTCCACCAGCTGCAACGCCTGCTTCCACACAACTGGCGCGCATTACCTGAACGCCGACACCACGGCGTTTATGCAGTGCCTGACCAGCGATTTGTTCAAAGAATTCCCCACTTTGCGCTTTTTGATCCCGCACGGCGGCGGCGCGGTGCCCTACCACTGGGGCCGTTTCCGTGGCCTGGCGCAAGAGTTGAAAAAGCCGCTCTTGCAAGACCATTTGCTGAACAACATTTACTTCGACACCTGCGTCTACCACCAGCCCGGAATTGACTTGCTCAACACCGTGATTCCGGTCAAAAACGTGCTGTTCGCCTCTGAAATGATTGGTGCCGTCCGCGGTATCGACCCCGAAACCGGCAACTACTATGACGACACCAAGCGCTACATCGAAGCGTCCAAAATCTTGAGCGACGCCGACCGCTACCAAATCTACGAAGGCAACGTGCGCCGCGTGTTCCCGCGTTTGGATACTGCACTCAAAGCCAAGAATATTTAAAAACTACGAAATCAAGGAATCTCAAAATGACAACTCTCGGAATCGTCAAACGCAACATCAACCGCGCCGACAAAGCAGCCGTTGCACAGCTCGCCAAATTCGGCGTTGCCACTATCCATGAAGCGCAAGGTCGCGTGGGTTTGATGAAGCCTTATTTGCGCCCCATCTTTGCCGGTGCAAAAATCTGCGGAACTGCCGTTACCGTGCTGACCCAGCCGGGCGACAACTGGATGCTACACGTCGCGGCGGAGCAAATCCAGCCGGGCGACGTGGTCGTGCTAGCTTGCACGTCAGAGAATAACGACGGCATGTTTGGCGACCTGCTGGCAACCTCGTTCCAAGCTCGCGGCTGCGCTGGTTTGATCAGCGACACGGGTGTGCGCGACATCAAAGATTTAACGTCGATGAACTTCCCTGTGTTCGCCAAAGACATTCATGCCAAGGGCACGATCAAAGCGACCCTAGGCTCAGTCAACATCCCAGTCGTATGCGCAGGTGTCAACGTCAACCCGGGCGATGTCATCATTGCAGACGATGACGGTGTGGTGGTCGTACCTGCTGAATGGGCGCAAAAAGTAGCGGATGCCTCACAAGCCCGCGAAGATCTGGAAGGCGAAAAGCGCGCAAAATTAGCCGCAGGTGTGCTGGGTTTGGACATGTACAAGATGCGTGAGCCGCTGGAAAAAGCGGGTTTGAAATATATTGATTAAACCGAGAATATCCACCAGAGCCGTCATTCCCGCGAAGGCGGGAATCCACAAGCGCCACGATAGATTCCCGCCTTCGCGGGAATGACAATCTTTAGGCTATCAGACAATCTCGGTTAAATACAAATAGTAGGAGTCAAGATGGAATTCACCAAAACCCCTGGCTGGTTCGACTGGTATACCGGCCCCAGCAAACCACGCTTCAAGCTCCCTGCCGGTGCGGTCGATGCGCATTGCCACGTCTTCGGGCCTGGCAACGTGTTTCCCTACGCGCCTGAGCGCAAATACACGCCTTGCGATGCCTCCAAAGAGCAATTGTTCGCGCTGCGCGACCATTTGGGTTTTGACAAAAACGTCATCGTACAAGCCACCTGCCACGGCTCGGACAACCGCGCTTTGGTCGATGCGCTCAAAGCGTCCAACGGCAAAGCACGCGGTGTCGCCACCGTCAACCGCAACGTGACCGATGCCGAGTTGCAAGACATGCACGCCGCCGGTGTGCGCGGTACGCGGTTCAACTTTGTCAAGCGCCTGGCTGATTTCACCCCGCGCGAGGTGCTGCTGGAGATCGCCAACCGGATTGCCCCGCTCGGCTGGCATGTGGTGATCTACTTTGAAGCGGTTGATTTGCCTGAGCTGTACGACTTTTTCACCGCGCTGCCGACCACGGTTGTCGTTGACCACATGGGTCGCCCCGATGTGACGAAGCCCGTGGATGGACCTGAGTTTGAGCTGTTCGTCAAAATGATGCGCGAGCACAGCAATATCTGGAGCAAAGTAAGCTGCCCAGAGCGCCTGAGCGTGAGCGGCCCGAAAGCCCTGAACGGCGAGCAAAACGCCTACGCCGATGTGGTGCCGTTTGCGAAACGTCTGGTCGAGACCTTCCCCGACCGCGTGCTGTGGGGCACCGACTGGCCGCACCCGAACCTGAAAGACCACATGCCCGATGATGGCTTGCTGGTCGATTACATCCCGCAGATTGCCACCACGCCAGAATTGCAGCAGAAATTGCTGGTGGACAATCCAACACGTCTGTACTGGAGCAATTAATGTCTTTAGAAAAACCGTATCTCAATGTCCCTGGCACCACCATTTTTGACGCCGAACAAAGCCGCAAAGGCTACCACCTGAACCAGTTTTGCATGTCCTTGATGAAGGCTGCAAACCGAGAGCGTTTCCTGGCCGACCAGCGTGCCTACCTGGACGAATGGCCGATGACAGAAGACCAAAAACAAGCCGTTTTGACGGCTGATTTGAACCGCGCCATCGCCCTGGGCGGCAATATTTACTTCCTCGCCAAGCTGGGCGCGACCCATGGCAAAAGCTTCCAGCAGATGGCGGGCTCTATGACTGGCAAAACTGAGATTGAATACCGCGACATGATGATTGCCGGTGGCCGCAGCGTTGAAGGCAACCGCGTGATTGGTGAAGATGGCGACGCGCAGGCAAACCACCAACCGCAAGGCAGCGGTACCGGCAAATTATTGGACTAAACTTAGTTGACAAAAACACCATGGCAAAAATAACCGCTTCCGTTTACACCTCCCACGTCCCCGCCATTGGCGCGGCGCTGGACCTCAAAAAAGACCACGAACCGTATTGGCAACCGCTGTTCAAGGGTTACGAAAAATCTAAGCAATGGATGAAAGACAACAAACCTGACGTGATCTTTCTGGTCTTCAACGACCACGCCACCGCGTTTGATTTGTCCATGATTCCCACCTTCGCCATAGGCTGTGCGGATTCGTACACACCTGCGGACGAAGGCTATGGCGCACGCCCCGTGCCCGTCGTGAAAGGCCACGCTGATTTGGCTTGCCACATCGCACAATCTGTCATCCAGCAAGATTTTGACCTAACCATCATCAACCACATGGATGTGGACCATGGCCTCACTGTGCCGCTGTCGCTGATGTGCGGTGATGTCACAGAATGGCCTTGCGCGGTGATTCCGTTCGCCGTCAACGTGGTGCAATACCCCGTGCCGTCGGGTCAACGTTGTTTCAATTTAGGCAAAGCCATCCGCAAAGCGATTGAAAGCTATGACGGTTTGAATGCAGACGGCAAACCTTTGAACGTGCAAATCTGGGGCACAGGCGGCATGAGCCACCAGCTGCAAGGCGCGCGCGCGGGTTTGATCAACTTGGATTGGGACAAGCAGTTCATCGAGCGCATGGTGAACGACCCTGCCGACCTCGCCACCATGCCGCACATGGACTACGTGCGCGAAGCCGGCTCGGAAGGCATTGAACTGGTGATGTGGTTGATCGCGCGTGGTGCGATGGCTGACGTGGCGGGCGGAGCAAAACCCTCCGAAGTGCACCGCTTCCACCATGTGCCAGCAAGCAATACGTCCGTTGGACATTTGATTTTGGAAAACAATTAATTTTTAAGAACTATTTAGAAGACCAATATGAGTAAAACCATCAAAGTCGCTCTAGCGGGCGCAGGTGCTTTCGGCATCAAACACCTAGACGGCATCAAAAACATTGACGGCGTGGAAGTCGTCTCCCTCATCAGCCGCGACCTGGAAAAAACCAGAGAAACCGCCGCCCTGTATGGCATCGGCCACGTCACAACGGACCTGAACGAGAGCCTCGCCCTCAAAGAAGTCGACGCCGTGATTTTGTGCACCCCCACCCAAATGCACGCCGAGCAAACGCTGGCTTGCCTGAAAGCGGGCAAGCATGTGCAGGTCGAAATTCCGCTTACAGACACGCTCAAAGGTGCTGACGACGTTGTGGCACTGGCCAAAACCAGCGGCCTGGTGGCGATGTGTGGCCACACCCGCCGCTTCAACCCCAGCCACCAGTATGTGCATAACCAGATCAAGGCGGGCAAGTTCAACATCCAGCAAATGGACGTGCAAACCTACTTTTTCCGCCGCACCAATATGAACGCGCTGGGCCAAGCCCGCAGCTGGACCGACCACTTGCTGTGGCACCATGCGGCTCACACAGTTGATTTGTTCGCCTACCAGTGCGGCAGCCCAATTGTCAAAGCCAATGCCGTGCAAGGCCCGATTCACCCCGCGCTGGGCATTGCGATGGACATGTCCATCCAGCTGCAAGCAGCCAATGGCGCGATCTGCACGCTGTCTTTGAGCTTCAACAACGACGGCCCGCTGGGCACCTTCTTCCGCTACATCGGCGACACCGCGACCTATTTGGCACGTTATGACGACTTGTTTACGGGCAAAGACGAAAAAATCGACGTCAGCCAAGTGGCAGTCTCCATGAACGGCATCGAGCTGCAAGACCGCGAGTTTTTCGC
>JAAFJF010000023.1 GCA_013298815.1 Polaromonas sp. | reverse complement strand
TAGAAGGCACACTGATCACAGGCGCCAGCTTCACACCCATAGCCACCAAAACCAATTTACTAGCCGCCCTAGACACCAAAACCACAGAACACAGCAAAACCAGCAACAACTTGGTGTGGCAAAGCACGCAAAGCAAAGGCACGACCAATCAGGTCATGCACCTGACCAACATCAACGTGCCAGTGGGCATGAGCAACTTCCAAGGCGCAGGCGGCATCACCGTCCAATTACCCAAAGGCGCCAGTTTGACCGAGCAAATCACCAGCCTAGCCAAACAACCGGGCAATGAATACCTCACCGATCTAGCCAAGAGAAGCGACATCGACTGGCAGCGGGTTGAGGTAATTAACAAGAGTTGGGACTATAAGAAAGAAGGGCTAACGCCGGCAGCATCCATTGTGGTGGCTATTGTGGTGGCGATTGCGACCGCTGGCGCGGCTTCTGGTGCCGCAGGCAGTCTAATAGGTACAACAACAGTCACAACAGCTGGCGTGACCACAACAGCACTCACAGGCACGGGTTTAGCTGCAGCCACTGGCATGAGCCTGGGTGTGGCAACAGCCGCCACAACCGCAGTTGCTGCGGGCATCACAGCCCTAGCCACCAGCGCCACACTAGCCATCATCAACAACAAAGGCGACATAGGCGCAGCACTTAAAGAGCTAGGCTCAAAAGAAAATATCAAATCCCTAGTGACCGCTATGGCAACGGCAGGTTTGGTGCAAGGTTTAGGTACAGCGTTGAACCTACCCTCAACAGGACTTGGCTCAAGCTTTATAGACAAACTACAAACCAACTTGATCAACGGTGTTGCTAGCAGCCTCATCACCACAGCTATCAACGGTGGTAACCTAGAAGATGCGCTTAAAAATGCTATCAAAGGAGCGGTGATTAACTCACTTGCGGCTCAAGGAGCTAATGGCATTGGTGACTTGACCCGAGACGGCAAGCTAGACCAAACAGCCCTAGAGAACTTTGCCAACAAGTTTGCGCATGCTGTATTGGGTTGTGCCACAGGCGCAGCCACAGCCAACAGCCAAGCAGGTTGTGCGGCAGGTGCAGTGGGTGCAGTTGCAGGCAGCCTAGGTGCAGAGCTGTATGACCCCAAAAACATCAAAGGGGTAGAAGCACAACAGTTTGGTAAGTTGACAGCTTCACTGGCTGTGCTGTTGGCTGGCGGTGATGCAAAAATGGTCAATATTGCTGGAACGACGGCAGTCAATGCGGTTGCTAATAATAGGCAGTTGCATCCGAAGGAGATTGATTGGATTAAGAAAAATGCTGCCGCTTATGCTGAATTAAAAGGCATTTCAATTTTACAAGCTGAAAAACTCTTGGCAGAGCAAGCCTTCCGGCAAGTGCAGTTTGGTGCTGAAGGAGGGGCAGAGGCTTGGGATGCAAGTGCGCAGGCTTTTCTGAAAAGAGCGGGGCAGCAAGACTTGTCAGGCGGCGGATTTATGTTCTATGCTACTCCTGCACAGAAAGCCGACGCTTTGATGTATCTCGACTCTGCTATAAAAAACAAAGACTTTTACGCCGCGAATGGGTTGAAGCAACCAACTGTAGCTGATATACAAAAAGCAGCGCAAAGAGATTCGACAATTAGAGAAAATATAACTACAGCAACAAAAACGGTATTTGCAGCTGCAGCTACTATTGCGTTAGCTGGATTGTCGCCTTCAATGTTATCTTGGGTGCTGACACACCCGCTTGAGGCAACTAATGCAGGTATTGTTTCGGCGGAAACAGCTGCAGCTATTACAAGTGGAGCTGTATCTGCAAGCAGTTTGCTACCATTCTTGACTGGTGCCAATATCACTCCAAGAACAGTATTAAATGCGTATAGAGAAATTGGTAAAAATGGGACTTTTCTGACTGAAGTTTCGAGTATTGAAGCCGTAATTGGGAAGATACCCACTAATCAAGGAACTTTGGTGATTAGCGCTGTACAAGCAAGGGAATTAGAGAAAACATTAGGATTGAACGTAATGTCTTTGGAAAATGTTAATATACTATCTATAGTTGATAACGTTGCAATGCGCATGCCGCGAACCCCAACCTCAGGAAATAATTTGTTTTTAGGTACGGGGGTCGGATTACCGGGAGGTGGCTCTGAATTGGTAGTTTCTCCTATTGGTAGTGCGGGTGGCGGTGGCATTCGACAAGTAATTATTAGAGTGCAATAATTATGGAAAAAATTTTACGTGATGGAAAATCAATGAATTGCCCCGCATGCAGGCATGAAATACTATTTACTTGGTTTTCTCATCTAAATAGAGAAAATCAGTATATATATTCAAAGGATGGAAATGAATTATTCGTTAGAAATAATTTATTCAATAAATATCTTGACAACAACAGTAATAAAGATGATTTAGATAAAAAAATTAATGCTGAATTTTCTAATTTTAATATTTACAGCATATCTTCAAATGTAAAATGTCATATGTGTGGATTTGTATTCCCAGAAATTTACCCAAATAACCTTAGCGCAAGAATTAATGATGACAGACCTGTTGTAATTGATGGAATGCAACTAAGAACGGAGCGGGGATTGTTTATCGTTGCGGTGCAAAAACCAACTTCTTAAAAATTGATAGAAAGTGAGTATTTCAAGATCCATAATTTCAACTTCTATTGAACATAAAGCGGTGCATTTTCTAAATCAAACTACCAAAACTCACAATCAATTGGGATTTGGCAACCTTACGCCCTTTAAACTCCGTAAATCGCATCATCGTTCGCTAAAACCCTCAAAATCATCTATTTCAGACTTAAATCAGCCTATAGCCGGCTTATTTATTGCCTCTACAGCTATAAATAATATAGCATTATGCCATCCTCCATCGCGCTCCAGCAACAGCACCACAGCCCAACTACCGAACAACAGCCTGTACATCATCCAACCCGTTGACAAGGATGGCAAACCCAAAGGCTACTTGGTAGAAACCGACCCGCGCTTCACACAAAACAAGCTCTGGCTGGGCTCAGACTACATGCTCACGCAAATGGGCTACGACCCAGCCACTCAAACCAAACGTTTAGGCGACGGCTTCTACGAACAAAAGCTCATTCGAGAGCAAATAGCCGACCTCACAGGCCGCCGCTTCTTAGACGAATACGACGGCGAACAATACGCCAACGACGAAGAACAATACAAAGCCCTGATGAACGCAGGCATCCAGTTTGGCAAAGACTACGGATTGAGAGTAGGCGTTGCCTTGACAGCCGAACAAATGGCCAAATTGACCACAGACATCGTCTGGCTTGTCGAAAAAGAAGTCACCCTAGCCGATGGCACAAAGACAAAAGCACTCGTCCCGCAAGTCTATGCACTGGTCAAACCCGGCGACATAGACGGCAGCGGCAACCTCTTATCCGCCAAAAGCATTGACCTCAAACTCAAAGGCGACATGGTCAACAGCGGCCTGATGGCCGCTAGGGGAAATTTGTCTATAGATGCCGCCAACATCACCAACCTCACAGGCACACTCAAAGGCCTAGACGTGAGCCTGATAGCAGCCCAAGACATCCAAAGCATCCAAGGCAACATCAACGCTGGCAACACCTTGAAGATAGGCGCAGGCAATGACGTCGTCATCAAAGCTGGCAGCATTGCAGCAGGCGGTAGCGCCAGCATCAGCGCAGGCAATGACATACTACTGATAGCCCAAGACAAAGGCCGCCAAGTCAGCGGCAACTTTGGCAAACGCGACAAAGACGGCAAACTTATAGACCCTAACGACAAAAGCAACAGCTTCAGCTACGGCACGTATGACCAAACGGGCGTCAACATCAACGTAGGCGGCAACCTCAGCATGAACGCAGGGCGCGACTTCTACGCCCAAGGCACACAAGTCAACGCCGGCGGAGGTCTCAACATCTCAGCGGGTCGAGACGCCAGCGTCACCACAGCCCTAAAAGGCAGCAGCTACGACTACAACCGTGTCACCACAACCCGAAATGGCATCTTTGGCAAAGACACCAAAACCATCACCACCCGCGACATTGACCTTAAAAACACCGCAAGCACCCTAAACGCAGGTGGCGGTGCTGATATAAATGCAGGACGCGACCTGACCCTACAAGGCACCAACATCAACGCGGCAGGCATCAACCTCAGCGCAGGCAACAACGTTAACGTGCTCGCCGCCTACGATGTGAAGGAAAAAACCAGCATCAACAGCTTGAAGAGCAACTTCAAAGGCGGCAGCACCACAGACATAGAGCTAGACAGAAAAGCCATCGTCTCTAACTTGAATGGTAATAACGGCGCAGTCAACATCACTGCAGGCAACGCCATCACCCTAGAAGGCACACTGATCACTGGTGCCAGCTTCACCCCAACAGCCAGCAAAACCAACTTACTAGCCGCCCTAGACACCAAAACCACAGAGCACAGCAAAACCAGCAACAACTTGGTGTGGCAAAGCACGCAAAGCAAAGGCACGACCAATCAGGTCATGCACCTGACCAACATCAACGTGCCAGTGGGCATGAGTAACTTCCAAGGCGCAGGCGGTATTACCGTCCAGCTCCCTAAAAACGCCAGTTTGACCGAGCAAATCACCAGCCTAGCCAAACAACCGGGCAATGAATATCTCACCGATCTAGCCAAGAGAAGCGACATTGACTGGCAGCGGGTTGAGGTGATTAACAAAAGCTGGGACTATAAGAAGGAAGGGCTAACGCCGGCAGCATCCATTGTGGTGGCTATTGTGGTGGCGATTGCGACTTATGGAACAGCCACTGGTTGGGGTGCAACGGTGGGCACAAATGCAGCGGTTGCTGCAGGGGAAGCGATTGTTGTAGAAGGGGCAGTATTTGCATCGGCTACAGGCACAGCAATTGCAGGTGGCGTTGGTGCTGCTACCGCAGCCGGCATCACCGCCCTAGCTACCAGCGCCACACTAGCCATCATCAACAACAAAGGCGACATAGGTGCAGCCCTCAAAGAGCTAGGCTCAAAAGAAAATATCAAATCCCTAGTGACCGCTATGGCAACGGCAGGCTTGGTGCAAGGTTTAGGGACAGCGTTGAACCTACCCTCAACAGGACTTGGCTCAAGCTTTATAGACAAACTACAAACCAACCTGATCAACGGCGTTGCCAGCAGCCTCATCACCACAGCCATCAATGGTGGCAGTGTTGAGGATGCGCTTAAAAATGCTATCAAAGGGGCGGTGATTAATTCACTTGCGGCGCAAGGAGCCAATGGAATTGGCGACGCCAAACTTGATATCTTCACCAGCAATCTAGCCCACGCCATCTTAGGCTGTGCAGTAGGCAGTGCCACAGCAGGTAACAGCAGTGGTTGTGCTGCGGGTGCTGGTGGTGCAGTGGTTGGGCATGTAAGTGCAGAGTTGTACGGTACAACCTTCGCAGGTGCTACGGATCTAGATATTGCCAACTTTGCTAAAGTAACAACGGCAATTGCAGGATTAGTCACAGGCCAAGATGCATCTAAGCTGAATATTGCACTGAATACTTCTAACAATGCGGTGGTGAATAATTATTTGAATCATAAGGAGCGCATCGATTTAAACAAAGCTAGAGCAAGCTGCATCACCACGAATAATCCTGAAGATTGCAAAACAGCATTAATACTAGATGCCAAAGACAAAAAGACGAATTTATTACTGGCAGATGCGGTATTGAATTGCAAAGGTGAAGAGTGCAATAAAGTCAGTAACTTTGTTAAAAGTGAGTTAGCTGCTTTAGGCTGCACAGCACCCAGCAGCTGTCCAGATCAAAAAACACTGAATGACTTTTGGAGAGTTTCGCAAGAGAAGGCACAAGGCTTAGAACCTGTATATCCTGAGATGTGGTTGATGGATCTGAAGGCTGCGGCTGATTTAGCGAAATTCGGTGGTAAAGCGTTGCTTGACTCTGGGCTTAGTGTGACGGAGAAGCTGAAGGCCATAAAGAGTGTTGAAAATAATTTTTATAAGGATGGGGCATCAAGTAACCCTGTGGGATTGAACACGTCAGCGGGTGTTATTCCTGCTAATCCTAATAAGACAACTACGGTATTGGGGCGCTACTCTGATGACATGAGTTCAGTCATTGAAATACAAATGAGTGCAGTTAAAACATCTGACTTTGGTGCAAGGCCGGGCGGATTTAATGTGCTTAATGTCAATGATGCGGCAGTAAATTCAGCTGGAAATCAATTCTTTGAAACGATAAACAAGCCATTTTTGGATGCAGCGATTAAGCGTGGGGATGATGTGGCGTTAGCCACGATTCCAAAATATAAGGGTGATTACCTTACGGCAGACGGTGCTTTTAAAGGGAACTATGCCAAAGAGCTTGATTATCTTGTCAGAAACAATTACAAGCCCGTAAATGTTAGCCTAGCTCAATGGCAAACGATTAAGGGGTGGTTCAAATGATATTTAATCAAAAAATTGACCGTTTAATGGAGGTAGATATTGTGCATAGTTTTATGAATTGTCACAATATGCAGGGTAAATTATGTGCCAAGGGTGATAATTTCAGTTTTATTCTTTATAGAATGCCTTATGTTGTTGAGTTTCATGATGCGTTGATTGAGAATTATCTTGAAATTTCTTTGTCAGACATTTCTGCACAATTATTATTAACAGGCGGTCGAGTTTCTGAAATTAGTTTTATGATGGGTCTTCAAAATTTCGAAACGTTAAAATTTAAGAATTTCAATGGGCATCCCAAAAATGATATTTTCTTATCCGAAGCAGCAAGAAAAATGTTTGATTTACACTCCGAATTAGAAGCTATCGACAAACTGCTTTCTTTAATCGAACCTAAAGGTGGCATAAACGCATTATGTGATGGTTCATTTGATTCACGATTTGATTTTAAAGATTATGTCAAACCCATGTGGCATGGTTTAAAAGAAAAATACCTCAAGTGCATCGCCTAAACAGTTCAGTCAACCCATATTTGTATCAAACGTTTTGCACCCGTTCAACGGCATCACGTCAGTACGCCCCAAATTCAAACCGCGCAAACCATGTCAAGCGGACGTACACCCTGAAAAGAATATAACTTAAAGGGAATTCGAGTAATTAACCTTGTAATAATTAGTTTTTCTTTTTTCTTTTTTCTTGCCTTGCTGCCAATAGCCTGAGAAAATATAAGAACATTTCGCTGCAATGGCGAGGTGTATGAGCTGACGCACCTTGCGTTGGTTTTTTTTCTTCTCCCAATTCCCCGATAGATTTCTTTGCATCACGCCTTGCTGCGTGGCTTGCTTACGCACGTCCAGATTGGCACGTCTAAACGGCTGGGGTTTCTCAACTTTCTTTCACTACCGCTAGGTAGCGGTTACTCACACAAACCGCTAGTCAACAACACGTCTATTTGCGTGTTTCTTCCTTCATTTATTCGCACATTTATCCATCTCCAAACCCTATTAAAAAGGCTCAAAATGTCCAAAAATCAAACTTCCACCGCTGTCTCAAAATCAGTGCCAAAATCGCCAATTCCTGCCAAAAAGCAACAAAATATCACTTCACAATCAGCGGCGCTTAAACACCATCAACAACGCAAAAACGCCATATTTGACAGTCTTACCAATGCTGCGCGTTTAGACAGCGCCAAAGTACCATTAAACGACGTTAAAACCGTCTTTTCCGACGCTGCTGATGGCTATCTGGCGGCTGCATTGTCAGCATCAACCATGCGCGGCTTTGAGAGTGATAAACGTCACTTTGCAGCCAATGGTTTAACAGTGCCAGCAACGGTTGCCGATGTCGTCAATTATTTGGCATTGTTTGCAGGTCAACTGTCTGTTGGCACCCTAGAGCGGCGTTTGATTTCTCTGCACAAAGCCCATCAAGAGATTTCTGCACCATCGCCTGTTCATGATGATGTGGTCAAAGCCACGATGCAGGGTATACGTCGTTTGCACGGAAAAGCACCTGATAGAAAGCGTGCTGTGGTGAAAGATGATTTGTTGCAAGCCCTTGTGTTGGTGGCTAGACAAAAGCCCGTGAAATCGGCTAGGGATCGTGCTTTGCTTTTGTTGTGTTTTTGCGCTGCATTGCGAAGAAGCGAAGTGGTTGCTATTCGAGTAGAGCACATCACGTTTGTAGAGAACGGGCTAGAGGTATTTTTACCAAGAAGTAAAACAGATCAAACAGGGCAAGGCTATACCCTGTACGTACCTAGGGCAACAAGCCATGAACGTTGCCCTGTGGCGGCATTGAAGCATTGGCTTGAACTTGCTCAAATAGCTGAGAGCTTTGTGTTCCGCTCCGTGAATCGACATGACAAAGTGGCAAATGAAGGTCTTACGGCGCAAAGTGTGGCTTTGGTGGTGAAGGCTTCGGTGGCGCGAGTAAATGGCAAAGTGGATGCACAGCAAGTCAGTGGGCATAGCTTGCGAGCAGGCTTTGTGACTACGGCATCAGAACAAAACTGGCCGTCTTGGAAAATCAGACAAGTGACGAGGCATACCAATGATGCGACACTGGGGGTCTATATAAGAAGCGTGCAAAGAAAAATGACGCAGAGTTTGCTTTGAGGTTGATGGCAGGTTGAACCATGCGGTCTGTGTAGTAGGTGCGCTGCTCGATTTGAGGTTTAGATGGACTTTGATGCTGCAAGGCAGCAGATGTATTTTTTATCTCAATCGTCAATCGTGCCCCCAATACTGCTTCGTCATCGTTCGTGTTGCACCCATACCATGTCTGCATGTTTGAGTTCCAAACTCAAAGTGCGCAAGCCACCCCTTTCAATGGGGGTGCTAAAAACGCCAAGTGCAAAAATCTTCGCTCCATAGTTCAAAGAAAATCCTGCCGTCGCATCATTGAGTTCTTCACCTATTTGACTCGGAATCCAAATTCGTATCCGGCATCCAGTACGGCTATACTCTTTCAGATCAACTGCGATGCCAGTGTTATACGCAGTCGTTTGATCCACCGAGCCAACGAATATCTTCATGTCGTCTAGGGTAATCAGATTGTCAAACCACAGGAGGTGAAATGCGGTGAAGTAGGTGCCGCCGACATTCCATGTTGCAAAGAGTTCTTTGTGCTTGCGTTCTTGGATGGACATTGGAAGCCAAGACTTGGCAAATGACTGCACCTTTTGCGATTGGGAAACTGATTGCCCGTTACCCGTCCGCTGAAATCCTAACCGACGAGTACCAGCTTTTCCGTCTACTCCCAAGGTAGCAAAAGTGCCTGCTGGTACTTTGTTTACTGCTTTTACCGTTGGGTCTACCCACCGTTGAGGAATATTGCTCCGATGCGAATGGGCGTGCCGTTCGCCCTCAGATGACAAAGCGAATGGCGCATCAGGAGGCGGTAGACGGTCACACACATGGTGTTGGTTGCGATCACTGACACGAAAGCTTGATGATGGACTAATTTTTCGTCCCGGCTTGACTGATTCAATGATGCGGGCACTTACGGGCACAGCGCAGCGTTTGTCAGCACACGCAAACTTCACCGCAGCGTTCGCCGACTGCGACGAATCAAAATGATCCTCTACTTCCCAAATGAAGATAAGGTCGCCTACATTTTTTCCGATCTCAGGGAATGGTGTGCAGAGTCGTGCGTGTTCGTGCATACATTGATGTGGTCAGGTTAACGAAGTACATGGCATGCAGAAGTAGTTCGGTAATAGTAGCACTACTTATGATGAGCGATTACTCAAACCACGCGTCGTCTTCAACGTCCTGTCGCACTTCGCAAGAATTTGGTACATGATAGGCAACGTTAATCCGGATTGCGCACGAATGCCACACCTTCATTGGAATTGATGTAGTCAGCCCAATCCTGCATCAATTGATGGCGCTTTTCCACCATGTCAGATCGCTGGTAGGCGCGAACTGTTTTGTCTCCAACAACGTGCGCCAATGCAAACTCCAGCATCTCATGTTCATAGTTTGTATTTGCTGCACCCCATGTCCTAAAGCTGGCACGAAAACCGTGCATGGTGTGATCGACCTTCATTCGGCGAAGTACCTGTGTGAATGTCATGTCGCTGAGTGCGCCGCCATTCACGTTGGGGAAAATCAGGCCAGTAGGCTTGACTTTGTCGGTAAACAGTTCTGGGCGTAGTTCTTTGGCTCGGATCAGAATCGACAGTGCAGCTTTTGACAACGGAACTGTGTGCTCACGAGCTGCCTTCATCCGCTCTTTAGGTATTGTCCACATGCGATTGTCTAGGTCGATTTCTTCCCATACAGCGAAACGTACTTCGCCAGAGCGTGCAGCGGTGAGCACAATGAATGCAAACCCCAGCTTAACCGCATCTGAAGATGTGCCGTGCATAACCGCATGCAGCACAACACCCACTTGACCGTGAGGACACGATGGATGACTCTCCCCTGCCAACTGCTTGCTATTTTTAGGTAGGCTTTTTTTGAGTTGATCCCACTGCTCACTATCCAGACCGTTGCAGTACCCCATAGCTGCACCGTAATTGACGACGGTACGAATGCGTTGCAAGACGCGGCTAGCTGTTTCGGCTTTGGTTTTCCAAATCGGTAACAGGGCTTGGCGAAGCTGGTCTCGACTCAATTGGCTGATGGGCACTTTGCCGAAGACTGGGAACGCATAGGTGGTCAAGGTATTGATCCACTGGTCTTTGTGCTTGGCGTTTTTCCAATCATCGGCATTTGCGTCGTGATACTCCTTAGCGCATTCGGCAAAAGTGCGACGTAATCGGGATGCTTCTGTTTCTTGGGCAGTTCGGTGAAGGCGCGCTTGCTCTCGAAACGTCTGAGGGTCTATGCCATCGGATAGCAATTGGCGGTATTTGTGAGCACGCTCACGGGCTTCGGCCAGCGTCCAATCAACAGCAGACCCCAGACCCATGTAACGAACTTTCTTATTGATGGTGTAACGCAACACCCAAGACTTGGTTTTGGTTGGACTGACTTGCAAGTAGAGTCCTCCGCCATCATGGTGGTAACCTACTTCGTCCATGCTGCGCACAGCTACTGCCGTAAACCTATTGCGGGCGCGGCTTTTAACCGTATTTGAGTTATCGTTTTTGGTTTTAGAATCCACTTTGAGTCCTTAATTCAATCAGCATTTTAATCCACATTTGAAAAGTAGATAGAACTGTAGCAGGCTGGATTCAATGAGGCAACATGAGAGTGGTTGGGTTGTGTTTTCTCTAATGTCGATAAGCACTTGTGTTAATATGGAGGCAATTCGGAGGGTTTGCGACTGCCTTTATTGCGGTCACCGCTTCCGCCAATTTTTGGAAACCATTTGGAAACCATACCCATGATGAAAATCGTTATTTCAACCGCAACGACTTTAATGGCAGCTGCTTTACTGGCAGCTTGTAATGGTAGTGGGACAAATTCTAACGACGTCACTAGTGGTGGTGCTGCTCCTGTAAGCAAGGCTGTTTGCACCAGTTTAAACAACTGGCAAAGCGTAGGAATTGGAATGTCAGCAAGCCAAGTGGAAGCTCGTTTAGGAAAACCAGCAACTATCACCTCAAGCTCCACGTCCACTGAGTATCAATTCGAGCGTTGTAGAGCTGGATATTTCTTGGATAAAGAGGGTACAGCAGCAAGCGGTACAACTCCTGCAGTAGCCCCCACTTACGTCACAATTTACTTTGGTGGAAGTGTTTCAATCAGCCCATCTAAAGGCGTTACAGCGGTGACAACGCCTCAATTAACAGGCGATAAACCAATGATTTGTGAGTGGGACATGTACAACTACCCGTTTAACTACGGAGAACCAGGTAGAGTGTGTCGCACTGCGGCTACCGCGTTCTAATCACAAAAACAATTCCTGCAAATCACTCAAAAAATCAAACCCACGCTCAGTGGGTTTGATGCTTTTGGGGGTTTGAATTAACAAATTTTTCTCAATCGCTTGTTGCAAACCAGGCTGCAACGCTGACAGAGCCAAGCCGGTGCGCTCAAAAAACAACACCGGATCAAATCCCTCTTTCAAACGCAGCGCGTTGAGCATGAACTCAAACGCCAGTTCTTTGTGTTTAATGTCGTCGTCTTGAGTAACCGCATTACCCAAGAGCGCGTTTTGCATATACAACTTAGGCTCGCGGTAGCGAACTTGCCGCACAACGCGATGCGCAAAGCTCAGTTTACTGTGAGCACCTGCGCCTAAGCCCAAATAATCGCCAAACTGCCAGTAGTTGAGGTTGTGCCAGCATCGGTGACCAGGTTTAGCATAGGCCGAAACTTCGTAGCGCTCCAAACCCGCCACACCTAACAACTCGGTCAACTTATCGAGCATGGCATACGCGGCGTCCTCTTCAGGGACGCTGGGAGGGAACTTGGCAAAGTAGGTGTTCGGTTCGATAGTGAGGTGATAAATAGAGATATGCGGCGGGGCCAGAGACAAGGCGGTTTGGACATCACGCTCTAGATCTGCGATGCTTTGACCTGGTAACGCATACATCAGGTCTAGATTGAATGTATCGAACGACAGTGCTGCTTCTTCAACGGCATCAAAAGCTTGCGCGCTGTCGTGCACGCGACCTAAAGCCTTCAAATGCACATCGTTAAAACTTTGCACGCCTATGGATAGACGCGTGACACCAGCAGCGCGAAACGCCTTGAATCGGTGTTTTTCAAAGGTGCCTGGGTTGGCTTCTAGGGTGATTTCACAATCTGGGTCTAGCTTCACCCTTGCACGAATATCGCCCAACAATCGGTCGATCGACGCGGGCGAAAACAAGCTGGGCGTGCCACCGCCAATAAAGATGCTATGAACTGGACGACCCCAAATCAGCGGTAGCGATGCGTCTAAATCTGCAACGACAGCGTCGATATAACGTTGCTCTAACTCAGCAGACAAAGCCCCTGCAGCAGAGCTGGTAGCATGAACTTCATGCGAATTAAAGTCGCAGTACGGGCATTTTTTTAAACACCACGGCAGGTGAATATACAGAGACAATAGCGGCAGTGCGGCAAGCTGCAGCAAACCTGAACGCATGTAATGGGTGATGTCCTTCACTACTCTGGGCAATTCAGCATCTGAAATCGCCGAAACCACAGGGATAACTTTGCTCAAAACCAGCTTTCTTGCATCAAAGCGAGCATTTTTAGGGCGGCTTTGCCACGATGGCTGTTGGCGTTTTTGTCGGCATCACTCAATTCTGCAAAAGTTTTGCCCAAATGGGGGATATACATCACTGGATCGAACCCAAAACCGTTGGTTCCTATCCGCTGTTCTGTGATTTCACCCACGGCGCGACCTACCGCAATCAGCGGCTCAGGGTCATCTTTTGACCGCACAGCGACCAAGGTGCTGACTAAGGCTGCGCGTCTGTTGGTGTTACCTTCGAGCTGCTTTAGCAGCGCTACGACATTGTTGTCATCGCCCTTGGCATGCCCAAATTGTGTAGCATAGAACGCAGTATCTACGCCAGGTAAGCCACCAAATGCGTCAACGCAAAGCCCAGCATCGTCGGCAATGGCAGGCAAACCTGTGGCGGCGCTAGCATGACGAGCTTTAGCAAGGGCATTTTCGACGAAGGTGCGAAAGGGCTCCTTTGCTTCGCTAACACCTAGGCTGGATTGCGGTAGCAAAATTAAGCCCAACCCAGCAAACAAAGCTTGTAATTCGGTCAATTTGCCACGGTTATTCGAAGCAAGGACTAGTTTCATTTCATTTTCACCTTTTTTCATGAAAATATATTGTTTGAAGACTATTTTTAGCCATATCCAGCGTATTTACTGCCTTAGCAGCTATTATTTTTATAGTAAAAACATGATTCATGTCTAAGATTGGATTTACGAATTCAGTGCATTTTGTTGCATTTTTATCAAATCAGCGATGCCGCTTTCCGCCAGTTGCAGCAGTGCGTCCATCTCTATACGTGAAAAAGCAGCGCCTTCGGCTGTGCCCTGCACTTCGATGAAATGGCCAGCGCTCGTCATGACCACGTTCATGTCAGTGTCGCAGGCGGAATCTTCTGTGTATTCCAAATCGAGCAGTGGCGTGCCTTGAACTATGCCGACGGAAATCGCGGCAACAGCTTGGTGGATGGGTGATTCTGTGAGCTTGCCAGAGGCGAGCAAACCATTAACCGCATCTTGAGCAGCGACAAATGCACCTGTGATGCTGGCAGTGCGTGTACCACCGTCGGCCTGGATCACGTCGCAATCGAGGTGAATCGTGCGTTCGCCCAGTTTTTTCAGGTCAAACACGGCACGCAAAGAGCGACCAATCAGGCGCTGAATCTCTTGCGTTCTGCCGCTTTGCTTGCCGCGAGCGGCTTCGCGGTCGCTACGGGTGTGTGTGGCGCGGGGAAGCATGCCGTATTCGGCGGTCACCCAGCCTTCACCACTGCCGCGTTTATGGGGCGGTACTTTTTCTTCAACCGAAGCGTTGCACAGTACTTTGGTGTTGCCGAACTCAATCAACACCGAACCTTCGGCGTAGTTGGTGTAGTTACGCGTGATGCGTACGGGCCGCAGTTGGCTGGTTTGGCGATTACTGCTACGTACAAAACTGGTCATGTCAAGGCTTTCGGGGAAATTATAGAAAATACATAGGTAATTATCCTACGCTTACGCAAACGCAGTAACAGAGATGGGAATTAGCAATTGTGGAAAGCGCTAATTATTAAGCGCTTGCTTGATAATTAGCTAATGCAGATTGCAACTCAAAAACAGATTGCGGTCTAGCTAACGGGTCAAGCGACATGCACCACTCGACCACCTCTATGAGTTTGTCAGAATAACTGGAAGCCTTGCGCATCAACATGCTAGGCACAGGGTCACTGGTACGGCGCTTAACCACCTCGGGGGGCGGGTAACCAATCATCATAGAGTACATGCACGCACCAATGGCATAGATATCAGTCCAAGGGCCAAGCTGGGTTTCTCGGCGGTACATTTCCGGCGCTGCAAACCCGGGGGTATACATGGGCTGCGTGAAATTACCGTCTTTGTTCAACACCTCACGCGCCGCACCGAAATCAATCAAAACCGCAGAGTCATCGTCAGTGATAAACAAATTAGCGGGCTTGATATCTAAGTGCAGCATTTTGTTTTGATGCACGACGCGTAAGCCTTGCAAAATTTCATCAAACACGCTTCGAATGGTCGACTCACTGAAAGCCTTTGCCGCCGTGATTTGCCGTCCTGCCATGATGAAGTCTTGTAGTGTTGCACCTTGCAAGTAATTCATCACCAAATAAACGGTTTCGTTTTGACGGAAAAAATTCAACACACTGACCACAGAAGGGTGAGATATTTGCGCTAATGAGCGCCCCTCTTCAAAGAAACTCTTTAGGCCTAAGCGGTAGAGCGATAACTTGTCTGGCAAAACTTGAGGCGCTAGCTCACCTTCAGAGCGCGACGCTAAAGAAGCTGGCAAATACTCCTTGATTGCCACCATTTGTTTATGTGCATCAACTGCTAAATAAACCAAACTAAATCCGCCTTCAGAGACTTGACGGACAATGGTGTACCCATTCAGCACCGTATTGGCGGGAAGTGGGGCAAGTTTAGCGTTCGTCATAAAGGGAATTTTAACAATGGCAGTTTACAGCATGACAGGCTATGCAAGCACAGCAACAGCCTTAGCAAATGGCAGTTTAGGTGAAATACAACTTTCAATTGAAATTCGTTCGGTCAACAGTCGTTTTTTAGACGTTTCATTCAGACTACCGGATGAATTGCGACAAAACGAACCCGCGCTTAGAGCTTTGATAACCACAAATATCAAGCGCGGCAAGGTAGAAATACGAGCGGCCATTGAGAATTCTCTACAAAATCTACCCGCTAGGCCATCTGCTGCTATTTTAGAACAGCTTCTGAATATCGAAAAAGACGTTCAAAACACTTTAAAAGAAGCACGACATCTAAGCGTTGCTGATGTACTGCGTTTGTCCAGCGTTGCGAACAACACCTTTAAAAATGATGCGCGAACCACCCAGTCAGTTCTGGATTTAACGCAGTCTGCTGTGCAGGATTTACTCGCCTCGCGCGAGCGAGAGGGCGCTCGGCTGACGCTGATGTTGCAATCGCATTTGAATCAACTCCGCATCTTAGCCGCCCAGGCTGGCCCGCTGATTCCGAAGCTAGTGGCACAACAACGCAGCAAGTTCATGGACCGCTGGAATGAGGCGCTATCTCTTGGTGGTAGCGAAACGACTGAAGTCAGAGCGGAAACGCTTCAACTGGCAATGGACAGAGCCTTGAACGAAGCGACGGCATTTGCAATCCGTATTGATGTCGCCGAAGAACTGACGCGGCTAGCGTCTCACCTCGATGAAATTGAGCGTATTCTTCAGAAGGGGGGCGAAATGGGGAAAAAATTGGATTTTTTAATCCAAGAAATGCACCGTGAAGCCAATACTTTAGGCTCGAAATCTTCTGTTTTGGAGTTGACGCGTATTTCTGTTGATATGAAAGTACTCATCGAACAAATGCGCGAACAGGTACAAAATATCGAATAATTTGACACTGCATTAGCCAGCCGCGATGAATTCAACGCAATACTTCTGTAAAATTAACTATGGATTACCCTGGTCAACTTTACGTTATTGCAGCGCCTAGTGGTGCTGGAAAGTCGAGCCTTGTCAAAGCATTGCTTGAACTCGATTCGCATGTTCACCCCTCTATTTCCCACACCACGCGTGCCCCACGCGGTCAAGAAAAGCATGGGCGAGAGTATTACTTTATTTCCAACGATGAGTTTGACGACATGGTCAAGTCGCACGCATTTGTCGAGTGGGCCAGTGTGCATGGTCGGCAATACGGAACATCAAAAGCCATCATCGAAGACCGTATTTCAAAAGGCGGTGACGTTGTTTTAGAAATCGACTACCAAGGCGCTTTGCAAATTCGCAAAATTTTCTCCAATGCCGTACTGATTTTCATTCTCCCTCCCAGTTGGGAAGAGTTGCGATCGCGTTTAGAGCGCAGAGGTGAAGACACACCAGAAGTGATCGATTTACGCTTGAAAAATGCCGCTTTAGAAGTCGCGCAGGCCAAAGAATTCGATTTCGTTATAATTAACGAACTGTTTGACCGTGCACTTTTTGACTTAAAAGCCATTGTTCACGCGCAACGCCTTAAATTTGCGGCCCAAGTTCGCGCTAGAGCGAGTGTTTTTGAGGCTTTGCACATTTCCTAGTTTTGTCGATATTGACCCTATCATTTTGAATTTATTTTTCGGAGCTACACATGGCACGTATTACTGTTGAAGATTGCTTACAGCAAATCCCCAATCGATTTCAATTGGTTTTAGCAGCCACTTACCGTGCACGCATGTTAAGCCAAGGACATGCTCCTAAAATTGAATCCAAGAACAAACCTGCTGTCACAGCGCTGCGTGAAATTGCCGATGGAAAAGTCGGCATCGAAATGCTGCGTAAAGTACCACTCTGACGCGATTTAAGCCTACGACCTGACCAGGTCAGGGGTTCAGCGACAGCGTCCTAACTAAAAGCACCAGCTAATGGTGCTTTTTTTGTTCATTTTTTATCGTCTTCATGCAAACTGCAGTGCAAAGCGCTAAAGTGTAGGCATGAGCTTAGATACAAGTTTTACGCCGCTAAAAAAACCGCATGACAAACAAGCGCTAGGCGCAAAGCTGTCCTCAAAAACCACGCACAAACCGACTGCCAAAGCCATGGCCAATGCAGCGGCTGCCAGTTTTGCGGCGTTGACAGAGAAATTAGACTATTTAGACAAATCAGATATTGAATCTGTGCGCTTGGCTTATCGCTTTGCTGATGAGTCCCACTTGGGTCAACTGCGCAAAAATGGCGAACCTTATATTACGCATCCAATTGCTGTAGCTGCACAATGCGCAACTTGGAAACTTGATGCACAAGCGCTGATGGCGGCGCTACTTCATGACGCCATGGAGGACTGCGGCGTCACAAAAGCTGAGCTCATTGAGCGTTTCGGCTCGCCTGTAGCGGAGCTTGTAGATGGTTTAACCAAGCTTGAAAAGTTGCAGTTTGACACGCGTGAGGAAAACCAAGCCGAATCATTCCGCAAAATGCTGTTGGCTATGGCCAGAGATGTGCGTGTAATTTTGATCAAATTAG
The DNA here is from genome assembly GCA_013298815.1 of Polaromonas sp. Classification (GTDB taxonomy): domain Bacteria; phylum Pseudomonadota; class Gammaproteobacteria; order Burkholderiales; family Burkholderiaceae_C; genus Aalborgiella. The sequence goes on along the minus strand of JAAFJF010000023.1, from coordinate 28,006 downwards.
CAGATCGCAGCCACAATATGCGCACTTTGAGCGATATGCCGCGCAGCAAATGGGGGCGCATTTCTTCTGAGACATTGGATATTTATGCCCCCATTGCGCATCGTCTAGGTTTGAACCAAACCTACCGAGAATTGCAAGACTTGTCATTTCGCCACTTACAACCTTGGCGGTACCAGATTCTTTCAAAAGCTGTCGCCAAAGCCCGCAACCGCAGGCGTGATTTGATAGATGCCGTACAAACCGCTGTCGAATCTTCTTTTTCGACAATCAGCATGGACACGCAGATTTTTGGACGCGAGAAAACACTTTATTCCATTTACCGAAAGATGGACCAAAAGCACCTGAGCTTTGCACAGGTCACTGACATTTACGGATTCCGTGTTGTGGTTCCCACAGCGTTGGAGTGTTACACAGCGCTTGGGCTCATGCACCAGCTTTACAAACCGGTTCCCGGCAAGTTCAAAGATTACATCGCCATCCCTAAAATCAATGGTTACCAGTCATTGCACTCCACTTTGGTAGGCCCTGCTGGTGTGAACGTGGAATTTCAAATCCGAACACAGGCCATGGACGTGGTTGCGGAGTCTGGCGTCGCGGCGCATTGGCTTTACAAAACAAATGTGCAAGATGCGCAGTTGGCTGATCGCATGGGGTCTAAATGGCTGCAATCTTTGCTGGACATCCATGATGAAACGCGTGATGCGGCTGAATTTTGGGATCACGTCAAAATTGACTTATTTCCTGACGCCGTTTATGTCTTCACCCCGAAAAATAAAATTATGTCGATGCCCAGGGGTGCAACCATGGTCGACTTTGCATACGCTATTCACAGCAATGTGGGTGATCACGCCATTGGCGCAAAAGTCAACGGGCACCAAGTACCTCTGCGTACAGAGCTAAAAAATGGGGATATCATTGAAATCGTTTCCTCACCGAGCTCTTATCCAAACCCAGGGTGGTTAGGGTTTGTGAAGACAGGCAGAGCGCGGTCAAAAATTCGCCACTACCTCAAAACAATGGCTCAAACAGAGTCAATTGAGCTTGGCGGAAAGCTACTGACCCAAGCCGTTCGCTCAGAGGGATTTCATCAACTTCCAGCAGATTCACCAACCGATATCGGCATTTGGGACAAGCTTTTGCGTTTCACGGGTAATCGCGACAAAGCGGAGTTGATGTCAGACATAGCGCTAGGAAAACGTGTCGCCAGTATTGTTGCCAAACGGCTGGCGCAACTATTGACGGGTAGTGGTGAAAAATTAGATGCTTTGCTCATTACCAAAGAACGGTTTTTTTCTCCTGAGCCGCTAGCACAAGGTGCCATTGCCCTAGATGGTAGCGAGAATGCCTCTGTCAAATTTGCTAGCTGTTGCCGCCCTATTCCTGGCGATGCCATTTTGGGTTACTTAGGCCGCGGCGAAGGCTTGACCATCCACATCACAGCTTGCCCAGTCGTGAAACGCTTGCAACATAAAGATGCCGAACGTTTTATTGTTGTAGAGTGGTCAGACGAACCAGTAAGAAATTTTGAAGTTGGAGTGGTTGCCACGGTCGCTAACGGCAAAGGCGTACTCGCCAAAGTTGCTGTAACCCTAGCCAATTCAGAATCTGATATCTCGCACGTAGACATGGGCTCTGAATATGCACAAGACGCTACCGATTTGCGATTTGTTATCTCTGTACGAGATCGCTCCCATTTAGATCAAGTTTTGAAAAACCTACGCCGCACAGCATCAGTTTTAACAGCTGAACGCATGCTACCCGTCGGGACAAATGTCATGGTGGCATAGCTTTTGGATACTCGACGCGAATAATTTCAATCTCATGAATCCCGCTGGGCGAGCTCAGTCGAACCACGTCACCCACGTGCGCTCTCAGCAAAGTCCGGGCTATTGGTGAAACCCAGCTCACTTGTTGCTTCAAATTGTCCGCCTCATCGATACCCAAAATCGTCACTGTGCGCTGCAAACCGCTCTCTTCTTCATAAGTCACCGTCGCACCAAAGAAAACTTGATCACCACCAAAATGCACGCTTGGATCGCTGATTACCGCGATTTCTAAGCGCTTCGTCAAAAACCGAATGCGTCGGTCAATCTCACGCAAACGCCGTTTTCCGTAAATATAGTCGCCATTTTCAGAGCGGTCGCCATTACTAGCCGCCCAATGCACCACGTCCACCACTTTAGGGCGTTCGTTATCAATCAAGTCTAGCAATTCACCGCGAATCCGTGCATAACCGCTGGGCGTGATGTAGTTTTTACCTCCTGTCGGTAAAGCAGGCAAACCAGTGTCATCGTCATCCTCAGAATCGGTTTCTTTGGTAAAGGCTTTGCTCATTAGGGTATTTTGTATTAATTTTGCTATATTTTAAATAGCTATTTAGGCAACAAAAACGCCGGCTAGAGCTATATTTTGCATAAAATAGTATAAATAGCAAAAAAATGGTGGGACGTCACGGACTTGAACCGTGGACCAAAGGATTATGAGTCCTCTGCTCTAACCAACTGAGCTAACATCCCGCCTTTGAATTGACAAAGTATCAATCCAACCCAGTATTGTAATTGCAGTCCCGCCCTGAATCTGCGGCTTATTTTTGATGGCTCAGCGCATTGCTGACCAATTTTGAGGTGATATCTACGATTTGGATCATCCGGTCGTAGTGCATGCGGGTAGGGCCAATGACGGCTAGAGTGCCTACGATCTGCCCATCCACCTCGTAAGGCGCGCTGACGACTGACAAATCTTCTATCGGCACAACATGGCTTTCACCACCGATGTAGATACGCACGCCCTCGGCTTGGCTGGATGTGTCCAGCAGGCGCATGAGTTGCGTTTTTTGCTCAAAAAGGTCAAACGCGCGGCGAAGTTGACCCATATCGGTAGAAAAATCGCTGACAGAGAGCAAATTTCGCTCGCCAGCTATCACCACCTCGTCTTGCTCTTGCGTCAGTACTTCAGAGCCCACTTGTACCGCTGCGTTCATTAAATGGGCGATTTCGCCGCGCAGTTGGTCAACTTCCAACTTGAGGCGCTCGCGCACTTGCTCGATGGCCATGCCGGCGTAATTGGCGTTGAGGAAGTTCGAGGCTTCTAACAATTGCGACTGGGAAAAGTCAGCTTCCGTAAAAATAACGCGGTTTTGCACATCGCCATCTGGGGCGACGATGATGACCAAATAGCGTTTTTCAGATAACTTCAAAAATTCAATGTGCCTAAACACCGAAGTGCGCCTAGGTGCAATCACCACGCCAACGAACTGGGACAGGCTGGACAGCAAATGCGCCGCATTCGTAATCACCTTCTTGGGCTGCTCTGCCGCCAAGATTTGCGGCGCAAAGGTTTCCCGCTGTGCGGTAAGCATGGTGTCTACGAATAACCTGTACCCGCGTGTGGTTGGAATGCGCCCGGCGGAAGTGTGCGGGCTGGCTATCAGCCCCAACTCTTCCAGATCGGACATCACATTGCGAATGGTGGCGGGTGACAACTCAAGACCAGAGGCGCGCGACAAGGTGCGCGAGCCTATGGGCTGCCCGTCGGCGATATAGCGTTCAACCAACGCCTTTAACAATAACTTGGCTCTGTCGTCTAGCATGGTGGCATTTTAGTATGATGTAATCAGTTTTATACTTTCTAATTCGATGACCAAATCGTCAACATCTTCGCCTTCAGTATCTACATCACATTTCTCAAAAGTGGCGTTGATTGGCAAATTTCATGCGCCGGGCTTGGCTGCTAATGCGGGTGTGCTGGAAGATATTGCCCAATTTTTAAGCGATTTGGGTTGCAATGTCGTGCTTGAACAAACAACAGCGCAGCTCTCAGGCATCGCAAACTACCCCACCTTAGACGTGCATGGCATTGGCGAACAGTGCGATTTAGGCTTGGTGGTGGGTGGCGACGGCACGATGCTGGGCATTGGCCGCCAGCTTGCGCCCTACGGCGTGCCGCTGATTGGCATCAACCAAGGGCGTTTGGGGTTTATTACCGACATTGCCCTTGAAGGCTACCAAGCCGTGCTCAAACCCATGCTGATGGGCGAGTTTGAGGAAGACCACCGCAGCCTGATTCAGGGCAAAGTCATGCGCCAAGGCAAATGCGTGTTTGACGCGCTGGCGATGAACGATGTGGTGATTAACCGTGGCGGAACGTCTGGCATGGTGGAGTTGCGTGTGGATGTTGACGGCCATTTTGTGGCGAATCAGAGGGCTGACGGTTTGATTATTGCAACGCCTACGGGCTCGACCGCTTATGCACTATCAGCTGGCGGGCCGCTGCTGCATCCGTCAATTCCGGGATGGGTGCTTGCGCCGATTGCACCGCATAATTTGTCGAATCGCCCCATCGTGCTGGCCAATGCGGTTGAAATCACTGTAGAAGTTGTCTCAGGCCGCGATGCCAGCGCCAATTTTGACATGCAATCCATCACCGAAATGCAGATTGGTGATTGCATTAAGGTCACCAAGTCACAGTATTCAGTCCGTTTTTTGCACCCCAAAGGTTGGAGCTATTTTGATACGTTGCGCAAAAAACTGCATTGGAACGAGGGGGGATCTTGAGCATGGCAGCACAGAGTACAGGGCTAAAGCGAATAGCGCTGCGCGATTTCGTCATCGTGCGCGAGCTGGAGCTGGATTTAAGCAGCGGTTTTACGGTGCTGACGGGCGAAACTGGTGCAGGCAAATCGATTTTGATCGATGCGCTACAGCTGGCTTTAGGCTCGCGTGCAGATTCTTCCTGGGTGCGCGAAGGCGCAAACCGAGCGGAAGTGAGTGCAGAATTTCAAATCCCAGAGGCAAGAAAAGCTTGGTTCAGAGCATGGCTGGAAGAAGCCGGTTTTGATGCAGAAGACACATTGCTGTTGCGCCGCACAGTAGATACTGCCGGCAAAAGCCGCGCTTGGGTTAATGGCAGCACTGCGACAGCATCGCAACTCAAAGAACTGGGCGACGAACTGGTCGACATTCACGGCCAGCACGCGTGGGCAACGCTGAGCCGTGCGGATGCTGTTCGCGGTCTGTTGGATGCCTATGCTGGTAATAATTGTCAACAGCTAAGCGCGCTATGGACAAATTGGCGCACGGCGACCAAGGCATTAGACACCGCTAAATCTGCCATGAACAACCTGCAAAACGAGCGCGAGCGGGTGCTTTGGCAAATCACCGAGGTTGACAAACTAGCGCCCGGTGCAGACGAATGGGACGAGTTGAACGCACAGCACACCAAGCTGTCCAATGCGCAAGCGCTCATGGAAGCGGCGCAAACGGCGTTTTCAGCCTTGCAAGATGATGAATCTGACGCTAACGCAGACGTGATTAGTGGCTTGGTCAAAGCCCACAGCGCTTTAGAAGCCCGTTCGCACATTGAGCCCGAATTCAAAGCCTTGGCCGACGTTTTAGCCTCCAATTTAGCGCAGCTTGAAGATGCAGCGCACAGCTTGAACGGCTATTTGCGCAAAACCGAGCTGGAACCGCAGCGTTTGGCAGAGTTGGACGAACGCATGGCGCTTTGGCTGTCGCTGTCGCGCCGCCACAAACGTACGCCTGAAGAACTGCCAGCTTTGCTCGCATCATGGAAAGAAGAGTTAACCCGCTTGGATGCCTCGACAGACTTAGCCGCTTTAGAAGCTGCTGAGCAAAAAGCATCCAAATCTTTTCAGACCGAGGCGACTGCCATTTCCAAAAAACGGCGCACGGCAGCGCCCAAGCTGGCAGCTGCCATTACCGCTGCGATGCAAGGCCTGGGCATGCAAGGCGGTGCGTTTGAGGTGGCGTTGACAGCGCTGGATGCACCGGCAGAAGCTGGGTTGGAAGACGTGGGCTTTTTGGTTGCCGGCCACGCTGGCAGCACGCCGCGCCCTGTGGGCAAGGTGGCTTCGGGTGGCGAATTGTCACGGATTGCTTTGGCGATTTCAGTCGTTACCAGCCAGTTGGGCACGGCGCAAACCTTGATTTTTGACGAGGTAGACGCGGGCGTGGGCGGCGCGGTGGCAGAAACCGTGGGCAGGTTGATGAAACAACTGGGTGTGGACAGGCAAGTGCTGGCGGTGACGCATTTGCCGCAAGTGGCTGCGTGTGCAGACCAACACCTGGTCGTCGCCAAGCGCTTGCAGGGTCAAAACACCGAAAGCAGCGTGACTGAGGTGCTCAATGCGGACCGTGTCAACGAGATCGCCCGCATGTTGGGTGGTGCACAGGTCACAGAGGCTACGATTTTACACGCTACAGAAATGATAGCTACTCAGGCAGCAAATACGCTGGATAATGGCATATTTACCCCTATTTTGACGACTTTAGATGCAAAATCAACCAAATCCAAGGCAATAGCGTGAAAGTTTTTACATGACTTTAGAGCTGGTTTTAATCACAGGTATGTCGGGCTCGGGCAAGTCGGTGGCGCTGCATGCATTGGAAGATGCTGGTTTTTACTGCGTCGACAATTTGCCACCTGAATTACTGCTGCCATTTATCGATCTAGAAGAGCAGCTAGGCGTCAAACAAGTGGCAGTAGCGATGGATATTCGCAGCTCCATCTCGCTGCCCATGGTGCCTAAGTTGTTGTCAGCATTGAAAAATCGCGACGTCAACTTGAAATCTTTGTTTCTAGACGCAACCACCGACACCTTGGTACGCCGTTTTTCAGAAACACGCAGAAAACACCCTCTGTCTAGCCAAGCCAGTCAAACGGCTGCCAGCACAGAGAGCCTGCCAAGCATGCAACACGTGCTGGTAGAAGCCATCGAGCTGGAGCGCGATATGCTGGCCGACTTGCGTGAAGGTGCGCACATCATCGATACCAGCATGATTCGTCCTGCGCAGCTTTTGGCTTATGTCAAAGACTTGATTTCCGCCACTTCTCATTCCATCAGTGGCATGACATTGGTGTTCGAATCCTTCGCCTTCAAACGCGGCATTCCCATGGACGCAGACTACGTTTTCGACGTCCGCATGTTGCCAAACCCGCACTACGAACCTGAACTGCGCCAATTAACGGGCCGCGACGCGCCAGTGGCCAAATTTTTACAGCATCAGCAAGAAGTGACGGATATGCAAGCTGACATTTCAAAATTTGTCAGCAAATGGCTGATTGCACTTGCACGAGATCACCGCAGCTATGTGACGATTGCCGTTGGTTGTACTGGCGGCCAGCACCGCTCGGTTTATTTGGTGGAGCAATTGGCAGCAGCGTTTGGCAGAGACAAATTGGGCAACGAATCAGGTAAGTTTGTGACCTTAAAACGGCACAGAGAGCTACAAAATTAATAGCTGCTCAGGCAACAAATGCGCCGGCTAAAGCCAATTTACATCGTATCAAGCAGCTTTCGAACGGGTGCAGGCAGACCAAGTGCAGGCCAAGCAGCAGCAGAAACCCAATTTCCTTTGATTTTCAGCACTGCGGGCTTTGGTTTTTCAAGCATTTGCAAGCGCACGGGGTGAATATGCAGGTCTTTGTGCGTCAAAACATGTTTAAACACCGCGCCATCTTGTAAAAGGGAAGCGTCCGCCGGTGAAACTGCTGCAGATATTGCCGTAGTTAAGGCTTCATAACTGTCGAAAACGGGCAAACAATACAAACCGGCCCAGACGCCGGGCGTGGGGCGTTGCTCTAAAAACACAGAACCGTCAGCTAGTGACGCCCAAAGTAGCCAAAGCGATTGGCTGGTGCGTTTCAAGGTTTTGGTTTTTACTGGGAAAGCTTCTGGATTGCCTTGCTTTTTAGCCGCACACAGCTTTTCTACAGGGCACAGCAGGCAATTTGGGTTGCGGGTGGTGCATAGGGTTGCGCCCAAGTCCATCACACCTTGGGTGTAATGCGGCATGGCTGTCCACAAATCATCACGGGGTAAAACTTGGGTTGCCAATGCCCACAGCGCTTTTTCATTGGCAGATTTCGCCAAATCAGCGTCAAAACCCAACAACCGCGTCAGCACCCGCTTCACATTACCATCCAAAATAGCCACCCGCTCGCTGAAGCACAGCGAGGCGACGGCGGCCGCTGTGGACGGGCCGATGCCGGGCAAGGTTTGCAGCACTTCTGCCGTTTGCGGGAACGCACCACCATGCAGCGCGACCACATCTTGCGCGCAGCGGTGCATGTTGCGGGCTCGGCTGTAGTAACCCAAGCCGCTCCACAGCGCCAGCACATCGTCCAAACTGGCGGCCGCCAAGCTGGCCACCGTGGGGTGCACGGCTAAGAAACGCGCAAAATAGTCTTTGACAGTCACGACTTGCGTTTGCTGCAGCATGATTTCAGACAGCCATACTTTGTACGGGTCGCGCGTGTTTTGCCACGGCAAGTCGTGCCTGCCGTGCGTTTTTTGCCAGGCGATCAAGGCGGGGGCGAATTCGGCTACGGCCTTTGAATTCAAGGTTTCTAAACTTACGGTTTTTGACATACTGAGCAATAAAACGTTGATCGCTGGCCTTGGACTATTTTTTTGATGGGGGTTTGGCAGTCCAAACAGGGCAGATGAGCGCGGTCATACACTTTAGCTTCTAGTTGAAAATAACCTGATTCTCCCTTGGCGCTGGAAAAATCTTGCAAAGTGCTGCCGCCTTTGGCAATTGCACGGGCTAAAACTTCTTGAATCGCCGCATGGAGTTTGGCGGCTCTAGGAAAGCTGATTTTCGCAGCTCTCGTCGTTGGTCGAATTCCCGCCATAAACAGCGCTTCCGATGCATAAATATTGCCAACTCCGACAACCAATTCACCCGCCAAAAGCACTTGTTTTATCGCCGTTTGGCGTTTTTTTAGCTCTGAATGAAAGGTTTTAGCGTCAAAAGCATCCGTTAAAGGCTCAACACCCAGTTTGCCAAGCAACTTTTGCGCGGTGGGCGATTGCTCGGCTGGTGCATACACAACTGCACCAAAGCGGCGTGGATCATTCAAACGCAGCAAGCCCTGGGTGGTGACCAGATCAAAATGGTCGTGTTTGGCTGCGGCAGCAAGCTCAACACCAAAAGCTGTGGTTGGGGTAAAGCTCAAGCTGCCAGACATGCCCAAATGCATCAAAAGCAAGCCATTACCTAGACGTCCTCCCTGCAAATCCAACAACAAATACTTACCCCGCCTGCGCACTTGTTGCACTGTCATGCCCAGCAGCGCGTCAGGCTCGCACTGCAGCGGCCAGCGCAAGGGTTTGCCGACACGCACCGCCAATATGCGAGCGCCAGCGATGCTAGAGGCAAAACTCAGCCGCGTGACTTCAACTTCGGGTAATTCAGGCATTCGGTTGTGGGTTAGCTTAAATGCGAACCTATTAGAGTAAGTAAACAAGTAGTAAAGCTGATCTCATGGGTATGTACAGATTTACTTTGCATGAATTATCATGCTTGTATGAAACAAAATCGATTCTTCAGTGCACGCATTAAATTTAAAACTGTTGCAGTTTTGAGTTTACTGGGCTTTTTAGGGACAGCGCAATTAGCATTTGGGCAAGCTACCCCAGCGCCAGAGTTAACAACGCCGGCTGATTCGGTAGCGCCAGTCGTGAATAACTCCGTCATGGATGCCGAGACGTTTTACAAGATTTTGTTAGCTGAGCTGAATCTACTCGACGAGGAGCCCAGAATTGGCTTCGCGCTGATGCTAGATAGCGCCCGCAAAACCAAAGATGCCTTGTTGTTTGAGCGGGCCATCACCATTGCGCTGCAAGCCCGTTCAGGCGACTCCGCATTGTCAGCCGCGCGGGCTTGGTTGGTAGCCATGCCCACGTCTACCGACGCAGCACGCTACATGGTTCAAATTTCGATCAGCATGAACCGCCTAGAACTGCCCGCAGGCAAGGCAGATTTGGCGATTGCGCTCGAAGTTGCCAAGCTTGCGCTGGCAAAAAATCCTAACAATGATGAAGCTGCGCAGTTGGCACTGGCACTTATGACCACCAAAGAAACAACGGCAGAGCAACTTGTTAAACAATACCTTGCAAACGTAAAAACCCAACCCAAACCCGAGGTACGTTTGGCCTATGCCAGAACGCTGGTTTCTCAATCACGCTTTGTAGAAGCTCTGGCGCAAGTGCAAAAACTCAGCGTTGACACGCCCACTTACGCACCCAGCTGGCTTGTTTTAGGCACCCTGCAATACCAATTAAGCCAAGATGCCTCGGACAAAGCCAAAGCCAACACCCTGGCACAGGCAGCGCAAACGGCGCTCAAGACATTCATTCAGTTAACCGACCCGCTGCCTACCGCCCAACGCAGCGCCAGCCAGTCGCGCGCCTACACCCTGCTGGCGAATATGGCGAAAAACAGCAAACAATACCAGCAAGCCTATGACACTTTGAGCAAAGCCATCGCCAACAGCAATGAAGAAGACAAACCTGATTTGCAATACGACCTGGCCATGATGGCTGAAAAGTTGGGCCGCTTAGACGAGATGGAGCGCATCTTGCGGTTGATAATTGATGCAAAACCCGAAGACCCGCAGGCCTACAACGCGCTTGGCTATTCACTCGCAGACCGCAACATGCGTTTACCAGAAGCGAAAGATTTGATCGAAAAAGCCGTGAAACTGGCTCCCAAAGACCCTTTTATAGCGGATAGCTTGGGCTGGGTAGAGTTCAAATTAGGTAATTTGGCGGAAGCGCAACGCATTTTGGAAGCCGCCTACACCAGTAAGCCCGATGCAGAAATAGCCGCACATTTGGGCGAAGTGCTATGGAAACAAGGCCTCAAAGACCGTGCAACAGCCTTGTGGAAAGAAGCCGTCAAAATCAACAAAAACAACGATACCTTGCTTGAAACCTTGAAACGCTTTAGCGTTAAATTTTGATATTCGCATGACGGCTTGGATGAATTTTGCGAAGTTAGCGCCCCTTCTTTTTGCTATAAATTTAATAGCTGGCTGCGCAATAAAACCTTTGGATATTGGCGAATTCGGCACAAAAGATTCGAATATCGCAAGTAACCCGATACGCGCAGGCTACCAAGGTAGATTGTCGCTACGGATTGCATCAGACACACCGCAATCGTTGTACGGCGCTTTCTCGATCAGCGGGAATGCGCAAACGGGCGAGTTGAGCTTGAACTCGCCATTGGGCAACACCGTCGCCAAGCTGTCGTGGTCGCCGCAGACGGCATTATTGGTATCCAACAACACGACAACGACCTACCCTTCTACGGAGGCGTTGATAACCACGGTCACCGGCACAGCGCTGCCCTTGCCCGCTTTGTTTGACTGGTTGGCTGGCATCAGCACTGCGATTGAGGGTTGGGAGGTGGATTTGTCAAACATGCAAAACCCAGATAATCGACGGTTGACTGCCAAGCGTATCAGCCCATTGCCGACTATAGAACTACGTATCGCGCTAGAGCAGCCGTAAAAGTCATAAAGTCTGTACTAAACCTTCTTCTGAATGAACTCTCTCCTCGACGTCCCAGCCCCTGCCAAGTTAAACCTGTTTTTGCACATCACAGGTCAGCGAGCCGATGGATACCACTTGCTGCAGTCGGTTTTTATGCTGATTGATTGGTGCGACACCCTGCATTTTGAACTACGCCAGAGCGGAAAACTGAGCCGCGAAGACCTCACCATGGTGCTGCCAGACGAAGATTTGGTGCTAAAGGCCGCACGCGCATTGCAATTAGCCACAGGCACAGTGCAGGGTGCTCACATCAGCATCGCCAAGTCGGTGCCCGCACAGGCTGGCATGGGTGGCGGGTCATCAGATGCCGCAACCACGCTTTTAGCGTTGAATCGACTGTGGAAATTAAACCTAACCAAACTGCAATTGGCCCAAATAGGACTCAAACTAGGCGCGGATGTGCCTTTTTTCATACATGGCGACAATGCCTGGGTTGAGGGCGTGGGCGAACAAATTACACCGATTGCCGTCCCAGAAGCGCACTTTTTAGTTGTCAAACCAGCATCTGGGCTATCAACTCAAGCAATTTTTACAGACCCTGCCTTGAAACGGGACTCTCCCAATGCTATAATTTCAGGCTTTGCTGCTTATCCATTTCGCTTCGGCCAAAATGATTTGCAAGCTGTTGCTCAAAAGCTGTGTCCTGATGTGAGTACCTCCTTAAACTGGTTGGGAAAACAGGGTTTACAGCCCAGAATGACGGGCTCTGGCAGCGCAGTGTTTGCGTTTTTAGGCGAGGAAGATATGAGTAGATTTGTTGAGTTTAAAGATGCGCCCAAAGACGCGACTGTTAAACTTTGCAGCAATTTGGCGGAGCATCCGCTGAAAAGTTGGGCAAATTAATGAGTGAAGAATAAGATTTTCGGTGGTTAGTCTGAGTTAGGCAGTTTCAATTGCATAATTTCGGCTGATAACCAGTGTAGGGGCGTCGCCAAGTTGGTTAAGGCACTGGATTTTGATTCCAGCATGCGAAGGTTCGAGTCCTTCCGCCCCTGCCAAATATTTGTTCAGCACATGAAGCGCTGATTATTTGTTCAGCAAATGTAGCGCTGATTATTTTTCAGCACAGCAAATGCTGATGTTTTACGCAGAATTACTGCTCATTTTTTGCCAATTCTTATGTCGCAAGCCCACACGCCTGACTTTTTGGTTTTCACTGGCAATGCTAACCCTGGCATGGCAGCTGAAATTGCGCAACATCTTGGCATTTCGCTCGGTGCTGCTGACGTGGGCCGTTTCTCTGACGGCGAAGTTACCGTAGAAATCAAGCAAAACGTCCGCGCACGCGATGTATTCATTGTGCAATCCACCTGCTCCCCCACCAATGAAAATTTGATGGAATTGCTGATCATGGTTGACGCTTTGAAGCGCGCCTCAGCGGAGCGTATCAGCGCCGTGATTCCATACTTTGGTTATGCCCGTCAAGACCGCCGCCCGCGTTCAGCACGTGTGCCTATCACGGCCAAAGTGGTTGCCAACTTGTTGCAAACTGTCGGTGTCTCGCGCATTTTGACCATGGACTTGCATGCAGATCAAATTCAAGGTTTTTTCGACATTCCTGTTGACAATATTTACGCTTCACCAGTTTTGTTGGGCGATTTGCGTCAAAAAAAATACGAAGATTTGATTGTTGTGTCACCAGACGTGGGTGGCGTGGTGCGTGCGCGTGCCTTGGCCAAGCAACTCGGTTGCGACATGGCGATTATCGACAAGCGTCGCCCTAAGGCCAACGTGTCCGAAGTCATGCATGTGATTGGCGACATTGATGGGCGCAACTGCGTCATCATGGACGACATGATTGACACGGCCGGCACACTGGTCAAAGCGGCTGAAGTTCTGAAAGAACGCGGCGCTAAAAAAGTTTACGCTTACTGCACACACCCCATTTTCTCTGGCCCTGCCATTGAACGTATTCGTTTGGGTGATGCTCTGGACGAAGTCGTGATTACCAACACGATTCCGCTGTCTGCTGAAGCAGCCGCCTGTAAAAAAATTCGCCAGCTCTCCGTTGCACCTTTGATCGCTGAAACCATTCAGCGCATTGCCAGCGGCGACTCGGTACTGAGTTTGTTTGACGATCAAGAGCAAAATCTATTTTGATTTAGTTTTGAGCGGCGGACAACATGCCGTTTTTAATAGTTGACGGTTAAACCCGTTCTATTGAAAACTTTTTAAACCGGAATCACACTGGTCGCGGTGGGTTCCTAGCTAGGAGTTAATTATGAAATTCGTCGCTTTTGAGCGCGCAAAGCAGGGCACGGGTGCGAGCCGCCGTCTGCGTATCTCCGGTCGCACACCGGGCATCATCTACGGCGGTTCTGGTACACCAGAACTCGTTGAACTTGACCACAACGCTTTGTGGCACGCCTTGAAAAAAGAAGCGTTCCACTCAGCCATTTTGGACATGGAAAAAGACGGCAAAACAAGCCAAGTGCTGTTGCGCGACGTGCAGTACCATCCGTTCAAACAACTCGTCTTGCACATCGACTTTTTGCGCGTAGAAGCCGATCACAAGTTGAGCATGAAAGTACCTGTGCACTACAGTGGTGAAGAAAACTCACCTGCCGTAAAAACAGAAAACTGCATCGCTAACCACGTTGTCACTGAGTTGTTGATCTCTTGCCTGCCAGCTGACTTGCCAGAATTCATCGCCGTTGATTTGAGCGGCTTGAAGAAAGGTTCTTCTCTGCACTTGAACGACATCACCTTGCCAAAAGGCGTGTCTGCAGTAACCCACGGCGTGAAAAACCCAGTGTTGGTATCCGTTGTAGCTTTGGCTGCACCTGAAGTTGTCGCAGCTCCAGCTGCCGACGCTAAAGGTAAAGACGCTAAGAAAGCACCAGCTAAGAAGTAATCAATACTTCTAGTAAAACTTAAAAGCCCACCTCGGTGGGCTTTTTTTTGCACCAATCCCCGATAATCTAACCATGATTAAACTTTTTGTAGGCCTAGGCAACCCAGGCCCAGATTACGCAGCCACGCGGCACAACGCCGGCTTTTGGTGGATTGATGAACTGGCGCGCCAGCTCAAAGTCACGCTGAGCATGGATAAAAGTTACCATGGTTATGTGGCACGCACCGTGGTGGACGGGCAAACTATTTGGTTGCTACAACCACAAACGTTTATGAACTTATCAGGCAAGTCTGTCTCCGCCTTAGCCAAGTTTTTCAAAATCAAACCCGACGAAATCTTGGTGGTACACGATGAGTTGGATGTTGCCGCTGGTCAGCAAAAAATGAAATTTGGCGGCAGCCATGCGGGGCACAACGGGCTCAAAGACATACATGCACAATTGGGTAGCGCGGATTACTGGCGGCTACGCGTTGGCATTGGCCACCCAGGTGTCAAAGCCGAAGTTTTGAACTGGGTATTGAAAAAACCCTCGCCAGAACAACAACAACTGATTGATGAAGGTATAGCGCGCTCGCTCAAAGCTTTGCCTGATTTTTTAAGTGGCGATATGGAAAAAGCCACCATGGTTGTGCACACCAGCAAACCGCCTAGACCAAAGTTACCAAAACCCGCTAATTTGCCTTCTAACTTGCTTGAGAAATTAACGGCAAAGGCGATTCCAACACCGCTGACGCCCCTTTCAGTTTCGCCGTCTGAAGCTGACGGTACTTAGCCCACAGCGTTTCATTGTTTTCGGTGAAAGCGGGGTTCAAAGGAATGCAGTCGACAGGGCAAACCTCTTTGCACTGCGGCACGTCAAAATGCCCCACACATTCGGTGCATTTGTGCGGGTCAATCTCGTAGATTTCTTCACCCATGTAAATTGCGTCGTTCGGGCACTCGGGCTCGCACACGTCGCAATTGATACATTCGTCGGTGATCAGCAGTGCCATGGTATTGTTAAATAAAGCAGAGAATGAAGCGGATTGATTTAAGCGGATTGATGCGCAGATTTCAAAGCTGCCGCCACAGGACCACTTACCATTTGGCTCACATCGCCACCCAATTTGCTGATTTCGCGCACCAAGGTGCTGCTGATGGGCTGCACATCGGCGCTTGGCAGCACAAAGACGGTTTCAACGGTTGGCAACAACTTGCGATTCATCGCCGCCATTTGCGCTTCGTAATCAAAATCTGTCACATTGCGTACACCACGCACCACGGCTGTTGCACCCTGGGCTTTACAGAAATCCATGACCAGCCCATCAAACGGCATGACAACGATATTTGCTATATTTTTAAGAGCTGCTTTGGCAAGCAATATACGGGCATTCAGTGGAAAGAGTGTTTTCTTATGGTGTGCAAGAGCCACTGCAATAATCAACGTGTCAAACAAACCCGCCGCACGTCGCGCCACGTCTTCATGCCCCAAGGTGATGGGGTCAAACGTGCCGGAATAAACGGCAATGCGTTGTTCGGAAGGTTTTTGCGTAGTTGATGTCGTCATATGGTGATTATCCCAAATCTACAGAACTATGGAGCTTCAGGTGATTCAACCACCGATTGGACCACTAATTTCCGCAACAAATGGTAGTGCACCATGCCCGCTTTGCCAAATCGGTGAACTTGCAAGCCAAAGACCTCGGCGTCTTCTGCAGTCAGCGCTTTGGGCGACTCCAAATAGATAAATCCCTCATCTGTCACCGCCAAACTGGCAGCTGCCAAGGCAGCATCAGCCACGCCAACCGCTTCAAACGGTGGGTCAAGCAACACCAAATCTATGCTTTTAGAAGGCAATCGCTTCAAAGCACCAACGCCGTCGCCTCGTTCAACTTTGACCATCTTCGCTTGCAATTTGGTGGCTGCCACTTGCAGTTGTGCCACCAGTGCTGGCTGCTGCTCACACATCAGCACATGGTTAGCCCCGCGCGAAGCCGCTTCAAAACCCAGCGCCCCCGTGCCCGCAAAGGCATCGACACAGCGCCAGCCGCTCAAATCTTGACCCAACCAGTTAAACAGCGTCTCCCGCACACGGTCGGGCGTGGGGCGCAAGCCTGGGAAGTCGGCAACCGACAGCTTGGTGCGCTTCCACACGCCCCCAATGATGCGAATCTCGCCCGATGGCGTGGTGGGACGTTTGACGACAGGTTTCTTTTTAGGGACGATGGGTTTGAGTTTTGACATGAATGCAGCGATAAATTAACTTCCGATTATTGCACTGCACCCTAAACCCCTCCAAGAACCACAGTCACCATCCGCTCAGGCTGCAGTTTGCGCTGAAACGCGTCTTTGATCTGCGCGGTGGTGATTTTGTCGATTTGTTGTGTCCACACGTCCAGATAATTCAAAGGCAATTTATTCCAAGCAATATTGGCCACGTTGTCCAAAAGCTTGCGGTTGCTGTCAATGCGCAGGGCAAAGCCGCCTATCAGGTTGTCTTTGGCGGCTTGCAGCTCAGCCTCTGTCGGGCCTTCAGCGACAAACTTGGTCAACACGTCTTTGGAAACCTGCAGCGCTTGCGCGGCTTGGTCAGGCCGCGTTTGCAGACCAATCGTGAACGCGCCGGCGTGGCTGCCGGGCTGGAAACCGCTGTAAACGCCATAGGTCAAACCCCGCTTTTCGCGCACTTCGTTGGTTAAACGCGAAGTAAATCCACCACCGCCCAAAATGTGATTGCCGACTAAAAGTGCGAAAAAGTCCGGATCGTCGCGTTTGTAGCCGGGCTGGCCAATCAGCACATGGGCTTGGGCGGACTCAAAAGTGATGCGTTTGTCTACGGCTTGCTTGAGAGGTTCAATCTCAGAAATACCCTGAAGTAGTGAGCACTCACTTGTCGGCAACCACCCTAGTAGCTTAACTACCATTGCATCAGCCTGCGGTCTTGTGACGGCACCGACGATGCTGACTTTGGCTCTACATGGCAGCACTAGCTCCTTGTAATGAGCTTGCATGTCATGAATCCCAATTCCAGCCAAGCTTGTTTCGGTCGTCTCAAAACCATAAGGATGTGCGCCGTACACCGCTTGGTTGAACGCACGGCTTGCTATCGTTGCGGGGCGGGTGTTGGCCTCCTTGATACTCGCATTGATACGCTCACGTTCGCGTTGCCAAACTTCATTTGGCCACGCAGGTTGACCTATTTGCAAAGCCGCCAAATCCACTGCTCTAGCCAAAAGATCAGGATAGGTGAGCGAGCGAAGCGACATACTTATCCGATCTGCTCCAGCACCTACTGAGAAAGAAGCACCTAAATCAGCCCACGCTTCACTCAGTTGGTTCTCGTCCATGGCTGGACGTGATGGGATTTTCATGTGCGAGGTGTTAATTCCCGGATGAGCTTTTACACCCTTCGACAACATCATCGCCGTCACACTGGCTAAACCCGCTTTGTCAGCAGGGTCGCGGCGCGAACCAGCGTCGAAGTCGATTTGCACATCCACCATGGCAATGGCTGGGCTTTGCACCAAAAAGACCTGCGCGCCGCTGGGCTGTGTCCAATTTTCAATGGGTAGGGCTGCAAAAGCCGAATTAAAACAAAAAAGAGTGCCAAATATGAACTTAGCCGGCGTATTTACTGCCTGAGCAGCTATAAATTTGATAGTATTTTTCACTGTCATATCTCTCAATGCCGTGTTCCAGCAGATGCAGCACGAGGCTTGCGAGTTTTGTCTATGGGTTGCGGAACCAGTACGCCCACCGTCAATTGGTCGTCGCCAAAGTAGGTGTTCGCCACCTCTTGCACTTGGGCGCTGGTGACCAGTCGCAATTTAGCTATCAAGCGCGAACCCGCATCCACTGGCAGCCCTTGTATCCAGTACGAGCCCAGCTCACGCGCTTGGTTCATCACGGAATCCAGCTTGTAAACTTCACTGGCGACCCATTGGGTTTTCACGCGGTTCAGCTCTGCTTCACTTACGCCGTTTTTAGCGATCAGGGCGATCTGCTCGCGCAGCGCCGCTTCCACTTGCGCCACCGTTTTGTCTTTGGCGGGTGCGCCATCCAGATAAAACAACTGCGGTCCGCGCCCCATCAAACCGTTGTAAGCGCCTGCGCTGTTGGCGACGGCATTGTCGCCTTGGGTCAGGGCTTTGTCCAAACGCGCACCTGAATAACCGTCCAGCACAGCTGCCAAAACTGTCAACGCCAAGGCATCGTCAGGTGCAGAATTCGCGTTTAACAACGTTTCCGCCTTCAAACCCGGCACTTTGTACGCCATGGCGATGTAGGCTTGGTCGGCAGGTGCTTTGAAATCAAAGCGTTTGATACCGGCTTGCAGCGGCTCCAGGCGCGGTTTGCGCTCTGGCACGAGGCGCGACGGGATTACACCGTAGTATTTCTCAGCCCACTGCTTGACCTGCGCCAAATCCACATCCCCCGCCACCACCACGGCGGCATTGGCTGGTACGTACCAACGCTGGAAGAAGGCGCGGGCGTCCTGCGGCGTCATGGCGTCCAGATCGCTCATCCAGCCCACGATGGGGCGACGATAGGGGCTGGCGGTGTAGATGGTGGCGTTCAACGCCTCCCACATCTGTGCGCGGGGTGCATCTTCGGTGCGCATGCGGCGCTCTTCTTTGACAACTTCGATTTCTTTGGCAAACTCAACGTCCGCCCACTGGCTGTTGCCGAAACGATCTGCCTCCAAGCGCATCACGTCTTCAAGGCGGTTGGACGGGATTTGCTGGTAATAACCGGTGTAATCTTTACTTGTGAACGCGTTTTCCCGCCCGCCCAACGCCGCCACTTGGCGTGAAAATTCGCCCACTTTGACGGTGGGCGTCCCCTTGAACATCATGTGCTCCAACACATGCGCCACCCCCGACGTGCCATCCACTTCGTCCATAGAACCCACCCGTACCCACAGCATGTGGACGGCGGTGGGGGCGCGTTTGTCGGGCTGAACGATGACGGTGAGGCCGTTGGCGAGCTTGAATTGGTTGATTTGGGAGGGTGGGGAAGCTGGGGAGGTTTGTGCAAAACCAGCTTGTGCAACGACCAAACAGCCCCAAGTAACGATAATTAGCTTTAAAAAGTGATGTTTCAAACCGCGCCCTATAGGTTTCATAGAATAGTGTGATTCTACGTAGACCCTATTCGTTCACATTCGCTTTCAGATTTGCCCTTTTTATGTTCAATTTCTTCAAGAAAAAGCCAGCGCCAGAAACCGTTAAAGAGGTCATCATGGAGAAAATGCCCCCCTCACCGGTGACATCAACTGCAGTTGCACCCGCGCTAATAGTCACCGAATCGACCCCAAAACGACAAGCCTGGCTAGACAAACTCAAAGCCGGCCTGCGCAAAACGGGCAGCAGCATCGCGTCTGTTTTCACTGGTACGCAGATTGACGATGCCCTCTACGAAGACCTTGAAGCCGCTCTGTTGATGGCAGATACTGGCACAGCGGCGACACAGTTTTTACTGGACGACCTGAAACGCCGCGTCAAAGAAAGCAAAACCACAGAACCACAGGCCGTGAAAGCTTTGTTGATTGAGTCGTTGGCAGACTTGCTAAAACCCCTTGAAAAAGAGCTGCAAATCGGGCGACAAAAACCCACCGTCATCATGGTGGCGGGGGTCAACGGTGCGGGTAAAACCACGTCCATCGGCAAATTGACCCGCCATTTGGCCACCCACGGCGCAACAGTGCTTTTGGCCGCTGCCGACACCTTCCGCGCCGCTGCCCGCGAACAACTCAACGTCTGGGCAGACCGTAACACCGTAGACATCATCAGCCAAGACGGAGGCGACCCCGCCGCTGTCAGCTTTGACGCCGTGACCGCCGGCAAAGCGCGCGGCAAAGAAGTGGTGCTGATCGATACCGCCGGCCGCCTGCCGACGCAGCTGCATTTGATGGCAGAGCTGCAAAAGATCAAAAGAATCATCGCAAAAGCTGATAATGTGCCGAATTCAGTATCAAATACCGAATTAGCCGTCGTGTTTACTGCCTCAACAGCTATAAATACAATAGCAAATTCAGCACCCCATGAGATCCTACTGGTTATCGATGGCAACACCGGTCAAAACGCGTTGATGCAGGTCAAAGCCTTTGACGAAGCCTTAGGATTAACAGGCTTGATCGTCACCAAGCTAGACGGCACAGCCAAAGGCGGCGTTTTGGCAGCGATTGCGCTGTGGGGTGCGGGTCGCCCAGCTGGCGCAGTGCCGGTCTATTTCGTCGGCGTGGGTGAAAAAGTCGAAGATTTGGAAACCTTCAACGCCAAAGAATTCGCGCAAGCGTTATTGTCTTAATTTACTTTTTTAAATATCCCGTCATTCCCGCGCAGGCGGGAATCCATGCCCCCTTTCAACCCGTTCACAATCCACAAAATGTCTAAATTACTCGACTGCATCACCATCGAATCAGCCCCCAACCCCACCGCAGCCATCATCTGGATGCACGGCCTGGGCGCCAGTGGCGACGACTTTGCCGCCATCGTCCCCGAGCTAGACTTGACCGGCTGCCCCGCCATCCGCTTCGTCTTCCCCCACGCACCCGTGATGCCGGTGACGCTGAACGGCGGCTACGTCATGCCCGCTTGGTATGACATTTTTGGCACGGAATTAGGCGCTGGCGCGGTGCGACGTGAAGATGCGGCAGGCATCGCCAAATCACAGCAAGACATTGAAGCTTTGATTGCAAACGAAGTCAGCCGAGGCATCCACCCCTCAAAAATCGTCCTAGCCGGCTTCTCCCAAGGCTGCGCCATCGCCTTGCACACCGGTTTGCGCCATCCAGTCAAACTAGCGGGCATCATGGCGCTATCCGGCTATCTGCCCCTAGCCAACACTGTAGCCGCCGAGCGCAGCGCCGCCAACGCCAGCACCCCCATCTACATGGCGCACGGGATGCAAGACCCAGTAGTCGTCCTCAGCCGCGCAGAGGCGTCACGAGATGTGCTGGCAGGCTTGGGCTACAACGTCCAATGGCACACCTACCCGATGCCGCACAGCGTGCATCCGCGTGAGATTGCGGATATTTCGGCGTTTTTGAAGGTGGTTTTGGGGTGATCTGACTTGTTTAATTCCCCTTCATTTGAAGGGGTGGCGCGAAGCGACGGGGTAGTTGCAACGCGTGACAAAGAACTACCCCACCCGTTGGGCACCCCTTCAAATGAAGGGGAATTAAGACAAGTTCGCCGCAAATCACTATAAATAATATAGCTGTTTAGGCAATAAATACGCCGGCTACAGCCAAATTTATGCAATCAACGCAATCGGCTCAAGCGCCTCACCCTGTGGCAAGATGCGGCCGATTTTGCAAGTGTGGGGGTAGCCTTGCGCTTTTAGTGCGGCAATGCAAGCGTCCACTTGGGTCAAGGGTACGCTAGCTAGCAGACCGCCTGCAGTTTGCGGGTCGAAAATCAGCGGATAACGTGGGTGTTTGACGAATTCTTCTTGGTTGCGCAAGGCGCGGCGCAGGCGGACGTTGGCGCTTTGCAGGGAGCTGGTGATGCCGGCTTCAACGCATTCTTGCGCGCCGTCTAGCAGGGGCAATGCACTCAGGTGGATTTCTGCATCTACGCCTGAAGGGCGCGTCATTTCAACCAAATGACCGAGCAGGCCGAAGCCCGTGAGATCGGTACAGGCCGTGCCGCCGTGGTCGCGTAGGATTTGCGCACCGACGCGGTTGCTGATCACCATGCTTTGCAGTGCGGCGTCAATCCAACGGCCTTTGGCGGCTAGGCGAGCGTGCGCAGCGAAGAGCGTGCCGGTGCCAATCGGTTTGGTCAGAATCAGCACGTCGCCAGGTTTCATGCCGCTTTTGCGCAGGATGGCTTCGGGTTTATCCTCAATCAAGCCGTTGATGGCGAAGCCGAGCGCCAGCTCTTTGCCTTCGCCGGTGTGGCCGCCGACGAGCGAGCAATCCGCCTCGTTCAGCACTTCGAGCGCACCCGTCATCATTTGAAAGAGCACATCTTCTACTTTTGAGTCCATGCCGGGTGGCACGGTGCAGACTGCCGTGGCAGATTGCGCTTGACCACCCATCGCCCAAATATCGCCCAACGCGTGGTTGGCGGCGACTTTGCCAAAGATGTAGGGGTCATCAATAAAAGCGCGGAAGAAATCGACCGAATGCACCATCGCCATGCCCGGCGGCACGCGCACCACGGCGGCGTCGTCAGGGTCTTTGAGGCCTATGAGCACATCGTCGCGCTGAACGGGGTGCAAGTTGCTCAAAGCGTTTTGCAGAATCGTTGCACCGACTTTTGCGCCACAGCCGCCGCAGCGCATGGCGATGGCGGAAATGGCTTGCAGGGATTCTTCGGAATTGAGTTTGACGCCGCCCAGAGCGTTGTTGAATGGGACAGATGTTGCTTTTGCTGACATCTCAGGAAATTCGCTGAATTTGCGCATGAAGCGCTGGTCAATCCAGTCTTTCCACTGCCAGACCCACGCGCCAGCAAAACCCAACCAGCCGCGCGAAGCTACAGCATATTTGTCACCTGTGCTTATCAGCGCAAGCCAGCTGGTTTGCGGGCGATACGCCTCCAAGGTTGTGCCGCCAACTGCGCGGCGCAAGTTCTCAGTTAACGGTTTGCCTTGACGCACTGCAAAAACACCGGCTTTTTCTAGCTTGAAGTTGACCATGCTGGCAATGTCGCCAGCAGCAAAAATCAACGGGTCGTTGATGGTTTGCAGCGTGTCTTTGACTTCAATAAAACCTTCCGCAGTAAGCTGCAGCCCTGTGTTTTTAAGCCAAGCGGCACCGCCCGCACGGGTCACCCAAATAATTTCGTCGGCTCGAAGCTCTTGGCCTGCTGCGGTCGTCAGTACTTGCGCATTTACTTTCGTCACTTCCGCATTGCGATGCACCCGCACACCGCGCTGCGCGAGCACGGCATCGAAACGGCTGCGCACGCCAGCGTTGTGCGTGGGCAAGATGGTGTCGCTGCTGGTCAGCAGATGAAAAGTCAACTCATCGGGGTTGCAGCCAAGCTTCGTCAACTCATTCCGCAAGCGAAACTGCATGGCCAGTAGCAGCTCTACGCCGCCTGCACCTGCGCCCACCACCGCAATGGTGGTTTTACCCTTATGTGTTTTAACCCGCTCCAGCAATTGCAGCCAGCGGTCGTTGAAATTACGAATCGGTTTGACGGCTACAGCGTGTTCTGCAGCACCTGGCACGCCCTGCAACTGCGGTGTGGAGCCGATGTTGATGGAAAGTTGGTCATACGGCACGGCTGGGCGGCTTTTGCAGATGACTTTTTGGTTAGTGCGATCAATGCCAATGACCTCGTCACGGTACAGACGAGCCCCGGCAAATGCTGCCAAGCGCGATAAGTCGATATGCACGGCGTCGTAGTCATAATGCCCCGCTACATAGCCAGGCAGCATACCGGAATAGGGGGTGTGCATGTCGGTGCAGATGAGGGTGAGACGCACGCCAGGAATCGGGTTCATGCCAAAGCTCTTGAGCACGCCCACATGGCTGTGGCCGCCGCCGATCAAAACAATATCGCGCAGGATGGGCTGGTCTGAGGTTTGCATGAATAAAATAGAAAACGTTAGATGAATTTATAGGAATTTAGAGTGTTTTAAAGAACTTTAAACTCTTTATTGACGATTTGAAGCAGTGCGGCTTGTTCAGCGCGCGGCTCGAAGAGCGGACTTCGCAACGCGCATTGCTTGTTTAAATGGTCGAGAAAGTCAGCATCATTCTTACAACGCAGCAGCAGATTTGCCAGCGCTTGCGCATCGTCCCAGGGGAAATACCCATCATAGTCTGCGCCCAGCATGCCCACATTGCCGTCAATGTGCGACGCCAGCACAGGCGTGCCACTCATCACCGCTTCCATCACCACATGTGCGCCACCTTCCATGCGGCTAGGGTGCACGAGCACATGGGCGCGGCCAATACGGGCGCGGGTTTGGGCATGTGTTTGCTCGCCCAAATAGCGATAGGCGGGAACTTCGGCTGCCAATTGACGCGCTTGCTTACCCAATTTAGCATCTAAAGGTGCGCCAATGTGGTCTAACAAAATGTCTAACGCTTTATCGGAACGCTGAACCAATGCACGGGCAGCCGCAAAATAAGTTTCAGGTGATTTTTCTGAACGCAAATGCCCCACCATCAAAGCCCGTAATTGTTTGCTTGTTTTTGGAACACTTTGGCGGCGCGGCGTCGACTGGAAGATGACTTGGCATTTGCTCTGAAACTTTGCCGGAAGACTTTTGGGTCCCATGTCTTGCAACACAATCAACCAATGCGCCAGTTTGAGCGACTGCTGCGCTAAAGAGTCCACCGCGATGTCGCGGTACAAATCAGTCCCCGTCAACGCCAAAACAATCAATTTATCAGGGAACTTTGCCGCCCACCGTGCTATCGAACCCGCCGAACGGCGTGCGTGCAAAGCCAGCATCGCGTCATAGGGTTTGCCATCCCATTGCAGCATAATCTCCACGTGATAATCGCTTGATAGCATCTGCTGCCAGCGCATAGCAGTTTGCCAGTTGCCGTTGTTGGCAGCGGCAAGCGCGGGGCTGATGATACAAATTGATGGTTTCGACAACATATTCCTAAATTATGCACGGTATGCCGATGAGCGATGCTTCGATTCAAATCAACATTAAAAGCAATATGGATTGGCGGTGCGCCGATGCCGCGCAGATTGCGTATGGCTTGCAGGATTTGCGAAAAAAAACTCTAGCGGTGTTTGATGCCTATGTTGTGGCAGACCGTTTGACGCTACCTTACGATGATGAATTAAACCCGCCGCTTTGGGAGTTGGGGCATTTGGCTTGGTTTCAAGAATATTGGATAGGCCGCAACCAGCAGCGCCATTTAGGCATCAACTACGATGCTAGCCATGTGCGTTTGCCCTCAGTTTTAAAGCAAGCTGATAACTGGTACAACTCAAGCATTGTGTCGCATGAAGCACGCTGGCAATTGCCCTTGCTAGAGTCACTTGCTTGCAAAGATTACTTAGCGAAAACCTTGAATCAAACTTTAAACTTGCTATCCCAAGCAGGGCAAAGTGATGAAGCGCTGTACTTTTACCGCCTCGTCATGTTTCACGAAGCCATGCATTTGGAAGCGGCCATCTACATGGCGCAGGCTGTATGCGTTGATTTTCAGGCGAATTTAAATGCAATATTTAGTCCTAATTTAATAGCTGCTCAGGCATTAAATATGCGGGCTACAGGCCAATTTATATACGAAAAACAAACCCTTAATTTGGGCTCGCAAAAATCAACCCTTGATGCAGGTTTTGCTTTCGACAATGAGCTACGGGCGCACCATGTTGAGGTGGCTGCATTTGAGATTGACAGCCGCTGCGTCAATTGGGGTGAGTATTTGAGCTTTGTAGAAACAACAGTTCGCAGTCTACCGCGCTATGTTCGACATGGTGACTTAGGCTTCGAGGCGCAGCAATTTGGCATTTGGAAGCCATTGAATCGACACGATGTAGCGGTGCATTTGAACTTGACTGATGCACAAGACTACTGCGCTTGGGCGGGTCGCAGACTGCCCACGGAAGCAGAGTGGGAACTCGCAGCATCAAGCTCACCCGCCAAAGATTTCGAATGGGGCCATGTTTGGGAATGGACGAGTAACACGTTTGCCCCCTACCCTGGCTTTGCGGCGCATCCGTATTTAGATTATTCTGAACCTTGGTTTGGTACGCGCCAAGTGCTGCGCGGGGCGTGTCTGGCAACGCAACCGATGATGAAGAACATCAAGTATCGAAACTACTTCACCCCTGACAGAACGGATATTTATGCGGGGTTTCGGACGTGTAGGCTCTGATTTACGCTTTTGCCCAAAACACACAAAACTGCTGATTCGCATCTTGCCAAGGCTTCACTGCCTGAAAGCCGGCGTTTTCGAGTAGCTTTGTGAACGAAGCTACCGTGTATTTGTACGAATTTTCAGTGTGAATGCCTTCGTTTTTAACAAATTTGCGCTCACCACCCTCCCAACGCACGGTTAAGTCTTCTGTGGCATCCAAATGCATTTCAATGCGGGATAAATCGGTGTTGAACAGTGCTCGATGCTGCCATTGCGCAATATTGAAATCACTTCCTAGCAATTGATTGATGTGCAACAGCATGTTGCGATTGAATGCAGCAGTAACACCCAAAGCATCGGCATAGGCAGCTTGCAACACGGTGCTGGATTTGACCAAATCAACACCAATCAATAACCCACCCTGCCCTGCACCCTGCTTACAAGCAGTATGTATTTGGCGCAAAAACAGCAAAGCTTCGGTGGGCGTAAAGTTGCCAATACTGCTGCCGGGATAGAAAAACGAGCGGCTACCAGTGCCAACTTCAACGGGCAACTCCAAACTGGCCGAAAAATCCATGCCCAATCCCAACATGGGCAAATCTGGGCTTTGACGTTGTAAAGTCGTCAATGCTTGCTTCAAAAAATCAACCGATATATCAACGGCTACATATTTTGCAGGGCCAAGCGCCTCAAACATGCGGGCCGCTTTCTCGCAATTACCCGCACCAAGGTCGATCAAAATATCTCCGTGCCCAACCGCTGCCGCTATTTCAGGTAAAAATTGCTCAAAAATAGACGCTTCGACGCGCGTGGGGTAGTACTCTGGCAACTCGGTGATGGCTTCAAACAGACGCGAGCCCAAGGCATCGTACAAATACTTAGGCGACGTGGTAGCAACTTTAGCCAGCAAACCCTGCTGCAACTCAGCGCGAACCTCGGCTTTGTTTTCAACGTAGCGTTGAATGAATACAGGGGACATCATGGCGTTTTTGCTGGCGTTTGGCGTGTTTTGCGAATATTGCTTAGAGGACATGTGCTTCAAAAGTTTGTCTTGATATTTTGAATAACTATATCAGTCGTGTGAAAAACCCTGTTCTTACAACTATTTTTCTAATATTTCAAAAAGATTGGCCGCCTGCAAGAATGTCAAAATTCGAGTTTAATCTGCATCTGTTATTTCTTTTTTGAGGATCTTTATGCGTTTTCTGCTATCTCACAACCTCTCGCGCGGCTTGCGCACAGTTGCACTTGGCTTGGTTGCAGCTTTTAGCGCTGCGACATTTGCGCAGCCAGTTTTCAAAGTAACCGCGATTCCGGACGAGTCACCAACAGAATTGGCGCGCAAAGCAGCGCCTTTGGTCAAGTATTTGGAAAAAACATTGGGCATGAAGGTTGAATTCACGCCGGTAACCGATTACGCCGCTTCCGTCGAAGCTCTGGCAAACAAACAAGTCGACATGGCTTGGTATGGGGGCTTTACGTTTGTGCAGGCCAACATTCGCTCAGGCGGTAAAGCTGTGCCCTTGGTGCAGCGTGAAGAGGATGAAAAGTTTCGCTCTGTCTTCATCACCAGCGACCCAGATATCAAGACTTTGGCTGATTTAAAGGGTAAAAACGTCAGCTTTGGCTCGGCTTCCAGCACATCTGGCCATTTGATGCCGCGCAGCTTTTTGATGCAAGCGGGCATTGATGCCGACAAAGATTTCAAACGCGTGGCATTCTCAGGTGCGCATGATGCAACCATCGCTGCCGTTGCAGCTGGCAAAGTTGAAGCGGGTGCTTTGAATATCTCGGTTTGGGAAAAGTTTGTGGCAGACAAAAAAGTTGACACCAGCAAAGTGCGCGTGATTTTTACTACCCCAACCTACTATGACTACAACTGGACGGTGCATACAGACATGCCTGTTGCCACACGCGAAAAAATCACCAAGGCTTTTTTGGCATTGAACAGCTCTACGGCTGAAGGTAAAGAGATTTTGGATTTGCAGCGTGCGACACGCTTTGTAGCGACCAAGCCTGAGAA
>JAAFJF010000022.1 GCA_013298815.1 Polaromonas sp. | reverse complement strand
CTACCTCGAAGTCGAAGAATCCACGGTGGCTGAGATGTGTGCGTTAGTCCAAAGCTTGATTGCTGATGTGCAAAAGCTTTTGGACTAGCGCACAACTTGCGATGCTTAAAATAATTGCTATGCTGACAATTAACTTCATCCAAGAATTGAGTATATGAACAAAGAATTTTTAAAAAACATCACTAGTGCGTTACGTAGTGCGGGCTGGTTGATGATCGGCACAGCCTTGATGATTGCGGTTGGAAGCCTGACCATCGGTGTATCACCAGAGGTAACTCGATGGGGTTATGGTTCTGTTGTTGTAGGCGGTTGCTTTGTGCTGATCGATGTCATCATTTCCTACTTGGCTCGAGATAAGGTGTGACTGGTCAATTCAGACCTTCAGCCATTTTGATGTGTGACACGCGTGTCACACGTTCACATCACTGAAGCTGGTTAGTTTCTAGCGTTGGCATCCCATTAAGATGGTTTTCAGTTATTCATGGCAACTGTCCGTCGTTGCGTTCTTCAACATTTATATGAGAATTCCGTTTTGAATCCGTCCAGCCTATCGTTTTCGCTTAATGAAAAGGGGCGAGATTTTGCCGTCGGCGATATCCACGGATGCTTTTCAGCCCTACAGACAGCCCTAGATACAGTCAACTTTTGCCCAACGGTCGATCGACTTTTCTCCGTGGGTGACCTGGTTGATCGCGGCGCTGAATCGCACTTGGTCTTAGATTGGCTCGCAAAACCTTGGTTTCATGCGATTTGCGGCAATCACGACTTCATGACTTGGCGCGCAGCACTCGGAAATCCGTATTTAGAGGTTGACCATCAAATGCATGGCGGTGCTTGGCTCTATGATCTGGAGGCGGATGAACAACAACGTATCGGTCATCGTCTAGCTTCCCTGCCTTTGGTCATCGAGGTTCAAACGCCAAATGGTCTGGTAGGCCTTGTACACGCCGATTGCCCCTATGACGATTGGGCTGCCATGCCAAAAGGCAACCACTCAGAAGTGGACATTGATTACTATCTTTGGTCTATAGAGCGGTACAAACGTCAATACACCGTACCAGTACGGAACCTGCATGCATTGGTTCATGGGCACATGACCGTGCCAGAAATGAAAATTCTGGGAAATGTCCATTTCATTGATACAGGTGGTTGGTCGGATAGGGGACATTTCACCTTGCTTGATCTGCACACGCTTAAAGCGCATCGGGGACCAGGGGAAACATTGAAGCCAATTGTTCGGTTAAATTATCGATAGGAAAAAATGAAAAAAATCACGTTTATTCGCCATGGTCAGAGCGTGGCCAACGCTGGCGGTGTCACCATGCCGCATCATGCTATTCCGCTTTCAGAACTGGGGGAGTTGCAGGCGGAGGCTTTGTCAAAATTGCTGCCTGAGCAGCCGTCACGAATAATTACCTCTTCGTTCATTCGTGCACAACAGACGGCAGCGCCTTTTACAAAGCGGGTAGGCAGGGCAGCGGAAGTACATCCTTTAGCGTATGAGTTTGATAACTTTGATCTCAACCTGATTGCTGGCATGAATGGCGCTCAACGTGAGCCAATTCGCGAGGCTTTTTGGAAAGAGGCTGATCCGAACAAGCGAATGGGCCCGGAGGCAGAAACTTTCGCTGAATTCGAACAGCGTGTCCAGGCTTTCATACCGCATTTGCAAGAATTGCCAGATCAAACCTTGATCTTTGGTCATGGCATGTGGATCGGGATGTTGATCTGGAAACTTTTGGGCTTCAGTGCAAGCGACAGTCTCAGCATGAGTTCCTTTCGCCGTTTTCAGACAGGCTTGCCAATGCCGAATTGCGCCGTTTACCATCTAACTGAAGCTGCACCAGGAAATTGGCATGCACGGGTCGATGAATTCTTGATACGTAAACTCCGAGAAGTTCAAATGGGTCAACCATGACGCAGGGACTGCCACGATGAATAGCGCTTTTTATCCCCTATCAGATGATGAGCTGGACGAGCTCGACAACTTCCTGTTGTATGAGTCGAATTGTGAAGAAGGTATGACCTTGGACACTCTGGATGGCTATCTTCATGCTATAGCAATTGGTCCCGTTACCGTGATGCCTCGTCAGTGGATGCCAGGAATTTGGGGCGAAGGCACCAACATGATGCCGCCTGTTCAAAGCATTGAGAAGCTCAATCGCATCCTAGAACTGATCATGCGCCTGTTTAACAGCATCATCGCTGGGCTAGAGGATCAACCGCGAGAAATCTACCCCTTATGGGATATACGCGAGTTTCGTGGCAAGGAGTATGACGATGCAGAAGGCTGGGCATATGGCTTTTCTGAAGGGGTGAAGCTGTGCAATCCTGAATGGCAGACCTTGTTGCAGACCCCACAAGGCCAGGCGTGGTATAGGCCGATTGGCTTGCTGGGCGAAGATGACTTTGGTGCGGATCAGGATGCCTTGACCAAAACACCTGCAATGCGAAGCAAGCTCGCCCTGAAAATCCCTGCGACTGTTATCGCGATCTATGAGCACTGGTTGCCGCTGCGCCTGGCAGTCTATGAACGTGAAGTTGCTAAGACCCTGCAAGCCAAGGTTGGGCGCAATGAACCTTGTCCCTGTGGCAGTGGCAAGAAATTCAAAAAGTGCTGCGGGGCTGCTGCAGACCTTCATTAACAACATCAATTGTGTAGCCCGCGAGTTCTGTCAGCTCTGATATGACGTGCTGAATATTCTGTTTGCGCGTAGTTTTTGGTAGTATATGTGTCACTGACCGTCCATAAACCGAACTCACAAATCGTGTACGCGAAGCGCCGTGCCCCAAGCATTCAGACGCAAACGCCAATGCCTCGTTGCGTGGCACGCCAGCAGCGTTCAACTCCAATAACTTATCGATGCAATAACGATACCGCAAAGAATGTGGTGCATAAACGCCAGTTAAACCAAACTTGGCCGCCAGCCGGTGATACAACGCGCGAGCACCCCTCAAACCTGCCCCAGTCTTTCCCACTATCAGAAAACCGTCATTTTTCAATGCGAAATCTAACGCCTCTGTGATTGCTTCAAAGGTTTGTTGTGCATATTGAGCAATAACAGCCACGTCACGAGGCCTACCCCCTTTTGTGCCATCAATGATATGAATTGGTGATAAATTACTCCGAACTATCAGATGCGCTTGTTTTGCATATGTTTTCAGCGCACTTGTACTCATCATCGCTTCCGTGCCGCGTAAACCCAGGTAACGTTCAAGCCTCAAAGCATGAACAAAACCCAATTCATCTGCTGAATTTGCTAGCGTGACCGCAGCTTCAAATATCTCATCCGTTACGGGCAACTTTGTGCCTTTACGATTTCGAACCTCTACCCCTAAGCCTGATGTGTCAGTTAGTCCAAGACTTACAAGATTCGCTCCCCGCTGTTCACAAAGCGCACGGATCGAAGCCACTTTGTTGTTGATCGTTCCGCTATTTAGATTCGCAGCTTTTAAGCTGGTGACCCAATCTTTCAGCAAATCAAATTTTGTATGCTTGATATCAGTCAGACTGCGACCGCTGAAATGACAAAAATCAAGAAATTCACGACCATGCCGCGTACGTGCTGATTTGCTGGAGTATGCACCGCCTAATTGATTATTGGCAACACTGACGCTGTTGTAAGCGATGGATTTGATAGACATGGCATAACTCCTGAAACAATGCAAATTGAGAAAATGAAAATGAAAATGAAAAGGGCGGGGCTAAATACCAAAAAACAGCACGCCCCGGGCTTGCTGTTTAGCGTTACCAATCCCGAAGCGGGTGTTTGTCAGAATAGATTTAACTGTCAAAAACTTGAAACAAAGCAGCGAATAAAAGTGTTTAGGTTGCAATCCCTACAAGGGGAACACCGCTTCGATACAAAGTTGTTTGACTGAGAGTTTTTCAGCTAGAAGCTCAAATTTGAGGGCTGTCATTTTTCGCGTGGTTATGAACTAATTGATGTTCTTACCCAGCGTAGATTGCATCTTCTTAGCCTTTTATGGCGAATTTTGCTAGTGCGTCACTCTGCGCTTTCACGCATTTTTGTGTGTTTAAATTCTCAACGCTATAGGCGTCGGCCTTGAAAATGAGAATATGTTTTTGGATGATGACAACGCAGGATTGTTTGCCAACAAGTTTTTTGGATGAATTTCCTTCGTCCCCGTGTTTGGGATTTTGAGAAGGAGTAAGCCAACTATGCAGCTTGTCTATGGGCGCGAGAACGCGCCCATAAACAATGCCCACAATGGCTATTGCTGATGTTTTTTGACTGACGAATCAGTGTGAAGCTAAATTTTTGAATCGATGCTGCAGGAGGCAGTGTGGCTAGTTTATGTTGAAGATTGCACGACGCAATATCAAAAGGCGCGTTTTAGATATGTCTTTTGAAACTGCTTTGACAAACGTGGATCTAAAGCCGTTTTAAGCGTTATTCTTATTTTTAAAAAAAGGTGTGACACGCGTGTCACAAGTAAAAATCTATCACTAGTGTTTCGGTATGAAGTGTGTTTGGTAAGTTTCGTCAGCTACTCAAAACTGATATCCACTCTTCGTTTCTGCAAGAGTTAATCCCTATTTTTGCAAAATTTCGTGTTGGAAATATTTTAAAAACCAGCATAGTCCGACACAAAATGGCGCATTGATGATGATAATGGCTTTAAATAACCAAACTAAAGCCATGACAACCTTACAAAGTAGCACTTGGTCCGAAACCCTGCAACAGCAAACTCGCGATGCTATTGAGCAGATCCTGGTGACGCTGGATGGGTGCATCTACTTCAAACACCCTAGGCTTGGGTATGCCTATGCTACTTTTCACGATCTGATGCAAGAAAGCTTGCTATTGCAAGCCAAAACTGGCGACGAATCGTATCCGTTTGAATCGGTTGGTGCCTTGCTTAAAGCTGGTTGGGCGGTAGATTAAGTACTTTACAACCCATAAAGCACCATGCGTACCTTTTCTAAATCCAAACTACTGGCGCTACGCCAGTGCCCCAAGCGCTTGTGGTTAGAGATCAATAACCCCAATTTGCGTGAGGATTCTGAAGCTACGCAAGTGAGTTTTCAGATTGGTCATCAAGTTGGTGATATTGCCCAGCGCATTTATGACCCAGAAGGTGTTGGTGCCCTGATTGATCCTCAAACTGAGGGTTTCAGTCGCGCATTCGAGCGCAGTGCGGAATTACTCCAGACCAACCAACCAATCTTTGAAGCGGGCTTCTCAGCAGGTGGTGCCTTGGCCTTTGCTGACGTGATGGTCCCAGAGTACATTGACGGCAAGCAGATTTGGCACATGGTTGAAGTTAAATCGTCTACCAGTGTCAAAGATTACTATAGGGATGACGTAGCTATTCAAGCCTTTGTTGCCCAGTCTGCTGGCGTTCCATTGCACAGCATCTCGCTGGCACATATTGACAGCTCTTGGACCTATCCAGGTAATGAAGATTACAGCGGTCTCTTAAAAGAAAACGACCTCACAACTGATGCGTTCTCCCGCACAGAAGAGGTCAAAGCATGGATTTCCCAAGCCCAAAGCATCGCCGCCATGCCAGCTGAACCAGTTATAGAAACGGGGAAACAGTGCAATACGCCATTCCCCTGTGGATTTATTGAGTATTGCAGCCGCGACCTGACAACACCGGAATTTCCCATCCACTGGCTACCTCACTTCACTGCAAAAGCAAACAAGCTGGCAGCTTCAGGCATAGATGACCTCCGAAACGTGCCCGATGACATGCTGGGCAACAGACAATTACGTGTCAAAACGCACACCCTAGCCGATACCGTGTACTTTGATTCAGCTGGCGCAGCAGCAGATTTGGCAGTTCATGGCCTGCCTGCTTACTTTTTGGACTTTGAGACCATCCAGTTCGCCGTGCCCATCTGGAAAGGGACGCGCCCGTATCAACAGAACACCTTCCAGTTCAGCCTTCATACCTTGTCAATATCGGGTGAACTCGAGCACACACAGTTTCTTGATCTTTCCGGCGGTGACCCATCGGAGCCGTTTGCCCATGCCTTGATTGCTGCCTGCGTTGAGAGTGGGCCCGTATATGTGTACAGCGCTGGTTTTGAAACCGCACGCATCCGTGAGTTGGCAACGCGCTACCCGTACCTGAGTATGCGGTTACTCGCGATCAACGCCCGTGTGGTCGATTTGTTGCCCATCACCCGTGAGCGCTACTACCACCCCAGCCAGCAAGGTAGTTGGAGCATCAAAAAAGTCTTGCCCGCAGTAGTGCCAGAACTGCGCTACGATGCCCTTGACGGTGTGCAGGATGGTGGCATGGCGATGGAGGCTTTTCTTGAAGCCATCCATCCCGAGACAACTGTAGAGCGCAAAAATCAAATCGAACAGCAATTGTTGGCCTACTGCAAACTCGATACCTATGCCATGGTGCGTCTGTGGCAAGTATTCGCAGGCAAAAATGAGCTAAAGCTTTAACCCTTTTTAAACATGCCCAAACGACCTGATTCGCTGGAAACGCTTCAACTCGCGCTCGAATTGCTGAAACGCATCCCTAAGAAACAAACAATCACCGCAACAGAACTGCGTCTGCAATTGCTGGAAGCTGGATTCGAGCGTGAGCCGCGAACCATCCAGCGCCTTCTAGAAACATTGTCCGAGTTCTACGACATAGAACGCGACGACAGCACCAAACCCTACTTGTACCGTTGGAAGGAAAATGCCAAAGGATTGTCACTGCCGAGTTTGAGCACCCAGGAATCCCTGCTGCTCACACTGGCCGAGCAACAATTGGGCAATCTGCTACCCGTCAAACTTATGAAGTCCATGGAAGGTTTTTTCAGTCAGGCTCGAGGCCAACTGGATACAAAGAGCCTCACTCAGCCTGAACGCCAGTGGCTAGACAAAGTGCGCGTGGTCAGCACGAGTCAGCCGCTGCTACCACCCAAAGTCGACTCAGACGTTTTTCAGCAAGTGAGCGATGCGCTGTATGGTAACCAGTGGCTGGATGTGGACTATAAGAATGCTGCTGGCAAAAAGACGAGTTCTAGGGTCATGCCGCTGGGATTGGCCCAGCAGGGACCGCGCATGTACCTTGTTTGTAGGTATGAGGGCTACGAAAACGAAAGAAGTCTCGCGCTACACCGCATGATCTCGGCCAAAGCGTCAACCCTGACCTTTGAGCGCCCTAGGGACTTCGACCTCAAGCAGTTCGACGATGATGGGCGCTTTGGTTATGGCGACGGCACGCAGATACGGCTGAGTTTCAGGATAGAAAAAGAAGCGGGGCTACATATCGTGGAATGTCCGTTGTCAGTTGATCAGCAGGTGATAGAACTGGACAACGCATACGAGATTACGGCGACTGTGGTGGATTCGGCTATGCTGGAATGGTGGTTGCTCGGGTTTGGGGATGCAATCACAAAAGTAGAGAAAAAACTATTTACTCAACTGAAAAATTGAATATGACCTATCGATTGAAACACAAAACAATAGGGTTCGGGATTTGCCCCGAAACGAAACAACCAACGAAAGGAATCGAGGGAAAATTTTTCATTCCAGCATACCAACGCGGTTTCAGATGGAACGTGGACGATGTGACACGCCTGCTCGATGACATACTGGAAAGCAATGGAAAACCTTACAGCTTACAACCCATTGTAGTCAAGCCCAGAAGTGATGACGAATGGGAACTTATTGATGGTCAGCAGCGATTGACTTCGTTATGGTTAATTTTGAACTATATGAAAAAAGGGGAAATTCGTTACTCCCTTGAATATAAAACCCGTCCGGGAAGTCAAGCCTATTTGCAAACCCTGGATGCAGATCAAGCAAAAGAAAACATCGATTATTTTCATCTCCACCAAGCCAACGTGGCTATAGCAAATTGGTTTGAGAATAAACTTGGGATTGCCTATAGACAATTCCTTATCGATGAGATTTTTAGATTCCTCTCCACATCGGTGCGAGTTATTTGGTATGAAACTCCTGACAATATTGAGTCTATCCCGTTGTTCACTCGGTTGAACCGAGGCCGTATTCCACTTACTGATGCTGAACTAATCAAAGCCGTTTTGCTATCTGAGGTGTCTAGTGATAAAGAATACGCTGGGCGCGAGAAAGAGGTCGCCGCCCAGTGGGATGGTATTGAACGGGATTTGCAAAGGGATGAAATTTGGGCTTTTGTTGCGGGACATGGTAATACTGATAAGGAAGGGAATTTTTCTACTCGAATAAGCCTGTTACTCGACACATTGGCGAATAAACCCACAATCGGTATACCACCGCGCTATTATACTTTTGACAGCCTGCGCGGCGAAGTTGAATCCCAATGCATCCAATTCTGGGAGAAAGTGGTGGCGCTGCACGCGCAAATTTTGGGATGGTTTGAAGAGCCGAAGCTGCACAACAAAATCGGTTTTCTTGTAGTCAGTGGACGTTCATTTGGTGAAGTGCATCAGCTGGCTTCAAAACAAAACAAACGCATGTTCGAGAAGTTGCTTGTTACCGAAATTAAAAATGTCTTGAAAGTCAAATCCAGTGACTTAAATGATGTTCTTCGATACGACAACGCAAAACACCGGTATCCAATATTACTCAACTTGCTGCTGCTGTTCAATGTGGAAACCTGCCGTGAGCGCTTCCCGTTTGAAAAGCACGTTCGTAAAGATTGGTCACTTGAGCATATTCACGCACAGAACGCTCAAAGCCTGACTAAAGCCGAGGAATGGAAAACTTGGCTGGAAATACACTTAAATGCCCTGAAAACGATAAAGAATTCGGAAAATGAAACAGTGATTGACATATTAATACAAGATATTGTTGCTAAGCTTCCTCACGTTGATACCCCAAGATTTGGCGTAACTTTCAATACTCTTAGTTCAAGAGTGCAAAAGGCGCTCAAACCAAAGGGAATCGCTGATGAACCTGATCACACCATTTCCAACTTAGCATTGCTTTCACATGGCGACAATGCGGCTTTAGGCAATGCAGTGTTTGAAGTCAAGCGGCAAATGGTGCTGAAACTGGATCGAGCTGGCGAATACATCCCCGTTTGTACGCGAAACGTATTTTTAAAGTACTACGCTGGTGCCGATGCGGTGCAACCGCATTTCTGGGGCGAAGCAGATAAAAATAGCTATCTGGGTGAAATCAAGGAAAAACTGGTCAATTATTTGACCTAGAGAGGGTTTTATGAATTCTGTATCAATGACACTTACCGAAACTTCGGTTCATACAAGTTTTGTCCAGTTTTTTGGCAAAACCATCAACGGAGTGAAAATTCACGAGATTGAAATCCCGCTGATTCAACGTGACTATGCCCAAGGACGAATGAACGATCGGGTTCGTCTCATTCGGGAGCGTTTCATAGCAGATTTGTGCTTCGCATTGGAAGATGGCAATGAAGGAATCGATCTTGACTTTGTATTTGGTGATGTTGAAAACGGTAAGTTTTTTCCTCTTGATGGTCAACAACGTCTGACAACTTTGTTTTTAGTTCATTGCTACCTGGCGTGGCATGGCACCGAAATCGCCGAGCAACCATGGCATGCTTTTAGCTATGCCACGCGCCCAGGTGCGAGGACATTCTGCAAATTTTTGGTGAAATGTCGTCCAGATATGACTCTTACTAAATTATCTGAATGGCTTAAAGATGATTCGGATTACTTACCTACTTGGCGGCACGACCCTACGATTCAATCCATGCTGGTGGTGCTCGATGCTTTGCACAGTAAATATATTGGCAAAACTTCTCAGGCACATACAGCATGGAATCGATTGACTGACACGAAAAACCCAGCCATTCGGTTTCATTTGCTACCCATGAAAGCCATTGGTTTTACCGACAAGCTCTACATCAAAATGAATTCAAGGGGCAGACCACTGACTGAATTTGAAAATTTCAAAGCAGATTTCGAGGAGTTATTGAGAAAAAATGCATCCATCGCTATTGACAAAGTAGATGAATTTTCGTGCAAGATCGATACTGAGTGGTCAGATTTATTCTGGCTCTATCGTGGTGACAAAGACTTGATAGACGAAGAATTCATGCGTTATTTCCGTTTTGCTTTCGAAGTACTAGCATGGAAAAATAACATTTCATTTAGTCAATCAGAACGCGATGATGATCTTGCCGCGAAAGTGTTTCAGTCCGAAGAATCGCAAGTTGCTGCTAATCTTGAATGGTTGATGCAAGCGCTTGATGTGTGGATGGAGGTAGATGCGACTGCAATAACAAAGACAAAACCAAAAAACATCAAGAGTGAGTTCGAGCAAATCATCACTAAATCAAATACTGGGTCGCCCACGCCATTGCGTATGTTCAACTTCAGGGACTTTGACGAACAGCACATTGGAGTAGATATGTTTCATGCCTGCTGTGAGCATTACGGCAAACGTGTTTGGTCTTTGGCGCACACGCTGTTTTTTTATGGTGTGGTACTAGGATTTATTGAAAATACTCCAAAGGAACTCCTTGCCCACAGTCTGCGTTTGCTCCGCAACCTAATCGAGGCATCCAGCGACGATATCCGAGCCGGGGAGCGCAACAACATGCCCAAGTTACTGGGTGATGTGGAGCAAATCATAGCTTATAACTACCTTGGCGCAGTTTCTACGTTCAATCAGGTGCAGGTTGTGAATGAGCAAGCTAAGCAAGCATTGCTGCTAGCCCATCCCGAATTGACAGATGATATGTATAGCTTGGAAGATCATTCCTTATTGCGCGGTGGCTTGACAGTGTTCGATCTTTCCCCTTCACAAACAAACACCGCATTTCAAAATCGTGCTGAGCAATTTCACGCTTTATTTGCGAATCCCTACTCTCAAGTCACGGGGGCTCTATTGACAAAGGGCAATTACGGCCGCAGTTTAAAACTACGCCCGTCAGGGCATCAATTCATGTACCTTGGTGCTCCAAAAAATAACGAACCCTGGGAGAACTTATTTCGTGCAAGAAGTGGCGAAATCCCACATCCGTCATCCAGTGCTTTGATGGCACTGCTTGATGACATGGCAGATGGGAAATCACTACAAAATATCATCGATATTTTTCTGAATGATACGAACACCCTAAAAGATTGGCGCTACTATGTCGTGAAATATGAAGCAATGAGGTGCGGGGAATCGGGTTGTTATGTCATTTCGCAAGGTTCCGGATATTCGTTGTGCATGCTCAAAGGGGACTCCTGTGACGACCGTAGCGCCCACTATGACCCTTACCTTATGGCTCTTGCGGAAGAGGCTCAATTAGAGCCGCACCGCATTGGCAATCCGGGCTGGCCACGCTGCTTTCCCGGCTATGAAGACAATGCACGCTTTTTGGTTCTACAAACAAGTGGATTGAAAATTCGGTGTGCCATCGATGGATGGCAGATTGAGACAACATCACTTGACCTTACTCAGCTGACCGCCTATGCACAGATTGTAGGGAAATACGGCATTCAGAACTGTCCAACCGATCCGAACGAATGGGTCTACGCAGTGGGTCAACACAATAGCGTGGACATGAGTGACCGCATAGTACAAGGGGCCAAGCTGCTAAAAGCCTTGGTCAGTACTGGGCTTTAAGGGCGGTGTGTTAGTGTTTGATTAATCCAAATTACTAAATGGTAGAGATATTGATGTATGTCACTGTGATGAACCTGGATTCATGGAGTGGCTTCCTTTACATAGCGCGGAAAGATGTGGATCGACAAAGTTAACTTGGAGAAATATATGCCACGTCCAGCTAGACTAGACTTGCTTTACGAAACCGCAAAACAGCTAGTTCTCGAAACCAAAAACTCAACTATTTCACTTATACAGAGGCGCTTACCCTTTAACTACACTCGCGCTGTGGGATTGATTGAAGGGATGGAAGGTGAGATTGTCACCGCCAAGGATGAATCTGGGGTGCGAAAGATGTTGGCTGGTATAACTGCGGAACATGAAAACTTAGCTTACTGGACAAAATCAACCGGCTGGGTTTGGGATGGAAATGAAATGCAGGAAGGGTGCAGAACCATTGCTTTTAGCAGTTTTAGCCAACGCGGTACAGGTATGACTTTCTGATCGATTTGATGTCGGACTGTTAAACGCAGATATTTATGCAGATCAGCTCACTTCTATGCCCCGCCGCAGTGATCCAACGCCACCAATCAGATGCCCGAAGTCAATCCAGTAGCCACAACGGTAACTTTTAGTTTGTCGCCCAGGCGTTCGTCGTCCAGCGTGCCATAAAGAACAGGCGTGTCCATCGAGATATTGGGACGGATGGCGTTCATAGCCAGCTTTATTTCTGAGAATCTCAAGGATCCCTTGGAAGCGGCAATCAGCACCAATGCGCCTTTGGCTTCAGATAAATGAGTTCCGTTGAAGAATGGACAAGTCAAAGCTTGTTCGGCCGCCAGTCGAGCACGGTCTGGGCCACGGGCAACTGCACTGCCGATCGATGTTTTTCCGGGAGTACTCATACTGTCCCGAAGATCTACAAATCCAATACTGACACAACTGGGCGAGTTAACAACTTGAATAATCCCGTTGATGGCATTGCTCAATAGGTCATTGCCGTGGTGAACAATGTCTTCCATAGTCGAAATACTTAATAAATTTTCCTCCAGTTTTTCGGGATCCGATACGATCAAGGAGTCTACGTTGGCTTCAAGTTCATTTAAAGCGGGCATGGCGAATTTATTGCGATGGACACTTTCCCAAGCGAAAGGCATAGTGACGACCCCTACGGTCATAATGCCCATGTTTTTGGCTATGCGAGCAATCACAGGTGCGGCACCACTCCCAGTGCCGCACCCCAAATTCGTGGTGACAAAAAGCATATCTGTCCCTTCAATTGCAGATCGAATTTCAGCCTCATCATATCTAGCTGCCATGCAACTTTTTGCAGGCCTTGGGATATATATACCTCCACCCAATAGGATAGTTTTGTGAGCACCATTGTGATGGAGTCTACTAGCATCGCTGTCAGCGCATATGAGCTTGATGCCTTGTACCCCGCAGGCACACATGTGACGAACAGTCTTTCCACCTGCGCCGCCAACCCCAATAATCGTGAAATTTGCGCGGGGATTCTCCAGTGGCGTTTGGATAGTAGACGAAGCCCGTGAAGTTGATGGCAGGGACAACGCTGTCAATGCGGATATAAATGATTGAATGAAAAGACGTCGATCAGTCATCTTGATACTCCATTGTTTTAATCACCGAACTATGACGCCAACCTGCGACAAAACGCGTCGCAGGTATGGATTCAGGCGTTTTACGCGCAGCCGCAGCGACACTATGGTTCTTTAATCAGTTGGCGGATGCTTCAGATGCGCGAGTTGCCGAGCTACTTTCTCTACTTCAAATACTTGCTAGCACTAATATTTTGTGCTTTAGGATTGGTAGATTTTGGAAGGCAAATGACTACAAAACTGCTCGCTGTGCCGGATGAACAGATGATTTGTCGGTGATTGTGTTGTCGATGAAACACTCAGATTTATACGTCACAGATTGACGCACCACTCAACATAATTGAAGCACTATTCAACATTGAGAGGTTCAAATGGTCAACCAGGTCGACAACAAAAAAACAGTGTCAATAAATGTGCAAGAAGGGCAAGACGCTCTGCACGCTCACATTTCCGAACGCAGCGAGCATCTAGTGCAACTAGCCGCCGAGTTAAAAACGGAACTCTTTGGCATTGATGAGGTGATTGACCGTGTCATCGAATCGATGCGTGCCTGGTATGTGCTTCCAGAACTCATCAACCGCCCGGTCATCATCTGCCTGTGGGGACTGACCGGAACCGGAAAGACACAGCTCACGCGCTCAATCTCCCAAAAACTAGGGTTTTATGACCGTTTTGTTGAGGTGCAGATGGATGGCTTTAGCAACGGCTCCAGCTACCGCTCCAGCAGTATTTCACGGATGTTGTCGGACTCTGGAATAAAGGAAGGCGACCCCGGCGTTCTGGTGTTGGATGAGTTCCAAAGGTTTCGCACAGTTGGACTCAAAGGTGAAGACTTAAAAGTCGAGCGCTATCAGGACGTGTGGACACTGTTATCTGATGGTCGCCTGGCCCCAGCCTTGTCTTTCATGAGTGACATTGAATATTCGCTGGCCGATTCGCACTACGACCAAGAACGAGAGAAAAGCGATGACAGTGAAAAAGGCAAAATTCCCCAAACCTTCAAGCTGAAACCCTATGAGGCTCAGCAGCTAAAAAAATGCCTGAAACTCAAGATGCCGCTGATGGACATCATGAGCTGGACTCCTGACCAGATTCAGACTCGTCTGAACGCCTTTCGTAAACAGGCGTCAGCCTGGGAAACCGATTACAGCAAGCTGCTGATTTTTGTCTCTGGTAATCTGGACGAAATGTATGAAGACACGGCAAAAAGCGTGCAAGACTGTGACACGGATGCAGATATTTTTCATGCACTGACTAAAAAGCTCTCGATCATTGACGTAAAAAAGGCCTTGATCGAACGATTCAAGCCCGAGCAAATTGCTCGCTTGGGTAACAACCATGTGATTTACCCGAGCTTCAGTCGGGCCACCTACCAGAAGCTGATTGACAACACCTGCGACATCTATGTGCGAGACATTGCACGGTCGTCCCAATTGCAGTTCGAAATCGACCCACAGGTGCGATCTGAAATCTATAGCAATGCCGTGTTTCCGTCGCAAGGAACGCGCCCGTTGTTTTCATCCATTCATGCAATTTTGAGCGCGCCTTTGGTGAACGCTACGCTGTGGGCTATTGAGCACGGTGCCACAGCACAGGATAGACCTGTCGTGTCTTTAGACCACGCCAAGAAACACCTGCTTGTGCAATTCCGCGACCACACCATGTCTTATCCTGTCAGGTTCGAGCTCAACCAACTGAAACAACGTACCGACCGCGATTTCCGCGCCTTGTTGGCTGTGCACGAAGCTGGGCATGGCCTGCTTTATGGTTTGCTGTTTCGACAGCCGCCACAAGAGTTAAAAATTAACGCAGCATCTTTTGAAGGTGGGTACGCCAGCTTTATCAAGATGCGCGTCGTGTCACGACAAAACTGTTTGGACCGAATTTGCGTCGGGTTAGGTGGCCGCGTAGCTGAGGCTATGGTCTTCGGCGACGATGCGTGTACGACCGGGGCCAAAAATGATTACAAAAAGGCTACGGCAATAGCTGCGCAGTTTGTACGCCAATACGGTTTTGGAAAACGATTGAGTCGGACAGACATCACCCCAAACAGCGATGACCACCTTAACACCGAGATAGAACCAACAAATACGGCCATTGAGGCTCTGCTGGTAGAGCAATACGCCCGCGCAGCAGAACTTCTAAAGTCGAATAGCACAATCTTTATGCGGATTACGCAAGAACTGGTTGAACATGGTGAAGTGCCTAAACAGAAATTTGCCAACTGGCTTGGTATCGAGGTTATAGCGGAGCAGAGTCTGCTGGAACCCTATGCGAATCGACTGGCCGCTTTCGAGTCGCAGCTCAAACTGATGGACAAACTTGTTGTGATGCGGCCTAGCCTAGAAATTGAAACCCTAGGTAGTTAAACAGGATGAGGAGATGAACTCCTCTCGGTTAGGCGCATTTGAGAGAAATGTATGTTGCTGGCGACACGTTTTGACTCAGTAGCCGACTTTGGACCCGACCGATTTCAATTCTTGACGAATGCGCCTGCGAAAACGATTAGACGTACGCTCGGCTGGGTCATTGAAATCTCGGCTGGAGGATCCCAATCACGTCAGCGCCAACACGTGTGACACGCGTGTCACACGTAATTTTTATTGAAATTGGGGCCTGAATCAAACGTAATCGACTTTGCGTGGGCGCCCACGTTGGCGTTTGATCCCAGATGGGGGAGTAGCGGCGGTAGAGATTTCTGTTTTTGGTCGATCGTTCTCATCCTCCATGCAGCGTTGAATCCATTTATTTAGTGCCTCAATGCTGTAGCGAACGCTGGCACCTATGTATATTACAGGTATGGTCGGTTTGGGCAACACTCGATCCCTACGCAGAGTTGATACTGAAATTCCAAGATGTTTTGCAGCAGCAAACTCGTCGACAAGAGGTGAAGAAATATTGTTGATGCTCATGATCATGCTAAATGTTGTGGATATGTAGCAAATAGGATGCCGTGGAAATCTTTGCGTTAAAGAAAATTTAAAAATTTTCAAAACATCAAATAAGTGAGCATAAGTGGGCATTTCTAGACTAAATTTAGAAAGGTAATTTAAATTCCCATTTCCAGCTTCGAAATGCTCACTACTCACTTGAAACTCAATCTACTTTGGTCGGTAAGCTACATAATTGCCACATTTGGTAGCCGTTCAGTTTTTTCAATTTTCGGATGATTTTCCCGTCAATAATTCGATCCACATGTTTGCCAAGCCAAAGCGAAAGCGCATGTGAAGGTGTCTTGTAAAAGTCGTGGCCGGTAGCGTCTAGAAACGCTTGCATAAATGCCTTATCAGTCAATAAGTCAGCTGCCGTAACGGGGGAACTCTTTTTGAAGGCATGCCATTGAAACATAACTAAGGCGAGGCTATCTTTTACTGGATCGTCGCTGATTTGCTCAATCATCCGGGCCGCTGGA
The DNA here is from genome assembly GCA_013298815.1 of Polaromonas sp. Lineage (GTDB taxonomy): Bacteria > Pseudomonadota > Gammaproteobacteria > Burkholderiales > Burkholderiaceae_C > Aalborgiella. The sequence continues at coordinate 30,021 of JAAFJF010000022.1, read as the reverse complement.
TCTTGATTCATAAGCCATATTACTGGCAGTCTGCAAAGTCGATTCCAGTCAGAGAAGCCGCCGATAGCATTTGGACTCAAATCTGGCTGTCCTGCATGCAGATAGGCCGCAACGACTGTTAGTGCATCTTTAAGAAATTCATTTCTATTTTGATCAAATAATTTAATCGGATCAAAATCAAACTTTCGGATCGATGGGTTTTCGCATTTAGGATCAATTCGTATTGTCAAAACACGGCGCGCCATATCTGAGGCTGGCATTGAATTGTTGGCAGTCAAAAACACCAGCGCTTTCGTTGGAGGTGTTGCAATTGTATTGTGATGCAACGGGCGACCTGAAAAATTGGGACTAGTTGCAAGAGTTCGCATGGAAGGAGAATCGATGTAACCCATTTCGATTTCGTCATAAAATATGATTGGCTCACATGTCATTAATGAACTCAAAATTTGCTTATTGATTTCAGCCTCAGTTTGAAGTAATACTTTTGCAGCAGGTTCTCCTTTTACCGCAAATCTAGACACTAATCTGACGAGCATTCCTTTTCCCGACCCGGAGGTGGGTGCTGTAAATAAAATTAGTGGTGCTGTTTCTAGTACTGGGCGCATGACAGCTGTGAGTACTGCACTCATCACGCCAGCTATATCTTTTTCGGTGGCTAAATCTAAAGTTTTAAACAATTGCATGATGCGATCCAAGGCGGCAAGTGCATCGGCTTTAGAGGCTTCTAATTTAACTTCGTAGGAAGCTGATTCAAATTGACCAAAATATTTACTTTCTGGGTCGTATCCCTGCTTGGTCAGTTTATTGGTTTTTGGGTCAAACATTGGGTGTTCTAACACTTGCAACAGCTCGGGAATGTGTGGCAAATCATTTGATTTGCTTATCGATTTGCATATAGCTGCAGGCGGATCCGCAGGAATTTCCGTTTTTACGTCTTTTACGTAAATAATTTTTACCCACTCAGCGTGGGTCGCCAAAGGAATCAAAATCGTGTCTGGTGTGAGCATAGTTGTCCTGCCGCTTTCATCAAGTTGCACTATTGTTCCACCGCGCTTATAGATGATCCCGCTCAACGCTAAGGCAGCGCAAGCCTCTGATTGCATTCGAGGTAGTTGCCCTACTGCAGCGATAATTTTGTTTTTTTGACCAACAAATTTTGGCGATAATTTTGAGTTTTTATTAGTCATTTTTACGCTCCAATACGGTTTGTAAAAAGATCGCATTGACCTGCGTCTAGTTTGCTGATCGCTGCCTGCAGTAATTGTCTTGCGCGTCGATCTCCAATATTCCAGTTGGACATTAATGCCGACCTCAAAGTCGCAGGATCGATGGACCAGCCCATAGCTGCAAGTTCGTCGTCACTTGCTACTCGCCATTTTTCGATATTTGCATCGTCGCTCGAATCATCAATCATTTCGTAGTCAGATGGCAGTTCAACGCACGCAATGATGCTTCGACGGCGTGATTGTTTGGCTTGATTGATCAGGATTGCAATCAAGCCAGATGGGCCAAGTTCAGGATTTTCGTTCTGAAGCAGCCATGCTTCCTGAATAACGTCATCGATATCGATATGGTGAATGCCAAGCGCTTTTAGCTTGGCGACGGTGATCCTGGCTTGCGCCATGGGGATAGGAAAAACTGACTCGTGAAACATAAAAAAACTCCCAAGAAACCCGGGTGCCCACCACACGCCTCCTCCGGTAAATTGCGGGGGCGTGAAGTTTGTTCTTTAGTTTTGTTGGCGAGATTTTGGCTTAACTCGCATCACCTGCTGTGCTAACGCAAGATTTTCGCTATCGAAAAGATAGCTATAGATTCAACGGACGCGTTGAATTCACTGGGTTTTAGCCAGAGTTATTTAAGTTGTAGTAATTTTACGAACACCCAGAAAAGGTGGTCGTGTTCACAAATTTACGCAATGACATTGGTATTGCGAATTTAGTGTTTCAAGATAATAATTTGCTTTACACTGTTTGCTCAGGGATTGCTTAACCTGGGTTAAGCTTTACCAAACGTATTTTACCCACAAATATCGCATTTCATCTGGATGAACCTTTAATGTTGCAAATTTTTGTCAATTTACAAGTCACTAACCAAGTTTTAAAGCAAGTCGATTAGCTTGCAAATGAATATATTTGGACAGTGTCTGAAGTGTTTTGTGTCCTGATATTGCAGCCATTTCGATGACCGATAAGTCACCACGCTCGGCATAGCGAGAGAGTGCTTCGTGCCGAATGTCATGCCACCGAAAATTTGGAACTCCAGCTCGGCGGCAGGCTGTCTTGAATGCGCCATAAAGGCTTTGGCGTGAAAGCGGAATTACGCGCTCTGTTGACGGTTTTTGTAACTTTTCCAATGTTGTAACTGCTGCGACTGAAAGAGGGACGGCGCGTTTTTGTTTTAACTTGCTCGCGCCAATTTTCACACGCAAGATCGCTACTTGTTTGATCAAGTCAACATCCGCCCATGCTAAACCTCTCAGCTCGCCTTGCCGCATGCTCGTTTCCAAAGCGAGCATGACCGCAGATGCTAAATAAATGCATCTGGATTTGTGGCACTGCAATAGCAGTTCATCCCATTCAGCGGGGCTCAATCGATAATCCCTAGCCTCTGGCTCGCTAGGCTTGCGAACAGCTAGTACTGGGTTGCCAATTGGTAATATGAGTCCAAACTCTTTTTGCGCAACGTCTAAAATTTTTGATAGTACGTCAAGCTCGCCTTTGACGGTTGAATTTGAAATCTTGGGAGCGATTTTTGAGTCTTTGAACCTGGCATCAGGTTCTTTCAAACGCGCATCACGGTAAGCTGCAATACGCTCTGCCGTCAAAGCAGTGAGCGAATATGCACCTAGGATGCGAACCAAGTGAGCCAGTTTGGTTGCCCACGCTTCTCCACGATAGTGATGTGGTGCAAATTCAGTAGCGAATCTATTTGCGACAGAACCGAAGGTGGTTTTGCCAATTTGTGTTGATGCCGCCAAAACCCCGCGATCAAAGCCAGATTCAATTTGCCTAGCCCAAGCTTCTGCCTCAATTTTTGTACGATGCGTTTTACTTTGGTTGGGCCATCCTTGACGCCGCACTTTTGCTTGCCACCAACCTGATTCTCGCTGTGTGATAACTGCCATGTTTTACTCCGAGTGTCCCCGTTTTGTCCCTATAATGGGAATAACGGTTTATGAAATAAGCTAACTGCTTGATTCATATAGGATTTATCGGAATAAAATGCTCCCCTGCTAAGGGAGTATGGGGTGTTGAGCCTCATCAAGGGTTCGAATCCCTTCGTTTCCGCCAGTAAAGATAAAGCCCTGTAATTCATTGAGTTACAGGGCTTTTTTCTTTGTAGGTCTGACATCAGCGCTACAATAAAGCTTCACCAGGGGTGTCTACGGACTGAGAAATACCCTGTTTACCTGATCTGGGTCATGCCAGCGTAGGAAGCGTGATGACTGAAGACTTTTATTGTTCTTCTCTTTTTATGCCTTCTACATAGGCGACATTCAATAAAAAGTAGAGGAATACATGCGGAACATCAAAAAACAATTTTTACTTGCCTCCGTTGCTTTGGCAGCGGGCTTGCTGTCAGCGTCTGTTTTGGCCAAAGACTTGCGCGTTCTCGTGCACAGCTCGTTTGATTTGCCCAAGCCCTTGCTGGCTAAATTCGAATCTGAAGCGGGTGTGAAACTCAAAATTGTCAAAGGTGGCGATTCTGGTGAGATGTTGAACAAGTTGATTTTGACGAAAAAAGCACCGATTGCCGATGTGGTCTACGGCATCGACAACGCGCAAGCCGTCAAAGCCAAAGCGGCAGATGTGCTGGATATGTACGACGGTGCAGCCGCCCAAGGTGAATCGAAAGCCGAATTTGCAGGTATGGCTGTCGCCGTTGACTATGGTTTTGTAACGTTGAACTACGACAAAGCCACCGTGGCTAAGCGTGGTACGCCGCTGCCAAAATCATTGGAAGAGTTAACGCAGCCTGCATATAAAAAATGGTTGGTTGTTGAAAATCCGGCCACTTCAGGCCCAGGTTACGCATTTTTGCTGGCAACGATTGCCCACATGGGCGAAGAAAAAGCCTTCGAATGGTGGAAGAGCATGCGCGGCAATGGCATGAAGGTCGCCAAAGGCTGGACAGAAGCTTATTACACAGACTTTAGCCGTAACGGTGGTGCGTACCCCATTGTGGTGAGCTACGCCAGCAGTCCAGCTGCTGAGGTGTTTTACAGCAAAGAAAAGTTGACAGATTCTCCAACCGCCAGCTTGTTTTTGCCGGGTGCAGTGTTCAAGCAAGTCGAAGGCGCAGCGCTCGTCAAAGGCGGCAAGCAACGTGCTGAAGCAGAGAAATTTTTAGAATTCATGCGCTCAAACGATGTGCAAGAAGCCATGCAAACGACGATGTGGATGTTCCCGATGCAAAGTACCACCAAGCGTGCCGATGTGATGAAGTATGCAACCGAGCCCGCTAAGTTTGAAAGCATGGCACCTGCAGTTATTGCTGAAAAGGGCGCTGGTTGGATCAGCCGTTGGACAAAAACTGTTTTGAAATAACCCACCTCGTTTGGTTATGAAGCACTCGTCAAGAGTGGCATTGCTTCTGCTGCCCAGCGCGGCAGTGGTATTGATGCTGTTGTTGCCGATGTTGCGGTTGATGGTTGAAGGTTGGGGTGAATCTGTAAACGGGTCGTTTATCACCATCTGGCAAGACGATTTCTTGAGGTGGCGGCTGCTGTGGTCGTTTGTACAAGCGATTCTGACCTGCTTACTTGCACTCGTTTTCGGTCTTCCCGTCGCGTGGGTGCTGGCGCGGTTTGACTTCCCAGGTCGTCAGTTGGTATTGCGGCTTTTGATGCTGCCCTTTGTTGTACCCACGTTGGTAGCCGCGCTGGGCGTTTTGGCATTGTGGGGGCCGCAAGGTGTTTTCAGCCAAGCGCTGGGCATTGACTTGCAAGACACACCTTGGCTGCTGTTGTACGGAAATCTTTTTTTTAACCTGTGCTTGGTCATCCGTGCTGGTGTCGATGCACTGGGGCAGGTTAATGCGCATTGCGTGGCGGCTAGCCGCTCCTTGGGTGCAACGCCGTGGCGTGCCTTTTGGCGGGTGGAGTGGCCGGTGATAGCGCCTTGGCTCACATCCAGCCTATGTTTGGTTTTTTTGTATTGCTTCTCCGGGTTTGGCTTGGCCTTGGTTCTGGGTGGGCAGCGCTATGCCACGGTAGAGGTAGAAATTTACACCTTGGTCGCTTATGAGTTAAAGCTGGCGCAAGCCAGCAGTTTGGCGCTGTGGATGCTAGCTTTGACGGGCTTGGTCGCGTTGGCTTATGCCTATGTTGAAAAGCGATTGTCCGTTGCTACGCGCTTGCAACCCATCGCTTTGCGTCAGCCCAAAACCACTTTGAACTGGCTGGCCGTGTTTTGCAGCCTTTCCATTTTGTTCTTCTTTTGCGCCGCGCCGATTTTGGCGATTGTGTGGCGTGCTTTGTTGGCCGATTCGCAAGCTTGGGCGGCGCTGTTGGATGAAGAAACCATGCTTGCGTTGTGGAACACCCTGCGCTTTTCTGCCGTTGCGCTGTTGGTAGCCACCGTGCTTGGCATCGCCCACGCCTTGGGCACTGGAACAGGTAGAGACTCGGTCGCATGGCGCGCAGCGGCGTATTTGCCATTGATAGCCTCACCCGTTACCGTAGCGTTTGGCTTGCTGTTGTTGTACCCAGATTGGACAGCGAGCTTGGCTTTGTTGATAGCCGCCTACGCCGTGTTGGCCTACCCCTTTGTCGCCAAAGCCATGACTGCCGGTTTGGGCAGCTTGCCCGACAATTTAGGCCAAGTAGCCCGCACCTTGGGCGCGAGCTCGTGGCGAACGTTTTGGCGGGTGACGTTACCGTTGCTCAGTCCCGCTTTGCGTCGCGGTATGGCGTTTGCCGCGGCGACGGCATTGGGCGAGTTTGCTGTGACCTTGTTTTTGTCGCGTCCTGAGTGGACAACTCTCACCACCTTGATCTACCAACGCCTCGGCAAACCAGGCGCTGTCAATTTAGACACAGCGATGCTCTTGGCCTGCTTGTTGATGCTGCTGTCCGCTTTGGTGTTTATGCTAGTTGATTCGCCACAAAAATCTCAGACGAGAAAGCTGTAGGATGCCGTATGCTTGAATTAAAAAATATCAGCAAAGGCTACGAGAACCGATTTTTGGCCGACCAGCTCAGCCTAAGCGTGTCGCGCGGCGAGATTGTGGCGCTGCTGGGAGCTTCGGGCGCAGGTAAAAGCACTTTGCTGAAAATTGTGGCGGGCTTAGAGCTGGCAGATGCCGGACAAGTCTTTTTTGACCAGCAAGACATCACCCAACTCCCCCCAGAAAAACGCCATTTCGCGCTGATGTTTCAAGACTTCGCCCTGTTTCCCCATTTGAACGTTTTAGATAATGTGGCTTTTGGTTTGATTGAGCAAAAACTCAGTAAAAAAACAGCCCGTGAGCAAGCTCTCGCCATGCTGGCGCGCTTCAACTTGGTATCCCATGCGAAGGATAAGGTGACGACGCTGTCCGGCGGCGAACAGCAGCGCGTGGCGCTCGCGCGGGCGCTGATCACGCAGCCCAAAGTGCTGCTGCTGGACGAGCCGTTTTCCGCTCTAGACGCGGAACTGCGTCAGTCTTTACGGGATGAGTTCAAGCAACACATCACCAATATGGGCATCGCTGCGCTGATGGTGACGCACGATGAGCTAGAGGCAAGAGCGATGGCGAACCGAGGGGTTCGTTTGGCGGCGGGGCAATTAACTGCTGTTTGGTAATTTGGCCTGCTTGGCGATTTTGCGTTATTGTCTATAATATGTACAATATATTGGACAACTTATAACGTTAATTTAGGAACTAAACCATGAAAGTCGTCAGCTACACCGAAGCCCGTAACGGCTTAAAAACAGTCTTAGACGGCGTGATCGACGACGCCGACTACACCATCATCACCCGCCGCGACGCGGAAGATGCCGTTGTCATGTCTCTGGCTTACTTTCAAAGCATGGCTGAAACCCTGCACCTCTTGTCTAGCCCCGCCAATGCTGCGCATCTTGCTAAATCGATAGCGCAGCACAAAGCGGGTAAAGCTGTTCGTCGCGAATTGATACAAACTTGAGCCTGTCAATTCGGTTCACCCCCGCCGCGTGGGAAGATTACACCTATTGGCAAGGTCAGGATAGAAAAACGCTAAAGCGCATCAATTTGCTTATAGAAGCAGCCCGGCGCGATCCTTTTGAAGGCATAGGAAAACCTGAACCACTTTTGGGCAACCTATCTGGCTACTGGTCACGTCGTATTGATGAAGTAAATCGACTGGTTTACGCCGTTGATGACATTGATTTAGACGTCATAGCTTGCCGTGGGCACTACGATGATTAGGAAGTCTGCCATATTATTTATGGCTGCTTAGGCAATAAATACGCCGGCTAGAGGCGAATTTATCCTGTTATTAAATGAATTTATTGCGCTTATCTAGTCTTCGCCAAACCGCATAGAAGACAAGAGCACCGATTAAACCGTGAAGTCCATAAAAAAATATATTTTCAAAATATATGAACCATGCGTGATTGGTCGGCAAACCTTCGATGTAAGTATTTATAAATTTACCATGCCAGTTCGAACTAGCTGAGTAACCCTCAATTTGTTGAGGCCAAAAAAATGCAACTGGTACGGCGCTGAGTAAAAAACCTGAAATTCCCAGAGAGAACCAGCTATCACGATTAAATTTGCGTAGCAAAATAAATATAGGTATTCCTAAAAAAAATACTGCTCCTGCTGCAAAAATAAGAACAAATATTAAAAAACTACCTATGCCGCTAGGAAAAGACTGGGGCGATGGAGCCAGAAGATAATCGGGCAGAAAGCGTAAAAACAAAATTGCGGGTTGCACTAAGATTGCCGCGATTTGTGCCAACAAGATTCGCATAATTTACTCAAAAACAACAATATAGATGCAACAAAGCTGTTTTTTACTATGAAAAATATAGCTGCTTAGGCAGTAAATACGCCGGATGAACGCTTATTTGAAGGATAAATTGGCAGTTTAACCAACCACAACCGCCGCACCCGTACCCTGCGGTGCAATCGCACCAATTTCAAAGACGGTTTCACCCAAATCACGTAAAGTCTGCGCCACAGCGGCTGCACTGGCGGCGTCTACGACGACCACCATGCCGATGCCGTTGTTGAAGGTGCGGTTCATTTCGATATCGTCGATACCGGCTGTGGCTTGGAGCCAGGCGAACAGCTCGGTTTGCGGCCAGCTGCCTTTGGTCAGGTGCGCGGCCATGCCTTTAGGCAGGACGCGGGGGATGTTTTCTAGCAAACCGCCGCCGGTGATGTGGGCTAGCGCCTTAATTCCAGAGGTTTTGCCATCGGCTGTCGTGTTCAGCGGATGTGCCGCCAAGGCTTTGAGCACGTTGAGCACGTACAAGCGGGTCGGAGCCATGACGGCTTGTTTGAAGGGTTGGCCGTCCAGCGTGGCGGGGATGTTACCTGCAGCTTCTGCGCGTTCTATGCACTTGCGCACAAGGCTGAAACCGTTGGAATGCACGCCGTTGCTCTTCAAACCCAACACCACGTCGCCTGCGACAATAGAGGCACCGGTCAGGATGTTTGCTTTTTCAACCGCGCCGACGGCAAAACCGGCCAAATCGTATTCGCCAGCGGGGTACATGCCCGGCATTTCAGCGGTTTCGCCGCCGATTAAGGCGCAGCCAGACAGCTCGCAGCCCTTGGCGATGCCTTGAATCACAGCCGCAGCGGTGTCGATGTGCAGCTTGCCACAGGCGAAATAATCTAAAAAGAACAACGGCTCAGCGCCTTGCACCAGCACGTCGTTGACGCTCATGGCGACCAAGTCGATGCCCACGGTGTCGTGCATTTGCCACTCAAAAGCCAATTTCAACTTGGTGCCCACGCCATCGGTTCCGCTGACCAAAACCGGTTCTTTGAATTTTTTGGACACCTCAAACAGTGCACCAAAGCCGCCAATGCCAGCCAGCACGCCGTCTCGCATGGTCTTTTTTGCAAACGGTTTGATGCGTTCGATCAGGGCGTCGCCCGCGTCAATGTCAACACCAGCATCTTTGTAGCTGAGAGGAGAAGCTGAGAGTGCTGTTGGAGGAGTGGTCATGGTACGGGAAATGAAATTTGGGGTGTTTTGGGAGTTTTAGACTATTCAGGCCTCTACAGACTAGAATTTGCTCTGATTTTAAGGGTTTTTACTATGCAATTTACCTCCGCTCAAAAAACGGCTATGACATGGTTAGGCATCGCGACACTCACCGTGCTGCTGCTGTGGCTCTTGGGGCCAGTTTTGACACCGTTTGTGGTTGCTGGCGTGTTGGCTTATGCGCTCAATCCGCTGGTTAACCGCTTGGACGCCTTGCTGCGCGGCAAAATGCCTCGTGTCGTGGCGGTTTTGTTGGTTGAGCTCGGTTTTATCGTCATTGTGCTCGCCGTTTTACTGTTGATTGTGCCGATTTTGACCAAGCAATTGCCTTTGCTAAAAGAACAAATACCCGTTCTTTTTGAAAATATCCACGTTTGGTTAAAACCAATTTTGGCGCAATTCGGTACCAAGTTCACCTTTGACTTTGCGCACGTTCGTGATTTTGTCTTGAAATACCTCAACACCAACGCTGAAGACGGGGTGTCATCCGTGCTCTCCTCGGTCAAGCTAGGCGGTAGCGTGGCGCTGGCGATTGTGGGTAATGTGGTGCTGATTCCCGTGGTGCTGTTTTATTTGCTGATCGATTGGGACAATCTAGTCGCGCGCGTGCAAGCTTTTGTGCCGCCTCGTATGCGTGAAGCTTTTGACAGTTTTACTACGGAATCTGATGCCGTACTCGGTCAATACCTGCGTGGTCAGCTGCTGGTGATGTTGGCGTTGGCGGTGTTTTACAGCGTGGGTTTGGCCTTGTTTGGGCTTGATTTGGCTTGGCCAATTGGCATCTTCACTGGTTTAGCTGTGTTTGTACCTTATTTAGGCTTTGGGCTGGGGCTGGTTTTGGCGCTGTTGTCGGGTTTGCTACAGTTTGCGTCCATCAAAGCCTTGGTCATGGTGGCTGTTGTTTACGGTTTTGGGCAAATGGTGGAAAGCTTCTTCTTAACGCCACGCTTTGTGGGTGAACGGATTGGTTTACACCCTTTGGCTGTGATTTTTGCTTTGTTGGCGTTTGGGCAATTGTTCGGTTTTGTGGGCGTTTTGGTTGCTTTGCCGGCCAGCGCGGTGCTGCTGGTAGCCATGCGGCGAGTGCAGGCAAACTACATGGCGAGCAAGCTTTATCAAGGTTGAACCAAGCTCAACTGATTGGTTTTAAAATAGACCCCATGAAACAAATTGCACTTGATATTGGCCTGCACACCGGGCCGACGTTGACCAATTTTTTCGCCGGCGCAACTGACGCTACCAACGCCGCCGCCCTGCAGCACCTCAATTTGTGGGCTAGCAGCCCGACGCGTTCACCCGTTCCCACCTATTTGTGGGGTGGCAGCTCCAGCGGCAAATCGCACCTGCTCAAAGCTGTGGCGCATGCCTTGCGCGAGCAAGGCGTCCACGTCGGCTGGTTGGATGCCTCCATTTTGACGCCCCCCGCTTTTGACGACTCTTGGGCAGCTGTGCTGATGGACGATGTGCACTTGTACACCGCCCAGCAGCAGCACGCAGCCTTCAACTGGTTTGTCAACGCCATGACGCCCAGCACCGGCCAGCAGCGCTGGGTGTTGGCGGCAGGAGCCACACCGCCCGCAGATTTGATGCTGCGCGAAGACCTGCGTACCCGCCTGGGCTGGGGCCATGTTTTTGCGCTGCAAGTGCTATCTGAGCCCGAACGCCGCGCCGTGCTGCGCAAAGAAGCCGATGCACGCGGTGTGTTTTTGAGCGATGAGGTGATGGATTTCATGCTCAACCGCTTCAGCCGCGATTTGGGCAGTTTGATGGAGCTGCTGGACGCGATAGACGGCTACGCCTTGCAGTCAAAAAAATCAATCACTGTGCCATTGATCAAATCGATGATGGACAATGGTTGAAAGCGGTTTAAAGTGGTTAAAAGCGCTTAAAGTAGGTTAAAAACCCAAATATATATGCCAAATACGCCTCTAGCCAGCGTATTTGTTGCCTAAGCAGCTATAAAAATAATAGTAAAAATTCTCCCAATTTCCCCAAATTTCTCCTCGTTCTCCATGATAAACATCGCACTTTTCGATCTAGATCACACCCTCTTACCCTTAGATTCCGACTATTCATGGGGCGAATTCACCACCCAAATCGGTTGGACTGATCCGGTTGAATTCAAACAACGCAATGACGAGTTTTTCGCGCAATACAAAAAAGGCGAACTCAAAATATCTGAGTACGTGCGCTTTGCCACCCAAGCCATCAAAGACCAAGGCGCAGCAAAATCAATCGCTGCACATGCCGATTTTATGAAAGCCGTCATTCAACCCGCCATCAAAAAAGCGGCGACTGATTTGATCGCCAAGCACCGCGCAGCGGGCGACCAACTCATCATCGTCACCGCCACCAACGAGTTCGTCACTCGCCCGATTGCTGCGGCTTTGGGGATTGATGAGCTGATTGCTGTGCAGCTTGAAAAGGATAATTCTCTTGGCGGTTCTGGCTGGATTACTGGCGAAATTAAAGGCGTGCCTTCCGCGCACGAAGGCAAAGTCACCCGTGTGGAAGCGTGGTTGGCAGCTAAAAATTTGAGCTGGAAAGACGTCCACACCACGTTTTACACCGATTCCATCAACGATATTGCACTGTTGGAGAAGGTCAACGTCCCCATCGCCACCAACCCCGACGCCCGCTTACGAGCGGTTGCGGTGGAGCGTGGGTGGCAGATTTTGGAGTTATTTACCTAGTGCTTTAAGAGATAATCAGGGTTCAATAGGTAAATATGATTAAAAAATTCATCAACAAGCTACTCGGCAAGTCTGAAGACGGCTCAGCAGTCGTCAAAGCTAAAAAAACAAACTACGGCAAACGCGAAGACATTGGCGTGGCCACGCATGGCATTGACAATCATCTAGTGGACGACCGTGCGCGCGATGTAGTGCACGTCCTCAAAAACGCGGGATTCGAAGCCTACATAGTCGGCGGCGCAGTGCGCGACCTGCTGGTGGGCTTGCGCCCGAAAGATTTCGACGTCGCCACCGACGCCACGCCCGAGCAGGTCAAGCATCTGTTCCGCCGCGCCTTCATCATAGGCCGGCGCTTTCGCATCGTCCACGTCGTCTACGGCCGTGGCCGTGAGCATGAGGTGATTGAAGTCACCACCTTCCGCGCTAATTTGGACAACGCCGCGGCAGAGCAAGTCAAAGGCAACGAAAAAACCAGCAAATCTGAGCTGGCAGGCATGAAGCACGCGGTTGATTCCTCAGGCCGTGTGCTGCGCGACAACGTCTGGGGCACCATGCAAGAAGACGCCGTCCGCCGCGACTTCACCATCAACGCCATGTACTACGACCCCGAAACGCAAATCGTCGTCGACTACCACGGTGGCTACAAAGACGCCAAAAAGCACGTGATTCGCATGATTGGCGACGCCACTGCCCGATACCGCGAAGATCCAGTTCGCATCATCCGCGCCGTGCGTTTTACCGCAAAATTAGCGCCTTTGGGCTTCAAGCTAGAGCCTAAAACCGCCACGCCGTTGGTCGCATCGCAAAAGCTGCTGGCCGACGTACCGCAAAGCCGCTTGTTTGACGAAATGCTCAAGCTCCTGCAAACCGGCCATGCCAAAAGCAGCATCACCACGCTCAAAGAACTGGGTCTATCCACTGGCATCTACCCGCTGCTGGATGTGGTGGTCGAGCGGGCAGACCAAACCTTGGTTCGCGTCGCCCTAGAAGACACCGACCGCCGCGTCGGTGAAGGCAAACCCGTGGTCGCCAGCTTCCTCCTGGCCTGCGTGCTCTGGGCCGATGTACGCGATGGCTGGGCAGCGCGTCTGCGCCAACGCCAGCACAGCTTCCCCGCTTTGCAAGAGGCGATAGACGACGTCTTCAACGCCCGCATCGGCGACGTCTCCGGCCGTGGCAAACTGGCCGCTGACATGCGCGAAATCTGGATGATGCAACCCCGCTTTGAAAAACGCGTCGGCAGCACCCCCTTCGGCATGGTTGACCAACCCCGCTTTAGAGCCAGCTTCGACTTCATGCGCCTGCGGGCAGTGGCGGGTGAGGTGGATGAGTCTTTGGCCGAGTGGTGGCAAGAATTCAGCATCGCCACCGACGAGCAGCGCGAAGACATGGTGGCAGAAGTGCGCGAAGAGCAACGCGCCAAGCCGAAAGCGGCAAACAAACCGCGCACTGCCGCATCTAAAAACGCGCCAAAATCGGCAGATTCGCCGCTGGATAACCTCCTAGAGCGAACCGAAGAAGAAGGCGACGATGGCGCTGAGCCGAACAACACCGACCCAGCTAAAAAGCGCCGCCGTAGAAAACGCGGCGGTGCCAAAAAACCGAATCCAGCGTTTGTGCCTAACCCTCCGTTCACGCCGAGCGAGTAGCAAATGACCAAGGCCGACACCAAGGCCGTCATTCCCGCGCAGGCGGGAATCCATCCCTCAAGCCCAGTCGTTGCCTACATCGCCCTAGGCGCCAACCTAGGCAACGCCGCTCAAACGGTTTTGGACGCCATCCAAGCCATCAACGACTTGCCCCAAACCCAAGTCACCAAGAAATCATCCCTCTACAAAACGGCAGCGATGGAGTCGCTCCCAGGCGCTCTCAAAAGTCCAGATTACATCAACGCTGTAGTAGAGATAATATGCCACCAGACGGCGTATTTATTGCTTGAGCAGCTACAAAAAATAGAGCAAAAAGCAGGCAGAAACCGCCCCTACTTGAACGCCCCTCGTACGCTAGATTTGGATATTCTGCTGTACGGAGATGCACAAATTCAAACCGAAACCTTGACAGTTCCGCACCCCCGCATGTGGCAGCGCGCGTTTGTTTTGGTGCCGTTGGAGGAGATTGCACCTCAACTTGTTAGCGCGGAGAGGTTGGAGGGGGTGAAGGGGCAGGGGATTCAGCGGGTGGGTATCGCAAGTCCAGATGCGGTTAGTTGACGTCTTTCTCAGCACCTTGATTCCACCCCTCAACAGCCACATAATACCGAACTGCCTTACCCTGTCCCGCACTGCGTAGCAAGCCATTTTTGACCAAGTCAGCCAAATCACGCGTAGCTGTGGCTTTTGAGGTGCTGGTTATTTTCATGTATTTCTCGGCATTCAAACCACCCAAGAATCCGCCATCTCCATCGTCCAGCAGGCGTTGAACGACCTTGCGTTGCCGCTCGTTCAGCGGCGTTTGAGAGTGGGTTTGCCAGAAGGTGGATTTTTCAAGGGCGCGGTCTATCAGTGCGCAGGTGGATTGGCAGGCCAGGCTGAATTGTTGCGTAAACCACAGCACCCAAGCGGACACATCTAAGCTGCTGTGTTGTGCTTGGTGCAAGGCGTCGTAATAGCCCTTGCGATGTTGCATCAGCTGGCTGGATAGGCTGTAGAGCCGTGTCGTTTCACCCAGATCCTGCGCCAAAGCCATGTCCATGATGGCTCGGCCGATGCGACCGTTGCCGTCTTCAAAGGGGTGGATGCTTTCAAACCAGAGGTGGGCGATGGCGGCGCGGGTGATACCGTTTAAGCCATCGTTATTGCCATCCATATTATTATTTTGAGGAGTGGTTTCTGCAAACCATGCCAAAAACGCTTGCATCTCAAAGGATACTTGGGCAGACGGCGGCGCGGTGTAGTGGATGACTTCTTTGCCGGGCTGGCCGCTAACAATCTGCATCAAATCGCTATGGTCGCGGTAGCGCCCAACGGTAATCCGCCGGATGCCGCTGGTGCCGCCTGGGAAGAGGGCGGACTGCCAGCGCAGTAGTCGGTCTTCAGTAAGCGGCTGTTCGAAGCCTAGCGTGGCATCTTGAATCACATCAACCAGTCCATCGACATGCCTACTGCGGGGTGCGGCGTCTGTGTCGGGTAAATGACCTAGCTGCCTTAGAATAGACGATCTGACTGAGGCGGGGTCAAGCTTTTCGCCTTCAATAGCTGCGGTGGCGATGACTTCTTGCGTCATCACTTCATGCAACACGCTTCCCGATTGCGCCAAACCCACAGCAGCAGCACGGCCAATGACTTTACCTTGCCATTTGCGAGCTTGCAGCAAAGCCGCCTCTACTGCAGAGGACGTCGCTGTGAACTTCGGCCAGTCTTCTAACTGCCAAATGAGTAGGTTTTTAGATGCCATGAGCCGTATTATACAAAATACGGCTCAAAAAATGAGCCGTATTTTACGATTTGCGGCTCAAGGCAGCTTGAAATGCTTAAAACTTGATTCTTAGAACTTGATTTTCCCCGTCAAAATATCCGCCCACATGCGCCAATCACCGGCGAAGCTGTAAAAGGGGTATTTGAAGGTGGCGGGGCGGTTGTGTTCGAAGAAGAAGTGGCCTACCCATGCGAAGGCGTAGCCTTGCAGCACACCGTACAAAATCAGCATGGGTTGACGGGTCAAGATGGCGGCGACTATGCACAAGAAGCCTATGCTAGTGCCTACAAAATGCAGCCGACGCGAGGTTTGGTGGCTGTGCTCGCTGAGGTAAAAAGGGTAAAAATCGTTGAATGAGGTGAATTTTTGATCACTCATGTTGTCTCCTTAATTTTTATAGAGATTAAAGCCTATCTCCCGCGCATAAACAAGGCATCCAGCTCTTTGATGCTGATCTGCCGCCAAGTTGACCGCCCGTGGTTGCACTGGTCGGAGCGCTCGGTTTCTTCCATTTGACGCAACAGGGCGTTCATCTCGTCTAGCGTTAGCTTGCGGTTCGCCCGCACCGCGCCGTGGCAGGCCATGGTGGAGAGGATTTCGTTTTGCGCACGCTGGATGACGGTGCTGGCGTCGTGCAGGGCGAGTTCGGCCAGCACACTGCGGGCGAGTTCGACGGCGTCGCCCTTGGCTAAAGTCGTTGGCACGGCGCGGACGGCTAGGGTTTTGGGGGAGAAGGCGGTGATGTCTAGGCCGAGTTGCAACAGCGTGTCCGCACATTCTTGCGCGGTGGAGACTTCCAGCGGGGTGGCGGCGAAGGTGGCAGGGATTAACAGCGGCTGGCTTGGCAGTGATGATTTGGCTGATTCGGCGATGTTGATCTGGGACTTTAGCCGCTCATACACAATCCGCTCATGCGCGGCGTGCATGTCCACAATGACCAAGCCTTGTGCGTTTTCCGCCAGGATGTAGATGCCTTGCAGCTGGGCGACGGCGCGGCCTAGCGGCCAGATGGTGTCGTCTGCTGGCGTTGATTCGCTGGAATTGTAGGTGTTATTCTGCGGTGGCCAAGCGGCGGAAACGTCTGAGACCAAGTGGGTTTCAGCGGGTAAAAGCGTTCTGTTTTGGGTGTAATTTTGTGTGAAATTTGATGCCGAATTCAGTGATGGATTTTGACCTAAATTAGCTATATTATTAATAGCTGTTGAGGCAGTAAATACGCCGGCTAGTGGCATATTTGAGGGTCTAAAATCGCTACTATTTTGATAGCGTTCTGATTCCACATTAATTGCAGCTCCTGCGCGAGGCGCAGCGAGTGCGTTTTCTACGGCATGACGAACTGCCTGATGCACCTCGCGCCCATCGCGAAAGCGCACTTCGATCTTGGTCGGGTGCACGTTGACATCCACTCGCGTCGGTTCAATCTCCACGTACAGCACATACACCGGCTGGCGGTGGCCGTGCAGCACGTCTTCGTAGGCGGAGCGCGCTGCGTGTGTGATGACTTTGTCGCGGACGAAGCGCTGGTTGACGTAGGCAAACTGCTGGTCGGCGCGACTGCGGGCATGGTCAGGGATGCCAGCGCGGCCGGTGACGCGGATGCCGTTTTGCGTATGTTCAACTTGGACGGACTGGGTAATGAAATCATCGCCAAAAACGTCTTTCAACCTTTGATTACGCTGAGTTTGAGTCGTCTCACCCTGAGATGCCCGCCATTGCTCCACCAATTTGCCATCGTGCCAAATCGCAAAGCCCACCTCAGGTCGCACCAGCGCATGGCGGCGCACCGCTTCGATGCAGTGCGCCAGCTCGGTAGCGTCGGTTTTGAGGAACTTGCGCCGTGCGGGGGTGCTGAAAAACAGTTCTTTGACCTCCACCGTCGTGCCCTGCGCACGGGCGGCGGGGCTGAGTTCGCCGGTCAAACCGCTTAGTGAAAAGGCGGTGGGCTGACCTGCTGGGCGTGAAATCAAGGCGCAATCGGCAATCGAGTTGATAGCGGCCAGCGCTTCGCCCCGAAAGCCCATGGTGCCAACAGATTCCAAGTCGTTCAAATTCGTAATTTTGCTGGTGGCGTGGCGTTTGAGGGCAATCGCCAACTCCTCAGGCGCGATGCCTACGCCGTCGTCTTCCACGGCAATCAGGCGAACGCCACCGGCGGATAGGCGCAGGGTGATCTGCGTCGCTCCTGCATCTAACGCGTTGTCCACCAGCTCGCGCACGACAGAGGCGGGGCGCTCGACGACTTCGCCGGCGGCGATCTGGCTGATCAGCTCGTCAGGCAGTTCGCGGATGGGGCGGCGGGGAGAGTTTTCCAAAGGCATGGGGCATTTTAAGTTGATAAATCTTCACGGCATAATCGCTGTCTATGGAAATCTTCGCTACGCTTCTCGACTTCATTCTTCATGTTGACAAATACCTAGAGATTTTTGTCAAAAACAACGGTACTTGGGTTTATGTGCTGCTGTTTGTCATTATTTTTGTGGAAACGGGGCTGGTCGTCATGCCGTTTTTGCCGGGGGATTCGCTGTTGTTCGTGGTCGGCGCGATGTGCGGGCTGGGTCTGATGAGTTTGCCGCTCAGCATTGGGCTGCTGTGGTTGGCGGCGGTGCTGGGGAATCAAACCAATTACACGATTGGTCATTATTTTGGCCCCAAAGTGTTCAAGTGGGAAGATTCCAAATTTTTCAATAAAAAAGCTTTCAACCAAGCGCATGATTTTTACGAAAAATACGGTGGCATCACCATCGTTGCGGCGCGGTTTATGCCTTTTGTACGGACGTTTGCACCGTTTGTAGCCGGTGTAGCGCAAATGACGCGTGGTAAATTCACGTTGTATGACATCACCGGCGGCTTCTTGTGGGTGGCGGGGCTGGTAACTTTGGGCTTCTTTTTCGGCAACATTCCGATGGTGAAGCAGCATTTGGACAAAGTGATTTACGCCATGATTTTGATTCCTGGCATGTTTGTCATGTGGGGTGCTTGGAAAACCAGAGCTAAAAACTAAAGCTTAAAAACTAAAGATTTAAAGCTTAAAAGGACAAAATAACATGGCAAGCAAGCAAGAAATCACGGATTTCATTCAAAAAGAGTTCCCGCAATCCAAGTGCATTATTGACGATGTAGGTGGTAAATCTGCCACCATTCGTCACAACATCACCGAGGCCGAGCTGCGCCCAGGAGGCACCGTCTCTGGCCCAGTGATGATGTTTGTGGCTGATGTGGCGCTATATGTGGCGATTTTGGGTGAAATTGGCATCGTCCCGCTGACGGTGACGACCAGTTTGAACATCAACTTCCTGCGCAAACCCGCAGCTGACAAAGCCATCATTGGCGTGTGCAAACTCATCAAACTGGGGCGAACGCTGGCGATTGGCGAGGTGTCGATTTACTCTGAAGGCAACCTTGAGATGGTGGCGCATGCGGTGGGGACGTATGCGATTCCGCGGGTTGCTTGACTGCAAGCGTCTACATTTCATGTTTAAATTTGAACTTGTATTGAAAAACGCAGTCTAAAAGTAGATAAAACCCATAAATCAGTAACAACCAGCAGCAAACAACTATTTGTTCATGCCTTCAAAGTTAAGCATCATTCACCGAGTATTCGTCTTGCTGGCAGCCCTGTGGTTTGCGGGCTATGCGAGCGCGACGGTTGTTTGTGCCAATAGCTGCCCTGATTGCGTATCGGTCAGCGCGTCGGTGAATAGCTGCAACGCAAGTTGTTCCGCAGTCAGCGTGCCATCGCATGAAGTGGTGAAGGTCAAATTACCCAAGCTAACCGTTCAAAACTTGGAACTTCCTTTGATTTTTGTTTCTGTTCGTACCGCCAACATTTGGAAGCCGCCCAAGCAAGCGTTGCCATCCTTATCAATGTTAGTTATTTAAATTTTATTTAGTATTTATTTTTTTAAAGGTATTTATATGAAAACCAAATCTTTGAAATTCTTTGCTGCTGTTGCAGCATTTGTTGGCTCTTCTAGCGTGTTTGCAGCGGCTGCAGGCGCGTGTTGCGTGGCTGGTGCAGCCTGCTGCATGGGCATTTTGCCTTGCTGCATCTGAAGCCAACTCTAACGTCTAGTTAGTCAAAGCGAAGGCTCGGTCACCGCAAGGTGGCTGAGCCTTTTTTACGCCTCATCAAACCACACAAGCGATACCAAGGCAATAAAGCTTGCTAGACTGTTTAAACGGTGTTTTCGTCGTATAAACATTAAAAAGGTCACAGTTTTGAACACATTCGTTCGCAAATTTATTTCTTGCCTTGCATCGGTGCTACTAGGCAACCTGGCATATGCACAAAATACCGAGCCAGTAGGCAAGCAAACTGTAGCCACTTTTGAATCCAGCTTTGTGGGGTCGTATCGACAAGGCAGCGTCGATGTGTTGTCAGAGTTGGTACTGTTCAAAGACAATACCTTTTGCTACTCGGTAACGGCGGGCGCGCTTGATCAGATGATGACAGGGCGCTGGGCTGCACTCAGAGCGGCTAAAGAGAGCGCAGATTTGCGTGGCATCTACCTGACTGAAATTCGTCCTCCAAATGCGACTACTTATCCCGTGGTCGGAAGTTATTTAAAAAGAGCAAACAGCAAGATAGAGATCGTTTTTGATGGTCGCTCGCTGTCAGAGGCTTATTCACCAGTATTTGCCGTTTCAAATTCAGAAGTGATGCCAGCGACATTCAAACCGCTGTTTTCAGACAATATGGGCTCTTGGGCAGAGAGTTATTTTTACCCTCAAATTCAGGCAGACCAAGCCAAGTATTTATACATAGGCGATATGCCAGTGGATGCAAATGGGCGACCACAAAAGTTGCAAGTTGTACAGTACAAATTAGATTCAAAATTTGATACATATCGCATCTATTTTGATATGGCAGCGGCGAGACCGGCTTTGAATTTAACCGCCAAGTTCAGCGATGGCGTGCTAGTTGTTGATGGGCAGCGATGGGGCGTCAAAAGAGTCCAACCGCAAAAGTGGATGGATGAAGCGAAAGCAGCTTGTGCTGACGCTAGTGGTTCTGGTTCTAGCTCTGCTTCTGCCTCAAATCCAGATTCACATTCAGAGCGCACAAAGCAGGCGCTTTTGAATCTAGTCGCGCCTTTGAAAACTTACCAACTAGATAAAAAAGCCATGGTCGGCCAAGCTTTTTTCGATAAATCATACGATAGCAACAAATACGGTTATGACTCAGACGAAGAGGTGGCCAAGCAAGAGAAAGCCGCGCTAACGGCATCTTTCGGCGCTGCAATGGCTGAATCTAGCGGGGAGACTGGAAAGCTTGATCAATTTCTAAAATTGACAAAAGAAATAGTTAAAACCAACCTGCGTATGAAGCAGCACGCTTTGCAGTTGACTGACTCATACGCGCAGCTGATCAACACCATGAGCGGTCGGGGTGACTTTAAAGTGAGCACCAAAGTGTTTTTTTATTTCGTCCATGAAATTTTGCCAGCTGTCACGGCAAACATGGATACGCTGGGCAGCGACAACAAAGAGCAAGCGCAGTACAGAATTTCAGTGATTGCGAGCCAGAGCTTGACCGCAGCGATAGCGACTAAAAATACGGCTATGAGTCAGATGGTTTTTGACAAGGTGCTTACTCCCAAGTTCGATATCACGACGCATAAAAATGCAACGCTGATTTATAATTTGGCCTGCTTTTATGCGCTGAATCATAAGAAAACTGAGATGCTAGAAGCCGTTAAACAAGCGCGCAAGCGGGGCAAACCCGTCAAGCAGTTTATGGACGATACGGATTTTAAAGATTACTTGAAAGACGCTGATTTTCTTACAGCTTTGAAGTGAACGCTAAGTCGGAAAATTTGCAAAGTGGTTTTGTCTATCAAATTTGGCGATTTCGAGCCAAGGGCGGATTCCGCGCAAAATAGCGTTTGATGCCACGCATCACAGCATCGGCGAGTTGCTCTTGGTAGTCTTGGCTGCGTAGTTTGTCTTCTTCGTCGGGGTTGCTGATGAAGGCGGTTTCGATCAACACGCTGGGAATGTCTGGGGCTTTGAGCACCGCAAAACCAGCTTGTTCGACTTGGGCTTTATGCAGCTTCCCCACACCGCCTATTTCTTTGATGACCGCTCGGCCTAGGTGCAAGCTGTCGTTGATTTGCGCTGTCGTGCTCATGTCCAAAATCGCTTTGAGCACATTCACGTCTTTGGCTTTGATGTTGACGCCGCCTACTGCGTCGGCCGCGTTTTCTTTATTGGCAAGCCATCTGGCGGAAGCGCTGGTTGCGCCTTTGTCGCTCAGGGCAAACACGCTGGCACCGCGTGCTTCTGGGTTGGTAAAGGCATCGGCATGGATGCTGACAAACAGGTCTGCCTGCACTTTTTGTGCTTTTTTGACGCGGTCATTCAACGGTACAAAAAAATCTGCATCCCGCGTCAAATATGCCCGCATGGGGTTGCCACCAACCACGCTTTTGTTGATGCGGTCACGCAGTTTCAGGGCGACGCTCAGCACCACGTCTTTTTCCCGCGTACCCGCTGGCCCAACTGCGCCAGGGTCTTCGCCGCCGTGGCCTGGGTCAAGCGCGATGATGATCAAGCGGTCGGTTTTACTGGGTGCTGCCATTGACGGCATAGCGCTTGGTTTGATAATCTCTTTTTCAGGTAATTTTTGAGATGCAGCCGGCGTATTATCTGCCTGAGGCGCTATGCTATTTGTAGTAGAAGCTGTCTTGCCATCTATTTTTTTACCGTTTTTTTGTGCAATCAAATCGCCTAGCGGGTCTGAGTTGCTAGCAGATTTAGATTCTTTCATTCGCTCGCTAATCAGGGCTTCAAGCGGGTCGATTTGGGTCACTGGGTACAAGTCTAAAACCAAACGGTGCGCGTAGGCGGCAACGGGCGGCAAGGTAAACACTTGGGGCAGCGCGGCTTGCTTCAAATCCAGCACCAATCGCACCACATTAGGGGTGCTTAAGCTTGCAGCGCCTGCTGCTGTCGTAGCTGTCGTATATTGCCCTACACGAATGCCGCTGATAAATGGGTCATCCGACTTCACCTTGGCCACCAGTTCGCGCAGGGCAGGGTTGAGTTCTAATCCCTCGATATCTACCGCCAAGCGTGGAGGTTCTTTGATGAAGGTTTGTTTGGTCTTGAGGGCAACGTCGCTCTCAATGGTGATGCGGGTGTAATCCTCTGCAGGCCACACGCGCACCGCGACAATGCCAGCGCCGCGAGCGATTTGGTGGCTGCCTAGAAGCAGCACCAAGGCGCCATCGGCAGCAAGTTTTAAGACTGAACGACGTTGCATAAAAGATGATTTATTGCAAACCAGCCATGATTTTATGACCTATAGATGTTTGCGCTTTGACTGTGATGACTCTAGATTCATCCATATTCGCTAGGATGATCATAGCAATATCGGCAACGGGCAATTCGGCTGCGGCTTTTTCGGGCCATTCTGCGAGTTTGATACCTCTGCTTGCAAAAATGTCCCTGAAGCCGGCTTCTTCCCATTCCAGCGGGTCGTTGAAACGGTAAAAATCAAAATGCCACAAATTCAAGGGTTGATACAAAGCATTTTTGATGTCATCGTAAGACTCCACAATCGCATACGTTGGGCTTTTGATACGTCCCGTCACGCCCAGAGTTTGCAGTAAATGCCTGACCAGCGTGGTTTTGCCAGCGCCTAAATCACCATGTAACTCGATAAACAGGCTGTCCTCAGGCGTTAGGGTTGATAATTGAAGCGCTAGACGCGCCGCAAATTGGCGGGTGTCGTCTTCTGTTTTCCACTGCAAGGTTAATTCGGTCAAGGTATTCAATTCGGGCAATATTTAAAGTTAATTTACGCCATGTTTATACGCAATGTTAGATAGCGAGCAATTATTTAAGCAAATTCAAACGTGGGCGTTAGAGCTGGGATTTTCTCAGATTGGCGCGACTGGCGTTGACTTGTCTGCTGCCGAGCCGGGCTTGTTGTCGTGGTTAGCCAACGGTTTTCATGGCGATATGGCGTACATGGCTATGCATGGCTTGAAACGGGCGCGACCTGCTGAGCTGGTGCCTGGCACGGTGAGTGTGTTGACAGCGCGTATGGATTATTTACCTAGTTCGACATCAAACAACTGGACAGACCTTGAATTGCAGCGTTTGCAGCGCCCGAACGAAGCCATAGTCTCCGTTTACGCCCGCGGACGCGACTACCATAAAGTGCTGCGCGCGCGGTTGCAAAAGCTGAGCGAGCGTATTGCTGAGCATATCTCGCCGCTGGGTTACCGCGTATTCACCGATTCTGCGCCCGTGCTGGAAGCCGAACTCGCTAGCCGCAGCGGACAAGGCTGGCGCGGTAAGCACACGCTGGTGCTTAACCGCGAGGCGGGGAGCATGTTTTTCTTAGGCGAAATCTACCTAGATATTGCCCTGCCGCACAGTGAACCGGTGACCGCGCACTGTGGCAGTTGCAGCGCTTGCATAGATATTTGCCCCACACAAGCCATCATCGCCCCGCACAAGCTGGATGCACGGCGTTGCATCTCGTATTTGACGATTGAGCACGCAGGGGCGATTCCGCTGGAGTTGCGCCCCTTGATTGGCAACCGCATCTATGGCTGCGACGATTGCCAGTTGATTTGCCCGTGGAACAAGTTTGCTAAACGCAGTGCTTTACCCGATTTTGACGAAAGGGCGGGTTTGAGCGGGCAGCAACTGAGCACCTTGTTTGCTTGGACGGAAGACGATTTTTTAAAATTCACCGAAGGCAGCCCGATTCGCCGCATTGGGCATGAGCGCTGGTTGCGGAATATGGCGGTTGCTCTGGGGAATGCCAAGCGCGTTGCTTTAGAGCCTGATGTCGCCGCGATTGATGCGGCGTTGCGAACCAGAGCGAATCACGCCAGCGAATTGGTGAGAGAGCACGTTGCTTGGGCGTTGGAGCAGTGATTTCTAGCCGTTATTCCCGCGAAGGCGGGAATCCACAGGACAAACTCAGTGAATCAAAGACAATGCAAACGGCAAACTCAGCACGCCAAACAGCGTAGACAAAGTTACCAAGCCCGCCACATAACCACCGTCAAACCCCATGCGCGCAGCTAAAACGTAAGCAGTCGGCGCAGTCGGCAGGGCAGAGAACATCATCAAAACCGTGGCTTGCACGGGTGAGAGTTTAAACAGCAGCGACAAACCCAGCGCAATCACAGGAGCAATCGCGTGGCGAATAGCTAAAACACTGACGGCCAAGGTTTTAGCCCGCGCAAGCGTTGCAAACTGCATGCCAGCGCCAGCAGCCATCAAACCCAGCGGGATGGACGCGCCGCCAATGCGGTTGATGGTGGGCGCTGACCAGTCTGGAAACCGAAAGCCTAGCAAGTTAGCTGCTAAGCCAGATAAGGTCGCTATCACGAACGGATTACGTGCAATCTCACCAAGCACTCCCATTTGACTGTGGCGAGCCATGGGCCAAATCGCTGCCATATTGAACATCGGTACACAAATGCCGATCAAGATAGATATCAATAGCAAGCCTGGTGCGCCCGCCAAACGCTCGGCTAGCGCTAAACCAATGTAAGAGTTGAACCGAAAGGCAATTTGCGCACTGGCAGCGTGGTCGCGGGTGGAGAAATGGTTTTTGAAACCGGGCAAAAAAGGCAAGGCATAGGCCATACCCACGGTGCAAACACCAGTCAACACGCCCGCTGAGATGAAGTTGGACACCTCGCCAAGATGAATCGGGCTTTTGACGATGGACGAAAAAAGTAAAACGGGGAATAAAACGTAAAACACCAGTTTTTCAACAGGTGCCCAGACGCTGCGGTCAATCGCGGTGAAGCGGCACAACAAGTAGCCAAACAAAATCAAAGCAAAATCGGGAATGAGGAGTTGGGCGTAGTACAAAGGGCTGGCTCTATGGTTATCTAAGGGTTATCCATTATGTAGTATCCCCATCAGAAGATGAGGTGGTTTGAACTATCATAATGGCAGTCTTGCTACGCCAGCATCACAATTCAAACGACACATTGAACGTAAGGATAAATATGATGAAGTCATTACCTAAAATTAGATTAGCTATAAATTTAATAGCTGCTGTGGCAGTATTTACGCCGGCTACTATTGTATTTGCACAAGCTTATCCAAACAAACCGGTAAAACTGCAAGTGCCGTTTGCACCAGGCGGAACAACAGATATCATTGCCCGCGTTATGTCTGAGCCACTTGGCAAAGCTTTGGGTCAAAACGTGATTGTGGAGAACAAAGTGGGCGGTGGCGGCGTGGTGGGAGCGAATGAGACGTCAAAGTCAGCACCAGATGGCTATTCGCTGGGTATGGCAACGGTGTCTACCACCGCCGCTAACCCTGCTATTAACCCGAAAATGCCTTACAACGTGGCGACAGACTTCACGCCCATCATCAACATCGCGGCCACGCCGAATGTGATTGCGGTGCACCCCAGCTTTCCCGCCAAAGATTACAAGGGATTTATTGCTGAGTTGAAGAAAAACCCAGGTAAATACTCGTATTCATCGTCTGGCGTGGGCGGTATTGGCCACCTACAAACTGAGCTGTGGAAGGGCTTGCAAGGCGTGTTTTTAACGCATATTCCTTATTCTGGCGCGGGCCCCGCTTTGCGAGACACTGTGGGTGGTCAAGTACAAATCATTTTTGACAATGTGCCCTCTGCACTGCCACACATCACTGCGGGTCGTTTGGTCGCTGTGGCCGTGGCTGCGCCGCAGCGCTTGGCATCTATGCCCAATGTGCCGACGTTCAAGGAATTAGGCTTGGAGCCCGTCAACCGCATGGCTTACTACGGTATTTACGGCCCCAAAGGTTTGCCTAAAGACATTGTGGACAAGGTCAATGCTGGTGTGCGCAAAGCTTTGGAAGACCCAGCTATTCGCAAGCGCATTGAAGACACGGGATCTATCGTTTTGGGTAATACGCCAGAGCAATTTGCAGCGCAGATGAAAGACGAACTAGCGGTCTACAAAAAAGTTGTACAAACCGCTAAGTTGAATTTGGATTGATCCAAGCTATTTTTAAGGAAGCAGCTGCGCCCATTCACCCCGCCAACCACATTGATGTTTTCATCGATGCGCTTTGGCTGGAAGACGGGCTGTCCAAAAACACGCTGGAAGCTTACCGGCGTGACTTAACTTTATATGCACAGTGGCTGGCTGAGCTTGACAAAGGCGTTGATGAGGCTGTCGAAGCCGATATCAACGCCTATTTTTCTGCCAAACACGCATCGACCAAAGCCACATCGGCGAATCGCCGACTCACAGTTCTGAAACGCTATTTCCGCTGGGCGATGCGCGAGCGCTTCATAACTGCTGACCCAACGTTAAAGTTACAAGCCGCCAAGCAAGCCCTGCGCGTGCCCAAAACCATGACGGAATCACAGGTAGAGGCGCTCTTGGACGCGCCTGACATCGACACCCCATTGGGCCTGCGCGACCGCACCATGCTGGAGCTGATGTACGCCAGTGGCCTGCGGGTGAGCGAGCTGGTGACTCTGAAAGTGTTTAACCTGAGCATGACTGAGGGCGTGCTGCGCGTCATTGGTAAAGGCAACAAAGAACGGCTGGTTCCTTTTGGTGAAGTAGCCAGGGTTTGGATCAACCGCTATTTGGCTGATGCACGCCCGCAGATTTTGGATCAGCAGCAAACGCAAGATTTGTTTGTTACCCACCACGGCGCCGGTATGACGCGGGTGATGTTTTGGTACACGGTGAAAAAGCACGCACTGACAGCGCACATCACCAGCCCGCTGTCG
Source organism: Polaromonas sp. (assembly GCA_013298815.1). Classification (GTDB taxonomy): domain Bacteria; phylum Pseudomonadota; class Gammaproteobacteria; order Burkholderiales; family Burkholderiaceae_C; genus Aalborgiella. The sequence goes on along the minus strand of JAAFJF010000022.1, from coordinate 3,002 downwards.
CCGCACACTTTGCGCCATGCCTTTGCGACGCATTTGCTCAACCATGGCGCTGATTTGCGCACTGTGCAGTTGTTACTGGGACATGCGGATATTTCAACCACGACCATCTACACGCATGTGGCGCGTGAGCGCTTGAAGACCATACACAAAGAAAACCATCCTAGGGGTTGATTTATCCATCTAGCCAGCGTATTTAATGCCTAAATAGCTATTAAAATTATAGCAATTTTTTAAAAGGGTGCAGCACATTGCCACTCAATAGCCAGCCCTGTGATGGGGTGATTGATGGTCAAACTGCTAGCGTGCAGTAACAAACGGGCTGATTTAGCTTGAATATCAGGTGATGCATAAAGGTGATCGCCCAAAATCGGGTGCCCCAGCGACTGCAAATGCACCCGCAGCTGGTGCGTGCGACCTGTGATGGGGGCTAGTTCCACGCTGGTGCTGTTTGTGGCGGCATCATAAGACAACACTTTGTAATGCGTTTGGCTAGGTTTGCCCTCAACAAGGTCGATTTTCTGCAGTGGACGGTTGATCCAGTCGGTTGCAATGGGTTTGTCAATCAGCTGCCATTCTTGTGAAGGGTTTTCAAGGCTTCTTTTCACATGGCCATCTACAACAGCGACATAGCGTTTCTTAACCTCGCGATCTTGAAACGCGATGCTCAGCTTGCGGTGCAATTCAGCACTGCGAGCCATCAGCAAGATGCCTGATGTCGACATATCCAGCCTATGCACGGTTAGCGCCTCTGGGTAAACCTGCTGAACGCGGGTTCTTAGGCAATCCGCCTTTTCTGGCCCTTTGCCTGGGACGGACAGCAAACCGCTGGGTTTGTTGAACACCAGCAAGGCACTGTCTTCGTAAATGAGGTCGAAATCCTGCACGTTTGGAAGTTTAGACTCGCTCAAAAACGACATCCCATACGCCGTGCCCTAGCTTGATACCGCGGTTTTCAAACTTGGTCAGCGGTCTGTAGTGCGGTTTAGGCGAGTAGCCAGCCAATTCGGCGTCTTTGACGGGGTCTGCACGGTTTTTGAGCAGTGGCTCTGCGCTCAGCACTTCCAAAATCTGCTCGGCATACGCTTGCCAGTCGGTCGCGCAGTGGATATAACCGCCCACTTTCAGACGCGCAGCCAGCTTGGCGATCAAGGGTTGCTGGATCAAACGGCGCTTGTTGTGCCGCTTTTTATGCCACGGGTCGGGGAAAAAGATGTGCACACCGTCCAAGCTAGCCAGTGGCAGCATGTGGTCAATCACCTCTACCGCGTCGTGGGAGATGATGCGGATGTTGTCAATCGGGTGCTCAGTTTCTAGACTTTCACCAATCCGTTTGAGCAGTGCGCCCACGCCGGGCTGATGCACTTCGCAGGCTAAAAAGTGTGTTTCAGGCAGCAGCTTGGCGATATGAGCCGTGGCTTCACCCATGCCAAAACCGATTTCAAAAACAACTGGATGAGCAACGGAATTAACAACTGGATTGGCTATATTTGGCTCAAAAGTGGCTACTTTAGAGCTATTTTCGACTTCAGCCAGCGTATTTACTGCCTGAGCAGCTATTAAATCAATAGCGTTTTTAGAGGCGTCGTAATTCAATAAATACGTGTCACCTAAATCCTCAAAAGCTTTAGATTGCCCTGTAGTAATTCGCCCAGCGCGGCGGACGAAGGATTTGATGGTTTTGAGGAATTTGGGAGGGGCGTCACCGTTGATGGCTTCGGCGGACGTCTCTTGTGGGTTTAAATTAGTGTCATTCACGGGTGCTATTGTAAAGAGCTTGGGATGCTTTGTTTCTACTGCGCAGCCCTGTGCATGTGCGTGATCAGGTGGCGAATGGCGGGAGAAACGGCGGAATCGCTGCGGATGATGGCACCCACAGTCAAATCCAGCCCTTTTTCAACAATCGGTACCACGCTGATGAACTGCGCTGTCGTGGGATGAGCGGCAATTTGCTGCGGCATCAAACCCAACACATCACCACTGGCGACAATTGACAGCAGCGATAACGTGGAGTTCACAATTGCACCAATTTTGGGCGCTGGCAGGCCGTTGGCTTCAAACAGTGCTTTCACGTAACCAGATTCCGAGTTTGCACCGGTATACACCCAGCTTGCGCCTTCAAGTTCGCGTAAAGACTTAGCCTGCGCCAGCGGGTGGCCTTTGCGTGCCACGACGACCATGGTGGTCGTCATCAAGGGCTCAATGGTGAATTCGCCTTTGGGCAAGTCGTCCGGAATGCCGCCCACGGCCACATCCACCTCGCCTTTGCGCAGCCGCTGCAGCTGGGCAATGTAGAGCTCTTCGGTCACTTTGAGGCGGATATTCGGGAAAGCGCGGCAATAGGTGCGCAGCGTCTCAGGCATGATAAGCATCACCGCCAGCGGCACGGCGCCTATGGTCAGTTCCCCAGTCATATTACCGCTGAGTTGGCTGATTTCGTCTGTAGCCAGCTTCAGTTCTCGCACCACAGTCAAGGCGCGAGCATGCAGCGCTTGGCCTTGTTCGGTGGGTTTCACGCCTTTGGAGGTTCGCGTCAACAGCGTAGCCGACAGCTCCACCTCCAGCGCCCGTAGCATTTTGGTCAACGCCGGTTGTGAGACGTCTAAACGTCGTGCCGCGCCGCGCAGACTGCCTTCTTCGATGGCTGCAACCAGGGCGTTCAGAGATGCTAGCTTCATAATTTCGCCAATTTTATCGCAATTCGATAACCAAAAGTTATCGCGACTGCAAACATAACATCTACTCAAAGTGGGTTGCGATGGGCAAAATCTGCCTTGCTTTTGATTTATCTCAATCACGACCTCAATCCCCACCTCACATCTACGGAGACATGTATGACCATCACATCAAAACTCATTTTGGGTACAGCATTTGCTGCTTTGACCGCCTTCACAGCGGTAAGCGCCAGTGCTCAAACTTTCCCTACCAAGCCCGTGCGCATCATCACGCCGTTCCCTGTTGGCAGTGGTCCTGAGGGCGTGGTGCGTTTGTTGGCGGACAAGCTG
>JAAFJF010000021.1 GCA_013298815.1 Polaromonas sp. | reverse complement strand
ATCGGCATCCATAGGCCAGCCGGCGGTGTGCATCACAAAGCCGGGCTTGTGCTTGGCAGGGTCAATCTCCCACAGCTCTTTGATGCCCAAGCCCCAGCTTTGCGGGTCGCGGCCTTCGTCGAGCTTGAATTTCTCAATCAACTGCTTACCCAAATGCCCGCGCGCGCCTTCGGCAAACACGGTGTATTTGCCCAAGAGTTCCATCCCGAGTTGGAAGTTTTCCATGGGTTCGCCGTCTTTGCCGATGCCCATGTTGCCGGTGGCGACGCCTTTGACACTGCCATCATCGTTGTACAAAACCTCCGCACCCGTGAAGCCTGGGAAGATTTCAACGCCCAAAGCCTCTGCCTGCTCACCCAACCACTTGGTGAACGCACCTAGGCTGATGATGTAGTTGCCGTGATTAGCATAAATGGGGGGCAGCAGCATGTTGGGCACGCGGGTGCCGGACTTTTCGCTGAGGAACATGATGGCGTCGTCCGTCACTGGCTGGTTCAGCGGTGCGCCGCGTTCTTTCCAGTCGGGGAACAGCTCGTTCAGCGCAATCGGATCCATGATCGCACCGGACAAAATGTGCGCGCCCGGCTCAGAGCCTTTTTCCAAGACGACAACCGATACATCTGTGCCTTTTTCAGCCGCTAGTTGCTTCAAGCGGATGGCGGTTGCCAAACCACCGGGACCGCCACCGACGACGACGACGTCGTATTCCATGGATTCGCGCGGGCCGTGCGTGGCGAGGATCTCTTGTGGGGTCATGGTAGGCTCTCTTGTAAAAGGTGGCATAGTTAAGTTGACGCCATTTTAGGGGCTAGGGGCTGAAAAATTTGTCACTTAGGTGGCGAAGTGGGGCTTTGCTTGCGAGTTTGGTGCTTTCTAAAGCGTGTTCTCTAATTCTTAGCGTGACTCATAGGGTGAAACAAGGTTTCAATACAGATGTTCAAAGGCAAAAGTGGCGGTATTTTGGCGGGCTTGGCGGCGGGCGCGCTGTGGGGCTTGGTGTTTGTTGCACCGCGCATGGTTCTCGGTAGTGGGGGCGGTTCGTCGGTATCAGCAGGATTCAGCTCGGTAGATTTAACGGCAGGACGTTTTTTGAGCTATGGATTCATGGCGGCTTTGTTGATGTTGATAGGCTGGCGGTCTAAAAAACTGCCTACCTTGAACCAAGCTTTTGCCGCTTTGGGTTTGAGCTTGCTGGGTTTCACGGGCTATTATTTGCTGCTGGTGCTCGCCATCAACGACGCAGGGACTGAAATGCCCACGCTCATCATTGGTACGATTCCGATTTGGGTGATGTTTCTGGGCAAGCAGCAAGGTTTGAGCTTTCGTAGCTTATTGCCGGGTTTACTGCTGACGGCGGCTGGTTTGGTGTTGATGGGCTTTGTGCAACTGCAGGGTCAGACCCAAATTCATAGCTTCGCTTCGGCAAACTACTGGCGCGGCATTGCTTTTGCACTGGCTTCTATGGTCTGTTGGACGATTTTTGCGATTGTTAACTCGGCTTGGCTGAAAAAGCATACCGAAGTCAGCGCGGCAGATTGGGCCAACTGGCTGGGGGTGGCGACCGGTTTGGGCGCTTGGGTGCTTTGGCTGTCCGCGGGGTCAGATTTGAAAACCATGACTAGCGACGCTAAATTTGCGTCATTTGCTTTGATTTGTGTGGCGACTGGTCTAGGCTCTGCTTGGCTTGCTACCATTTTTTGGAACATTGCCAGCCAGCGGCTCAGCGCCAGTTTGTGTGGGCAGTTGATTGTGTCTGAGACGGTGTTTGCCTTAATCTACTCATCCTGGTGGGACGGGCGCTTGCCTGATGTGCTGGCCATCTTGGCTGGCGTCATGTTTGTGTTAGGAATATTAGCTAGTATCAAAGCACATCGATAACCATTTTTGTACCTAAACAGCTGTATACGACCATGAAATTCATCCTGCCTGAAAAGAAAAAACTCGTTTACGAGATGTCCATGCCCATACGCTGGGGCGATATGGATGCGATGGGGCACGTCAACAACACGATTTACTTCCGCTATTTAGAGACCTGCCGCATCGACTGGATGCGCTCGATTGGCGCTTTGCCTGATGCAAAAGGCGACGGACCGGTTATCGTCAACGCGTTTTGCAATTTCTACAAACAGTTGGAATACCCGGGTGATGTGCTTGTGAAAATGTACGTCAGCGACCCCGCCCGCACGACCTTCGAGACCTGGGGAACCATGGAACGCGCCGACCAACCCGGTGTGATTTACGCCGCAGGTGGCGCAACGACGATTTGGGTGAACTTTCCGAAACAAAAATCCCAGGATTTACCAGATTGGATGCGACAACTGGTCAGCGACGACTAAAATTGCCGAAAATAGTGCTAGTTTTGCCAATATCCGGCGTATTTGCTGCCTGAGTAGCTATCAAATTTATAGCAATTAATTGATAAGAATTACTTAGTTTTAGGCTCTCTGGCTTCGCGCCCCATGGTGTAAAACTCAGGGTTGGGCATCATGCCTGTGAAGCTGGCCATGCGGTTTGACAGACCGAAAAAGGCTGTGATGGCTGCGATATCCCACACGTCTTCATCGTTGAAACCGTGGGCGTTGAGAATGTCGACATCGATGTCCTCCACGTCGGCAGATTGCCTGCAAACCTTCATCGCAAAGTCCAACATGGCTTGCTGGCGGGGGCTGATGTCGGCTTTTTTGTAGTTGACTGCCACTTGGTCGGCTACCAGTGGTTTTTTCTCTTGAATCCGCAAAATGGCACCATGAGCAACCACACAGTACAGGCAGTTATTGGCGGCACTGGTGACGGTGACTATCATTTCACGGTCGCCTTTGGTCAAATTGCTTTTTCGACCCGTGGTTTCTGGAGCCATCAAAGCGTCGTGATAGGCAAAAAATGCACGCCATTCAGCGGGGCGACGCGCTAAGCTTAAGAAAACATTGGGAATAAAGCCGGCTTTGGCTTGGACTTCTAAGACTTTGCTCAAAATGTCGCTAGGTAAGTCGGTCAAATCAGGGACAGGATAGCGCGGTGGTGTCATCTTTAGGTTGTCTCGTGTCGGGTTCAGGTTGGCTATTTTGTCAGGATTAAAACACTTGAATCTTGATACAGCCTCATTTTGCACCAAAGCCCTGAGACAATAGCCCCATGAGCGAAAAAATTGAATCTACAAAAAATCCCGAAAAACTCTCGAACAACGAAAAAACCTGGCAAGAGCGTCCAGTTGAGTGGTTGAACGTCGAATCATTGGACATTGAAGCTCAAGGCGTTGCCCACAGAGCGGATGGCAAAGTGGTGTTTATCGACGGCGCGTTACCGTTTGAGGTGGTTAGCGCCAATGTGAACCGCAAAAAGGACAATTGGGAAAAAGCGACGCTGTCCGCTATCCAGCGCGAGTCCAACCAGCGCGTCACACCTGCGTGTCCGCACTTTGGGATGCATGAGGGTGCTTGTGGTGGCTGCAAAATGCAGCATTTGCACATTGGGGCGCAAGTCGCAGTGAAGCAGCGCGCTTTGGAAGACGGTTTGTGGCACTTGGGCAAGCTTAAAGCTGCCAGCATCATGCGCCCCATTGAAGGTCCAGCCTGGGGCTACCGCTACCGCGCCCGTATTTCAGTAAAGTTTGTGCGTAAAAAAGGCGATGTGTTGATCGGCTTTCATGAACGCAAAAGCCGCTATGTGGCGGATATGAAGGAATGCCGCGTGCTGCCCAAGCACGTCAGCGATTTGCTGATGCCGCTGCGTGCCTTGATTGCCAGCATGGACGCCAAAGAGACGATTCCGCAGCTAGAGCTTGCCGTCGGTGACGATGTGGTGGCGATGGTGGTCAGGCACATGGAGCCTTTGTCAGAAGGCGATTCTGCCAAGCTGCGTGCTTTCGCCGTTGAACACCCCGCCGTGCAGTGGTGGTTGCAGCCCAAGGGCTTGGATACGGTGCATTTAATGGACGACAAACTCGGTAAAGTCAGCACTTTGAGCTACGCTTTACCGCAGTTCGGCATCACGATGCCGTTCAAACCCACCGATTTCACGCAAGTTAACCCGCACATCAACCAAGTGCTGGTCGGGCGGGCGCTACGCTTACTGGACGTTCAAAAGTCTGAGCGGGTGATTGATTGGTTTTGCGGCCTGGGCAACTTCACGCTGCCACTGGCGACCCAAGCCAAAGAAGTGCTGGGTGTGGAGGGTAGTGAGGAACTGGTGGCACGGTCCAGACAAAATTATGCGTTAAATAACCATAAAAGCACTTCAAATAGTGCTTTATCCAGCGTAAATACTGCCTTAGCAGCTACAAATTTTGTAGTACGAAATCTGTTTGAAATCACTGGCTCGGTACTGGCTGCAGACGGTATTGCCGAGAAATGGTTGATGGATCCGCCGCGAGAGGGCGCATTTGCACTGGTCAAGGCTTTGGTTGAGCTGGTGACGCAAAGTGCGAATCCAACGATTGAAAGCCCCTCTGAAGCAGTAAAAAACTGGCAGCCGCCCAAGCGCATTGTGTATGTGAGCTGTAACCCTGCTACTTTGGCGAGAGACGCTGGGCTGCTTGTCAACGAAGCTGGTTACACCTGTACCGCAGCAGGGGTGGTGAATATGTTTCCGCATACAGCGCACGTGGAGTCGATTGCGGTGTTTGAACTCACTCAATAAATGCTTGCATAAGTAACTACTTATGAACAATTTGTATCACTTTAATATACATCTTGTTTCATTTTGATGCATTTTTTGTGTAAGATTGCGCATGAAAAAAATGCGCACCATTCTGTTTTGTTTGCTGCTTGGTTCTTTTATGAACAGTGCAGTATTCGCTTTGACCTGCGGCATTCCAGGCAAGGATGGTGCGGCAACAGTCTCAGCCAGTGTGAACACCTACTACACACCCTCAGGCTCTGGCTCGCTGAGCTCTGGCACTACAGTTTTAAATTTGAGCGCTGGTGTGGGGCCTACTGCCTTGTCAACGGGCGATTTGGTGCTGGTCATGCAAATGCAAGATTCCAGCGGCTCCTTAGAAGGTAATTTTGAGTATGCACAAGTGGCCGCTGTCTCGGGCGGTACTGTCAACCTTGCCAGTGGCTTAATCAACAGTTACGCGCAGAGTTTTGGTTTTACTACCCTACAAACTTACCAAGTTATCCGTGTGCCGCAATATTCCAGCGCCACGATTTCAGGCACGGTATCGCCACCAGCTTGGTCGATTAACACAGCGACAGGCTTGGGGTATGGTGGCGTATTTGCCATTGATGTCGCCGGAACTTTGACAATCAGCGGAACCGTTAACGCCAGCGGCAAAGGTTTTCGTGGTGCATATGCCATCAACGGCTCAGGCAATCGTGCGGGCGGACTCTTTTCCGACGCAAACTACACGCCCAATCTAGCCGCCATGAATGGTGCATTGAAAGGCGAAGGTACCAACGGCGTGTCCAACCAATTGTTTGATGGCACGATTAATCCAGTTGTCTATACAAGTGGGCTGTATGCGGTGGGCACCGCAGGGCAGGCTGCCAACGGTAACGCAGGCGGCGGCGGTAACGATGGCGAACCTGTCGCTGGCATCAACCAATACAACTCAGGCGGTGGTGGCGGCTCCAATGCTGGCGCTGGTGGGCGAGGCGGCAATTCCTGGAGTTTGGATAATTCGGCGGGTGGCTTCGGAGGCAATGCGTTGGCAAACTCAAGCACTAAAATTTACATGGGCGGTGGTGGTGGCGCAGGTTCTACCAATAACAACGCCAATGCCAACGCCATAGCCAACTATCCGCCAACAGCTGTTACAAATTCAGGAACAGTCAATACCTACTCAGGCGCAACAGGGCCTGTCAGTTCTAGCGGATCTTCAGGCGGCGGCATAGTCATTTTGCGCGCTAGCAATGTCGCGATGAACAGCGGTGGCATCATTGCAAATGGTTATGACGCCTACAGCAACAACGGTGGCTCCGAAGCAGCTGGCGGCGCTGGCGCTGGCGGATCGGTGGTGATACAGGCAGCCTCCAGCACTGCTGCTATTCCAGTTAGCGTAACCGGTGGCAAGGGTGGCGATGCTGATTTTTACAACCACGGGCCAGGCGGCGGCGGCGGCGGCGGGTTTGTTGGAACCAGTGGCGTCACCAGCACCAACACTTTAACCGGTGGGGTCAACGGTATTGATGCAGCTAACGGTGGTGACAATATTGCAAACAGCTACAGCGCTCTGCCTGGTAGCAGTGGTACGAGTTCAAGCTTGGGCACTCCTAGTGGCACATCTGCGCCAAACGTTTGCTTGCCTAATATAAGCGTTGTCAAATCCACAAGTACGCCTACGATTTCAGTTTCTGGCGCAACAACGGCAACTTACACCATCACAGCCACCAATACTTCAGCGGGTTATGCCGCAGGCGCAGACTTTGTTGATAACACCTTGCCTCCAGGTTGGACTTTTGCATCAACGGGATCTATTAGCTTTACGCCAGCTTTGTCCGGGACGCTTCTGGGCGGTTTTGTTGAAAGCGCAACGCCAGGCGTGCCTGCAGTTGCTGGCAGTCCTGGTGGCATCGCGAATTTGTCAGTCAACGGCGCACCAGCAGCTGCGCCGCTGTGGAGTAATGTGACCATCCCCGGTAACGGCACAGCAACGCTGACCTACACCGTGAACATACCAGCCAGCGCGCCTGTGGGTGTATTTCACAATCCTGCAGGCGTTAAATACTTAGACCCTACACGCAGCACGGCTGGGCGCGAGATTGCCGCCAATACCAACAACACTGCAAACCGTGCAGGCGCGCAAGTCGGTGGTACGGCCAATAACACCTACCAAACGGGATCTGTAGCAGGCACAAACGTTTTGGGCAGCAACTACAACGGTTTAGACAGCGGCACGGCAGGTGAAAATGTCACATTACAAGCTGATTTGCGCGTTGATAAAACCAGTTCGGGTACTTTTATACCCTCAGGCGCAGCAACTGGTGGTACGTACACCATTGGCGTTAGCAATGTGGGGCGTGCTGTGCAAGCTTTGACGTATGCAGCAGATCAGGCCACGCCTGCGACGACCTCTTCACTTTTAGGTGCACCCTACACAGTTACCGACACATTGCCCACAGGCATGACTCTAGCCAGCGTGCCTGTCGTCAGTGGCGTAGAAGCCGCAAATTGGGCTTGCACTGGTGTTGCTGGTGACACCAGCTTTACCTGCACGCGTAACGCAGCGGCTGGTAACATCGCCGCTGGAAACATCACGCCAGTCGTCCTGGCCAGTATCAGTGCACCAGTGCGCGTTGCCTTGGTTTCTTGCCCTGGGCCTTTGGATAATACGGCTTTGCTAAGCAATGCGGCGATTGGCGAAATTGTGACCTCAGATAACAGCAGTACGGTAAACACGGGTATCAATTGCGCGGCTTCCTTGGTCATCTCAAAAACCGATGGAAAATCCATCACCAACTCTGGCAGCACCAACAACTACACCGTTACATTGACGAACAATGGTCCAGCGGCAGCAGATGGTGCAGTTGTCACGGATGTGGTCGGTGCTGGGCTGACGTGTCCTGCTGCGAATGCGGTTGCATGCACAGTGCTGGCGGGTGGCGCTGTTTGCCCCGTTGGTCCATTCACTATGGCTAATTTGACGGGAGCAGGCATCACGATCGCAACATTGCCAGCCACCGGTAGTGTTCAATTGGCTTTTGCCTGCACGACCAATTGAACCAATTTGTCCTTAGAATTATTTGGGCTTAACATCAACTACGCTGTCATCGACGACATTGTCCACCTTGCCGCCATTTTTCTCAAACTGAGCTTTCAGGCTGTCGTATATCTCTTTTGGTAATAGTTTGAAAGCCAATTTGAATAGCAAAATTGAAATCACGCCATCGTCTAACCAACCTAAAATCGGAATCACATCGGGCACGAGATCTACGGGGCTGATAATGTAAACCACGGCTAACAAAGCCACCAGTTTGGAAATACCTGGCGCAGCAGGATTGCGCAGCATGGCCCAAACCATCATGATTTCTTTTTTGAATTTCCACCACAGCACGCCTAATTTCCACATTTGAGTCTCCAAATTGATGGCACAGCTCCAGCAACGCAGTTCATGTTAGCAGGATGACAGGATTCATAAAAAAAGGAGTCCGCGGACTCCTTTTTTGTTCAGTAAAAAGCGAAATTAATCCCGCTCACCACCGAAAATGCCTAACAGAGACAGCAGGCTTTGAAATACATTAAAAATATCCAAATACAAAGACAAAGTCGCGCTGATGTAGTTGGTTTCGCCGCCGTCGATGATTTGCTTAAGGTCATACAACATGTAAGCGCTGAAAATACCAATCGCAGCAACAGACACGGCAATCATGGCAGCGGAAGAGCCTACCAGTATGCCGATGACTGAACCAATCATCAGCACAATCGCGCCAACAAAGAGCCATTTGCCCATGCCGCTCAAGTCGCGCTTGATAACACTAGCCAATGAAGCCATCACGAAAAACACGCCAGCCGTACCACCAAATGCAGTCATGATCAACGATGGGCCGTTACTAAAGCCCAAGACACGAGAGATCAAGCCAGACAGCATCACACCCATGAAAAACGTGAAAGCCAGTAAGACGGGCACGCCAGCTGCAGAGTTTTTCGTCTTTTCAATCGCATACATAAATGCAAATGCACCACCCATGAAAACGACAATACCCATCCAGCCGCCCATGAAGGCTTTGGTGATGCCGGTGCTCACGCCCAGCCATGCACCCAGCACGGTAGGAATTAGGCTCAGCGCCAGCAGCCAATAAGTGTTGCGTAGCACCCGGTTGCGTGACTCAAAGCTAACCTCAGCGCCAAAACCTGTATTGTTCAGAATTTGTTCAGACATTCAATTCTCCTTAAAAGCCTGCAAACATGCAGTTAAGGCGAATTTTAGGCGGTTTTTATAAAAATCAAGCTATTTGTTAAATCTCCTACAAACATTTGTAGAATTAACGCATGAAAACCAAACACACCTTAGAGAGTTCAGACCTCAAACTCATCGCCGCCGCTGCCGAAGCGGAAGCGCTTAAAAACAACTGGGCGGTCAGTATCGCTATCGTCGACGACGGTGGCCACTTGCTGCATTTCAACCGCTTAGATGGCGCACCCGTGATGTCCGCCAGCATGGCACCCGCCAAAGCACATACAGCAGCTATGGGTAAACGCGAGAGCAAAGTCTACGAAGACCTGATCAACGGCCCACGTGTTGCTTTTTTAAGCGCCCCAAATTTGCAAGGCATGCTCGAAGGCGCAGTGCCGATCATGAAAGACGGCCAGTGTTTGGGCGCAGTCGGCGTGAGCGGCGTAAAGTCAACGGAAGATGCACAAATCGCCAAAGCGGGTATTGCGGCGATTGGGCTGTAAATCTTAAAAATTCCCCTTCATTTGAAGGGGTGGCGCGAAGCGACGGGGTAGTTGCAGCGCATGAGGATAACTACTCCGCCCGTTGGGCACCCCTTCTAAAGAAGGGGAATTAAAATTCAAAGTCAATACTCCAGCCGCTCAGGTCGAATCTCCTGCAAAATCGTCGTCGCAATTTCTTCAATTGACTTGGTCGTCGTGCTTAGCCAACGAATGCCGCTGCGGCGCATCATGGCCTCGGCTTCATGTACCTCGGCGCGACAGTTTTCTAAGCTAGCATATTTAGAGTTAGGGCGGCGTTCGTTGCGGATTTCACTCAGCCGCTCAGCTTGAATCGTCAGCCCAAAAATCTTCTTTTTGTGCGGAACGAGGGCTGGCGGCAACTGGTTACGCTCAAAATCTTCGGGAATCAGCGGGTAATTTGACGCTTTTAGCCCGTATTGCATCGCCAAATAAAGTGAAGTGGGCGTTTTTCCGCTGCGGCTCACGCCTACCAAAATCACATCCGATTGTTCTAAATCGCGGTTCATTTGTCCATCGTCATGCGCTAGGCTGAAGTTGATTGCCTCAATCCTGTCGTTGTACGCCTTGCTCTTGCTGGCGTCGCTGAACCGGCCGATACGGTGGTGCGATTTGATACCCAGCTCTTCTTCCAATGGATTCACAAAGGTGGCAAACATGTCCAACAGCATGCCCTGACAGCCCGCTTGAATAACCCGCAGCACCTCCATGTTTACCAGTGTAGAGAACACAATCGGCTTCTTCCCCTCAGCCTCAGCCGTATGGTTGATCTGCCGTACCACCTGATGCGCCTTGTCCACCGTATCCACAAACGGCAACCGCACATGGCGCGGCTGCATATCAAATTGCGCCAAAATAGCATTGCCAAAAGTTTCAGCCGTGATGCCAGTGCCATCGGAGATAAAGAAAACGGTGCGGTCGGACATGGTTGTATTGATTTTAGAGGTTAAATTTGTCGCTAGCCATCGTATTAATTGCCTAAGGCGCTATTGAAAGTATAGTAGTTTGATTTTTAGTACGCTTTGAGCAAATTTTACCCCGCTGACCCTACAATAGCGCTAATTCCTTGGAATTCATCAAATTTTTTCATGCAAGCCGTTTTGACTCTTTCTAAGCTACAAAACCAACAACAAATGCACGCCATTCATGGATATGAGCCTGCTTGCATGAATTTGGCCGTTGCACTAACACCAACGTTAAGGCGGCACATCCGGTTTTTAAACTCTGGAGCTTACCCATGTCAACACTCTTTAGCCCGAACGCCCTGGTCGTTCCGTTTGAGAACCTGAGAAACGCTGACGTCGAGTCGGTTGGCGGTAAAAACGCCAGCTTAGGCGAGATGATTTCGCAACTGCCCACGGGCGTGCGCGTTCCGACGGGGTTTGCCACCACGGCTCATGCTTTCCGTGAGTTTTTGAAACTCGGCGGTTTGGATGACAAAATCAATGCATTGCTGAACGCGCTCAACACCGAAGATGTGCGCGATTTGGCTAAAGTGGGGGCGCAGATTCGCGCTATGGTTGAGGCGCAGCCATTTTCAGCTGAGTTGGATGTTGCTATTCGCGGTGCATTTATGACCTTGCAGGGCGGTAATGCCGAGGCTTCGTTCGCCGTGCGTTCATCAGCCACGGCAGAGGATTTGCCAGATGCCTCGTTTGCCGGTCAGCAAGAAAGCTTTTTGAATGTGGTCGGTATCGACACCGTGCTGCACAAAATCAAAGAAGTGTTCGCGTCGCTGTACAACGACCGTGCGATTTCTTACCGCGTCCACAAAGGCTTTGCCCACGCAGATGTCGCTTTGAGCGCGGGCATCCAGCGCATGGTGCGCTCGGACAAGGGCGCAGCGGGCGTGATGTTCACGATGGATACGGAGTCTGGCTTCGACCAAGTCGTTTTCATCACCTCCAGTTACGGCTTGGGTGAAACGGTTGTGCAAGGCTCGGTCAATCCGGACGAGTTTTATGTCCACAAACCGATGTTGGCCGCCGGCAACCGTGCCGTGATTCGCCGCAATTTGGGTTCTAAGCAGATTCAAATGGAATTTGCCAGTGCGGCTGAAAAGGCGGCTTCGGGCAAGTTGGTCAAAACGACCGATGTGCCGATTGATTTGCGGAATCGTTATTCCTTGACCGACGCAGAAGTCGAACAATTGGCCAAATACGCCATGATCATCGAGGCGCATTATGGCCGTGCGATGGACATTGAGTGGGGCAAAGACGGTTTGGACGGGCATATCTACATCTTGCAAGCACGTCCTGAAACCGTGAAAAGCCAAAGTGCGGGCAAAGCTGAGCTGCGTTACAAACTCAAAGGTTCAAGCGCGATTTTGGCGCAAGGCCGTGCGATTGGTCAAAAAATTGGCACAGGCCGCGTGCGATTGGTGCACAGCATTGACGAGATGGACCAAGTGCAGCTGGGCGATATTTTGGTCACAGACATGACGGATCCGAACTGGGAACCGGTGATGAAGCGCGCTAGCGCGATTGTGACCAACCGAGGTGGCCGCACTTGCCACGCCGCCATCATTGCGCGTGAACTGGGTATCGCCGCTGTGGTGGGCTGTGGTGATGCCACCGAAATGCTGAAAGACGGCACGCTGGTGACGGTGAGCTGCGCAGAAGGCGACACCGGCTTCATCTACGACGGTTTGCTGGAAACCGAGGTGACCGAAGTGCAGCGCGGCGTGATGCCGGAGATCAAAACCAAAATCACTATGAACATTGGCAACCCGCAGTTGGCATTTGATTTTTGCCAATTGCCGAACGCGGGCGTGGGATTGGCGCGTTTGGAATTCATCATCAACAACAACATTGGCGTACACCCCAAAGCGATTTTGGACTACCCAAGTATTGATGCAGATTTGAAGAAAGCGGTGGAATCTATCGCTCGCGGCCACGCATCGCCTCGCGCTTTTTATGTAGACAAAGTGGCAGAGGGCGTTGCCACCATCGGCGCGGCGTTTTGGCCTAAGCAGGTGATTGTGCGTTTCAGCGATTTCAAATCCAACGAATACCGCAAGCTGATTGGTGGTTCTCGCTACGAGCCGGAAGAAGAAAACCCAATGCTGGGATTCCGTGGTGCAGTGCGTTACACCAGTGAAGAGTTTGGCGAGGCATTTGCCATGGAGTGCCAAGCGCTCAAGCGTGTGCGCAACGACATGGGTTTGACGAATGTTGCCGTCATGGTGCCATTTGTTCGTACTCTTGGCCAAGCCGCTAAAGTCATGGACTTATTGGCTAAAAATGGTTTGAAACGCGGCGACAACGGCTTGAAGGTGATGATGATGTGCGAGGTGCCGAGTAACGCTATCTTGGCGGATGCTTTCTTGGAGTACTTTGATGGCTTCTCGATTGGTTCCAACGATTTGACTCAGTTGACGCTGGGCTTGGACAGAGACTCTGGCTTGGAATTACTGGCCGCTGACTTTGACGAGCGTGACCCCGCTGTCAAAGCGATGTTGACTTTGGCTATACAAGCTTGTAAACGCCAAAATAAGTATGTCGGCATCTGCGGTCAAGGGCCTAGCGACCATCCAGACTTTGCGCAATGGTTGGTGGACCAAGGGATTGAGTCGATTTCCCTCAACCCAGACAGCGTGATGGCTACATGGCAGGCCTTAGCGAAATAATTTACCTCAAGTCCGACCTAATAACTGTTGTTTACAGCCAGTTATAGGTCACTTGTAGGTAGTTACCTTTAGTAGTCATACTGCTGTGGTGAATTAAACTTTTGACTCACCATGATGACAGTCAACCCTTCCACCCCGAACCAGCAATCTGTGCCTGAACCATCGCGGTTACGCATAATTTTGTTGGCGCTTTGGCTGATTGCAGCGTTTGGTGGGGTCTATTTTGCGCACACCATGTCGTGGGTTATCGCTGGTTGGCCATTTAATTATTGGTATGCGTCGCAAGGCGCTGTGTTGTTATTTATTGGCATCATTGCTTTGTACGCTTGGTGGCGAAATAAAACGAGCCACGATATTTCAGCACATACCTGGGAGATGGTTGCGTATTCCGCATATAAGATGCGTTTGCACCGCATCATGTTTATTTACATCGTAGGCGTGCTAGCTTTTTTGGGGGTTATGTTCGCTGCTGAACGAGCGGGTTTACCTCGCTATTGGTTGGGTGGTATTTTTTTAGCAGCAACGATTGGCCTGTACGCCTGTATTGGTATTTATAGTCGTACCGCTGAACCCAGTGAATATTATGTCGCTGGGCGACGTATCCCATCCATGTACAACGGCATGGCTACTGCGGCAGATTGGATGAGCGCGGCGTCATTTATCAGTTTAGCTGGGGGACTATATCTGCAGGGGTTTTCTGGCACATCATCACAGCCTGGTGGCTTAGCTTATTTGTTGGGCTGGACGGGCGGGTTTTGTTTGATTGGCCTGCTGGTTGCGCCGCATCTGAGGCGCGTAGAAGTCGAAACCGTGCCCGATTATTTTCAATTGCGTTTTGGTGGTAAGTGGCCTCGGTTGATTGCCGCTTTATCCGCTGTGCTGTGCTCGTTCACGTATGTAGTTGCGCAAATTTATGGGGTAGGGCTGATTACCTCACGATTAACTGGCGTACAGTTTGAGATTGGTATTTTGCTAGGTTTAGGTGGTGTTCTTGTCTGCTCGTTTTTGGGTGGTATGCGGGCGGTGACTTGGACGCAGGTTGCGCAATATGTCATCATCATTTTGGCGTTTTTGATTCCCGTATCCTGGCTGGCCTACAAACAATTGGGCAACCCAGTAGCAGCATTCTCTTACGGTCAACAGATTGCAAAAATCAGTGCATTGGAAGACGGTTTGATGGCTTCTGGCGATGAGTTGTCCGTCTTGCAAGAATACCTGCGCCGAGCCAATGCGTATGAATATAAGCTGCTTAACATTGAGGCTTCGCTTGCGCAAGACCATAAAGATGCGCAGGCTAAACTGAGGCTACTCAACGTGCAACGTGCGGATGCGTCGGTGATTTTTGCTGCTTCACGCGAATTGGCAGCCCTACCCAAAGACGTTGTTTCTGCTCGAGAGGTTTGGACTGCTGCGATGCAAGACTACGCTGAGCGTGCTAAGCCATTAGCAGGGATGCCGCGACATGCAAAGCCATTTGCAGGCAATCCCGAAGGCTCGAAGGCTGAACAGCAAGCTTTTCAGTCATCAAGGCTTAACTTTTTAGCCTTGATGTTTTGCTTGATGATAGGGACGGCTGGCTTGCCGCACGTATTGACGCGGTATTACACAACGCCTAGTGTGGCGGAAACACGCAGCTCGGTTGCTTGGTCTTTGTTCTTCATCGCTTTGCTGTATTTGTCTGTGCCTGCGCTAGCTGTGCTGGTGAAGTACGAAATCATGAGCCATTTGGTAGGGCTCAATTTTGACCACTTACCCACTTGGATAGCGCAATGGTCAAAAGTGGATCCAACCTTGATTTCTGTGAGTGACGTCAATGGTGACGGCATTTTGCAGTTCGCTGAGTTACGCATGGGGGCAGATATTGTGATGCTGGCTACCCCCGAAATTGGTGGCCTGCCATATGTGGTGTCTGGCTTAGTGGCCGCGGGCGGTTTGGCTGCTGCGCTGTCAACAGCTGATGGTTTACTCCTGACAATTGGCAATGCGCTGGCGCACGACATTTACAAACCCAAACGCCTGGGTTTAAATAGCGCATTGCACCGTGTGATGCTCTCTAAATTTACGCTGATGCTTGTTGCACTTGCTGCAGCTTATGTTGCATCGCAGCGACCCGCTGCTATTTTGTCGCTGGTGGCTGCCTCGTTTTCATTAGCGGGTGCTGCTTTTGTACCAGCGATGGTCTTAGGAATTTTCTGGCAACGAACCACAGGTGTCGCTGCGGTTTGCGGCATGCTAAGTGGTCTATGTATGACTTTGTATTACATGATCATCCATTCAGCTCCCGTGCGTGCCGCTTTGGGCAGTCAAGCGCCTGCGCTTTGGTTTGACATTGCCCCGATATCAGCGGGAGTTTTTGGGGTTCCCGTGGGTATTTTGACAGTGATTGCAGTTAGTTTGCTGCTTCCGAATCGCAATGCCGCTTTAAAACAGCATATAATCTAAGGCTTTCCCTTGCCACACCGCTACAGGGAGCTGGATTCAATTCTGAATTTGGCCGTCATGTAGACGCAGCGGGTGGCTTTATCCCTAAAGGAGTGTCTATGCGTCATTATGAGATCGTTTTGTTGATCCACCCGGATCAAAGTGAACAAGTTCCAGCTATGCTGGAGCGTTACAAGGGCATGATTACCGCTGGCGGCGGCAAGGTGCACCGTGTTGAAGATTGGGGCCGTCGTCAAATGGTTTACCAAATCAACAAGCTGTCAAAAGCACACTACTTGTGCGTGAACATCGAAGCTGACCAAGCCGTGATGGCTGAACTTGAGCATGCGTTCAAGTTCAACGATGCAGTTTTGCGTCACCTCACCGTTTTGCGTAAAGCCGCAGATACAGCACCATCAGCGATGATGAAGACTGTTGAGCGCGAAGAAACACGTAAAACCCAACAATCAGAGTACGCAGCACAATAATTTTTAAATCTTTGGTGTGAACCAATTAGTTTTAACTGCGTGCCTTGTTGAGGTTTCACCTCTGCGATATACACCAGCCGGATTACCAGCTTTGAATTTTTCACTTGAGAGTGATACTGAAGTTCAAGAAATGGGAGCCAAACGGCAAGTTAAAGTTAATTTACAAGCTCTTGCAATAGGTTATCTTGCCGAATCTATCGGTAAACAGACTTTAGGCAGTGTTTGGAAGTTCACCGGCTACTTAGGAGCCGCCCGCCAAGGTAAAAATGTCGTGTTTCATATTCAAGAATTTAATTAATCATTTTTTAGGAGTCCATCATGCCCGGACCAAAACGTTTTAACAAAGACAAGCGCCCAAAGCGCCCCGCACAAAATTTGTTGTTCAAGCGCAAGCGCTACTGCCGTTTCACGGTGGCCGACGTTGTCGAGATTGACTACAAAGACGTCGACACATTGCGTGATTTCATCGCCGAAAACGGCAAAATTATTCCAGCGCGCTTGACTGGCACACGTGCCATTTACCAGCGTCAACTCAACACCGCTATCAAACGTGCGCGTTTCTTGGCTTTGGTCCCGTACAGCGACCAGCACCGCATCTAAGGAGTAGTCACCATGCAAATTATTCTATTAGACAAAGTTGTTAACGTCGGCAATTTGGGCGATATCGTCAAAGTAAAAGACGGCTACGCACGTAACTTTTTGATCCCATCTGGCCGCGCTCGTCGTGCGACTGAATCAGCGAAAAAAGAGTTTGAAATCAAACGCGCTGAATTAGAAAAACAAGCCGCTGCCAAATTGGCTGATGCACAAGCGCAAGGCGCGAAACTTGGCGGCACCGTCATCAAGTTGACGCAAAAAGCGGGTGTTGACGGTCGTTTGTTTGGCTCTGTGACCAATGCAGACATCGCAGAAGAATTGGGCAAACAAGGCTACAAAGTCTTGAAGTCACAAGTTCGTATGCCAAATGGCCAGATCAAGGTTGTTGGCGACAGTAGCGTGACAGTGTCTTTGCACACTGATGTGGTTGCTGAAATCACCGTGACTGTGTACGGCGAATCTGCTTAATTAGCAGTTTCACCCTCCCAAAAGGCTGCCGAGTGCAAACTCGGTGGCCTTTTTTATTGTGTTTTTAGTTTTGAAAGTTTTGCACACAATTTAGTTGTTTATACAGAAGTTATACAGAAGAAAACCATGGGTTATACACAGCTTTTCATGTGACTTTTATGGTCGTTCGTATTACTATTTAGGGTTAGATTCAAGGAAATTCATGTCAGCAGTTATCCCTACAGACGCGTCTTTAGACGCTTCATTTGCCGATATCAACCACGACTTGCAAAGTGCAGTGGTGGAGGGCGATTTTGGTGACCGAATCAGCCAAGATTTCATTCCAGACCGGCAAATCGCTCAACTGCGCATCCCGCCGCACTCCATTGAAGCCGAATCCAGCGTTTTAGGCGGTTTGTTGCTCGACAACGCGGCCTGGGACAGGGTAGGGGACTTGCTCAACGACAGCGACTTTTATCGCTACGAGCACCGCTTGATTTACAGCGCGATGACCACGCTTATCAATGCCTCCAAACCCGCGGACGTCATTACTGTTTACGAGCAGCTACAAAACTTAGGCAAGTCCGAAGAAGTCGGTGGCTTGAGCTACCTCAACTCCTTGGCGCAATACGTGCCCAGCGCCAGCAATATCCGCCGCTACGCCGAAATCGTGCGTGAACGCGCCATTTTGCGCAAACTTGTCAGCGTCAGCGACGAAATAGCTACCAACGCGTTCAACACCCAAGGCCGCCCTGTAGCGACCATCGTCGACGAAGCTGAGCAAAAAATCTTCAACATCGGTGAAGAAGGCTCACGCATGAAGCAGGGCTTCCAAAGCATGGACACCTTGGTGGTCGATTTGCTGGACCGCGTACAGGAAATGGCGGACAACCCGAACGACATCACCGGCGTGCCCACAGGTTTTTACGATCTGGACCGCATGACTTCGGGTTTCCAAGCCGGCGACATGATCGTGCTAGCAGCCCGCCCGTCCATGGGTAAAACCGCCTTGGCGATCAATATTGCCGAGCACGTCGCTTTGAACGAAGGCCTGCCAGTCGCCGTGTTCTCCATGGAGATGGGCGCAGCGCAATTGGCCGTTCGTGTGGTTGGCTCGATTGGTCGCATTGACCAAACCCATTTGCGAACCGGTAAATTGAGTGACGAAGAATGGCCGCGTTTAACTGAGGCGATTGAAAAGCTGCGCACCGTATCTTTGCACATCGACGAAAGCGCTGGTTTGAATTCCAGCGAACTACGCGCCAACGCCCGCCGTTTAGCCCGTAAATGCGGCAAGTTGGGTTTGATCGTGGTTGATTACCTCCAGCTCATGAGCGGTTCAGGCGGTGGCGGCAACGGTGAAAACCGCGCGACCGAGCTGGGCGAAATCTCCCGTGGCTTGAAAATGCTCGCCAAAGAGCTCCAATGCCCCGTGATTGCGCTGTCTCAGCTGAACCGAAGCGTAGAAACCCGAACCGACAAACGCCCCATGATGAGCGATCTGCGCGAATCCGGCGCTATTGAGCAGGATGCTGACATCATCATGTTCATCTACCGCGACGACTACTACACCAAAGAACTCTCCAAAGAGCCAGGCGTCGCTGAAGTCATCATCGCCAAACAGCGTAACGGCCCGACCGGCACTGTGAAACTTGCTTTCTTGAAACCGATTACCAAGTTTGAAAGCTTGGCGAGTGGGGGCGGCGATTATTAAATTTAAAACGTGAAAATGGGCAACAAATACGCCTATTTTCTTCTTTAGCCAGCGTATTTGCTGCCTAAGCAGCTATCTAATTGATAGTAAATTAAAGCACTTCGCTCGCAAAATCCGCCAACCGTGAACGCTCGCCACGCGCCAGCGTGATGTGCCCGCCATGCGGCCAGCCTTTGAACTTGTCGACAGCGTAGGTCATGCCCGAGGAGCCTTCGGTCAGATACGGGGTGTCGATTTGCGCCAAGTTGCCCATGCAGACGATTTTGGTGCCTGGCCCGGCGCGGGTGATCAGGGTTTTCATTTGCTTGGGGGTCAAGTTTTGGGCTTCGTCGATGATGACGTATTTGTTCAAAAACGTGCGTCCGCGCATGAAGTTCATACTTTTCACCTTGATGCGGCTGCGGATCAGCTCGTTCGTCGCCGCACGGCCCCATTCGCCGGCTGTGGTTTCGGTTTTGGCGAGAACTTCCAAGTTGTCGTCCATCGCACCCATCCACGGACCCATTTTTTCCTCTTCGGTACCGGGTAAAAAGCCAATATCTTCACCCACACTCACCGTCGCACGAGTCATGATGATTTCGGTATAACGGCGGTCGTCAAGCACTTGGGTGAGGCCGCAAGCTAACGCCATCAAGGTTTTACCCGTGCCTGCCGTGCCGGCGAGGGTGACAAAATCGACTTCGGGGTCCATCAGCAGGTTCATGGCAAAGTTTTGCTCGCGGTTGCGTGCTGCCACACCCCAAACGACGTTCTTCATGTGTTTGTAGTCTTTCAGTGTTTTCAAAACCACGCTATGTACATTGTTTTGAGCGCGCACTTCAACCACGCGGGCGTACAAGCTGGGCTCTCCTGCGGCTTCAAAGTAGACAAACTGATTGACCAGCATTTCTTGCACTAAGGGGCCAGACAAACGGTAAAACGTGGCATGTCCTTCTTGCCAGCTTTCAACCTTCTTGGCCTGTTTTGTCCAAAAATCTGCAGGCAATGCTAGCGCGCCAGAATAGAGCAGATCGCCATCTTCCAGCGTTTTGTCGTTTTGGTAGTCTTCCGCAAGCAGTCCCAAAGCGCGCGCTTTAACGCGCATGTTGATATCTTTAGACACCAAAACGACGTCTTTTCCAGCATTTGCCTTACGTAAAGCCTCGACTACGCCCAAAATTTGGTTGTCTGCCTTGCCCTGAGGCAGGCTAGAAGGCAAGCTGTAGTCCAACACTTGGGTTTGGAAGAACAAGCGTCCTTTGGCTTCTTTGTGTCCAGTGGTCTCCAGCTGCAACCCTAGTGCCATGTCTGCACCTTTGGCTGCAGCTAAGGCATCTAATGAACGGCTAGTCTGGCGTGCGTTGCGGTTTACCTCTGTCATGCCTTTTTTGTGGCCGTCCAGCTCCTCCAGCACAATCATGGGCAGGTAAATGTCATGCTCCTCAAAGCGGAACAGGCACATAGGGTCGTGCATTAACACGTTGGTGTCTAGAACAAAGAGTTTGGTCGGGCCGTTTGGCTTGGCTCGTTTAGCCTTGGTTGCAGCCGTTGCAGCTTGCACAGGCGTATTCGTAACCACTTTTTGATAACTCGGTAGAGAATCAGTCGTAGCAATAGCTGGATTTCTGTTGCTAGTCTTTTGATCTTCATTTTCTTGGCGCAGATCCTTGGCAACGGGCTTTTCCAGTTTGAGTGGTGCTGTTAGATTTGTCGCAAATTTGCTGGATGCTAAAAGCGATGCGCGCTTGGTCGGTGCTGGAGGTAATGGCATAAAGTTTAAAAAACCCTAGTTAATGAAATAACACAGTAACGTCGTTAAAAATCAGCTGAAAAAGCAAAAAAGCCGCCTAGTTGCCAAGGCGGCTTTGTTTGATGTGAGTAACTTGTTAGTCAAATGCATGCTTTCATTATGCACATCTCAGATGACTATTTGATGTGTTACAAATTTTAAGCCTGGTATTGAGATTAAGCTGCGAGCTTTTCTTTTTCTTTGACTGATTTGTTCAAAGCTTTGACTGCCTTCAGCACGTCATCCACGTGGCCAGGCACTTTCAATCCGCGCCATTCTTCAACCAAGATACCATCAGGGCCGATCAAAAAGGTGCTGCGCTCAATGCCTTTGACCTTTTTGCCATACATGATTTTATTTTTGACCACACCAAACATGTGACACATTTTTTCTTCTGTGTCAGCAATCAGTTCAAACGGGAGTTCGAGTTTGAGTTTGAAGTCATTGTGAGAAGTCATGTTGTCGCGTGATACACCGAAAACGGTTGCACCAGCTTTGACAAAGTCTTTGTTTTTGTCACGAAATTGCATGGCCTCTGTGGTGCAGCCAGGCGTGTTGTCTTTCGGATAGAAAAACAAAACCATGGTGTTTCCGAGGTGAGAGGTGTTGGTTACTTTGACACCGCTTGTAGCAATTGATTCAAATTCAGGGAGGAGTTTATTAACAACGATCGCCATATAAGTATTAAATCTCGCAGTGTTTCAGAGCTAGAGCAGCAACCCTCTATTTTAGCCTAGAAATGCTGTGACTAGACGTAACGTCCTCGCCTGTTAAGCCTCAATTCGCTGAAGATGTTGCCTGATCTAGCACCAAGGCGACAACGACACGGCGGCCTTCGCCCGCCAAAATGTTGTATGTGCGACAGGCAGCGCCTGTATCCATGGTCTCCAAGCCTATGCGTTTTGCCATCAAAGGCTGCAGCCAGGCTGCCGGTGGGAAGCAAATTCGCGAGCCTGAACCGAAAATGATTAATTCAGCATCAAACTCAGCCAATTGTGCAAAGTGTGCTTCTGTCAGATCTTCGTAACAACTACATCGCCAGTTAGTTCTCTGCCCTTTAGAGCCCAATATTACGCTGTGTGTGATTTTTTCGCCCTGGACACCCACCCAGCCTGGTCCGTATCCTTGGATGGTCTGCACGTCAAAATTGTCTGCTTCAAGTTTCATTCTTACATTCTAATTGCGTCAAATAAACATCATAAATATGTCTGGTTTGCTGCACTGCACTATTTTTGGGCGATTGCAAGATTTTTTAGAGGCAAAAGTGTGGTCAAATCAAAGGTTAAACCCATAAATGCTCAGCTATCTTCCCACTGGAGAAATTGTGAAAACAATTCAAAAATCGGCCAAACTGGCAAACGTTCTTTATGACATACGCGGTCCCATCATGGATGCCGCGCGTCAAATGGAGGACGAAGGCCAGAAGATCATCAAACTCAACCTTGGCAACCTCGCCGTGTTTGGTTTTGACGCGCCCGAGGAAATCCAGCAGGACATGATTCGTAACTTGCCTAATTCAGCCGGTTACAGCGACAGCAAAGGCATTTTTGGCGCTCGCAAAGCGGTGATGCACGAGACGCAAAAACAGGGCATCTCAGGCGTCACGTTAGACGACATTTACTTGGGCAATGGCGCGAGTGAGCTCATCACGATGGCAACCAATGCGCTCTTG
This sequence comes from Polaromonas sp., assembly GCA_013298815.1. GTDB lineage: Bacteria > Pseudomonadota > Gammaproteobacteria > Burkholderiales > Burkholderiaceae_C > Aalborgiella. The sequence continues at coordinate 28,014 of JAAFJF010000021.1, read as the reverse complement.
GACAATGGCGACGAACTGCTCTTGCCCATGCCCGACTACCCGCTGTGGACGGCGGCGACCAGCCTTTCAGGCGGCAAACCCGTGCATTATCTTTGCGATGAAGCAAACGGTTGGATGCCGAATTTGGACGATATCCGCGCCAAGATCACGCCGGCTACCCGCGGCATCGTCGTTATCAACCCTAACAACCCGACGGGAGTGATGTATTCTGACGAGTTGCTTAAGCAAATCATCCTCATCGCCCGTGAGCACGGTTTGGTGATTTTGGCGGACGAAGTTTATGACAAGGTGCTGTACGACGGCATCAAGCACACGGCGCTGGCAAGTTTGTCTACCGATGTGTTGACGCTGACCTTTAATTCATTGAGTAAAAGCTACCGCTCATGCGGCTACCGCGCGGGTTGGATGGTGGTCACAGGCGACAAAACGATCGCCAAAGACTACATCGAAGGGTTGAACATGCTGTCCAACATGAAGCTGTGCTCTAACGTGCCTGGCCAGTGGGCGATTCAAACGGCGCTGGGCGGCTACCAAAGCATCAACGAGCTGGTGGGCGAGGGCGGCCGCCTGCGCCGTCAGCGCGATTTGGCGTATGAATTGATCACGGCGATTCCGGGTGTAACTTGCGTCAAACCACAAGCTGCGCTGTACATGTTCCCCAAGCTAGACCCAGTGATTTACCCGATCAAAGACGACCGCCAGTTTTTCTTAGAATTGCTCAAAGCCACCCGCGTCATGCTGGTACAGGGAACAGGCTTTAACTGGCCTGCGCCAGACCACTTCCGCATCGTCTTTTTGCCACATGAAGATGACTTGCGTGAGGCGATCGACCGTATCGCAAAGTTCCTAGAAAGCTATAGAAAACGTAGTGGCTCAGGCAGTTAAAACGCTGGCTACATGCTTTTATTTATTTAAAATTAATTTATTTTTGCATTTATTTATTCATGAAACCTATCCAAGTTGGCCTCTTAGGCATCGGTACCGTCGGCAGCGGCGTGTTTAACGTTCTTACCCGCAACCAAAACGAAATTCAGCGTCGCGCTGGCCGTGGTATTGAAATCACGATGGTGGCAGACCTTGACACCGCCCGTGCGCAAGCCGTTGTAGGCGCTGACGTGAAAGTCGTCAACGACGCCCGCGCCATCATTGCGAACCCGGATATTGACATCGTTATTGAGCTGATTGGTGGCTACGGTATTGCCAAGCAGCTGGTGATGGAGGCTATTGCCGCAGGCAAACACGTAGTTACGGCTAATAAAGCGCTTCTCGCAGTTCACGGTACTGAAATTTTTGCAGCAGCCCAAGCCAAGGGTGTGATGGTCGCGTTTGAAGCGGCTGTGGCCGGTGGCATCCCCATCATCAAGTCTTTGCGTGAAGGTTTAACAGCTAACCGTATCCAGTGGATTGCTGGCATCATCAACGGCACGACTAACTTCATCCTGTCCGAGATGCGTGACAAAGGCTTAGACTTCTCCGCCGCCCTGAAAGACGCTCAAGCGCTGGGTTATGCAGAAGCAGATCCAACCTTTGATATCGAAGGCGTAGACGCCGCGCACAAAGTGACGCTGATGTCAGCCATCGCTTTCGGCATTCCTGTCCAATTTGACAAAGCCTATGTTGAAGGCATCTCAAAACTAGCCGCGCAAGACATCAAATACGCCGAACAACTGGGCTACCGTATCAAGTTGCTGGGTATCACCAAACGCGTGCTAGCCAACGGCAAAGAAGGCGTGGAGCTACGCGTTCACCCAAGCCTTGTGCCTAACAAACGTCTGATCGCCAACGTCGAAGGCGCGATGAACGCCGTCATGGTGCAGGGCGATGCGGTTGGCACGACCTTGTACTACGGCAAAGGCGCAGGCTCAGAGCCGACCGCCAGCGCCGTGATTGCCGATTTGGTTGACATCACCCGCCTGCACACCGCTGACCCTGCGCACCGCGTGCCACATTTGGCCTTCCAGCCCGATGCGATGAGCGATTTGCAAGTTTTGCCGATGAGCGACATCGTCACCAGCTACTACCTGCGCCTGCGCGTTGCGGACGAAGCTGGCGTGCTGGCCAAGGTCACTGGCATTTTGGCGACTGCTGGCATCAGCATCGACGCGGTGCTGCAGCGCGAAGCTGACGAAGTGGGAGGCGAGGGTTCAACCCAAACCGACGTCATTATTTTGACCCACGATTGCATAGAGTCAAAGATGGATTCGGCTTTGGTGCAAATGCAGGCGCTGAGCAGTGTTTTGGCGCCAATCACACGCATCCGCAAAGAGGAATTGGCGTAAATGAATTACTTGTCCACTCGTGGCGACTCAACGCCTAGAAAATTCTGCGAAATCCTGCTTGAAGGTTTAGCGCCCGATGGCGGCTTGTATTTGCCGCAAAGCTATCCACAAATCAACGATGTTGCCTTGGGCAAGTTGCGCGATATTTACGACAAGCATGGTTATGCCGATTTGGCGTTTGCGATTTTGTCGCTCTACATTGACGATATTCCTGCTGCTGATTTGCAAGCGCTTTGCCGCAAAACCTACACCAAAGAAGTGTTTGGGACTAAGGAAATCGTTCCGCTGAAAGAGCTGGACGACAAGCTGTACCTAGAGGCGCTGTCCAACGGCCCGACACTAGCGTTCAAAGACATGGCGATGCAATTGCTCGGCAATTTGTTTGAATATGAGTTGGCACGCCGTGGTGAAACGCTGAACATTTTTGGCGCAACCAGTGGCGACACTGGCAGCGCAGCAGAGTACGCCATGCGTGGCAAACGCGGTGTCCGTGTCTTCATGACCAGCCCACAAGGCCGCATGAGCGCTTTCCAGCAGGCGCAGATGTTCAGCCTGATGGACGAGAACATCCACAACATCGCCATTGAAGGCGTGTTTGACGACTGCCAGGACATGGTCAAAGCAGTGTCGAATGACCTGGAATTCAAGAAAAAATACAAAATTGGCACCGTCAACAGCATCAACTGGGCGCGATTGTTGGCTCAAGTCGTTTACTACTTTGCGGGTTACTTTCAGGCGACTGGCTCGAACTCATCAAAGGTCAACTTCACCGTACCTAGTGGCAATTTTGGCAACGTCTGCGCTGGTCATGTTGCGCGTATGATGGGTTTACCGATTGACAAACTGGTCGTCGCCACCAATGAAAACGACGTGTTGGACGAGTTTTTCCGCACCGGCGTCTACCGCGTGCGCGGCACGGCTGATACGCATGAGACATCAAGCCCGTCCATGGACATCTCCAAAGCGTCCAATTTTGAGCGTTTTGTGTTCGATTTGCTGGGGCGTGATGCCGCCAAGACCAAAGATTTGTTCACCACGCAGTTGGCAAAATCGGGTCAATTCGATTTGAGCCAAGACCCTGCTTTCAAAGAAGCCGCCACCAAATACGGTTTTTTGAGCGGTAAAAGCACGCACAGCGACCGTTTGAACACCATCCGTAGCACCTACAAAGCCCATGCCGTAATGGTTGATACACATACCGCAGACGGCTTAAAAGTGGCGAGAGACGTCATCAAAGCAGGTAGTGTCAAAGCTGGGGCTGCCATGATCGTTTTGGAAACTGCGCTGCCAATCAAGTTTGCGGAAACGATTGTTGAAGCTCTGAGTGTAGAGCCTGATCGGCCAGCGAAGTTTGAAGGCATCGAGGCTCTGCCCAAGCGCGTGGTCAATATGCCGGCGGATGTGGCGCAGTTGAAGGCGTTTATCGTCGAAAAGTGTGCTTAATAGCCGTTTTGTTGCCTAAATATGGCTATTTTTTGCTCTAGCCCAAGTATTTACTGCCTGAGCAGCTATTAAAATTATAGTAACGTAATGTAGAAAAGAGTGACGTAATCTACCATGACACCTGCACGCGCGCCGCTGAAACCTTTGGATATTGCTTTAGCTGAGCTGCTGGCCCAGGTCAGCACGTTGCATGTTGTTGAGGCGGTTTCCACCTTCGACGCCGATGGCCGCGTTTTGGCGCAAAACATGCTCTCCAGCTTGCACGTGCCGCCGCAGGATAACAGCTCCATGGACGGTTACGCGATGCGCTGTGAGGATGTAAGTGCTGCCGGAACGGTCTTGAATGTCAGCCAGCGCATTCCGGCCGGTAGTGTCGGCACGGCTTTGCAAGTGGGCTCGGCCGCTCGCATCTTCACGGGTGCGTCCATTCCAGCTGGTGCGGACGCGGTGGTGATGCAAGAAGAATGCGACGTAATTACCGATGCAGCAGGAAATACCAGTATCCGAGTCAATGCTGTCCCAAAATCCGGCCAATGGATTCGCCGCGCTGGCGAAGATGTGGCTTTGGGTGCGGTGGTGCTCCAAAAAGGCGAGCGCCTCACGCCTGCATCGCTTGGGCTAGCGGCTAGTATTGGATTGGCTGCCCTGCCAGTGGTGCGACGCCCGAAAGTGGCGTTGTTTTCTACGGGTGATGAGCTGGTCATGCCCGGTGACATTGCCCCGCAGGATATGCCCGCAGGCAGCATTTACAACTCCAACCGTTTCTTTTTGCGCGCTTTATTGCAGCGGCTGGGTTGTGTTGTCACTGATATGGGCATCGTGCCTGACAACTTGGATGCAACCAAAGCCGCTTTGCGTAGCGCTGCCGAGGGGCACGACCTGATTTTGACCAGTGGCGGCGTCTCAGTCGGGGAAGAAGACCACATCAAACCCGCCGTGCAGGCGCTGGGCGAGCTGAATTTGTGGCAAATCGCCATCAAACCGGGCAAACCGTTTGCGTATGGAAAGATACACAAAACCGTTCGCCCTGAGCCTGTCGAAGGGTCTGTGAAGGCTTCGACAAGCTCAACACGAACGGATAATTCCTGTCACTTCATTGGATTACCAGGTAATCCAGTCTCCAGTTTCGTGACGTTTTTGCTCTTGGTTCGCCCGTTTTTGCTCAAACTGCAGGGCGAGCAGGACGTGGATCAAATCACTATCAAATCAATAGCTGTTCAGGCAGACTTTACTTGGGCTAGAGCCGATAAACGCCGTGAATTCCTGCGAGTTAAACGCAATGCGGCGGGGGGCTTGGATTTGTTTGCTAATCAAAGCTCTGGCGTTTTGACGTCAGCCGTGTGGGGCGACGGCTTGGTTGATAACCCACCTGGGCAGACGATTGCGGTTGGTGATATGGTTCAGTTTGTGTCATTTGCTGAACTTTTATCCTGAAACACCCATGAAAGTCACCCTCAACGTCAAAGTTAGATACTTCGCCTCGATCCGCGAGTCCATCGGTCAAGGCTCTGAAGTACTGCAAACCACGGCTACCACGCTGGGGCAGTTGCGCGGCGAACTGGTCGCACGGGGTGGGGCGTATGCCGAAAGCTTGGACGCCGCATTCAAAGGTCGTACCCTGCGCATGGCTTTGAACCAGGACATGAGCGACGATGCAGCCGTTTTGCTGGAAGGCTGTGAAGTTGCGTTTTTCCCACCTGTCACCGGCGGCTAAGAACGATGCAAGCCCACGTTGAATCACGAGTTTTGCCACGGGTTTCGGTGCAAACCGAAGATTTCGACCTCAGCGCAGAAGTTGCCAAATTACGCGCTGCAGACAAACGCGTAGGTGCAGTCTGCGCCTTCGTCGGCACAGTACGCGACATCAACGATGGCGATGCGGTCAGCGAATTGGAGCTGGAACACTACCCCGGCATGACCGAAAAGTCGATTGAGGCGACGCTTGATGCGGCTTTTGACCGTTTTGACATCTACGCCGTGCGCGTCATCCACCGCATCGGCAAGTTGCAGCCTATGGATCAAATCGTCATGGTGGCGGTAACGTCGGCACACCGTGGCGAGTCCTTCCAAGCATGTGAATTTGTGATGGATTACCTCAAAACCCAAGCCCCGTTTTGGAAGAAAGAGTTGACCCCAAACGCCGCCACAGCAGCACGTTGGGTGGATGCCCGCGCCAGCGATGATGCAGCGCTGGCGAAGTGGAAGTAGCTACGAGGATTGAATTTCTGCGTATCGTCCCAAAATACAGCGTAATTCAGAACATTCTTAGGAGTTACAGCCATGCGTGCGGACAAACTAACCACCAAATTTCAAGAAGCTTTGAGTGAGGCGCAAAGTCTGGCTGTGGGGCAGGATCACCCATATATTGAGCCGGCACATTTGCTGGCAGCGATGCTGCGTCAAGACGAAGGGCCCAAAGCGCTGTTGCAACGTGCTGGTGTGAATGTGGCCGCCTTGTTGGCGGGGGTTGACGAGCAGATCAAAAAACTGCCGCAGGTACAAGGTCAGGAACTGGTGCAGCCGGGGCGCGATTTGCTCAGTCTGCTGCAAAGCACCGAAAAAGAAGCCATGAAGCGCGGCGACCAGTTTGTCGCCAGTGAACTGTTTTTGCTAGCCTTGTGTGACTTCAAAGGCGGAAATGGGGAACTGGGCAAGCTGGTCAAAGCCAATGGCATGAACCGCAAGTCATTGGAATCCGCTATCGACGCTGTGCGCGGTGGTCAAAATATGGACAGTGCCGATGCTGAAGACCAGCGTGAATCCCTCAAAAAATACTGCATCGACCTGACCGAGCGCGCCCGCATGGGCAAGCTGGACCCGGTGATTGGTCGCGACGATGAAATCCGCCGCGCTATTCAGGTGCTGCAGCGCCGTACCAAAAACAACCCGGTGCTGATTGGCGAACCTGGTGTCGGTAAAACCGCGATTGTGGAAGGTTTGGCGCAGCGCATTGTGGCGGGTGAAGTGCCTGAATCCCTCAAAGGCAAACGGGTGCTGAGCTTGGACATGGCGGCTTTGTTAGCAGGCGCTAAATTCCGTGGTGAGTTTGAAGAGCGCCTGAAAACCGTGCTGAAAGACTTGGCGAAAGACGAAGGCCAAACGATTGTGTTCATTGACGAGCTGCACACCATGGTCGGTGCGGGCAAAGCCGAGGGCGCGATGGACGCGGGCAACATGCTCAAACCCGCTTTGGCGCGGGGCGAGCTGCATTGTGTGGGCGCGACCACGCTGGACGAATACCGCAAATACATCGAAAAAGACGCGGCATTGGAGCGTCGTTTTCAAAAGATTCTGGTAGGTGAGCCTACGGTTGAGGCAACCATTGCGATCTTGCGTGGCTTGCAAGAGAAGTACGAAGTGCATCACGGCGTGCAAATCACCGACCCGGCGATTGTCGCGGCTGCAGAGTTGAGCCACCGTTACATCACCGACCGGTTTTTGCCGGACAAGGCGATTGATTTGATCGACGAAGCCGCCTCCAAAATCAAGATCGAGCTGGATTCCAAACCCGAAGTGATGGACAAGCTGGACCGTCGCTTGATTCAACTGCAGATTGAACGCGAAGCTGTGAAACGCGAAAAAGACGAAGCGTCGCAAAAGCGCTTGAGTTTGATTGAAGAAGAAATTCTGACCCTACAAAAGGAAATTTCTGACCTAGATGAAATCTGGCAAGCTGAAAAAGCGCTGGCACAAGGCTCGAAAACGGTCATGGAAGAGTTGGAAAAAGTTAAGTTTCAAATTGAGGACTTCACCCGTAAAGGTGATTTGGCGAAGGTTTCAGAACTCACTTATGGCAAATTGCCGGAGCTACAAAAACGCTTGAAAGAAGCGCAAGCTGTAGAAGAGAAGGGCGAAAAAGACGGCAATTCAAAACCAAGGTTACTTCGCACCCAAGTCGGAGCCGAAGAAATCGCCGAAGTCGTGGCGCGTGCAACCGGCATCCCTGTGAGCAAACTCATGCAGGGCGAGCGCGACAAGCTCTTGCAGATGGAAGTCAAGCTGCATGACCGCGTGGTGGGTCAGGAAGAAGCCATCACGGCGGTGGCGAACGCGATTCGCCGTTCACGCGCTGGCTTGTCTGACCCGAACCGTCCAACGGGTTCTTTCCTGTTCCTCGGCCCCACGGGTGTGGGTAAAACCGAGCTGTGCAAGGCGCTGGCGGGCTTTTTGTTTGACTCTGAAGACCATTTGATCCGCATCGACATGAGTGAGTTCATGGAGAAGCATTCGGTGGCGCGGCTGATTGGTGCACCACCGGGCTACGTGGGTTACGAGGAGGGCGGTTATTTGACCGAGGCCGTGCGTCGCAAACCCTACAGCGTGATCCTGCTCGATGAGGTCGAAAAGGCGCATCCTGACGTGTACAACGTGCTTCTGCAGGTGTTGGATGATGGCCGTTTGACCGATGGCCAGGGTCGTACCGTGGACTTCAAAAATGCCGTGATCGTGATGACCAGCAACATCGGTTCACACAAAATCCAAGCTATGGTGGGCAAGCCCTACGATGAGGTCAAAGACGCGGTGTGGGATGAGTTGAAAGACCATTTCCGCCCCGAATTTTTGAATCGCATTGATGAAACCGTGGTCTTCCATGCCTTGGGCGTCAAAGAAATCGAGTCGATTGCGGCCATTCAGCTCAAAATCTTGCAAGCGCGTCTGGCGAAGATGGAGTTGACCTTGGATGTGTCGAATGCTGCCTTGGCTGAGCTGGCGAAAGTTGGGTTCGATCCCGTGTTTGGTGCGCGTCCGTTGAAGCGCGCCATTCAGCAGCGGATTGAAAACCCGCTGTCCAAGTTGATTTTGGAGGGAAAATTCCTGCCCAAAAGCAGTATTGCGGTCAGCGTAGACCCTATTCATGCGCCTGGACAGTTCGTTTTCAAGTAAACATAAGCGTATGTAAGTGACAGCGTAGCCTAAGCAGGCTTGTTATCATCGTGGCATGAGTATTGACACTTTAGCTGCTACGGTTGATTTAAAGCCTGTTCCCGACCCTATTCCACTAAGGCAAGACGCCAAAATCATCGGCTTGGTGAGCATGGCGCATGCCATCTCGCACTTTTCGCATTTGCTGCTGGTGCCCTTGTTTCCGGTATTTCAAAAAGAGTTTGCGCTGAGTTTCTCGCAATTGGGGTTCTTGGTCACTGTTTTCTTTATCGTTTCTGGCGTCGGGCAAGCCCTGTCTGGGTTTTGGGTGGATCGTATTGGTGCACGGCCAGTGCTGTTTTCTGCGATTGCTGTGTTTCTGTTGGCGGCGTTGGTGGCTGCGTTTGCTCAAGGCTACAGCTGGTTGATAGTAGCCGCTGCTTTGGCGGGTTTGGGCAACTCACCGTTTCATCCTTGTGATTTCACGATACTGAACCAGCGGGTGTCTCAGCCGCGTCTGGGACATGCGTTCAGCACGCACGGCATTTCGGGTAGCTTTGGGTGGGCGATAGCACCGATGTTTTATGCTGGTATGACGGCACTGGTCGGCTGGCGCAATGCTTATTTTTCCGCCGCATTGTTGTATGCAGTGGTTTTGTTGATTCTGTGGGTGAATCGTGAAAGCTTTTTGACAGAAGTGATTCGCTCAGACAGCACAATTGTTAAAAAAGAAAGCGATTTTGCGTTTTTGAAACTCCCCGTTGTATGGTGGTGTTTTGGGTTTTTCATGCTGTCTACCGTGACATTGGCGATGGTGCAAAGTTTTTCTGTTCCCATCCTCAAAGCCCTGCATGGCGTCAGCTTTGAAATGGCAACGCTGACCCTAACCGCTTATTTGCTGTGTGGCGCATTAGGCATCTTGGTCGGTGGGTTTATTGCGTCTAGTCAAACCAAACGTGGCGTGAGTAGCGACAAAGCCATCATGATCTGCTATGCAGTCGGTGCGGTGTTGTTGATGCTGTGTGCAACTGGTATTTTGGGTGCAGTCGGCACAATGGTTGCCTTGGCTGCTACAGGTTTTGTAGTAGGTATTGGCAACCCTAGCCGCGATATGATGGTTAAAAATGCCACACCTAAAGGCGCATCGGGTCGTATGTATGGTACGGTTTATTCGGGTTTTGATGTAGGCTTTGCGGTCGCACCCTTGATTTTTGGCGCATTGATGGACAGGCAGCTTTACAGCGCTTGTTTGTACGCTGTGGCTTTCGTGCTGCTGATTAGCATCGTTTTTGCCAGAAGCGTTGGGCAACAAACTGGCAAAGCTTAAAAATATCAAGAAATTAAATAAACAGGACAGCATGACAAAACAATTAGCCGGCCATTTGTTGGTCGAATGCCTCGTTGCCCAAGGGGTGACGCATGCCTTTGGCGTACCCGGTGAGAGCTTTCTGGCGGTGCTGGACGGCTTTCACGCCTACCCAGATATCCAATTTGTCATCAACCGCCAAGAAGGCGGTGCGGCTTTCATGGCCGAAGCGGCTGGCAAGCTCACAGGTCGCCCCGGAGTCTGTTTCGTTACGCGCGGGCCGGGTGCGACCAATGCGTCGATTGGCGTACACACGGCTTTTCAAGATTCCACGCCCATGGTGCTGTTTGTCGGCGATGTAGCCAGCGACACTCGTGACCGCGAGGCTTTCCAAGAGGTGAATTACCACAGCTTCTTTGGCCCCTCCACAGGTGGCATGGCCAAGCGGGTAGAGCGCATTGACGATGCCAAACGCATCCCTGAATATGTCGCCCGCGCCTTTGCCACCGCTATGAACGGCCGTCCCGGTCCCGTGGTCGTGGTGTTGCCCGAAGACATGCTGACGCAGATGGTGGACGCCCAACCTTTGCCCAAGGTCACGCCGGCCGAGGCCTGGAGCGATCCCGGTAGCCTGCGCACCCTGCGCGAGATGCTGCTGCAAGCCGAGCGCCCCTTTGTTATCGCCGGTGGCGGGGGCTGGACGGTGCAAGCCGCGCAGGCGCTGCAGCGTTTTGCCGAGAACTGGTCGCTGCCAGTGGGCAATGCCTTTCGCTTTCAGGACACGTTTGACAATTTTCACCCGCTTTACGCAGGCGATGTGGGCATAGGCATCAACCCCAAGCTGGCGGCGCGCATCAAGCAAAGCGATTTGATCATCGCCATCGGCCCCCGGCTGGGCGAGATGACTACCGGCGGTTACACGCTGCTGCAAGCGCCCCAATCTACTCAAAAACTGGTGCACATCCATGCCAGTGCCGAAGAATTGGGCCGTGTTTATCAGGCTGATCTGTCAATTCATGCCAGCATGAGTGCGGCAGCTAGGTCGCTGGAAGTCATTTCTGCGCCGCCCATATTGCCATGGCAAGCGTGGGCACAAGATGCCAATAACGATTACCTCGATAATATCGACCCGGCCAATGGCGGGTTGAAACTCCCCGGCACCATCGACATGCCCGCCATCGTCGCCACCCTGCAACAACACCTGCCTGCAGACGCTGTGTTGACCAACGGTGCTGGCAACTTTGCCAGTTGGCTGCACCGTTTCTTCAAATACCACGGTCTGGCCAAAGGCTTCAAAACCCAGCTCGCGCCGACCAACGGCGCGATGGGTTACGGCGTGCCTGCTGGGATTTCGGCTTCTATCGTCGGTCAACGGGTCGCTTTCACCATCGCGGGTGACGGCGATTTCATGATGAACGGGCAGGAGCTGGCCACCGCCGTCCAATGCGGTGCCAAAAGCATTGTTTTGCTGCTCAACAACGGTATGTTTGGCACGATACGCATGCACCAAGAGCGCGAATATCCGCGCAACGTCAGCGGCACGCAGCTGAGTAACCCCGACTTTGCGGGGCTGGCGCGCGCCTACGGCTATGTGGGCGTGCGCATCACCCAAACAGGCGAGTTTGAGGCAGAACTGGTGGCGGCGCTAGCGCGCCCGCAAGGCACACTGATAGAGGTGACGTTAGACCCCGAGGTGATTTCCACCCGTGGCAGTTTGTCGCAGATCACGCAAAATGCTTTGAAAAATCCGAAAATAAACTAGAAAATCTGAAAAAGCATGTTTAAAAAAATCATCAAACGCTTTGCATTGGGCTTGCTAGGTCTGCTTGCTGTAGCGGCATTTGCGATTCAGATTTCTGGCCATGGCTATTTTTGGAAAGCACTTTACGGCACGTATCTACAAGGGCATTCGACCGCGCATATTGACGATGCAAGTAACTTTGCGCAACGCAAAATCGCCACTGCACAGCCTCTAGCTTGGGAGAGAGACGCTGCGTTCAACAAAGAACCATTGAACAGTGCAACGCTGAGTTATTTGCAGCAACACAAATCTGCAGCTTTTTTGGTCGCTAAAAATGGCAAGCTGCTGCATGAAACTTATTTTTCGCCTTACAGCGAAAGTAGTCGAACAAACTCGTTTTCAATCGCTAAAACCGTCACAACCATGCAGCTTGGGTTGGCGGTGCAGCAGGGCTTGATCTCCAGTTTTGACACGCCTATCTCACAATTTCTGCCCGAGTATAGCGGTAACGCTTGGGGTGCTAAAGCGACGATTGCCCAACTGTCAGCTATGAAAGCCGGTCACGATTGGACTGAAAACTACAAGCTACCCTTCAATGTGACGACCGATCTTTACTACGGAAGAGATGCTGAAAAATTGGTACTCGGCCAAAATTTTGAACGTGAACCAGGCATAGAGTTCGAGTACAGCAGTGGCTCAACACAACTTTTAGGGGTGATATTGAAACGTGCGATTCAGGAAAAGAAGCCGCAATCTAACGTCAGTGAACATTTGTCTCAGTCGCTTTGGCAACCGCTGGGTATGGAGAATGACGCCATCTACACGTTGGACAGACCCAGCGAAGTAGGTGGCATGGAGCGCACTTATTGCTGTATTTTTGCCACTGCCAGAGATTACGCCAAACTTGGGCAACTGCTTCTGCAAGACGGGCAGTGGGGCGGTAAACAACTGCTGGACAAGGCTTTTGTAGAGCGCATGCGCAAACCAGATTTGAAACCCTATTATGGTCATTCCCTGTGGATGGACTGGACGTACAAACACCCTTTCTATTCTTTTCAAGGACACCAAGGGCAATACGTGATTGTGGTGCCATCGTTACAACTGGTGGTGGTCCGCCTGGGGCAATACCGTAACAAGGCTTTGCAGGGCCCTAATGGGCGAATTCCGCTAGAGGTTTACAGCTTTGTCGATGAAGCGGTGCGTTTGGCACAAGCTACAACGTCAGCAAAGTGAAAATATGAACGCGATAGCAGAAAAAAATGTCAATGACTTATTGACCCAAGTCTTTCGCCACACCCTTAAACACAGGGCCGTTGTGGTGTTTGATACCAACTGCGAGCTTGCTCACATCTTGACCGATGCCTACAGGCACTGCTTGCCAGAGGCGCAATTCGTCGATTTTGCGATCCACACGCCTGAAGCCGTTTTGGGTATATTTGCGGGCTTGATGGCATCCGATTTGGTTGTTTTGGTGCAATCGACTAATTTCAGATTAGAGGCCTTCCGCATCCGTGTCGAGCTGTTCAAGCGAGGGCTCAAAGTGATTGAGCATGTGCATCTCAAACGCATGCAAGGCGCAGAAATAGACTATTACATCGACGCTTTGGCTTACGATGCGGCTTATTTTCTGGGCACAGGTCATGGACTCAAAACCGCCATAGATAACGCCAAAGGCGGTTGGCTAGACAGTGGCGGCGCACAGTTTCCGGATGCAAAACTCTTCTTTGGTTCATCGTTTGAATCAGCCAAACTCAATGTAGGTGACTATAGCGATATGCCAAACGTAGGCGGCCAGTTCCCGATTGGTGAGGTGTTTACTGAGGCCAAAGACTTAGAAGCGGTGAATGGTCGCGTACGCATTCACGCCTTTGGCGATACCACATTCAAAGTCAACCGCCCCGCTAAGCCCATCACTTTAGTTGTTGACAAAGGCCAAGTCGTAGACACAGAAGACAGCACACCAGAATTTGACAACGTGCTGGCCAATATCCGCGCCGATGAAGGCGTGGTCTGGCTGCGAGAGCTTGGCATGGGTTTGAACCGCGCATTCACCCAAACCCGCACTGTCAGCGACATTGGCAGTTATGAGCGTATGTGTGGCATGCACTTGTCGTTAGGCGCTAAACACGGCATCTACGGCAAACCCAACTTCAAGCGTGGCGATGGCAAATACCACATCGACGTGTTTGCCGTGACCGAGCTAGTCGTGCTAGATGAGCGAGTGATTTACCGAGATGGCGCTTGGGTGGTTTAGCCTACTCTACTGTCCCAAGCATTGCGTCTCAGCCTGCGCAATCAACGTCAGCACCCGCGCTGTGCTTGGGCTGTGGGCAATGAGGGAGAGGCTGAGCATTGCTAAAAATGACTGCGCTTGCGCCTCACCCACACTGGCTAGGGCGTTGCACAGGGCGGTGTAGGTCAGGTCTAAATCTTGTGCAGACATGGTTATTTCCGTGGGCAGCGCAGTGGTTGGTGTCATAAGCTCACTCCCGTTTGTTTCATTGCAGCCAATAACGGCGCAATAGCCGTGCCTTTCCAGCGCCCCATCACATAGCCATCAGGCCGCACCAGTATCAGGGCTGATTCGGTAAGATTAGATAGTCTAAACTGGCTGTATCCAGCGTAATTACTGCCTAAGCAGCTATAAATTTTGATGCCCTTTTGCTCTAACCCCGTTTGTTTTGTTGGCTCTAAAGTTGCTCCCAAGACAACGCAAACAAAGCTTTTGCCGAATTGCTGCGATAGATGCGAACCGTCTTCGAGCAACACTTCTGGCATCGGCATGCCTGGCGCAGTTAAATCGCTGCTCCAAACGTCGCTATCCTGCACGTTCAAAGCTGAGCCAACGTAATGAATCGGCGTCGATTGCCGTGGGTTAATCAGCGACCGCACTTTCTCGTCTGCCAAAGCCAGCTTCAAAGTCGCCTCTCGCATCAGCTTGAAAGCAAAATTGGGCGGTGCCATGAACTCCGTGCTTTTCGCGCCGAAAGCCATGTTTTCATGCGCGGCGTGGACGCGTTCGGTGGAATAGGTGTCCAGCAATCTGTCCGGCGATGTGCCTTGGATGACGCGCGCCAGCTTCCAAGCTAGGTTACCCGCATCGTCCAGCCCAGAATTCAGCCCACGCACACCAAAAATCGGCACCAAATGCGCGGCGTCACCCGCAAATAGCACACGCTTATGCCTATATTTCTCCAAACTCAGGCATTTGGCGTTGTAGATCGATATCCACAGCGGCTCCCACGGCTCATTCTCACCAATCATCGTCAAATGACTTTGCACGCGGGGCAGCACGTTTTCGGGTTTGATGGCCTCGACGGGGTCCTCGTCATCCCGAATCTGGTAGTCAATCCGCCACACATCCTCAGGCTGGCGGTGCATCAAAATGGTGGAGCCGGGGTTGCTAGGCGGGTCAAACCAGGCCAGCCGCTCAACGTCACGCTTGGTTTTTTGGCGGATATCCACAATCACGTACTTGCCGTCGTACTGCATGCCTTGTAGCTGCAGCCCCAGTTGCTCGCGCACGGTGCTGCGGCCCCCATCGCAGGCGACCAGCCAGTCGGCTCGCACGGTCTGCGTCTTGCCGTCAACGTCGATCACATCGACTTCATTGCCGTCTTTGACTTCTCGCACGGCTTTTACAGTGCAATTCCACCGCACATCCACCAAATCGCCATATTTTTGAGCTGCTTCGTGCGCAAATTGCTCCGCAAAATACTGCTGAATATTCACCATGGGCGCAAAGCGCTGCGTTGGGTCGTTGGGCATTTGGAAGTGCAGCACCTCCGTGTCGCGGTAATAACTACGCCCACCCACCCATGACAGCCCCTTTTCCACCAAGGGTTTGTCCGCACCCACCCAGCCCAAAATTTCCTGCGACCGCCGCGACATGCAAATCGCGCGGCTGCCAGTGCAGTAAGACGGGTCGTTTTCAATCACCAAGCTGCAAATGCCAAAACTCGCCAGTAGCGCCGACAAACTTAGCCCGACAGGGCCACCACCGGCGATCAAAACTGGCGTGGTTTTAGGAAAGTGGGTTGTAGACATTGTTTTACGCGTTCTATTGAGGTAACGAAAAGACCGGCAGTTCTAAGCCATAGTTAATAGCAGCTAAGCGGGTTAGAGCAACCGTTATAAATCCTCCTGCAAACGCGCCACCCGTTGGTACGTTTGCTTTGCGCAACAGCGCGTAAACCAAAATGCCAGCGATTGCGGCTGATGCATAAATATCCTGCCGTAAAATTAGCGGAATTTTTGCAGACATCAAATCCCGTAAAACCCCGCCACCCGCACCTGTCAGCGTGCCCATCAGCACGACCACAGGCAAGCGACAGCCCGCTTTTTCGGCAACTTGAGCACCAGAAATGGCAAACAAAGCCAGCCCCAGCGCATCCGCAATCAACAGCGCATTCATAGGAATAGGGCGGTAGTGAACCCACAGTAGAGTGAATGCGGTAGCTGTTAAAACGGCATAAATAGGCCCTGAGTCTTTGATCCAAAAGATGGGGTAACGACCCAATAAAACATCCCGAATCGTGCCGCCGCCCACTGCCGTACTAGAAGCCAGTACCAAAACCCCCAATATATCTAAGCGTGCAGCCAACCCAGCCAGCGTGCCACTCGCGGCAAAGACGGCCACCCCAAGTAAATCAAGCCAATAAAGGAGGGTGGAGATTGGTAAAAGCTTACTCATGAGTCCAGTAAACCTTTGCCATTCAAAATCTGCGGCATACATTTCTCAACTCTAGTCGTTCGGGTGGCAGATTGTTTTGCTCCCGCAAAATGCAGCAAATAAGCCCGCTGTCGCCCCGGTGTCAGCGCCCCAAAAGCGGATTTCAGGGCAGGGGATTTGTCCAGTTTGGCTTGAAACTCTTCTGGTATGACAAATTCTGGTGTCTCTTTTTTAGTTACTTTTAAACCTGCTTTTTCAATCGCAATGGCTTCTTGCAGGTAGGCATTGATGGTGGTTTTCAGCTTGGTGATCTCACGAACATCCTTAAACCGCAGCTGCCGACCAGCTTGCACGTTCTCAGTCTGCTGAATCAATATACCTTTCGGATCTTTTATTAAAGCACCTTTGAAGAACAAGAAAGCACAGTATTCTTTGAAGGAGTGGATGATCACGACGTTGCCTCCATTAACCGTATAGCAAGGCACGCCCCATTTGCATTCCTCAGTCAACCCAGCGTCCAGTACCAAACTCCGCATAGCCGCCAATTCAGCCGCCCACGTCTTGACCTTGCAAGCTGGCGTGCCGCCTTTGGCGCAGCGCCCGCAGCCAGCGGAGAAGTAGGTATCGGCCTGTTGGTTCATTTAGGTGTCAATCTTAACCAGCTTCACCCGCCCCGAAGATCCAGTTTTAATACTCACCGCAGCCTTCGTGCAACCCATCTGCGCGGCGACCAAGCCAATCAATTCAAGGTTGGCTTTGCCATCCACAGGTAATGACTTGATCTGCGCCACCCAAGTCCCGTCTTCCAGCAGCGTCAAGCTGCTTTGCCTGGCGTTGGGTTTGACTTTGATTTGTAAGACAGTGCTCAAGGGGTACTCATTTTTAACCGTACGATTTTATGTCGGCTAAGCGCAAAACTGCAACCCATGCGCCTGCGTGACTTTGAGCACAGGCGCAAACTTTGGGTTGCCAGCAGCTTGTTGCCAATAACTTGGGGCGAATGGTTATAAGCCTAATAAAGCGGCCATGGGTGCAGCCATACTTATCAAGGGTTCAATTTCAAAATAACCCAGCAAAGTTGGCATGACGTGCCGCAGATCAACAGCAGGTTTATTAAAGTAGGTGCAACCTGCCTTTGTGTGTTTATCTGGGCTTTTGAATTGGTCAATACGAAGAAAAGTCAATAAACCACGTGAATCATGTACGCCATTTAATGTGGGATTGAAGGATAGTTTTAACCCGAGTCTTTCAATATGACGGTGAGCGACCTTTTTCCGATCAAATTTCGCCAACGCTTTGTCGTAGGGCGCGAGGGCGGCTTCGTTCAAATGCAGGCTGAGTTGGCAGTCGCTTTGCGTTACCGAAAAAATTTTTCCAACAGATGTGCGTAAACGTTCCAGTCTTGTTTTCAAGTCGCGAGCTTCTGTTTCATTCCTGGTTAGCAATGTGATGTTGGGGCGCATGGTATGTGAGCGCGTCACGGGGTGCGGAAAGCGAATGGTGTGCATTAAGCGGGGTAAATCGTTCAATATCCATTGGGGTGCCAATTTCGTTGAAGGGATGTCAACACTGGGTTGTTGACCAATGCCCGAAGCAATCATGAAATTCGCGTTATTTTTTTTGCATGAGCGTAGCAGCAAGCCAAGGCTATGGTCAAAATCGTGCATCAATGTCGTGAGCGGGTGGCGTCGTCTTGCTGCGGTGCTGCAAGCTAACCATTCGCCCAAAAAAATATGCTGACCTGTAGCGATCAAGCCCACATTAAAGCTGGCGAAATCAGGCTTGGTTTTTTGGTACTGCAAAAGAAATTTTTCTAAATCAATCTTATGCGCCAACCTTGCACGCACGAGCAATGCGGCTTTGTTGTGTGGTGTGTGACGTAGCCACGGTATCAAAAGCGCAAAGTGCTCGACTCGAAAGTGCCGAAATAAAAGCGGTAACAGTGCAAGGCTTGAGAGGATTTGGTTATTGGGTAAATAGCCATCATTGGCGAGTGATAGTTTTGACTTTAACTCAGCGTAGCGCCTTAATGCGTTAGGAAACGGCAATACGTGGTCAGCGTATTTTTCTGGTAAGAAAAAAGCCAAGGTTTTATCACGTAACGGTTTCCAAATATGAGCTCCTGCCGTACCAAAAAGACCTACTGTCAAACCGTGGTTTTGTAGCAATTGCCAAAACGATTGGCGCGTACTGGAGGCGTTCAATACATTTTGATTCACTAAGGTGTGTTCATCTGGCCCAACACCTAGGTATAAGGTTGCCCAAGCCGACCACCAGTTTAATTCGTAGGTGGTTGAGAACTGCGTGGGTGTGCAAATGCTTTGTTGAAGGATTTGAGCAAGTTGGCTGTTGGGGAACTCGGCGGCGTACATTTCAAACAACGAACAAGACGCTTCGTTCGCTTCAAGCAAAACCAAAGGGTGTTGGGTCATCATTGGATGCGGCTGCAGAAGTATATTAAGTGATGCTTCATTGAAGTAGTTTTCTAAAAATCAGCATTAACAACTAACGTTTGAATTTGCTATCGCTGGTTTAGCAGATGAAACTTGCTTTGCTAGCGACTTAGTTTTTACTATAACTGATACACATGTCTTGTAGGTGATGCATTTTGGAGCGCTGAGCCCTTTAGATGCGCTAGTAATTTAGTTTTAATGCTATGAAATGTATAGCTATGCATGTAATAAATACATTAATATCAGTTGTAATTTCGTTAGAAAAAAATGTCGTTCTTACGAAGGCGGGAATCCAATGCTCGGCGGTGATTTGAAAAAAAGTGCGGTTTTGATGCTTTGCACATAGCTTGTGCGGCCTACCATGACGTCAATAGTGTGCTGATTTAGAACTTTAAGCGTATCGCCAACCCTGTGCAATTACCGGTGATGCGTGGTTTGTGTACTGCAAAATACCAAGGTGATATGCACGCTTATTCAGAAGCCTGCCTTCGCCATACCAAGGCGTTGGGCTTCACGTTTAAGACCTTGGAAAGCGTGAAAGAATCTCTAGCTACGCCTCAGCTCGTGCGAATCGGCTCGTATTCTGAGCTTGGGCTATGAAATGCTATAAATAAAATAGCTGTTTAGGCAATAAATACGTAGGCTAGGTGCATTTTTTTATTTTTTAGACTTTTTTAGTCTTTGTTGCCTTAACCCTGTTGTTCTGACGCGGAAACCGAAGAGGCAAGCCAGCAACCGTCTTCACAGGCGGTAAAAAATTGCTACTTGTAACCACAGCTTGGCCAGTTTGCTGCTCTAAGTCATCTTTCGCTCGTTTAGCCACACGGCCACCTGCTACGCCCGCTTTTGCATTTTCTTGCAAACCTTGTGCAACTTGCTTGACAGCGATTTGGCGGGTGGATAGTTCGGCAAGCGCAGTAAAAATCAACTCTGCCTCGCTCATGTGGTCGCGTAGGTTTTGGGTTGAATTTGTCTTATCGAGTGTCTTCAGCGCTTTGTGCTCTTTCACACTCACACCCGCCCACTCTTGATGGATGATATTGGTCAGCAACGCAAACTCGTCTGATTTTTCTACACCATGGGTTTGCCAGTAATCGGTGAGCTTGTTGCGGGTTTCCTGCCCCGTCATGCGTTGCTGAATCCACTTTTCGCTACGCCCCAGTTTTTGCCAGTTTTCGCGGGCACGGTCTAGGCTTTGGGCGGGGTCGGCGATTTCTTGCATGCGCTCGTAGCCGACTTTAGCGAGCCACAATTTGAAAGGCTCGGCTTTGGGGGAGGGGATGGACTGAATCAAACGCAGCAGCGTTTGAACGTCTGCCGTGTCCGTTTCACGCGATTTCCCATCTGCAGAAGACATTTTCAACCGTACGATTTCCTCGTACGGTTGCCCTGATTCCTTTTCAAGCTTACGTCGCAGGTCGCTCCAGTAGCGCTTAGGGATGCTGCTATCAGTCAACACTTGCACTACATCCACCACGGAAAAATACCATTTCTCCTGCGCAGTATCCCAATGCGAGCGCACATTGACAGATTCAAAGAGTTTGATGTGGTGGTCGTTCATACAAGGTTTTCAGCTTTTAATGGTGAATTTCCAATAATTATACTGATAATTTATACAGTTGCATGCAATTTAAATAGCTATAAATATCATAGCTGCTTAAGCAATAAATACGCCGGCTAGATGCATATTTAGATGTTAGAAATCACTGTCATTCTCGCGAAGGCGGGAATCCATCGCGGCAAAAGTGGATTCCCGCCTTCACGGGAATGACGGCTCACATCAAACCCGACTTGGTCTTGATCTACAGAAAACCAGATGCAGAAACGCTTCAGATTGTGCGGCTGAGGTCGCGATTCTGAACTTTAGTTATGAAATGCGGGAAGTAAGAGGTAAATTTGGCTGTAGCCGAGGTATTCATTGCCCAAGGTGCTTTTTTATTTGTAGCAACTTGGCATATGCTACGTAATATCGCAAGACCTAACCCTATTTATGCTCCTTGTGGAAATCGTCACTTGTTCTGACAAGAGAACTCAATTTCAACTCGCGGATAGTTGCCCAGAATGTATGGTGGCGGTGTTTCTTTTGCTGATAGCAGCAGAAAGTCATTACCTTTTGATGCGCAATAAGCAGAGCCTTCAATAAGTACTTCAGCCTTCATATTTCCTAAACCAGGGAATCCGGTGGCTTGTTGTTTAGCAATCATGTATTTATTACTTCCCATAGAAACAACCCCAGTTTGAGAAGCGCATCCGGCAAGTAACGATACGCATATTGTGGTGATTGTTGCAAAGGAGTAATTCATATTTCATTTCCTAGGTTTTGTGGATTTAAATGATTTGTTCGACCCATTATCCCGAGGCGGCAAGCCTGTATGCTGCGTCAACATCCGTCCCGGTTTGGCCTGCACATTCAGCGCTGCCGAAGTCCCAGAATCAGACGTCGAATTCTTCTTCCGCGCGCTGGTGTAGCCGGTGCTGTTGAGCGGCTGGAAGGTGGGGATGAGGTGGTGTTTGCCGTTGCCTATCAGGTCGGATCGGCCCATGGTTTTGAGGGCTTCGCGCAGGAGCGGCCAGTTGTTGGCGTCGTGGTAGCGGAGGAAGGCTTTGTGCAGGCGGCGGCGTTTGTCGCCACGGACGATGTCTACCGTTTCACTGTCGCGGGTGATTTTGCGCAGGGGGTTTTTGTTGGTGTGGTACATCGTCGTGGCGGTGGCCATGGGCGATGGGTAGAAGGTTTGCACTTGGTCGGCGCGGAAGCCGTTTTTCTTCAGCCAGATGGCCAGATGCATCATGTCCTCATCACTCGTGCCGGGGTGGGCGGCGATGAAGTAGGGGATGAGGTACTGCTTTTTACCCGCCTCTGCGCTGTACTTTTCAAACAGGGTTTTGAACTTGTCGTAGCTACCGATGCCGGGCTTCATCATCTTGGTGAGCGGGCCTTGCTCGGTGTGTTCGGGCGCGATTTTCAGGTAGCCGCCTACGTGGTGGGTCACCAGTTCTTTGACGTACTCGGGGCTTTGCACCGCCAGGTCGTAGCGCAGGCCGGAGCTGATCAGGATCTTTTTCACGCCTTTGAGCGCACGGGCGCGGCGGTACATGTTGATCAGCGGGGTGTGGCTGGTGTTCAGGTTCGGGCAAATGCCGGGGTAGACGCAGCTGGGCTTGCGGCAGGCGGCTTCAATCTCGGGGGTTTTGCAGCCGATGCGGTACATATTGGCGGTCGGGCCGCCCAGGTCTGAAATCGTGCCGGTGAAGCCTTTGACCGAGTCACGAATCGCCTCGACCTCTTTGATGACTGAGTCTTCACTGCGGCTTTGGATGATGCGGCCTTCATGCTCGGTGATGGAGCAAAACGTGCAGCCGCCGAAGCAACCGCGCATGATGTTGACGCTGAAACGAATCATCTCCCACGCGGGGATTTTGGTGCTGTGGTCGTGGCTGCCGTTGGCGTCCGCATAGCTCGGGTGCGGGCTGCGGGCATAGCCTAAATCAAACACCAAATCCATCTCGGCCGTGGTCAGCGGAATCGGCGGCGGATTGATCCATACGTCTTTGGCTGTCGTTCCCTCGCCGTGGGCTTGCACCAGGGCGCGGGCGTTGCCGGGGTTGGTCTCCAAGTGCAGCACGCGGTTGGCGTGGGCGTAGAGCACGGCGTCAGATTTGACTTTCTCAAAAGAGGGCAGGCGGATGACGGTTTTGTCACGCGCCGTTTTGACCATGTTGTTTTTGTGGGTCAGCGCGGGATTGACGACGAATTTGATCGGCTTGATATTGCCGTCAAGCAAGCCGATTTTGGCATCAGGCGCAGCCGGGTCTTGCACGCAGGTGCCGCCCTGCTCACGCGCCACATCCGCACTCATCATGTAGGGGTTCACCAGCTGGTCCACGCGGCCCACCTCGTCCACGCTGGTGGAGTCGATCTCAAACCAGCCCTCCACACTGCTGCGCTGCACAAACGCCGTGCCGCGCACGTCGGTAATCGACGTGATCGGCTCTTTGGCAGCCAGGCGGTGGGCGATTTCCACAATCGCGCGTTCGGCATTGCCGTACAGCAGCAGGTCGGACTTGGCGTCCACCACCACCGAGCGGCGCACTTTGTCGCTCCAGTAATCGTAATGTGCGATGCGGCGCAGCGAGCCTTCGATACCGCCCAGAATGATAGGCACGTCGTTCCACGCTTCACGACAGCGCTGGCTGTAGACAATCGCGGCGCGGTCGGGACGTTTGCCACCAATGTCGCCGGGGGTGTAGGCGTCGTCGCTGCGGATTTTGCGGTCTGCCGTGTAGCGGTTGATCATGGAATCCATGTTGCCCGCCGTCACGCCAAAGAACAAATTGGGTTTGCCCAGCGCTTTGAACGGCTCGGCGCTTTGCCAGTCGGGCTGCGCGATGATGCCGACACGAAAGCCCTGATTTTCCAGCATGCGGCCAATCACGGCCATGCCAAAGCTGGGGTGGTCCACGTAGGCGTCACCGGTCACCAGAATGATGTCGCAGCTGTCCCAGCCCAGCGCAGTCATCTCGGCGCGGCTCATGGGCAAAAACTTGGCCGTGCCAAAGCGGGCCGCCCAGTACTTTTTGTAGCTGGAAAGCGGCTTGGCGGCGCGAGCGAAATGTGAAACATCCTTGCGGTTGTGGGAGACGTCGACTGAGGCGTTCATGGGGAATATGTAAACTGACTTGGGGTAACCCCCTAGTGTAAGGTTTTAAGCGGTTTTGTCCTAATTTCACAGTCTGTAAGGTTAAGATTGCGGCATGCCTGTCGTCTCTGAAACTTCTTCCCAAACCACCAATCTACCTGCCATTCGTCCCCAACCAGTGTCTTGCGCTGACCTGTTTTGGTCTATGACCTGGCTGGCTTTGCAGGGTTTTGGTGGCGTATTAGCGGTCGTTCAACGCGTTTTGGTCGACGAAAAACGCTGGCTAACCAACGAAGAGTTCATCGAAGACTGGGCTGTTGCGCAGATTTTGCCTGGCCCGAACGTGGTCAATTTGGCGCTGATGATTGGTGATCGCTACTTCGGCCTGCGCGGTGGTTTGGCGGCATTGGCGGGGATTTTGACCTTTCCGCTGCTGGTCGTTTTGGTCATCGCCGCCTTGTTTGCCAGTGTCGCCGATATGCCCATGGCGCAGGGCGCACTCAAAGGCATGGGTGCCGTCTCTGCAGGGCTTATTGCAGCAGTGGGGCTGCGATTGGTCACCGCTTTGAAGGCAAACGTGATGTCAGCTAGCGTGTGCACTGCCTTGGCAGCTATGACATTTATAGCAGTTGCGATACTTCGGATTCCACTGGCGTGGGTGTTGTTGGGTTTAGGGACTATGGCTACGTTATGGGCTTACCGGCAACTCGGCTTCGTGGAACAAGCCCACGGTTCAATCAAAGGCGACAAACCATGATTTTGAACTTGACGGCTGCCGACTGGCTGAACCTGTTCACACATTTCGCCACCTTGTCACTTTTGGCTGTAGGCGGGGCTATTACCACCGCGCCAGATATGCAGCGTTATCTCGTAGCTGAGCAGCATTGGCTTACAGACGCCCAGTTCACGTCCAGCATTGCTCTAGCGCAAGCCGCACCAGGGCCAAATGTGCTGTTTGTCGCGTTGATGGGGTGGAATGTTGGCTTAAACGCTGGCGGCGGTCTGCAAACTGGGTGGATGGGTTTGGCTTATGCGTTATTTGGTGTCTTTGTTACCATGTTTGGCATCATGCTCCCCAGCACCACGCTGACATTTATGGCCGCACGCTGGGGTCATCACAACCGCGAGCTACGCATCGTACGTGCTTTTAAGCAGGGTATGGCACCTATCGTGATTGCCTTGTTGATAGCAACTGGCTGGTTGCTGATTGCAGGGCATAGCCAGCCAGCTAAGGATTGGCCGCTGTGGCTCTCAGGGGTAGCTTGTATGCTTTTAGTGTGGAGAACTAAAATCCACCTGTTGTGGCTACTCGGTGCTGGGGCGCTGTTGGGCGCATTTGGTGTGGTTTAAAACCCGGGTGATTTACCGTGGATTCTCAAAAAACACGTAATTCGTTGCGTAATCACTGATTTCGAAATAAACTTTTTTCTCGCCCGCATCGGCAATCATGTTCAAGTTTTCATCCAAAACGCCGTAGCCAAAGCGGTAAGCACGGGCTTTGCCGTCGTCTGTGCCCATGGCGGTGCTGATTTTGTCGATTTTCAGGAAACGACGAACAACTTTGTCTCCCGCATAAACCTCGAGAACGCCATTGGTTCCTGTCCAGTTTTGAATGTCACGGCTGATTTTGTTCTGTTGTTCTTGGGTACAGCTAGCCAGCGTGAATGTTGCTAAGACTGCTATTAAAAATGTAGTAATTTTTTGCATATTGACTCTCTTTGTAAAAATAGTTTGCAGATTAAAGTGAAACTTGGGTGCGCTGACGCATGGCTTCGTACAAGCAAACGCCACTGGCAACCGACACATTCAAGCTTTCAACCGCGCCCATCATGGGGATGCTGATCAGCTCGTCGCAGGTTTTGGCAGTCAACTGGCGGATGCCGTCGCCTTCAGCACCTAAAACCAAAGCGACCGGGCCTTTCAGATCGGATTGGTACAGGTTTTTGGTGGCTTGGTCGCTAGTGCCTATGACCCATATATTGCGCTCTTTCAATTCGTTGAGCGTACGCGCCAGGTTGGTGACCATGAAGTAGGGCACGGTTTCGGCAGCGCCGCTGGCGACTTTGGCCACCGTGGCATTGATGCCGGCGGCGTTGTCTTTGGGGGCGATCACGGCGTGCACACCCGCACCGTCGGCCACGCGCAGGCAAGCGCCTAGGTTGTGCGGGTCGGTCACGCCGTCTAGCACCAAAATCAGCGGGTTCACGCGTTCTGCCAGTGGCACGTCTTCGTTAGCGGCTTCTAGGTTTTCAAGCAATTCGTCCAGCGAATGCACTTGGGTGACGGCTTCAACTTTGGCAACGACGCCTTGGTGGCCGTGGCCGCCGGCTAGTTTCACTAGGCGTTCGCCGTCAGATTCGATCAATTTCATGCCCATATCGGACGCTTTGGCGATAAATTGGCGCATGCGCGCATCGCGGCGGGTGGCGTCGTGGTAGATCTCGATGACGGATTTAGGGGCGGTTTTGAGCCGCACGTTGATGGCGTGGAAGCCGAAGAGGACTTTTGAGGGTGAATTTGCAGACATCCTTAGATTATCGGGCTTCTCAGAATGTTTATCGCTTTATATGGGCTGATTCGCGCTCAGTTATCGGTAGAATTTCACACATGAGCACTAAATACACTGAAGAACAAGTTTGGATTCGCCTCGATGGTGACTTTGCCACCGTTGGTATTACGCACCATGCGCAGGACGCCTTGGGAGACATCGTTTTCGTCGATTTGCCTGAAATCGGCAAATCCATCTTTCAAAAAGACGTGGCTGGGGTGGTCGAATCCGTCAAAACCGCTGCCGACGTTTACATGCCTGCCAGCGGCATAGTCACGGAGGTGAACGAAGCTTTACGCGCAGATCCATCACTGGCAAATACTTCGCCGCTGCAAGATGGCTGGTTTTTCAAGGTGACATTGACCGATTCAACTCAATTGGCAGGTTTGATGGATGAGGCAGCTTACGCTACTTTTGAAGCTTGATGCTTGATAATTGCTAATAAAATTATAGCAATTTTTAGGTATTAAATATGGCTATAGCCGGCGTATTTTCTGCCTGAGCAGCTATAAAAATAATAGTAAATTTAGCCTAAATAAGGTTTCAGCCATCCCAAGCCGCTAGATGTACCATTGGGCTGCCCACCCAGTTTGGGCTTGTATTCGCACCCAATCCAGCCGTCATAGCCCAAACTGTCGATCAGGTCGAACAAATACGGGTAATTCAACTCGCCAATGTCTGGCTCATGTCGCTCTGGCACCCCAGCGATTTGGAAATGGCCAACATTGCCAGTAGTCAGGTATTGGCGGATTTTCATGGCGACGTCGCCTTCAACAATTTGGCAGTGGTACAAATCCATTTGCACTTTGACATTTGAAATATTGGAATTTGTTGCGATTTCAGCAATCAAAGCATGCGCCTCATCTTGGCGGTTTAGGAAAAAGTCCGGAATATCGCGGGTGTTGATGGGTTCTAGCAGCAGGTTGATGCCTTGCTTTGCTACCAATTGGCTAGCGGTTCTGGCATTGTTGACGTAGGTTCCACGAACATCGGCTTTATTTTTACCATCCGAAACTAAGCCCGCCATCATGTGTAATCTCGGGCATTCCAAAACTTCCGCATAGCGAAGTGCCAAGTCCGTACCGGCTGCAAATTCAGCTTCGCGCCCTGCAATGCACGCGATACCGCGCGTGCCGTTGTTCCAAGCCTCATCTATGGATTTAGCATCCACGCCGCCCGGCGGTAGGTTGAACAAAACTTGCTGCAAGCCATTGTTTTTGAGCCTAGCAGCCAGTTCTTTGGCCTCAAAAGCGTAGGGAAACAAGTATTCCACCGCCTTAAAACCATCTTTGGCTGCAGCTTCGAAGCGGTCCAAAAACGGCAGTTCAGGATACATCATCGTCAAATTGGCGGCGAATTTTGGCATGTTGGCGTTCTTTTAATTGATGTTTACTTTAATAGTGCGAAAGCTTTTGTAAAAAAATCAGCGCTGCCAAAATTGCCTGACTTAAGGGTGATGTGAATGTTGGCACCCGTTGCATTGCTAAAACCATAGCACCACGGCACGCCCGTATCGATTTGCGGGCCGATCTGCATTTGCTCCACGCCTAGCGCCTGCACGCAAGCACCTGAAGTTTCGCCGCCTGCGACGACCAGTTGATATACGCCGAGTTCAACCAAACCCTTGGCAATCGCGCTCAGCGCTTGTTCAACTCGCGCAGCTGTTTCGTCTATGCCAAGCGCAGATTGCATAGTTTTGACTGATTCTGCATCTGCCGTTGAATATATCAACACAGGCCCGGCACGCATCAAATGTAAGGCCCACATCAGCACTTGGAATACTTCAACGCGGTGCTGTTCGCCATTTCCTAAAATTTCAACTAAATTCAATGCTTTATGTGGGCGGCCGCTGGCTTTCCAAGCTGCAACTTGTGCATTGGTCGCCTGTGAACAGCTACCAGACACCACAGCTTGCCAGCCTTTGGCCGCAGGCAAAGCAGCGGCTTGTGAAGCAGATGCTCCTGTAGTTGCAATGCCGAAATTTTGCGGCAAACCAAGGGCCACGCCAGAACCCGCCGTCACCAATGGCAAATTTGCAAGCTCAGGGCCTAAACGCATCAAATCTTCGT